>NZ_OU015430.1:0-605000 GCF_907164845.1 Lysobacter luteus
CCGCGCAGGTCGCCGCCGGCTATTGCACCTACGGGCCCAACACCACGCTGGTGCTGACCGTGGGCCACGGCACCCACGCCTTCACCCTTGACCGCGAGATCGGCAGCTTCATGCTGACCACCCGCGGCATGCGGATCCCGGAAGAGACCCGTGAGTTCGCGGTCAACATGTCCAACCAGCGCCACTGGCAGCCGCCGATGCAGGCCTACATCGCCGACCTGCTGGCCGGTACCACCGGTCCGCGCGGCAAGGACTTCAACATGCGCTGGGTCGCCAGCATGGTGGCCGACGTGCACCGCATCCTGACCCGCGGCGGCATCTTCAGCTATCCGCTGGACGCCAAGTGCGAGGCCAAGGGCGGCAAGCTGCGGCTGATGTACGAGGCCAACCCGATGAGCTTCCTGGTCGAGCAGGCCGGTGGCGCCGCGAGCACCGGCCGGGCCCGAATGATGGAGGTCCAGCCCAGCGGACTGCACCAGCGGGTGCCGGTGTTCCTGGGATCCCGGGCCGAGGTCGAGGCCGCGGTGGGATACCACCTCGAACACGATCGCGCCGCCGCCGCGGCGGTCGGCTGAACCGGCGCGCTTGCTGGACCCGAATGGCCGCCGCTGACCGTTCGCGGCGGCCACTCGCGTTGGATTGACTTGCCCCGGGAGAGTCGGCGCGGAGGGCGCGATGGGGCAAGGAGCGAGGGAGTGGCCAACGATGAAGTGCACGGTGGCACCGTGCAGTGCAAGGATGCGCGCGACCTGATCTACGTGACGCGCGGCGGTGCCGGGCGCGTGCTGTCGCTCGGCGGCCTGCAGCGGATGGGCTGGGCGCTGCGGCGAGCGCCGGACGCGCGACAGGTGATGAAACTGCTGCAGTCCCGGCCCGGGCATCCGTACGCGGCGTTGCTGGACCTGCGCGAGGGGTTTTCCGAGCACGACCTGGCCGAGTTCGGCGATGCATTGTCGGCCGGCAACATCGGCTGGGTGGCAGGCGTGGACGCCGGCCAGCTCAGCGACGAGCCGGTGCGCCGGCTGATCCGCGACTACTGCTACGACTACGTCACCCTGCCCTGCCCCGAAGGCGTGCTCAACACCGTCATCGGCCACGCGCACGGGATGGCGCGGCTCGGCAGCGGCCGGGTCGACCGGGTCAGCAGCGCGGGCAGCGACGACATGATCGGCGACAGCCCGGCGATGCAGGCCCTTAACCGCACGCTGCGCAAGGCCGCGCTGACCGAGGCGCCGGTGTTCATTGCCGGCGAGACCGGCACGGGCAAGGAACTCGCGGCGATGGCGGTGCACCGGCATTCGCATCGCCATGCGCATCCCTTCGTCGCGATCAACTGCGGGGCGATCCCGCACGAGCTGGTGCAGTCCGAGCTGTTCGGCTACGAGCGCGGCGCCTTCACCGGTGCGCAGCAACGCAAGCTGGGCCGGTTCGAGATGGCCAACGGCGGCACCCTGTTCCTCGACGAGATCGGCGACCTGCCACTGGAAAGCCAGGCGTCGCTGCTGCGGTTCCTGCAGCAGGGCAGCTTCGAGCGGCTCGGTGGCCACGAACAGATCCGCGTCGACGTGCGCATCATCTCGGCGACCCACCACGACCTCGAGCACGCCGTCGACGAGGGCCGCTTCCGCGCCGACCTCTACCACCGGCTCTGCGTGCTCAGGCTGCAGCAGCCACCGCTACGCGACCGCGGCGCGGACATCGACAAGCTCGCCGACCACGCGCTCAAGCGTTACTCGGACGAAGGCCAGCACGCGCTGAAGGGCTTCGCCCCGTGCGCACGCCAGGCGCTGCACAGCCACCCGTGGCCGGGCAACGTGCGCGAGCTGATCAACCGCGTGCGACAGGCGGTGGTGATGGCGGAGGGACGCCTGATCACCGCCGAGGACCTGCATATCGACGGACCCGCGTCACGACCGCCGCCGACGCTTGAGGACATCCGCGACGCGGCCACCCGCTGCGCGATCGAACAGGCGCTGCAGCGCAACCGCGGTCGCCTGATCGACACCGCGCGCGAACTGGCGATCTCGCGGGTGACGCTGTACCGGCTCATGGGGCGCCACGGTCTGCGCGAAAGCGAGTCCGACGGCAACGACCGGTCGGTACGTATCTTCTGAACCCGCCCCGACGTGTCACGGCAAAGCGCCGCAACGGTGATCGGTTGCGGCGCTTTGCGTTGGTGCCTGCGTGGACCGGTCAGAACGTGTGCGAGGCGCGCAGGCCCATGACGAAGTTGGGTGCGTCGGGGGTCAGGCCGATGGTCGCCTGGCTGCTGAGCGTCCAGCCCGACCGCAGGGCGTAGGTGCCACCGACGTTGAACGTGGAGCTGTTGCTCGAGCTGCCCGGCACCCGCATCTCCGAACCATCGGGCGACGTGGTGTGGGTGGCGGCCGAGAACGCGCTGCCGATGCTGAAGCTGATCGCCGAGCGGTCGTTGAGCGCGATCGCCATGCCGGCGCTCAGCTGGATGGTGTTGCCCAGCGACACCTCGGCTGGCGAGACCTGGTCGAGCACCGGCGAGATGTCGTCGAACTCTTCCGGACGGTAGATGGTGTATCCCAGGTTGCCGAACAGGATCACCGGGTCGTAGGTACGCAGCGCCGAGACGTTGAAGGTCGCGCTCCACAGGCCGGTGCCGGTCGGCAGGTCCTCCGGGATGTTGAGATTGTTGTTGTCCTCGTCGGCCATGATCAGCTTCAGGCCGAAGGGGTGGCGCCCGGTTGGCGCGCGCACCCGCAGGCTGGTCACGATGTCGGGCCAGGTGGCCGACTCCTTCACCCACTGGTAGTAGGCCGCGACACTGACGTCGCCGATGCCGCTCGAGCTCAGCTGCACCTCGCTGATCTCGGTGGAGGCACCGCCGGCGCCGCCGCTGACGAACCGGGTGTCGCGCTGGACCCAGGGGATGTTGCCTTCGATGCTGAAGCGGTCGGTCAGCCCGTAACGCCCGGACACGTCCAGTGTCATCACGCTGGCCTTGGTCTGGTCGAGGTTGAGCGTGCCGAGGAAGATGGCGTCGAGTGCCAGGAACCCGCTGAGGGCGAGTTGCCGGCGGTCGTAGTAGCTGTAGTTGAGTCCGGTCTCGAAGGTGAAGCGGCGCTCGAACAGCGGCGCGTGCTCGCGCACCACCAGCGCCTTCTCCTGTTCGCGGCGCTCCTCGTCCTCGTCCCGGCGCGCCTCGCCGACCTGCAACGGCTGCTGCGGGTCGGTGGGCGGCGACTCCTGCGTCGCCAGCTGGCCCGCCGCACGCGCGGTCTCCTGCGCGGCGGCGTCCTGCTCGACCGACTGCGGCCCGGGCGTGGACGTAAGACCTCGGCCGCGCTGCTCCATCAGCAACGCATCCACCTGCTGGCGCAGGCTGTCGATCTCGGCCTGCTGGCGCCCGAGTTGCTCGCTCATCTGCCGGAGCAGTTCGTTGGTGGCTGCATCGCTCGCGGGATCCGCGGCGTGGGCCGCGCCGCTGCCGAGCGCAAGCGCGATGGCGAGGAACAGCGGCCGGGCAACGGGCGACGGGGTGTTCAAACGCATGATCGGGGCATCCCTGGAATGACTCTCCGCGCGTTCCACGCGGCCCCCCTGATCAACGGCCGACTCCATCCATTCCGGCCAGTGCCTGCTTGATGCCCAGGTGCTGCTGCCAGCTGTCGGGCATGGCGGCAGTGAACAGCTGCAGGCGCAGCTGGTTGTGCCCGGTGACGTTGTCGCCCGCTATCTGGCCGAGCTGCCGGATCGAGCCATTGGCAGCGTCGCCACCGATGTGCTGCGACAGCAGCGCCCCGGGCCCGGTGATGCTCAGGCTGGCGCCGAGGGCGGGGTCGAAACTGATGCTCGCCGTCATCGGCCCAGCCGTGCTCGCGCTGCTGGCGAGGCCGTTGAAGGTGCCGCCGGCGCCCGCGGCGGGCGTGAAGCTGATCGAGGTGATGTTGCCCAACCGGTTGCCGTCACCGGCGATCTGCGCGATCTGGCCGATGCCCTGGACCTGCAGGTGTTCGCCACCGCCGGCCTGCTGTCCGCCGGCCGGCGCGAGACCGCTGCCGGCGCCGGACCCGCTTTCGCTGTGGACCTGGACCAGGTAGCCACCGTTGCCGTCGGGCACCACCTGCAGCGTGCCGGTGGCATGTGCGGTGCCGCCCTGTGCGTTGTGCAGGGTGGACACCAGGTCGATCCGAAGGCCGACCAGCATGTTGGCGCCGTAGAACTTGCCGCTGACCTCGGACAGGGTCGCGTCGTCGACCAGCTGGGCACGCAGAGGAGGCAGGGCGGACCCGGCAAATGCCGGGCCCGCGCCTGCCACGAGGATCCAGAACAGGGCACGGGGGAGTGTATGTCGGTTCATGGAAACCTCGTTTACGGAAGCCGCGATGTGCTCAGAACAGGTCGGCGTGGACCAGGCCGAACTCGACCACGCGCGGCGGCGTGGTGGCTCGGTCCAGTGCGTCGACCCGGCGCTGGAGCGCAGGCGAACTGCGGCTGTTGACCAGGTACGAGTCCGGATCCATCGGTCGGTCGCCCACCACGGCGAGCACGATCCCGTTCCAGCCCTCGACAAAATCGCGCTCGTTCATCACCCGGTGGCCGAGCGCGGGATCGGCGACGAAGACACGCCCGGCGTCGGCGCCCTTCACCACCACGAAATGCTTGTAGCCCTTGAGGTCGAGCAGCGCGATCACCGGCATCTGCAACCGGTAGAGCGCGTCGGGCTCGATCTTGAAACCGTGGGCGCGCAGGCCGAGCGTCTCGACGTAGCGCTTCATGTCCAGCATCGAGAAGCCGTTCTGCACCACCTGCCTGGGATCGACCCCGACCATCATCCGGCGGATCATTTCCTGCTCGTCGGTCTCGATGCCGTAGCCGTACTGCAGCACGCTGCCCAGCGCCGCCGAGCCGCAACTGAAGTCGTACTGCTGCGGCATCAGTTCGCGGAAGCGCAGGTCGCGGAAGGTCCTGACCTGCTTGCTGACCGGCGCGGTGCCCAGCTGGCCGGCGTTGAAAGCGGTCTGCGCGTGGCCGGCGCCCGGCGCAAGCGAAAGCCCGGCCAACAGGCCCACGGAGATCAGGATTTGCATCAGCGGCTTCATGCTTGCGGTGGCTCCTTGTTGCCGGGTCGGCGGATCTCCGCCGGCCCGGTTTCACTTTCATGCACGACAGCTACGTCGCGCGCGGTTGGATCCGGTCGTCCGGATCAGTCGCCTTCACAGACCAGGCACGGATCCGGCGGAGGCGTGCAGGTGCCGCACGACGCCACCGCGATCGAGAGGCCGTTGTGCTGTGCGTTGCCGATGCCCGCGGCGATGTTGACGCCGATGTTGCCGACCGCGTTGGACAGCGCGCTGCCGTTGAGGAATGCGGTGTTGTCGAGGTCGCACTCGGCGATCAGGTCGTTCCAGAAGGTCAGCTGCTCGCTGTCGGCGCTGGCCTTGGCGATCGTGCCGGAGCCATTGACCGATGCAGCCAGTGCATTGGATTGCGCGTTGCCGACACCGGCCGCGACGTTCAGGCCGATGTTGCCGGCTGCATTGGCCAGCGCGTTGTCGGTCACGTAGGCGTCGTAGAAGCCCTGGGTGGGGTTCTCGTCCTCATCGTCGGCGATGTTGAAGGCGGTGGTCTGGCTGTTGAACAGCATCGCCGAGGCGAACACGGCGTCACCGTCGACCGAGGCGAGCGCGGCGTCGTTGGCCTGCGCGTTGCCGACACCGGAGGCGATGTTGGCGCCGATGTTGCCCAGTGCGTCGGTCAGGGCGTCCCCGGTGACCGAGGCGCTGTTGTCGCCGTCGCCGAAGGAGCCGTTGGCTTCGGTGGCCTGGTCCTGGTCGACCAGCGCGGCGGATTCGCTGGACACGTCGATTTCGCCCGTGGCGAACACGTCGCCCATGACGTAGATGCTGTTGTACATGTCCCAGTTGCTGTAGATCGTGGCGTCGTCGCCTTCGGCCAGGGCCGGTGCCGCGAATCCCGCCAGTGCCAGTGCAAGGATGGTGAGTCGGGTCTTCATGTCGTTACCCCCTCAAAGGGTATGGATGGCGGGGCGGCTGGCCGCCCCGCCGGGTGTTGCATCAATCGCAGGTGCCGCACGACGCGACCGCGATCGACAGCCCGTTGTGCTGGGCATTGCCGACGCCGGCGGCGATGTTGACGCCGATGTTGCCGACCGCTGACGACAGCGCCATGCCGCTCAGCGAGGCGTCGTTGTCGAGGTCGAAAAACGCCTCGGCGGTGTTGATGGCGGTCACCTGTTCGCTGTCGGCGCTGGCCTTGGCGATCGTGCCCGAGCCGTTGACCGAGGCCGCCAGCGCATTGGACTGGGCGTTGCCGACGCCGGCCGCCACGTTGAGCCCGATGTTGCCGGCGGCGCCGGCGAGCACGTTGTCGCTGACCGACGCGTCGTAGGCGATGCCGTCGTCGGGGATGAGCTCGCCACCGATGTTGCCGATGGTGGTCTGGCTGTTGAACAGCATCGCCGACGCGAACACGGCCTCGCCATCGACCGACGCCAGCGCGGCGTCGTTGGCCTGGGCGTTGCCCACGCCGGCGGCGATGTTGGCGCCGATGTTGCCGAGCGCGCCGCTCAACGCATCGTCGGCGGCGGACGCGGTGTTGTCGCCGTCGCCGTACGACCAGTTGGCGTCGGTGGTCTGGTCCTGGTCGACCAGGGCGGCGGACTCGCTGGAGACGTTGATCTCGCCACTGGCGAACACATCGCCGATGACATAGATGCTGTTGAACATGTCCCAGTCGCTGTAGATCGTTGCGTCGTCGCCTTCTGCGAAGGCGGGCGCGGCGAAGGCCACCAGGGCGGCGGCGAGCAGGGTCGTCTTGATCTTCATAGGGTGGTTCCTTGCGTGGATGGTGTCGTGGATGGGGCGGCCGGGGCCGCCCCGTCGGGCGTCAGGTCAGGGGATCAGTTGCAGGTGCCGCAGGAGGCGACCGCGATCGACAGGCCGTTGTGCTGCGCGTTGCCGACACCGGCGGCGATGTTGACGCCGATGTTGCCGACCGCGGCCGACAAGGCCGAACCCGAAAGCGATGCGGTGTTGTCCAGGTCCATCCCGGCCACCACGTCGTTCATCTCCGTCAGCTGCTCGCTGTCGGCCGAGGCGCTGGCGACGTTGCCCGAGCTGTTGACCGAGGCGGCGAGCGCATTGGACTGCGCATTGCCGACGCCGGCGGCGACGTTGAGGCCGATGTTGCCGGCGGCGCTGGCGAGCACGTTGTCGGACACGCTGGCGTCGTAGAACAGACCGGCATCGGCCTCGAACGCATCGGTGCCGAGGTTGGCCGCGGTGGTCTGGTTGTTGAACAGCATCGCCGAGGCGAACACCGCCTCACCGTCGACCGACGCCAGCGCGGCGTCGTTGGCCTGGGCGTTGCCCACGCCGGCGGCGATGTTGGCGCCGATGTTGCCGAGCGCGCCGCTCAGGGCGTCCTCGCTGGCGCTGGCAGTGTTGTCGCCGTCACCGGTGGACCAGTTGGCCAGGGTGGTCTGGTCCTGGTCGACCACCGCCGCCGATTCGCTGGCGACGTCGATGGTGCCGGACACGAACACTTCGCCGATCACGTAGATGCTGTTGTACATGTCCCAGTCGCTGTAGATGTCGGCGTCGTCGCCCGCCGCGAACGCGGGGGTGGCAATCGCCAGCAGGCTGGCGGCAATCAGGGTGTGGCTGAGTTTCATGGTTTCTCTCTCCTGTCGTGGGTGGTGCGGATGCAGCGTCAAGGCGTGCCGCCAGGCAGCTGGAGCACGATGGCGTTGGTCGAGGAATTCCCGACCCCCGCCGTCTGGTTGACCTGGACCACGCCCTGGCTGCCGCGGAAGGCGTCATCGGCGATGAACGCCTCGCGGGGCCGGGACGTGGGTTGGGCTCCCCCAGAAGTGGTATCGCCGGCGACGCCGGCGAGGGCGGCGTCATCGACGCCGGCGACCAGCGCCACGGCAGGGCTGCCGAGCTGTCCGATCGCGAAGAGGTTGGCCTGCGCGTTGCCGCTGCCGGCCACCTGGTTGACCGACAGCAGGCCCTGGCTGGCGGAGAACGCGCCGTCGCGCAGCTGTGCGCTGGCGGCCCGGTCGAGCGCGCCGGCGGTTGGCTGTTGCCGCGCCTGCAGTCCGACCAGTCCGGTGCCGCCATCGGCGATCGCGATCGCCGCGAGGTTGGCCTGCGCATTGCCGGTGCCAGCCGCCTGGTTGACCGCGATCCGTCCGCTTGTGCCGGCGGCAGCCTGCCCTTCGATCACCGCGCGGTCGTCGGCCGCCGCCGGTGCGGCAAGGGCGCTGAGCACGAGCGCGGCCGCCAGGGTGGTGGTGGAGGCTCGCAGGGTCACGGCCCGCCGGTTCCTTCCGACCCGCCGACCGCGCCAAGCACCGGCAGCAACGCCCCGGTGATAGTGCCGGCCAGACCGCCGGTCGCGCGGCCGATCGGACCACCGGCGCCGCCGATGCCGCCGACCGTGCCGGCGATCCCGCCCTGCAGCGCGGTCGGCGAAGTGCCCATGACCACGGCCGTCCCCAGCTGGCCGGTGGCGTCGGTCATTGCCGGGCCGGTGGTAAAGCCGGCGACGCCTGCCGAGGCGGTCTGGTTGAGGGCGTCGTCGCCGACCAGTTGCCCGAGTACGCCATCAAGCGTGCGATGGAACACCTGCGCCGGGAACACGGTGGCCTGGGTATGCACGGGGTTCTGGTCGCGCGGCAGCCCGCGGTAGGCGATCCGCGGCTGGACCGTGCGGGTGACGATCAGTACCGGGTCCGGACCGGTGCCCGGCGCGGTCGAAGGCGCGTCCTGCGCGCAGACGGCCGGAACGACCACCAGGCCCGCAAGGGCGGCGGCCGCGCGGAGCACGCGCTTGGAAAGGATGACGACGGCGATTGACATGGAGCCCCCGGAAAAGTCCGCGGCGCGGGTCTGCACCGCGGCGGCGGAGGGTCCAACGCGAGTTCCGTGCCATCCATGCAAACGCATGAATCCATTGGATTTTCTGGATCAGACTCGACGGGTTGCCCCGCGCGTACTACCGGAATGTTGCGGCGGTGCAACGTTTGCGCGCCCGTCGATTCCCCCGAATCCCCCGGTCAGCGCGTGGACACCGCCGTCACGCGCGTGTCGCGCCCATCGGGACGGCAGCGCGCGCGCCGTTGCCTTACTGCAACCCGGCAATCGCGTGCGAGGATGTCCGCTTTCCTGTCCCATTGCGTATACGCGCGCGTATGAACTCCACGCCGTCCCCCAACGCCGACGAGGCGCCTGCCGACTTCATCGAGGTCATCCCCGATGCACTGGACCCGGCCCACTGCCGTGCCTGGATCGAGCGCTTCCAGGCCAGCGGCGCCGCCGTGCCCGGCCGGGTTGGCGGCGGCGTGCACGTCGAGCTCAAGGACAGCGTGGACCTGACCATCAGCGGGCGGCCGGAATGGCGCGACGCGGAGGCCGCGCTCAACCAGGCGGTGTTCAAGGGCGTGCTGCGCTATCTGCGTCGCTGGCCGCACGCGCTGATCGCACCACTGATGCTGGAGGTGGCCGATGCCGACGGCAGCCGCCACCGGCTGACCCCCGAGCGGCTGCGGGCGATGGACGACGCGGCGCTGGCGCCGGTGGTGCAGACGGTGCTGCGCCCGGGTGCGATCAACCTGCAGCGTTACACCGCCGGCCGTGGCGGGTATCCCTACTGGCACTGCGAGCTGTATCCGCGCGATCCGCACGCCGAGACGCTGCACCGCCACCTGCTGTGGACGGTCTACCTCAACGACGGTTTCGGCCAGGGCGAGACCGAGTTCCTCTACCAGCAGCGCAAGGTCGCGCCGCGCACCGGTTCGCTGCTGATCGCGCCGGCCGCCTTCACCCACACCCACCGCGGCAACCGCCCGGACGGCGGCGACAAGTTCATCGCCACCAGCTGGGTGCTGTTCCAGCGGGCGGAGAAATTGTTCGGCGGTTGAGGTTGCCGGATCGAGTGCGGCTCAGCGCGGGTGGTTGAGCACCAGCCAGTACAGCCCGACCTGTTTGACGGCCCACACGAACTGCTCGAAGTCGACCGGCTTCTGGATGTAGCTGTTGACGCCGAGCGCGTAGCTGGCCTCGACGTCGAACGGCTCGGTACTGGTGGTGAGCACCACCACCGGCAGGGTGCGGGTCGCCTCGTTGGCACGGATGGCCTGCAACACCTCGCGCCCGTCGACCTTCGGCAAGTTGAGGTCGAGCAGCACGATCGAGGGCAGGTCCCCGGGGTCGCGGCCCTCGTGCCGCCCGCGGGCGAACAGGTAATCGAGCGCCTCGGCGCCGTCGCCGACCACCACCAGGCGGTTGGCGATCTTGGCCTCGTCGAATGCGAGCCGGGTCAGCTCGACGTCGTCGGGGTTGTCTTCGACCAGCAGGATGTCCTTGTGCATCACTCGGGTTCTTCCACGGCCGGCGCCTCGGGCGGGGCGGCTGGCAGTTCTAGGTTGAAGGTGGCACCGGCACCCGGCTCCGATTGCGCCGTGATGCGGCCGCCATGTCGCTCGGCGATGCGCTCTGCTATCGCCAACCCGAGTCCATGGCCGCCCCCCTCGTCCGGCCCGTGCAGGCGCTGGAACGGTTGGAACAGTTTGTGAGCATATCGCATGTCGAAACCGCTACCGGCGTCGCGCACCACCAGTCGCAGGCCGCCGTCGAGCGGCTCGCCGGCGACCTCGATCCAGACCTTTTCCCGCTCGCGCGAGAACTTCCAGGCGTTGTCCAGCAACTGTCCCAGCAGCAGCTTCAGCAGCCGCTCGTCGCCGTGGGCTTGCAGGCCCGGCTGGACGTGCAGCTCGACCGCGCGGTCCGGCTCGGCTTCCTGCAACTCGGCCAGCACCCACTCGGCCAGCAGGCCCAGGTCGACCGGGCGCGGCCGGAGCTCGACCCCGGTCACGTGCGACAGCTCCGCCAGCGCGGCCAGCAGGCTGGTCATGTGCGAGGCGGCGTTGAGGATGCGGTCGAGGTGGTCGCGGCTGGTCTCGTCGAGGCTGTCACCGGCGCGTGCGGCCAGCCGTCGGGAGAAGCTCTCGATCGATCGCAGCGGCGCGCGCAGGTCGTGCGCGACCGCGTCGGCGAACAGCTGCAGCTGCCGGGTGGAGGCATCCAGCGCGGCGGCGCGTTCGCGCGCGGCCTCCTGCAACACCGCCCGCGCGGCGTGCTCGGCGGTGACGTCACGCAACTGCACGACCAGGTACTGCGGCGCGCCATCGGCATCGCGCATGAGCGCGGCATTGGTGTGCACCCAGATCGGCTTGCCGTCGGCGCGCAGGTAGCGCTTCCGGTTGTCGATCACCCGCTGGCGGCCGTCGATCAAACCGGCGATGCCGTCAAGGGTGAGTCCGCGGTCCTCGGGGTGGATCGACTCGGTGACCGGTTTGCCAACGAGCGTCTCGGCGTTGCATCCGAGCATGCGCCCGATCGCCGGGTTGACCTCGCGCCAGCGCCCGTCGAGGTCGACGATCGCCATGCCGATGCCCGACGCGGCCATCGCCACGCGGAAGCAGTCGTCTCCGGTGGCGGTCGTAGGGCTGGTGGCGGACTGGGGCATTGGCTCGCGGACGGGTTTTCGGTGGAGTGTAGTGGTTGCGGTCGTGACGGGCCGGTGCATCGCGGTGCGTGATTTCGCGATGTACCGCACAATGCCGTCCATGGACCTGGGCCCGTTCACATTGCAACAGGTGATGTTCCTGCTGATCCTGGCGGGCGGGCTTTACCTGTTCGTCAGCGAGCGCCTGCGCATCGACGTGAGCGCCATGCTGGTGCTGCTGGCGCTGGTGGTGACCGGCATCCTCGACGAGAACCAGGCGCTGTCGGGGTTCGCAAGCGAGCCGGCGATCATCGTCGCCGCGGTGTTCGTGGTCTCCGGTGGGCTGGCGGCGACCGGCATCACCGAGCACATCGGCCAGTGGATCGGTCGCGCGTCGGGCAAGAGCGAGTCGCGCGCGATCGCGGTAACGATGCCGGCCGTCGCGGCGATGGCGTCGTTCACCCACCACGTGATGGTGACGGCGATGATGCTTCCGATCCTCACGCGGTTCGCCAAGGCACGCGGGCTGTCGGTGTCGCGGTTGCTGATGCCGATGTCGCTGGCCGCCTCGCTCGGCACCTGCCTGACCCTGGTCAGCGCACCGGCGTTCCTGCTGGCCGACAACATGCTAGAGCGCACCGGCGCCGAGGGACTGGGGATCTTCTCGATCACCCCGATCGGCATCGCGCTGGTCGTGATCGGCGTGGTCTACATGCTGCTGGCGCGCTGGCTGCTGCCCAAGCGCAGCGGTTCCGGTGGCGACGACGAGTACCTGCGGCTGGACCGCTATCGCACCGAGTTGCTGGTGACCGACGGTTCGCGTTGGAGCACGCGCCCGCTGGCCGAGTTGCAGAAGACGCTCGGCGACAAGTTCCGGATGATCGGCTGGTTGCGCGACGGCCGGGTGCGCCGCGACCTCGGCCCCAGCAGCCCGCTGATCAGCGGGGACGTGCTGCTGGTGGAGGCTTCGGCCGACGCGCTGGCCTCGCTGCACGACGATACCGGGCTGGACCTGTATCCGATCGCCAAGTTCACTGCCAAGACCCGCGACGGCGACCCGGGCGAGGCCGACGACCTGCAGCTGGTGCAGGCAGTGGTGGCACCGGGTTCGGAGTTCATCGGCCGCAGCATCCGCGAGCTGGATTTCTCCAACCAGTTCAAGGCGGTGATCGCCGGCCTGTGGCGACGTGGCGCGGACATGGCGCCGCGGCTGGCCGACGCCCGCCTGCGCGAAGGCGACCTTCTCGTTTTGTGGGGCCGGCCGGCGCGGTTCGCCGAGCTGGCGACCCACCACGGCTTCCTGATGCTGGTGCCGTTCGCCGGCGAGGCCAAGCGCCGCCAGCGCGCACCGCTGGCGCTGGCGATCCTCGGGGTGACCATCATCGCCGCGGTGACCGAATGGCTGCCGGTACCGCTGGCATTCCTGCTCGGCGCGGTCGCAATCGTCGCCACGCGCTGCGTCGACATCGGCCAGGCCTACCGCGAGATCGACGTGCGGGTGTTCGTCCTGATTGCCGGCGTCATCCCGCTCGGCATCGCGATGGAACAGACCGGCACCGCGCAGCTGCTGGCCTCCGGCCTGCGCAACGTGGTCGCCGACTGGCCGGTGCTGGCGGTGCTGCTGGTGCTGTTCACCATGGCAGCGCTGCTGACCCAGATCCTGTCGGACTCGGCCACCACCGTCCTGCTGGGGCCGATAGCGATCGAACTGGCGCAGTCGCTGGGCGTGGCCCCCACGCCATTCGTGGTGTGCACGGCGCTCGGCGCGGTGGTCGCGTTCCTGACCCCGATCGGCCACCACGGCAACCTGCTGATCCTCGGGCCCGGGCAATACCGGTTCGGCGACTTCGTGCGGATCGGCGTCCCACTGACAGTGGTGGTTGCCCTGGTCAGCGCCTGGATGACGCGCTGGCTGTGGCTCGGCGGTCCGCTGCTGCCGTCATTCGGCAGTTGAGCAACGGACGCCTGCCCTAGAACAGCTCGCCTTGCGGCGACGGCTTGCGTGGTGCAACGAACCGCGTGCCATCCAGTGGCGGCAGCCGCCCGTAACCCAGGCGCCGGTGGGCCTTCGCGAAGCGCTGGCCGATCAGTTGGGCGAACGGCCCTTCGCCGCGCATGCGGGTACCGAAGCCGCTGTCGTAGTCCTTGCCGCCACGCATTTGCTGGATCAGGCTCATCACGTGCGCGGCGCGCTCGGGATAGTGCAACTCCAGCCATTCGCGCCAGACCTGCTTGAGCTCGTGCGGCAGCCGCAGCAGCACGTACCCCGCCGCGCGGGCGCCATGGTCGTGGGCGGCCTCGAGGATGTGCTCGATTTCGTGGTCGGTGATCATCGGCACCACCGGCGCGACCATCACCCCGACCGGCACCCCGGCATCGCTCAAGGCGCGCATCGCACGGAGCTTGGCGTGGGGCGCGGAGGCGCGCGGCTCCATCCGCGACGCCAGGCGGTTGTCCAAGGTGGTGACCGAGAAGTACACGGTGACCAGCCGGTCGCGCGCCATCGCCGCGAGCAGGTCGAGGTCGCGCTCGATCATCGCGCTCTTGGTGACGAAGCTCACCGGGTGGCGGCATTCGGCCAGCACCTCGAGCACCTCGCGGGTGATCCGGTAGCGCCGCTCGATCGGCTGGTAGGCATCGGTGTTGATGCCCAGGGCGATCGGCGCGGCGACGTAGCCGGGCCGGGCCAGCTCGTGGCGCAACCGCTCGGCGGCGTTGGTCTTGGCGTAGAGCCGGGTCTCGAAGTCCAGCCCGGGCGACAGGTCCAGGTAGGCGTGCGACGGCCGGGCGAAGCAGTACACGCAGCCGTGCTCGCAACCGCGATACGGGTTCACCGACTGGCTGAAGGCGACATCGGGCGAATCGTTGCGGGTCACCACGCTGCGCGCGCGCTCTTCGGTCACCTCGGTCCGCGGACGCGGGGTCTCGGCGATGTCCTCGTACACCGATCCCCAGCCGTCGTCGGCGCCTACGGCGCGCGTCACGGCGTAGCGGCCGGTCACATGGGATGCGGCGCCGCGACCCTTGATCGGCGCCTGGGCTTTGCGGGCATCGTCCATGCCGCTTAGCCTATGGGCGCGCCGTCGCACCGCAAGCGACGCCTGCTTAATCGTTCAGGGGACACCGATGGTCGATGGGCTGCAACAACTGTGGCGCGACCTGGTGACGTTCGACCACCTGGCCCTGGTGCTCACCGCCGGCTGGGTCGCCTACGTGCTGTGGCTGGGCCTGTGGATCGTGCTGCAGAAGCGCTCGCCGGCCGCGACCCTGAGCTGGCTGATCAGCCTGGCAGCCCTGCCCTACCTGGGCTTCCTGGTCTACTACGTGTTCGGACCGCAGCGGATCCACCGCCAGCGTTTGCGCCGGACCCGTGCCCGCGCCTCGCTTCCGGCGCCGCCGCCGGGGCACACGCCCACGCCGGAAGCCCTTGAACTGGCCCGGCTGGCGCAGGGCAGCACCGGCCTGCCGCCGACCACGGCCACCCGCGCGGACCTGCTGGTCGACGGCGCCGCCAAGTACGACGCGTTGCTGGCCGCGGTGGCCGATGCCCGGGTACATGTCCACCTCGAGTACTACATCTACGAACCGGACCGCACCGGCACCGCCCTGCGCGACGCCCTGGTCGAGCGCGCGCGCGCCGGGGTCGAGGTGCGGCTGCTGCTCGACGCGGTCGGCGCCAAGCGGGTCTCGAGCCGCTTCCTGCAGCCGCTGGTGGATGCCGGCGGCGAGGTCGCCTGGTTCCATCCGATGAAGGCGCGCTGGTTCTGGAAGCGGCCGTGGCTGAACCTCCGGACCCACCGCAAGATCGTCGTGATCGATGGCCGGGTCTGCTTCACCGGCGGCATCAACATCACCGACGAGCAGGACGAGCGCCTCCGCCCGGATGCCTATCGCGACCTGCATGTCTGCCTGGAGGGCGACGTGGTGCGCTCGCTGCAGCTGGTGTTCGTCGAGGACTGGGCTTACGCCACCGGCCAGCCGCCGCTACGCCTGCCAGACCCGCCGCCCTGTCCCGGCCCGGTGGCCGCGCAGGTGCTCGTGTCTGGACCGGACTCCCCCCTGGAGGCGATCCACCGGCTCCACGTCAGCGCGATCCACGCCGCCCGCCAAAGGGTCTGGCTGGTGACGCCGTACTTCGTTCCGGGCGAGGCGGCGATGATGTCGCTGACCTCGGCCGCGCTTGGTGGGCTGGACGTCCGGCTGCTGGTTCCGAAGATGAGCGACAGCCGCCTGGTCACCTACGCGGCACGCTCGTACTTCGACGAGCTGCTGTCGGCCGGCGTGCGCATCTACGAGTACGGACCGCGGCTGCTGCACACCAAGGCGCTGCTGTGCGACGACGACCTGGCGATCATCGGCAGCGCGAACTTCGACCACCGCAGCTTCCGGCTGAACTTCGAGGTCTCGGTGCTGTTCCGCGACCGCGACCTGCACGACCGGTTGGCGACCCTGATCGAGGGGGAATGCGGCCGATCGGTGCGGGTCCGCGACGATCGCAGCCGACCGCTGTGGCGGACCCGGGTACCGGAGGCGCTGGCCAGGTTGGTTTCACCGCTGCTGTAGCGGTTGTCGGGCGGCAGCGCCGACAAGTGGCGCGCCGGCGGGGGCAGCCGGCGCTGCCCGACGCCGGACCGGCCGTTAAACTCGCCCTGCCCGCCCACGGAGTCCCGCGATGCCCTGGTTGCTGTTCGTGTTCGCCTTCGCCGCGCTGGCGATGGCATTTTCGGTCACTTCCGTCGCGCTGCTGCTGGTGTGCCTGCTGGTCGCGCTGGTACTGGCGCTGGCCGGCGTGATGCAGCTGCTCGCCCGTCGGGTGGAGAGCCGCAGCGGCGACATCGCGATGATGGTCGACCCGGTGGAACTCGCGCGGATGCGCGAGCAGGCCGAGGCGCGCCGGCGGGCTGCGGCGACGTCGCCCGGCGAGGCGGCCTTCGACGAGCGCTCCTGAGGTCCGGCAACCCCGTTCCTGCTTGCGACGGGCAACGGGCGCGTTACGCTTTGCCGATGACCGTCCTCAGCGTCAACGTCAACAAGATCGCCGTGCTGCGAAATTCGCGCGGCGGCGGCGAACCCGATGTACTCCGCGCCGCCACGACCTGCCTTGAAGCCGGTGCCCATGGCATCACCGTGCATCCGCGGCCCGACGCGCGCCACATCCGTGCCGACGATGTGCTCGCGCTTGCCGGGCTGACGCGCTCGCGTGGCGTGGAGTTCAACCTGGAGGGGAACCCGTTTGCCCCGCCCCGGCCCGGTTACCCCGGTTTCCTGGCGCTGTGTGAGGCCGCGCGGCCGGCGCAGGCCACGCTGGTGCCCGATGGTGACGGCCAGCTCACGTCCGACCATGGCTTCGATTTCGCCCGTGATCGCGACCGGCTGCGGCCGCTGGTCGCGCAGCTGCATGGGCTCGGCTGCCGGGTCAGCCTGTTCGCCGACGCCCACCGGGACGATGCCGGGATCGAGCACGCGGCGGCCACCGGCGCCGACCGCATCGAGCTCTATACCGGGCCGTTTGCCGAGGCCATGGCCGCCGGTACGGGCCAGGCCATGCTCGCGCGCTTCGCCGCCGTCGCCCGGCACGCAAGCAGTGCCGGGCTGGGGGTCAACGCAGGTCACGACCTCAGCCAGTCCAACCTGGCGGCGTTCCTGCGCGCTGTCCCGGGCGTTCTGGAGGTGTCGATCGGACACGCCCTGGTGTCGGAAGCGCTGTACGACGGACTGGCACCGACGGTGCAGTCGTACCTGGCGATCCTCCGGGCCGCCTAGTCGCCCGGTTCGCTCTCGCGTACACCCAAAAAAAAACGCCGCCCGGAGGCGGCGTTTCCAATACGACAGTAAGCGTCTTTGTGGTGGTGCAGCCGTCAGTTCTGGACGAAGCCGATCTTCTTCATGTCGGCGGACTTCGCGTGTGCCAGAACCTTGGCGAGGATGCCGTAATCGGCATCCGGGTTGACGTCGATTTCCAGCTGCGGCTGGTTGGTCGGATCACGCTGGACGGTCTCGCGCATCATGCCCGCGATAGCGGACACCGGGTACGGCGAGTTGTTCCAGAAGATCTGACCCGAAGCGTCGATGCGCAGCTTGATCGGCGGCGGCGGATCGGTCGGCGGCGGCGGCTGGGTCGAACGCTGCGGCAGGTTGACCTCGATCGGGTACGACGCGATCGGGGCGGTCACCATGAAGATGATGAGCAGCACCAGCATCACATCGACCAGCGGGGTCACGTTGATGTCGGCCATCGCGCCGCCGCTGGAGTTGGAACTGAAAGCCATGTCCTGGTCTCCGGATTAGTTGGAGCGATCCTTGATCGCGACGAAGCCCACCTTGCGCATGCCCTGCTGCTGGGCAACCTGCACCACGTCCTTGATGACGCGGTACTTGGTGGTCTTGTCGCCGCGAACATTGACCTGCGGCTGCGGGGTCTTCTGGGCCTCGACCGACAGCCGGCTCTCAAGCAACGAGGCGGTGATCGGCTCGTCGTTCCAGAACAGCTTGCCGTCCTGGGTGACCGCCAACGTGATCGGCGGCACTTCGGGGGCCAGCTGTTCCAGATTGGCCACGTCGGCCTCCGGCAACTCGACCTTCACTTTGTGCGACATCAGGGGTGCCGTGATCATGAAGATGATCAGCAGCACCAGCATCACGTCGACGAGCGGCGTGACGTTGATTTCGGCCATCGGGCCGCCGCTATCGTTGCCTGAACTGAAGGCCATATCGAACTCCAACTAACCTGTTAGTGCGACCGCGCTCAGCGCTTGGCCGCGAGCTCGCCGACGCGCGAACCGGTGGCGAAGAAGTCGTGCAGGTCGTGCGCGAAGGTGTCGAACTTGCTGTTCGTGACGCGGTTCATGCGGGTGAAGAAGTTGTACGCCAACACCGCCGGAATCGCGACGAACAGACCGATCGCGGTCATGATCAGCGCCTCGCCGACCGGGCCCGCAACCGCGTCGATCGACGCATTGCCGCTGATGCCGATGCGGATCAGGGCGTGGTAGATGCCCCACACGGTACCGAGCAGGCCGACGAACGGCGCGGTCGCACCGACGGTGGCGAGCAGGGTCAGGCCGGACTCGAGACGCATCGACTCACGGGTGACGGCCTGGCGCAGGGCGCGGTCGACGAACTCGGAGCGGTTCAGCGACTCGACCAGGCGCGAGCCCTCGTGGCGCTGGTGGTGGGCGGCGGCCTGGGCGGCGTCGAGCGCGATCTTGGAGAACGGCTCGCTGCGCTTCTGCTCTTCCATGTAGCGGATCGAGTCCTGCGCGTTGGTGGTTTCCCAGAACGTGCCGATGACGCGGTCGGAGCTGCTGCGCAGGCGCATGTTCTTGATCAGGTTGACCACGATCCAGTAGACCGAGAGGACCGAGAACAGGACCAGGGTGAGGAACACGATCCATGCGACCAGGTCGAACGCCTGGACCATGTGGGAGAAGCTCATCTGCTGGAACGCTTCGGCGTTGTTGCCTCCGGCAGCAGCAGCGGCGGTGGTGGTTTCCTGAAGCATGACGCTTACCTTTAGATGTCGTGGAAGAAGGGACTACGAGTTACAGCAACTGTGACTCAACCGCGTGTGCCGGGGATGAACCTGGGGCCATCCCGGCCGTGGTCAGTTGAGGTTGAAATCGACCGGGACGCGAACCCGGCTCGCAACCGCGACACCGTTTTCGATCTGCGGGTTGAAACGCCACTTGCGGGCCGCGTCGACCGCCGCGCGGTCCAGGTCGCGGTTGCGACTGGACTTCTCGACGTCGATGTCGATCACGTTGCCCTGCGCATCGATGCTGATGACCAGGATCACCGTGCCCTCGATCTGCGCACGCAGCGCGCTCGGGGGGTAGGTCGGCGGGTTGCGCGACTTCGACGACGGATCGACCGAACCCAGCGTGTCCTGCGGGGCGGGCGGCGCCGGCGGGGCCGGCGGCGGCGCCGGGACGTCGACCGGGCTCGGGTCGTCCACCACGATCGGCGGCGGCTCGGGCGGCGGCGGCAGCGGGGTCGGCTTCGGCGGCGACAGCTCCTTAGGCGGAGTGATCGGCTTGGGCGGTTCCGGCGGCGGCGGCGGCGGCGGCGGGGGCGGCGGTGGTGGCTTGATGATGTTCACCAAGGTCACCTCTTCCTCGGCCTTGTCCTGCGGCGGAGGCGCCATCGGCGCAAGCAGCAGCAGCAGTGCCGCACAGTGGACGGCGATCGCCATGGTGATACCGGCGATACGTGCCCAGTTCAACCCTTCGTCGCGGTCGTCGTGTGTGTTAACGGGGTTTTCCAAGTCTTGCGTCATTGCGCCGTCAGCTCGGGGAGGAAAGCCGGGCGCTGGCAGGCGCCGCGGGAGGTCTGGCTCTCATGGGGTTTGACGCCACGGGAACCTCCTAGGATATACCAAAGTCCGTTGGCGGTTCCAAGCGGATTCTGGCGTTTTCGTGATGCCGGTTAGTCGCTCGCGGCCTTGATGATGCCGCGTGCTTCCGCCGGGTCCGGGACGCCCTTCTCGAGCGCGCGCCCGGCGGCCTCACCCGCCTCCGCGTCACGTCCCTCGTTGAGCAGGACCTTGGCGAGGTTGAGGTAGGTGCTGCCGTCGTCGTCCAGCGGGGCCGCCTTGCGGTAGGCCTCGATGGCCGGCGCGATCTGGCCGGAGAAATAGTACGCCTGCGCGAGCGCAACGCTGGTGTTGAAGTCCTCGGCCAGGATGCCCTTGTCGACGCCTTCGTTGATAACGGCAATCGCCTCGGCCTCTTTACCTTCCATGTTGATGTAGGTGGTGTACAGCTGCTGGTACTCGACCGCCTCGGTCAGCTGGCCGCCGGTGCGCAGCTTCTCCAGCACCGCCAGCGACTTGTCCTGCATCCCCGCCTGCTGGTACACGGCGGCGAGGTTGAGCTGGGCGCGGCGGTCGTCGGGCTTGGCGGCGGCCACCTGCTCGGCCATCCGCACCGCTTCGTCGGCATTGCCGCTTCGCGCATGGGCCTGCATCAGCAGCGCCTTCCATTCCGGCTTCGGATCGTCGCTGGCATCGATGGCCTGCTGCATGACGGCAGCCGCCTCCTCGTTGCGGTCCATCAGGAACAGGGTCTGTCCCTTCATCATCAGGGCTTCGGCGTCGCCGCCGCCGGTTTCGCCCAGGAAACGGTCGTAGGTCGCCAGCGACTGCTCGTATTGCTTCTGCTGCTGCTGAAGCTGCGCGAGGTTGAGCATCATCGCGTAGTGGTTGTTGTTGTCGAGCGCATCGAGCGCGACGATCCGCTCGAACATCTCCAGCGCCCTGGCGGTATCGCCGGCGTCGTAGGCCACTTGGGCTGCCGTCTGGGCGGCCAGCGCCTTTTCGTAGTTGCTGGTGTCCTCGCTGGCCAGCAGCGATGCGGCGATCGCGCCCGCCTCGGCGGACTTGCCCTCGGCCTGCAGGTCGACCATTTCCTGCAGCTTCTTGCCCGTGCGGCCCGAGGTCTTCAGCCCCGGCGACTCGCGGGTGGCCAGCGGGTAACGCTGCTGCGCCTCCTTCGAGGCCCGGGAACTGCGCCGGTCGGAACGCTCACGCCGTTCGATGCGCTGGTCGGACGCGGGGTTGGCACCGGTGTCCTGGGCCAGCACGGCGGGCGACAGCGTCAGCGCCATCGCGGCACCGGCGATCAGCGCCATCGAACGGCGGTATCGGGAGATCTGGATTGTCATGGGGGCCCCACAGGAATCGCGGACGGATGATGCAGCGTTGTCCAAGGGGGGTGAACCTAGCAGAAAGCCCGCTTCGGCCGCCATCTTGTGGGTCGGGTTTTTTCGTGCTTACCCGCAGCTGGGCTTGCGCCCGGCTGCCTGCGCCTGCTGGTACACCGGCATCAGGTCGGCCGCGCGCGCGCGCAGCTCGGCGATACGGCTCTGCGGTTCGGGGTGGGTGGAAAGCCACTCCGGACCTCGGCTCCCGCCCGCGGCGATCATGTTCTGCCAGAGGTTGACCGCCTGTTCCGGGTTGAACCCCGCCTCTGCCATCAGGCGCTGTCCGACGATGTCGGCCTCGGACTCCTGCGCCCGGTTGTTGGGGAGCAGGAACGCGGCCTGGACCGCGGCGCCGCCGAGCTGCTGCGTGGTCTGCGCGGCGCCCGACCCGTACTGCGACCCGACCAGCGCGCCAAGGATGCCGATGCCGGCCTGCGCGCCCATTTGGCGGGTGACACGCTCGTCATGGTGGCGGGAGACGACGTGGCCGATCTCGTGCGCGATGACGCCGGCCAGCTGGTCCTGGTTGCGGGCCACGCTGAAGATCCCGGTGTACAGGCCGACCTTGCCGCCGGGCAGGGCGAACGCGTTGGGCTCCTTGTTGACGAACAGCGCGCTTTCCCAGCCCGTCTGCCAGCCCGAGGGCAGCTGGCGGGTGATGGCACTGACCACGCACCGCATGTAGGCGGTCTGGCTGGAGTTGGTGCTCTGCGGCAGCTTCGCCTTGTACTCGGCGAACGCCTGCGCGCCCATCTGGTTGAGCTGCTCCTGGGGCACCGCGCCGACCTGCTGGGTACGGCCGGTGGGGGAGGTGGTGGTGGCGCAGGCGGCGGTGACCGCCGCGATCGCCAGGCCGAGCAGCAACGGTTTGATGGGCGCGGATTTCATGGGCGCGATTCCTGTTCCGGGACGGTTCTTGTAAGCCGCCCCGGATGAATGGGCCGTCAAAGCACGCGGGACTGGTTCAGATGTCGAGATTGGACACGCGCAGTGCGTTTTCCTCGATGAACTCGCGGCGCGGCTCGACCACGTCGCCCATCAGGCAGCTGAAAATCCGGTCGGCCGCGACCGCGTCCTCGATCCGGACCTGCAGCAGCCGGCGGGTCTCCGGATTGACCGTGGTCTCCCAGAGCTGCTCGGGGTTCATTTCGCCCAGGCCCTTGAACCGCTGGATCTGGCGACCCTTCTTGGCTTCCTCCAGCAGCCACGCCTGGGCCTCGGCGAAGCTGTCGACCGGCTGCGCGCGGTTGCCGCGGACGATCTGCGCACCCTCGCGGACCAGACCGTGCAACTGGGCAGCGGCCTCGCGGACCGCACGCAATTCGCCGCCTTCGAACGCGGCCAGCGGGAGCATCTGCAGGAGTTCCTCGCCCATGTGGGTTCGGCGGACCAGCAGCGCGGCCGGGTGGGCGTCGGTGGCCGGCTGCAGGCTGACCGCATAACGCGGCTTGCCCAGGCCACTGCGATTGAGTCGCTTTTCCAGCGCGTCGAGCTCGTGGCGCTCGTCGACGTTCTCGCTCAGGTGCTCGGTGTCGAGCGGGGTGAAGTCGATCAGCGCCTCCAGCACCAGCGGGTCGTAGCGGTGGGCGTTACGGGCGATCGTCTCGCGAGCGCCGGCGTAGGCCAGCAGCAGCTTCTCCAGCGCGCCGCCGGTGATCGGCGGCTCGCCGTCGGCGGGCACCAGCGACGCGTTCTCGACCGCGTTGCCGGCCAGATACGCATCCAGCGCCGCGTCGTCCTTGAGATAGAGCTCGTTCTTGCCCTGCTTGATCTTGTACAGCGGCGGCAGGCCGATGTAGATATGGCCGCGTTCGAGCAATTCGGGCATCTGCCGGTAGAAGAACGTCAGCAGCAGGGTGCGGATGTGGCTGCCGTCGACGTCCGCGTCGGTCATGATGATGACGCGGTGGTAGCGCAGCTTGTCCGGGTTGTACTCGTCCTTGCCGATCCCGGTGCCCAACGCGGTGATCAGGGTGCCGACCTCGGCCGACGCCAGCATCCGGTCGAACCGCGCGCGTTCGACGTTGAGGATCTTGCCTCGCAGCGGCAGCACCGCCTGGTTCTTGCGGTTGCGGCCCTGCTTGGCGGAGCCGCCGGCCGAGTCACCCTCGACGATGAACAGCTCCGAGAGCGCCGGGTCCTTCTCCTGGCAGTCGGCCAGCTTGCCGGGCAGCCCGGCAATATCGAGCGCGCCCTTGCGGCGGGTCAAGTCGCGGGCCTTGCGGGCCGCCTCGCGGGCACGGGCGGCGTCGACCACCTTTTCGCAGATGGCACGGGCTTCCTGCGGGTGTTCCTGCAGGAACTCCTGCAAACGTGCGCCGAAAGTATGCTCAACAACGGGTCTCACTTCGGATGAGACGAGCTTCTCCTTGGTCTGGCTGGAAAAGCTGGGGTCCGGCACCTTGACCGACAGCACCGCGATCATCCCTTCGCGCATGTCGTCACCCGACAGGTTCACCTTAGCCTGCTTGGCAATGCCGTTCTGCTCGATGTAGTTGGTCAGGGTCCGGGTCAGCGCCGCGCGGAAGCCCTGCAGGTGGGTGCCGCCGTCCTTCTGCGGGATGTTGTTGGTGAAGCAGAACATCGTCTCCTGGTAGGAGTCGGTCCACTGGATCGCCACGTCGACGGTGATGCCATTCTGTTCGCCCGACACCGCGATCACGTTGGGGTGCAGCGGGTTCTTGAGTTGGGCCAGGTGCTCGACGAAGGAAGCAATGCCGCCCTCGTACTGGAAGACGTCGCGCTTGCCCTCGCCACGCTCGTCCTGCAGCGTGATCTTGACCCCCGAGTTCAGGAAGGACAGCTCGCGCAGGCGCTTGGCCAGGATGTCGTAGTGGAACTCGACGTCGCTGAAGATCTCGACCGACGGCTTGAAGCGGAGCAGGGTGCCGCGCTTGGTGGTCGCCTCGACCTGCTTGAGCGGGTACAGCGGCTCGCCCAGCGAGTACTCCTGGCGGTGGTGGTAGCCGTCGCGCCAGACGTCCAGCCCCAGGTGCTCGGACAGGGCGTTGACCACGGACACACCGACACCATGCAGGCCGCCGGAGACCTTGTAGCTGTTGTCGTCGAACTTGCCGCCCGCGTGCAGGACGGTGAGGATGACTTCGGCGGCGGAAACGCCTTCTTCCTTGTGGATGTCCACCGGCATGCCGCGGCCATTGTCGAGCACCGATACCGAGCCGTCCTCGTGGATGGTGACGATGATGTTGTCGGCGTGCCCGGCCAACGCCTCGTCGACCGAGTTGTCGACCACCTCGAACACCATGTGGTGCAGGCCGGTGCCGTCGTGCACGTCGCCGATATACATGCCGGGACGCTTGCGCACCGCCTCGAGGCCGCGCAGGACCGTGATCTTGCTGGAGTCGTAGGCCTGCGATTGGGCGTTGCCCGACTCGGGGTCCTGGGGCGACGAAGGTTCGTGCTCGATCTGGGTCATGCGCAACGGGCTCCGACGACGTGGCGCGTCCGGACGGACGCCCCATGCCGAAAATCACTGTAATAAGTGGGTTCAAGTATAGCGGACGCGGCCACCCGAAGCCTGCGGCAGGCTGTCCAACGGCTGATTCAGGCGGGCTCCGCGGGCGCGATCCGGCCATGTTCCACGTGGAACCGAACGACACCGGACGAGCCGGACGCGAGCGCCGCAGGTACCGCGGTGCCGGTCACCAGTACCTGCGCGCCACTGGCTCCAAGCCGTTCAATGACGCGCATCTGGTGCGAGTGGTCCAATTCCGAAGCCAGGTCATCGAGGGCGATGACCGGCCATTCCCCGCACCAGGACGCCAGATGTTGGGCTTGGGCGAGCAGCGCCGATAGTGCCACGAGTTTCGCCTGCCCGCGGGACAGGGCTTCGCGGCCGGGGAGGGCGGAAAAACCGAGGCGAAAGTCGGCGCGGTGGGGGCCGACCGAGGTAAAGCCGGCCTGCTGGTCGCGCGCGCGGTTTAGCAGCAGCGCATCGGCCAACGGCACCTCATGGCGGCGCCAGCCTGGCGCGTATTCCAGGGCGACATCCCCCAGTGAAGGGACAAGATCCCGCCCGATCTGACGGTACGCGGGCTCCAGCATCGTCAGGTAGCCCTCGCGGTGGCTCGACAGCTGCTCACCCGCGGTCGCCAGCTCGTGATCCCAGGCGTCCAGCTGCGCGGAGCCGCCGCGGGACTTCAGCAGCGCATTACGCTGCTTGAGGGCGCGCGAGTACCGGCGCCAGATCGGCATGAACTCGTGTTCCACGTGGAACAGGCCCCAATCCAGATACCGACGTCGCGTGTCTGCCGAACCGCTCACCAGCGCATGGCTGCCCGGTTCGAAGGTCACAACGGCGAGCGCCGCGATCAGTTCGCCCAACTGGCTCACCTGCGCCCCGTCGATCCGCCCGCTCCAGTCCGCGCCGGAGTGGCGCAATCCTGCACGGCGGGTGACGCCACCCCCGGCATGCGGCGTCCCGGACCCGACCTGCTGCCATTCGACGAATACCTCGAGGGCCGGCGCTCCGGTCCGGATCAGGCCATCGCGCACCCGTCCCCGGAAGCTGCGGCCATACGCCATGAGATGCAGCGCTTCAAGCACGGTGCTCTTGCCCGCACCATTGTCGCCGGTGATCACGTTGAGTCCCGGGCCCGGGCGCCAGCTCGCCTCTTCGAAGCGCCGGACATTGCGAAGATCGAGTCGGGTTACCCGCACACCGCCCCCTCTGCCGGGCTGCGCGTCTGCCACACAGCAGCACGCCCGGACGGGCCGGGCGCGCATTCAGACTCAGTTTGTTCCACGTGGAACACCGTTCGCGTTACAGCCGCAACGGCATGACGACGTGGCGGCAGCGGTCGTTGGAAGCCTCGCGCACCAGCGCAGAGGAGTTCGCGTCGCGAAGGGCGAGGGTGACCTGCTCGTCCTTCAACGCGGTCAATGCGTCGAGCAGGTAGTTGACGTTGAAACCCACCGACAGGTCATCGACCCGGGTGTCGGCCTCGACCTCTTCCTGCGCCTCTTCCTGCTCGGGGTTGTGCGCACTGATCTTCAGCTGGCCCGGCGAAACCTCGATGCGGACGCCGCGGTACTTCTCGTTGGACAGGATCGCGGCGCGCTGCAGCGAGGCGCGCAGGACCTCGCGGTCGATCCGGACCTCCTTGTCGGCGCCGATCGGAATCACCGCCTCGTAGTCGGGGAACCGGCCATCGATCAGCTTGCTGGTAAAGGTCACGTCGTCTCGCTTGACCCGGATGTGGCCTCGGCCCATTTCCAGCTCCAGCTCGCGCTCTCCACCTTCCAGCAGCCGCTGCAGCTCGGTCACGCCCTTGCGCGGCACGATGATCTGCCGCTTGGTCTGGGCGCTGCCCTCGTAGGCTGCCTCGCACAGGGCGAGGCGGTGGCCGTCGGTCGCCACGCAGCGCAGGCTGTCCTCGCGGAGGTCGAACAGCAGGCCATTGAGGTAGTAGCGCACATCCTGCTGGGCCATCGCGAATGCGGTTCGCTCGATCAGCTCCTTCAGCGTCGCTTCCGGCACGCGCACGCGCTCGGTGGCCTCGACCTCGTCGATCGACGGGAAGTCGTTGGCGGGGAGACTGGCCAGGGTGAAGCGCGAGCGCCCGGCCTGCACCGTCACCTTGTCGGCGCTCTGGCTGATCGAGATACGGCTGCCGTCGGGCAGGGCGCGGACGATGTCGAACAGCTTTCGCGCCGGGATCGTGGTTTCACCATCGGCGGCGTCCTCGACCGCGATGCGCGAGACCATCTCGACTTCCAGGTCGGTGCCGGTCAGCGACAACTGTCCGTCGCGCACCTGGACCAGCAGGTTGGCGAGCACGGGCAGGGTCTGTCGCCGTTCGACCACGTTGACGACCTGCGCCAACGGCTTGAGAAACACTTCGCGTTGCAGGCTGAAACGCATGCGGTCCTTCCCCTATGCCCAATACAAAAGAGTTGAATAAATCAAAAGCTTGGTGGTGATGGAGCGTCCGGAAATCCGGGAAAACACGCCTAACTCGTTGAACTTACGGCGTTTTGTAGCCCTTCAATCTCCGGGACAACTCCCCGCCGGAGCCGGGGACATGCTGTGGACAATTTTGCGGGCGTGCCGGCCGGGCCGGCTTGTCCACAACTTGTCCTCAACCGGTGCACATCGTTCGCGCACCCGGTCGAACGCTACTCGCTGAGCTTTCGGATCAGCTTGTCCCAGTCCTCGCGCATCTTGCCGTCCGTCTCCATCAGGCTGCGGATCTGGCGGCAGGCATGCAGCACGGTGGTGTGGTCGCGGCCCGCGAACGCGTCGCCGATCTCGGGCAGGCTGTGCTCGGTCAGTTCCTTGGTCAGCGCCATCGCCATCTGGCGCGGACGGGCGAGCGAGCGGGTCCGCCGTTTCGACAACAAGTCCTTGATCTGCAACCCGTAGTAGTCTGCCACGGTCTTCTGGATGTTGGGGATCGAGATCGACTGCTGCTGCGAGCGCAGCAGGTCGCGCAGGGTCTCCTGGGCGAACTCGGTCGTGATCGCCCGGCCGGTGAAGTTGGCGCGGGCTGCCAGCGTATTGAGCGCGCCCTCCAGGTCGCGCACGTTGGACCGCATCTTCTTGGCCAGCAGGTAGGCCACTTCCTCGGGGATCTGCGCGCCACGCTCGGCGGCCTTGGACAGCACGATCTGGGCGCGGGTCTCGAAGTCCGGCGGGTCGATCGCCACCGACAGGCCCCAGCCCAGCCGCGACTTCAACCGTGGCTCCAGCCCCTCGACCTCGCGTGGGAAACGGTCGCAGGTGAGGATGATCTGCTGCTTGCCGTCGATCAGCGCGTTGAAGGTGTGGAAGAACTCCTCCTGGGTGCGGTCCTTGCCGGCGAAGAACTGGATGTCATCGATCAACAGCGCGTCGACCTGCTGGAACTGCTTCTTGAACGCCGCCATGCCATTGGTCTTGTCCTGCAGCGCCTTCATCAGCGCGGCCAGGAACTGCTCGCTGCGCAGGTACAGCACGCGCATCGACGGGTCGGCCGCGCGCATCGCGTTGCCGGCGGCGAACATCAGGTGGGTCTTGCCCAGGCCGGTGCCGCCGTACAGCAGCAACGGGTTGTGGGCGCGGTCGCCGGGCTTGAGCGCGGCCTGCCAGGCGGCGGCGCGGCCGAGCTGGTTGCTCCGGCCCTCGACGAAGTTGTCGAACGTGTAGTGGCTGTCCAGGTTGCCCACGAACGGCTCGGAGGGCAGGGCGGCAGTGGGACGGGCCGACGGCGCGGCGGCCACCGGGGCGGCCGGGCGCGGCAGCGAGCCGACCTCCAGGCTGACATCGTCGTTGCCGGCGAAGTGACCGAGCAGCTCGCGGATCCGGTCCAGGTAGCGCTCGCGGACGTGTTCGACCACGAACGCGTTGGGCGCGTACAGCACTGTGGCGCCGTCGCGGCGGCTGGCCTGCAGGGGTTTGAGCCAGGTGTGGACGTCTTCGGCCGGAAACTCGGCTTCGAGGCGTTCAAGGCAGCGGGGCCAGACGTCCATAGGGTGTGTAATGACCGTGGTGCGTGAAGACATGGACGGACCCCGCGCGCGGCCGGAGGGCCTCGGCGCCGGGGCGAATAGGGCCGGCCAGACTAGCACCGGGCACCGCCGGGGAACAGGGAAAGGCCGGGCCGGCTTGACCGCACCATCGGGCGGCCGCTAGAATTTCCGGTTCCGCATAAACCCCAGAGCCGTACCATGGCCACCAAGCGCACCTATCAGCCCAGCAACCTCAAGCGCAAGCGCGACCACGGCTTCCGTGCCCGCATGGCGACCGCCGACGGCCGCAAGATCCTCGCGCGTCGCCGCGCCAAGGGCCGCAAGCGTCTCTGCGCCTGATCACCACGTTGCCGGTTCCGGGTATCCCGGGCCGCACGTAGTGTCGCGACGGCCGCCCATCGCCGCCGTCGCCTTCCAGATGACCACGAACCGCTTCCCGCGCACCGCGCGGGTTCGCGCGCGTTCCGACTTCGACCGCATATTCAAGCACGGCCGGCGCGTGGCGCTGCCCGTGCTTGCGTTGCATTGGCACCGGCCGTCGCCGGATGAGGTCGTCGTGCCCGCCGCGCCCGAAACCGGGCCGCGGCTGGGCCTGGCGGTGTCGCGCAAGGTCGACCGCCGTGCGGTCGGCCGTAACCGGATCAAGCGCGTCCTGCGCGACAGCTTCCGCGAGCACCGCGGCCGCCTCGCCGGTGGCGACTACGTCGTCGTCGCCCGGCCGGCCGCCGCCCAGTGCACCGGTCCGCAGCTGCGGACGGCCTTCCTCGACCTGCTGCGCCGTGCCGGTGCCCTGCAGGCCGCGTTGCCGGCATCCGCGGCGGCCGTCACAATGCCGGCGCCGGCCGACTCGGCCGAGCCATCCCCACCTTTTCCCGCGCCGCCTTCGGGCGGCGGCTGAGCCTGCCGGTTACCCATGAACCAGACCCGTGTATTCCTGATCTTCGCCTGGCTGATGGTGGCCACCCTGCTGTGGATGGCGTGGGACAAGGAACAGGCGATACCGTCGCCGGCCAGCGAGGTCGCGGGCATGCCCGCGTTGCCCGGCGACGCCAGCGTCCCGTCGGTCGACGCCGCCCCGGTCGTGCCGGTGGCGGGTCAGCCCGTGCCGGCCGCCAGTGCCAGCGCCGCGGCACCGGCCGCCACCGCGGTCACGGTGCGCACCGACGTGCTGGAGGTCGTGCTCGATGGCGGCGAGATCCGCCAGGCCGACCTGCTGGGCTACCCGAGCACTGCCGACGAGGACAGCCCGCCCGTGCGCCTGTTCGCGCAGGACCCGGCCAACTACTTCGTCGCCCAGAGCGGCTGGGTCAGCAACAGCGGCGCCGCGCCGTCGCACCAGGCCGGGTTCGAGTTCGACCGCGCCGCGCTCGCTCCGGGCGCCGACCTCTCGCTCGACGCGGGCGAGGAGCAGGTGGTGGTTCCGTTCACCTGGACCGGCGCCGACGGCGTGACCATCCGCCGCACCTACACCTTCAACCGCGGTGACTACGTGGTGCAGGTCCGCGACGAGGTGGTCAACAACGGCGCCTCGCCGTGGCAGGGCTTCGTCTACCGCCAGCTCAGCCGCGTGCCGCGCGCGCTCAAGTCGTCCGGTCCGATGAGCGTGGAGCAGTACAGCTTCCAGGGCGCGGCGTGGTTCGGCGGCGGCGAGTACGACCGGCGCGACTACGAGGACTTCGTCGACGACGGCCCGCTCAACCTGCAGGTCACCGGCGGCTGGATCGCGATGCTCCAGCACCACTTCTTCGGCGCGTGGATCCCCGAGCGCGGTGACACCAGCACGTTCTCGCTGGCCACCCCCAGCGGTACCGGTGGCACCCACTACCTGATCCGCGAGCTCGGTCCCGGTGTCAACGTCGCGCCCGGCGCGACCGCCGCCACCCAGGCCCGGCTGTGGGTCGGCCCCAAGCTGGTGGCCAACATCCAGTCCCAGCAGGTGCCGGGGCTCGAGCGCGCGATCGACTTCAGCCGGTTCAGCATCATGGCGACCCTGGCCGGCTGGCTGTTCTGGGTGCTGGCCAAGCTGCACGGCCTGTTCGGCAACTGGGGCTGGGCGATCGTCGGCCTGGTGGTGATCATCAAGGCGGTGATGTTTCCGCTGTCGGCCGCGCAGTACAAGTCGATGGCCAAGCTGCGCAAGTTCCAGCCGCGCATGGCGCAGCTCAAGGAGCGTTACGGCGACGACCGCCAGAAGCTGCAGCAGGCCATGATGGAGCTGTACAAGAAGGAGAAGATCAACCCGGTCGGCGGCTGCCTGCCGCTGCTGGTGCAGATGCCGGTGTTCCTGGCGCTGTACTGGATGCTGGCCGAGTCGGTCGAGCTGCGCCACGCGCCGTGGATCCTGTGGATCGACGACCTGACCGCGCGCGACCCGTACTTCGTGCTGCCCGTCATCAACATGGCGCTGATGTGGGCGACCCAGAAGCTCAACCCGATGACCGGCATCGACCCGATGCAGGCCAAGATGATGCAGTTCATGCCGCTGGTGTTCGGCGTCATGTTCGCGTTCTTCCCGGCCGGCCTGGTGTTGTATTGGGTGACCAACGCGGGACTGGGCCTGGCCCAGCAGTGGTGGATGATCAGGAAGTACAGCGAGGCGCCGGCCAAGGCATGAGCCTGGCCCCGCCGGTGACGAAAGCCCGCCGCCCGGCGGGCTTTCCATTTGGGCGTTCGACATTCCGCACGGGCCAGCCATGACCGACCGCGACACCATCGCCGCCATCGCGACCGCCCCGGGGGCCGGTGGCGTCGGCATCGTGCGGCTGTCCGGCGGCCACGCGCGGGCCATCGGTGAGGCGATCGCGCGGCGCACCCTGCGGCCGCGCCACGCCCACCACGCGCGGTTCCACGACGCCGACGGCAGCACTCTGGACGATGGGATCGCGCTGTATTTCGCCGGGCCGGCCAGCTACACCGGCGAGGACGTGGTGGAGCTGCAGGGGCACGGCGGCGTCGCCGTGATGCAGGCCCTGCTGGCACGCTGCTGCGCACTCGGCGCGCGGATCGCGCGCCCGGGCGAATTCAGTGAGCGCGCCTTCCTCGAAGGCCGGCTCGACCTGGCCCAGGCCGAGGCGGTGGCCGACCTGATCGCGGCCGGCGACGCGCGCGCGGCCCGCGCGGCACGGCGTGCGCTGGACGGTGAGTTCTCGCGCCGGGTCGATGCGCTGGCCGCCGACTTGCTCGCGATCCGGGTGCACGTTGAAGCGGCGATCGACTTCGCCGACGAACCGCTCGACACCCTGGGTGGTGACGCGCTGCGAAAGCGGCTCGCGGCAGCGGTCGACGCACTCGATGCGCTGCTGGTTGCCGCGCGACGCGGCCGGCGCCTGCGCGACGGACTGCACGCGGTGATCGTCGGCCCGCCCAATGCCGGCAAGAGCTCGCTGCTCAACGCGCTGGCCGGCAGCGACCGCGCGATCGTCACCGACATCGCCGGCACCACACGCGACCTGCTGCATGAAGTCGTGCGCATCGATGGCGTGGAGCTCTCGCTGGTCGACACCGCGGGCCTGCGCGAGGGCGGCGACACGATCGAACGCGAGGGCATGCGCCGCGCGCACGAGGAACTCGCCCGCGCCGACCTGGCGATCGTGGTGCTCGATGCACGCGACCCGGTCGCCGGGTGCGAGGCGGTCGCCGATGCGATCGCGGCGGTCCCGCAGCGCCTGTGGATCCTCAACAAGGCCGACCTGCTGGCGTCGGCGACCGATCCCGATGCATCGGCGTCGTCGCTGCCCGCCGCTATCCCGCGGTTCGGCGATGACAGACCGCCATTGCTGCTTTCCGCGCTGAGCGGTGCCGGCCTGGATGGCCTGCACGCACGCCTGAAGGCGCTGGCGGGCGACGAGTCGGCGGAGGGCACGGGCGCGTTCACCGCGCGTAGCCGCCACGTGGATGCACTGGAGCGCGCCGCGGCCGAACTCGCCGACGCCGGCGGCCACCTCGCGCACGAGTCGCTGGACCTGGCTGCGGAAGCTCTGCGCTCCGCCCACGATGCGTTGGGCGAGATCACCGGGCGCGTCCATGCCGACGACCTGCTCGGGCACATCTTCTCGAGCTTCTGCATCGGCAAGTAGGTGTCCCGGACCCGCCGGCCGGGCGCTTGGCAAAGTGTGACGGCTGTCATTTTTCGGATCCGGCCGACGGTCCGTGCGCCGGCCCTGCTTGACAAAGGCCTCGCGCTGTCGTGACCTTGTGCCTGTGCGCCCACACGGCCGCACTTCAGGGGGAATTCCGTCATGATCGTTTCAAACCGCGAACGGCAGCCGAGCCGTCCTTTTGCCGTTGCAAGACTCTCGCTGGTGCTGGCCGTCGGGCTGGCGCTGGCCGCCTGTGGCAGCGAGGAGGCGCCGGGGGGCGCCGCCCCGGCCACGCCCGCCACCACCGCCGAAACCCAGGCGCCACCCGTGCCGACTGCCGAGACCGCCGTCTCCGACGCGGTCAGCGCGCTCAGCGTGGACGAACTGCGCGAGGCCGCGCGCAAGGCCTACGGCGAGAATCGCCTGTACGCCCCGGTCGAGAACAACGCGGTCGAGTACTACCTCGCGCTGCGTGACAAGGCGCCGGATGACGCCGGTGCATCCAGTGCACTGACCGACCTGTTGCCGATGACCGTCATCGCGACCGAGCAGAGCATCACCCGCGAGGACTTCAACGAGGCCCGCCGGCTCGCCGCACTGGTCGAGAAGGCCCAGCCGACCCATCCGGCGCTGGACCGCCTGAAGACCAACATCGAGGCACGCGAGAAGGCCGCCGTCGCGCGCGTTGCCGCCGAGGCCACCAGCGCCGAGGAGCAGGCCGCGCGCCAGGTCGAGATCGAGCGCCAGCGCCTGGCCGACCAGAAGCGCCAGCAGGAACAGGCCGCGCGCGAACTGGCCCAGAAGGAGGCCGCCGACAAGGAAGCCGCCGAAGCCAAGGCCGAGTCCGATCGCATCGCCCAGCAGCAAGCCGAGCAGCGGGCCGCCGAACAGCGGGCCGCCGCCGCCCGTGCCTCGGCCGCTGCCGCCCCGACCGCCGCCGACCTGCGTCCGCTGTCGATGGCCGCGCCGACCTTCCCGCGTGATGCGTTGCGCGCCCGCCAGACCGGCGAGGTCGTGGTCGAGTACACCGTCGGCACCGACGGCTCGGTCACCTCGGCGCGGGTCGTGCGTTCGGAGCCGGCGCGGGTGTTCGACCGTGCAGCGCTCGATGCGGTGCAGAGCTGGCGCTTCCAGCCGATCTCGGCGCCGGTCACCACCCGTCGCGCGATCGGCTTCAATCCCGGCGGCTGAACCACACCGGCCGCGCCCAGCGGACCGGCCAAACGGAAAAGCCCGGCAATCGCCGGGCTTTTCCTTTATCGGCAGGGCGTGTTGCTCACCCGGAGATCGCCAGCTTCTCCTGGTGGTAGCGGCGCACCGCCGCGAACCACAGCACCGCCGCCAATCCGAACCCCGCCGCCAGGTAGATCGTCCAGGTCTGCGGGTCCACCGGTTCGGCCCGGATCACCTTCTGGATCATCTGGTTCTGGGCCAGGAAGGGCACCGCGAACTGCCACGGCTCGTACTTCAGCGGGTTCACCGCCAGCAGCATGATCGGCAGCATCGGCAGCAGCATCAGCCAGGTCATGTGGCTCTGCGCCTCCTTCATGCTCTTGGAGGCGGCCGACAGGTAGCTGAGCAGCGTGGTGCCGATGAACAGCATCGGCAGCAGGATCAGCAGCAGCTTGGCAATGGCCGCGAAGCGCACGTCCAGCATCTGCGCCATGCCACCGGCGAACTGCGCGCTGAGCTTGAACGCCAGCAGCGTCAGCAGCAGCGAGGCGATGCCGACCAGGCAGGCGGCGATCATCTTGCCGCTGACGATCGCCCCGCGCGAGGCGGGCGTGGCCAGTAGCGGCTCCAGCGACTGCCGCTCACGTTCGCCGGCCGTGGCATCCATGATCAGGTAGGCGCCGCCCAGGAACGACATCAGGATCAGCAGGTACGGCAGCAGCATCGACAGCAGCACGCCACGCTTGGCTTCCGGCGTTGCCAGGTCGCGGCTGCCCAGCGCGATCGGCTGGGTCACCGTGGCGTCTATGCCGCGGGCATACAGCCGCAGCGCGCCGACCTGGCCGGCATACGCCTGCAGGGCGGCCTGCAGGCGCTTGACCGGAATCTCGGCGTTGCGGCGGGTGCTGTCGTGGACCACGTCGACACGCGCCGGCCGGCCCGCGCGCCAGTCCTCGGCGAACGCCGGGTCGACCGACAGCGCGGCATCGAAGGTCTGCTCGCGTATCGCCGCGTCGACGTCGGCCGGCGGCTCGGCCACCTCGATGCCATGGCCGGCGAGGAAGGCCACCAGGTGCGGTGCGTGTTCGGCACCGACCACCGGCACCTTGAGGGTCTCGTCGAGCTGGGTGCGCGCGCGGCTCTCGGCCATCGTGCCGATGCCCAGCATGATCGCCGGGTACAGCAGCGGACCCATCAACAGGGTCAGCGCCAGCGTGCGACGGTCGCGGGCGAAGTCACGCAGCTCCTTGCGGGCGACCGACCACAACTGGCGGAAGAATGCGTTGCCGGTGCTCATGCGTGCAGGCCCTCGTCGGTGCCGATCGCCTTGACGAAGGCGTCCTCCAGGTTGGTCTCGCCGAACCGCTCGCGCAGTTCGTCGGCGGTGCCCGAGGCCACCACCTGGCCCTTGGCGATGATGACGATGCGGTCACACAGCGCGGCGACCTCCTGCATGATGTGGCTGGAGAAGATCACGCAACGGCCCTCGGCGCGCAGCTGGCGCAGGAACTCGCGCATCGCGCGGGTGGTCATGACGTCCAGGCCGTTGGTCGGCTCGTCCAGGATCACGTTGCGCGGGTCGTGCACCAGCGCGCGCGCGATCGCGGTCTTGGTGCGCTGGCCCTGCGAGAAGCCCTCGGTCTGGCGATCGAGGATCTCCTCCATGTCCAGTGCGGCCGACAGCGCCTTCGTGCGCGCATCGATGTCGGCCCTCGACATGCCGTGCAACTCGCCGAAGTAGGCGATGTTCTCGCGCGCGGTCAGGCGCTTGTAGACCCCGCGCGCGTCGGGCAGCACGCCCAGTGCGCGCCGCACCGCGGTCGGGTTGGCGGCCGTGTCGATCCCATCGACGCTGACCGAGCCGCTGTCGGGCGTCATCAGCGTGTAGAGCATGCGCAGGGTGGTGGTCTTGCCGGCGCCGTTGGGGCCGAGCAGGCCGGTGATCTCGCCGTCCCGCGCCTCGAAACGGACGCCGTCGACGGCCTTGACCACGCCGGTCTTGGTCTTGAATGACTTGTGCAGGTTGTCGGCGGAAATCATGCGGTCGGTTCCTCATGCAGCCGGTGCTGGCGCGGCGCGTGGCGAAGGGCGGGTCGGACGCGGCTCACGGCGACCACCCGTTGAAATGCACGAACGGCGGCACGTAGGTCAGCGGCTCCAGGCACGACGCGTCGAGCGCCTTGGCATCGGCGCTCTCGATGAACTGCCCGAGCAGCTTGGGCATGCAGCCGACCGGGGCGACGTTGTGGCCCTGTCCCTCCAGCACCAGGTGGCGGCCGTTGGCCAGGTGGGCGGCGACGCGCTCGCCGTAGCGCGGCGGCGTCACCGGGTCGAGCTCGCCCGACAGCAGCAGCACCGGCAGGTCGGACTCGAACGGACGATGGAACCCCTCCGGCGCCTGCCCGTGCGGCCACACCGAGCACGGCGCGAAGAACGCCTGCGCCAGCTCGCTGCCGACGATGGTCTCGCCGTCGGCTGCGTCGGGCCGGTAGCGCCCGGCATCCTCGGCGCACAGCACCGACCATTGCATGCCGCGGGTCATCTGTCCCTGCATCTGCTCGCCGCTCATCTGCACCAGCGACATCAGCGGCGCGTAACGGCCGTTGGCGGCCTCGTCGATCATCAACGGCAGCAGCGACGCGGTCTGCGGGACGTAGGAGAACATGAAGGCCAGCCCGCCGACGGCGTCGGCGGTGACCGTGTCGCGCCGCAGCTGGCCGGTGCGCGAGTCGCGGTACTCCACCTCCACCGGCGCCGCCTCCAGGCGCTCCATCACCGTCCGCAGCTGCTCGCGCATGTCGACCGGGTAGCGTTCGCGGCAGTCGGGCAGCGCGCGGCAACGCTCGGACTGCAGCGCCAGCGCGTCTTCGAGGGTGCGGGCGAACTCGCCACCGACCACCAGGTCGTTGGGCGCGACGCCGTCCAGCACTACCGTGCGCACGTGGTCGGGGTGGGTCATCGCGTACTGCTGCGCCACCCGCGTGCCGTAGGACACGCCCACCAGGTTGACCTGTTCGACCCCGAGCGCGGCGCGCACCGTGTCCAGGTCGCGCACGGCGTCGGTGGTGGTGTAGAAGCGCGGATCGGCGCGGCCTTCCAGCCCGGCGGCGCACTTGCCTGCGAACGCGGCCATCGCCTCCGGCGTTGCCGCGACCATTGCGTCGAGTTCGAGCGGCGTGCCGTCCGCCGCGCGGCAGTCGAGCGGGTTGGAGCCGCCGGTCCCGCGCTGGTCCACCAGCACGATGTCGCGCTGCTTGCCGACGTCGGCCAACATGCGCTGGACGGTAGCGGCGTGTTCGGTGGCGGCCTGGCCGGGGCCGCCGGCGAGGAAGAACACCGGGTCGCCGGTGCCGACCGCGCTGCCCTTGTTGGCCGGCAGCCAGGCCAGCTGCAGGGCGATGCGGCGGCCGTCAGGACGTGACGGGTCCTCGGCGACCTCGAGCGTGCCGCATTGCGCGGCTACCGGTTCGACACCGGCCGCGCCTTTCAGCGCACACGGTTCGAATGCGATGTCGCCGAAGCGGGCGGCGCCAGCCGGCGGCGCATCGGCCGGCCCACAACCGGCCAGCAACAGGGTCGCCACCGATGCCGCGAGCGCGGCCGGCAGGAAACGGGTCGTATGCATGGATCCCCTCTGGTCCAAGGCCAATCGCCTCAGGATGACAGACGGGGGTCGCGCGGAGAACGTGACAAAGGTCGGGGGGAGCCGGGACTCCCGGGCCGCGTCCGCCGGCGTCGCTACTTGCTGCTGACGTACTTCTCGCGACGGATCTGCTTGACCTCCAGGCCGCTCTCCTTGAGCGCCTCGAAACAGCTGTCGACCATGTTCGGGTTGCCGCACAGGTAGGCGATGTCGCCGTCCGGGTCGGGGGCGAAGTCCGGCAGGAACTGCTGCACATAGCCGTGGCGTACATCGGCATGGGCGTGGGGCGAACCTGCCGCCGGCAGTACGCGCGAGAAGCACGGCACGAAGCGGAAGTGGTCGGGGTGGCGATCCGCGAACGCACGGAACTCGTCGCCGTACAGCAGCTCGTCCGGGGTGCGCGCGCCGAACAGCAGTACCACCTGGATACCGCGTTCGGCGATCGCACGCTCCAGCTGCGGCAGCATCGCCCGGTACGGGGTGACGCCGGTGCCGGTGCCGATCAGCAGGTAGCGCCGGTTGGTGTCGGCCGGCACCAGGCAGAAGCGGCCGAACGGCCCGCTGGCGTCGACGGTGTCGCCCGCATCCAGCCCTTCGAACAGCGCGGTGGCGGCGCCGCCGGGCACGTAGCTGACCGCGATCTCGACCGCCTCGCCGGGGCCCATCGCGTGGTCGTGGATGGTCGCAAGCGAGTAGGAGCGCTTGGTCGCGGTGCCATCGGCGTACTGGAAGTGGACCTGGATGAACTGGCCGGGGATGAAGTCCAGCGGCGCGCCGTCGTCGCGCACGAACACGTAGTGACCGACGCTCGGGGCGAGCATGCGGCGCGAGACGAGTTTGAGGGGGAAATGCTGGATTGCCACGGGGACCTTCGGATTCGCCTGCCCGGGAGGATCCGCGGAACAGTGTGTGCACGGGGTGGCCGGGCCGCGGCCACCGGGCCGCCTATACTACCGGGGATCGCCGCAGACCCCGCCCAGCCGCCCACGGGCCGGCACGGCGGACCGCACGTGCGACAGGCAGAAACACCAGCACGAACACCAGTACCAGCACCGGCAAGGCCAAGACCCGATGACCCAGAACCAGGCGACCGCCGCCGCGCCGGACACGGCCGTCCCGGCGCTGTCCGTCCGCGACCTGCGCAAGACCTACGACAACCACGTCGAAGCCCTCAAGGGCGTGTCGCTCGACGTGGCCGAGGGCGACTTCTTCGCCCTGCTCGGGCCCAACGGCGCCGGCAAGAGCACCCTGATCGGCATCGTCAGTTCGCTGGTCAACCTGACCTCGGGCTCGGTCGAGATCTTCGGTACCGACATCCGCCGCGACCGCGACGCGGCGATGCGCCTGATGGGGCTGGTGCCGCAGGAAATCAACTTCAACACCTTCGAGCAGCCGCTCGACATCCTCGTCAACTACGCGGGGTTCTACGGGATCCCCCGCGAGGTGGCGTTGCAGCGCGCCGAGGAGGAGCTCCGGCGCGCGCAGCTGTGGGACAAGGCCCGGATGATGAGCCGGACGCTGTCTGGCGGCATGAAGCGCCGGCTGATGATCGCCCGCGCGATGATGACGCGGCCGCGCCTGCTGATCCTCGACGAGCCCACCGCCGGTGTCGACATCGAGATCCGCCGCGGCATGTGGCAGACCCTGCGTGAGATCAACGCCGCCGGCACCACCATCATCCTCACCACCCACTACCTCGAGGAAGCCGAGTACCTGTGCCGCAACCTGGCGATCATCGACCGCGGCACGATCGTCGCCGCCGGGCCGATGAAGACCCTGCTGGCCCGGCTCGACGTCGAGGGATTCGTGCTCGACATCGACGGTGCGCTGCCGGCGGTGCTGCCGGAGATCGAAGGCACCACCGTGCTGGCGCGCGACGACCACACGCTCGACATCGAGATGCCGCGCGCGATGGACCTCAACCGCGTGTTCGCCGCGCTTGGCGATGCCGGCATCAGGGTGCGGTCCATGCGTACCAAGAGCAACCGGCTGGAAGAGCTGTTCGTGCGCATGGTCGCCGCCGGCGAACCGGCCACGGCGACGTTGCCGGAGGCGCGAGCATGAGCCACCCCAACCTGGTCGCGCTGGGCACCGTCGCGCGCCGCGAGATCAGCCGGATCCTGCGCATCTGGGCCCAGACGCTGGTGCCGCCGGCGATCACCATGACGCTGTACTTCCTGATCTTCGGCGGGCTGATCGGTTCGCGGATCGGCACCATGGACGGCATCGCCTACATGGACTTCATCGTCCCCGGCCTGGTGATGATGAGCATCATCCAGAACAGCTACGGCAACATCGCCTCGTCGTTCTTCGGCGCCAAGTTCGGTCGCCACGTCGAAGAGCTGCTGGTCAGCCCGATGCCCAACTGGGTGATCCTCGGTGGCTACGTCGCCGGCGCTGTCGCCCGCGGGCTGGCGGTCGGCGCGATCGTGCTGCTGATCGCCTCGCTGTTCACCGACGTGCGGGTGCCGCACCCGCTGGTGACGCTGGCCACCGTGCTGCTGGGCGCAACGATCTTCGCCCTGGCCGGCTTCGTCAACGCGGTCTACGCCAGGAAGTTCGACGACATCGCGATCGTACCGACCTTCATCCTGACCCCGCTGACCTACCTGGGCGGCGTGTTCTATTCGGTCAAGCTGCTGCCCGGCTGGGCCGAGGCGATGACCCACGCCAACCCGATCTTCTACATGGTCAATGCGTTCCGCTACGGCCTGCTCGGGGTCAGCGACGTGCCGCTGTGGATCGCGTTCGCGCTGATGGTCGGCTTCGTGGTCGGCCTGACGGCGCTGGGCTTGTGGCTGCTCAAGCGCGGCACCGGCCTGCGCAGCTGAGAACCCGTGCCGCGCCCGCGCGGCGGCTCCTTCGTATGATGGCCCGTCGCCGGCCGGCCCCCGCCGCCGGCGACATTCCCTGTCATCGAAAGGAGTCCGCATGTCGCTGTTCCGACCCACCCTGCTGGCCGCGCTGGTGTTCGCCGGCCTGACCGCCTGCAACGATCCGGCCGCACCGTCGACCGAAGTCGCCGCCCCGGCGCCCGACGCCACAGCGCCGGCCTCGGCCGCCGAGACCCCCGCGACCGCCGCGACCGCCGCTGTCCCGGCCGGCGATGCCGCCGAGCTGGACGCCCGCCTGGTCGAGCTCGGCTGGGCCGGCGCCGCCGCGACCACCCACGCCTACGCGCAGGCCTGCGGCGCCAGCGCCGGCCAGCTGGAAGCCCACAAGGCCGCCCAGCGCGACCAGGCCATCGCCATGGGCAGCGAGGCCGGCGAGTTCGACCGGCAGTTCGCAGAAGCCCTGACGGTCGCCACCCGGCGGGTGGAACTCGACGACGTGGCGATGTCCGACGCCTACCGCGCCGAGACCTGCGAAACCACTCTCGCCAGCCTGCGCTGACCAACCCGGCCAGCCGCGCGTCGCCTCAGGGCGGCGCGCGGCTTTTTTTGTGTGCTCGCAGGTAAAAAATTCGCTGAACAGGCAAATTTTGGTGAAACCTGTCACAAAACGGCCGATTGTCATTTAACTGCCGTTGACTTGGAGGGTCGCCCTTGTAGGCTCCCGATCGCCCCCGCACGGCAATTTGCGACGCAACGTGTCAGTCGGGGTGATGCAGGAAGACGTTCCGCCGAACCTTTACGCAGGGAGATCAACCAATGCAGATCAAGCACCTCCGTCTTGGTGCCGGCCGCCAGCGCGGCCAGGGCATGACCGAGTACATCATCATCACCGCGCTCATCGCCATCGCCGCCATCGCCGCCATCACCGCCTTCGGCGGGACGGTCCGCAGCGGCGTCGCCGGCATGGCCAAGGAGCTGTCGGGCGAAAGCGCGACCCAGTCCATCAACCGCGCCCAGAACACCGCCAGCGACGCACAGACGGAAGCGGACAAGACCAAGGGAATGGACGCCTACAACAACAAGTAGGCGTTGCAGCGCATCGGTGCCCCGCCGGGGGCACCGACCTCGGGGATGCGTCGTCAGCGACGACGTCCCCCACCCGATTCCAGGATCTCCCGACCGCGGGCGCAGGCCCGCGCGTCGCCGCCGTCGCGAGGTGACGGGCATGCCAGCCCCTTTTCCCCACCGCAGCTTCACCGCCCCCGGCGCACGTCGGCACCGCGGCCAGGCCCTCGTGCTGGGCGTGGTGTTCCTGCTGGTGCTGGCGGTCGGCACCGTGCTGCTGTTCAACACCGGGCAGGTGGTCCACCGGAAGGTCCAGCTGACCAATGCGGCCGACGCCGCCGCCTACAGCGTCGCGGTGCAGCAGGCGCGGGCCTGGAATTTCGCCGCGTACATGAACCGCGGGCGGGTGGCCAACGAGGTGGCCGTCGCCCAGTTCGTCAGCATCTATTCGTGGATCAACCACTTCAACCAGGCCGCGTTCAACCTCAAGACGCTGTTCGAGGCGCTGAGCCTGATCCCGTTTCCGCCGGTGGCAATACCCGCGCGCCTCCTGGCGACCGGCTTCAAGGTCGCGGACCAGGGCCTGAAGGCGGCCCGCCGGACCGCCCAGCCGATGATCCAGGGTGCGATCACGCTGCTGGACGAGCTCAACGGCTTCTACGCGGGCGCGGCGTCGCTGGCGATCACCTTTGCGTCCAAGGCCGAGTCGGTGCATATCGCCAACACGGTGCTCAAGGGCAATGTCGACCGGGCCCGCCTGAGTGCCCTTGGGGCCGGCGTGCTGGTCGGCCAGCTGGTGGATTCGCAGAACCGCTTCCTCGACTTCCACCGACTTCCGCGACGCGGGCAGAGCGAGGCGTTCAACCGCTACCGCAACGTCGTCATGCAATCGCGCGACGGCTTCAGCTGGGACCGCAGCCAGTCGCTTGGCGCGCTGATCAAGTTCGCGACCTACGGCGGCACCGACATGGTCGAGTACAACCGCTGGGCGGCGCTGGACACGATGCAGGTCAAGGTCGACCTGCCCAGCTGGCTCGGCATCGACGACATCGACGTCCCGGTCGGCTGGGGTGGCGCGCAGGCGGTGACGACCTACCGCGGCCAGCGGTTCCTGCCGGGCTTCAACAACAACCGTGGCTGGCGTTCGCCGTTCGACAACCGGCGCTACGGGGTCTACGGCGGCATGAATCCGCGCGACCTCGTCAGCCGGGCGGCGGCCAACGACCCCAACGTGTCGGTCCATGGTGGCAAGGCCAGGGGTGCGTACTTCACCGGCTACAACGGCCTGCGTGACTACCACGACCTGAAGGCAACGAAGAAGGGCCGGTTCGGCGAAGGCCCGGTGTTCACGGTCGAGGCGACGGTGGACATGAGCGAGGCCCGGACCAGCACTACCGTCGGGCTCGCCAACGGCCGGATGGCGCTGGCCGAGCAGACCGCGCGCATCTCCGCGCTGGCGTCGGCCGAGGTGTACTTCGAGCGGCCGGTGTCGCTGGACATGTTCCGGCGCGAAGACGGCCTGCGCGAATGGGGCAGCCTGTTCAGCCCGTACTGGCAGGCCCGGCTGGTCGAAACCCCGGCGGGTGTGCGCAATGCGCTGGGCCTGGCGGGCGGGGCAACGTGATGCTCGCGCGTGCCACCATGGCCCGGCTCTTACTGGTGCCGGCACTCACTGCCGCGTTGCTGGCCGCCTGCAGCGACGGCCCGGCTGCGCAACCCGGGGACGTCGCGAACGAGGCTGCGCAGACCGCCGCTGCCGGCCCCACGGACGAAGGCGCCGTGGCGGACTGGCCGGCGATCCACCTGGACCAGGTGCATGAACTCGTGGTCGAGGGCGCCAATGCCGCGCAGCGCGATTACCGGTTCGCCTTGGCGCGCTGCCGCGAAACCGGCTGGCCGGTCCGCGAGCTGACCGCGGCCGAGCTCGAGCGGCTCGGGACGACCCGGGTCCGGATCTGGGCGTCACCGACGCTGGAAGTCGTCCGCGACGAGCAGTGGACGCTCGGGCTGGAGGACGGTGCGCCGGTCGACAGCTGCCTGTTCCGGCTCGAGCATGGCGGGCGCTACAGCTACGCCGACGGGTCGGTCGAGATGAGCCGCGCGCTGGGCGACGATGCCGCTGCCGGCGACAGCGCCGAACCGGTGGCGGGCGGCGAGATACTGCCGCGCTTCCCGCTGGATCCGTCCGCAGGCGGGGCGGACGGCTTCGAGGCCATCGGCGAGCGCCAGGTCGCCGGGCAGGCGTGCCGCGCGTGGCGCGGACGCAGCGTGGATGGCGAGATCGAACAATGCCTGTGGTCGGGCGGCCGGTCGTTCGGGTTCAACGACCAGGCCGTCGGCGAGGGCTGCAGCCCGGCCCGGCCGGTCGAAGCGAGCCTGGAGTCGATCGTGCTGGCGCAGGAGCCGGTCGACGGCAAGGGTTGCCGCATCCGGACCCGCACCTTCACCGTCGGTGATGCGCTGGACCGCGATGCGTACGCGCCGCCCCCGGCTGGAGCCGGCGCATGAGCAGACGCGGCTTCCGCGGGATGCGGAACGTGCACGGGGCACGCCGCGCGCAGCGTGGGCAATCGCTCACCGAGGTCGCGGTCATGGGCGCGGTACTGGTTCCGCTGTTCCTGCTCGTGCCCGTGCTGGCCAAGTACATCCACCTGCAGCACAAGGGTGAGCAGATCGCCCGCGCATCGGCGTGGGAAGCCACGGTCGCCAAGGACTACGGCGTCCCCGAGCGCGCACGGACGGAACGGCTGCTGATGGCCCGCCACTTCGCGCCGGCCGACCAGCCCATCACCAGCAACCTGCCGGCGCCGCCCGCGGCCAACGCGGTCGTACCGGACCTGTTCCTCAATACCTTCAGCAACCAGCCGCTGTTGCGGAATGCGGACGTCGAACTCGGCGCCTATCGCAACCGCGGCGCGCCGGGCTTCATGGACGACGTGCTGGAGATGGCCGAATCGTTCCCGGGCGAGTTCCCGCCCAACAGCGAGGGGCTGATCGAGACCCGCGTGTCGATCAACCCGCAGAACCTGCGCACGGCCGACGGGCGTCCCGCCGCCTACCTGGCGCCGTTCGATGCCATCAACCTGCGGATGGAGTCGCGCCAGATGCTGTTGGCCGATGCCTGGAACGCGGCCGGCGCAGGCAGCGGCGGCTCGCCCCACCGGCGCAGTGTGCTCGCCCAGGTGCGCACTCTGGTGCCGACCGCCTACCTTGGCGGCGTGCTGCCCGACTGGGACTTGCCCGACTCCATCCCGGTCATCGGCGTGCTCGATGACCTCGAGATCGGCCACATCAAGCCGGATGTCGTCCCCAAGCCGCGGTTGGAGCCGTATGCCCCGCGGCGGTGAGTGGCGGGCTGCCGCGTTGGCCGGACTGCTCGCGCTGCCGATGACGGTGGCGGCGACCGCCTGGCCCGACGTGCCGCTGCCCGATGGTGCGCAGAGCATCGAGGTCGCCGGCGAAATGCTGTTCAACGGCCTGCCGATGAGCACCCGCAAGTTCCGCACGCGCATGCGGCCGGAAGAGGTGCAGCGGTTCTACCGCGAGCAGTGGGCCGGCGCGGTGGTCGAGGACGACCTGGGCACCGGCACGGTGATGGGCCACCTGCAGGGCCGGCACTACATCACGGTGCAGGTCGAGGCCGTCGGTGGCGGCACCGAGGCCACGGTGGGCGTCATGGACACCCGCGCCAAGCCATCGAAGCAACGGCCGGGTGATTGGCTGGTGCAACCGGCCAACACCGAGGTGCTGAGCGACGTGCAGTACCTGGACCTGACGGGCCAGCCGCGGACGCTGGCGCTGCGCAACACGCTCAGTCCGAGCCAGAACTACCTGTTCTACCGGAGTCGGCTTGCCGCCGACGACTGGAAGCCGGAGGGCGCCGGATGCTCGGTGATGGCCAGCCAGTGCCTGGTCGAGTTCAGCCGCGGCGGCGAGCACCTGTCGCTGGCGATCCAGCGCGAAGGCGGCAGCACCACCGTGCTGGCCAACCGGACCGGACGATGAACCAGCCGATGACAGGGGGTCACCGCACGCACCGGCCGTGGCGACGCCGCCGGCTTCAGGCCGGCCAAGGGCTGGTCGAGTACAGCGTGCTGCTGCTGTTCGTCGTGTTGGTACTGGTGGCCAACCCCAACGTGATCCTCGAACTCGTCCAGGCCATGCGCGATGCCTACGTCGCGTTCGTCGACGCGCTGTCGCTCTCCTGGATCCCACTGACCTGATGGACCGCACATGCCCACAGTGAATCGAAACCTCCTCTACATCGGCGTCGCCGTGCTGCTTGGCCTCATCGCCGCGGTATCGGCGGTTGGCTACATCCGCGCCGAGGTCGACGAACGCACCCGCGAAGCGGCCACCGAAATGGTCCCGGTCGCGGTGCCCAAGCGCGACATGGACATCGGCACCGTCATCAACGAGGAAGACCTCGCGGTGCGCGAGGTGCCGGTCGACTTCGTGCCCGCCGACGCGGTCACCCCGGACAACTACGCCGAACTGATGGGGCGGATGCTGCGCTCCCCGGTGCGCGAAGGCGCGCCGCTCCCGGGCGCCGCGCTGGTGCCGCTGTACGACCAGTTCTCGCGTGTGATCGGCGCCGGCCGGGTCGGTTACACGCTGCAGGTGGACGAGACCAATTCGATCTCGGGCATGGTCACGCCGGGCGACCGCGTGGACATCCTGATGTCGGTCGACCAGGACGGCGGCAACACCCGGGTGATGCCGCTGCTGGAGGACATCAACGTCCTGGCCACCGGCACCCGCATCGGCGAGGAACTGGCCAACGACGAGGGCGGCCTCGGCTTCTCGACCATGACGCTGGAGCTGCAACCGCGCCAGGCCGAGCGCCTGACCGTGGCCGACAAGGCCGGCGACCTGCGGGTGCTGTTGCGCCAACGCGAGGACGGCAGCGCGTTCGGGCTGGACGGACTGACGGAAAGCGAACTGCTGCGCGGCGCGCCACGGCCGGTCGCGCGTCGCCGCACGGGCGGTGTGGAATTCATCATCGGGGGTGGACGTTGAAGCGATTGAAAGGGGCTGCAGGTCGGGCCGGGAGCCTGGCGGCGACGCTGGCGATGGTGCTTGCAGGAGGAAACGCGTTCGCGACGGGCGCCGGCCAGGACGCCGCCGACGGCGCCGAACAGGCGCAGGCGACCATCGCCCAGGCGCGTTCGATGCTCGACGCCGCCGCGCCGGCGCAGCGCGCACCGGAGCCGGCACCCGGCGCGAACTACGTGCCGGAATCCAGCGAGCTGGCGCGCACGCGCGCCGCCAGCCCCGCACCGCTCCCGGACGTCGGGTCCGGCCAGGGACCACTGCCGGCGGAACTGACCCTGTACGGCGGCCAGGTGGTGGTGCACAGCGTCGATGTCCCGCTGCGCCGCGTCGCGGTCGGCAGCGGCGAGCTGCTCGAGGTCAAGACGCTCGGCGGACGCGAGCTGGTGATCATCGCCAGCGAGCCGGGCAACACCGCGCTGCACCTGTGGTTCCAGGACGGCAGCCAGCGCGACGTCCCGGTGACCATCGTCGGTGCCAGGCCGCGCGCGTACTGCAGTCGATGCTCGGACCGGCTGGCAACGCGCGGGTGTCCATCGTCGGCGGCAACGTCGTGGTGACCGGGCAGGACATCAGCCAGGCCGACTGGTACCGCATCGAGGAGATGCGCAAGGCCTACCCGAGCATCGTCAACCTCGGCAGCGTCGACGCGGTCGGCATGCGGCCGATGGTGATGATGGACGTCCAGATCATGGAGTTCGACCGCAACGCGCTCGAGGAACTCGGCATCCGCTGGGACAGCAGCATCGACGGGCCCAACGCCGGCGCGCTGTACGACTCGTCCTCGTCGGAGTTCCGGGTGCTGCCGGATGGCAGCGACTTCGACAAGCCCGAGTTCGACGGCCTGGCCAACCCGATCCAGACAGCGTTCGGGCTGGCGACCTCGATCACCTCGCGCATCAACCTGCTGGTCAACAAGGGCAAGGCCTACGCGCTCGCGTCGCCACACCTGAGCACGCGCAGCGGCGGCGAGGCCAACTTCCTGGTCGGCGGCGAGGTGCCGATCCCGATCTCCTCGCTGTTCGGCCAGACCCAGGTCGAGTTCAAGGAATACGGCATCAAGCTCGACATCTCGCCGGTGGTCAACGGCTCCGACGAGATCATGACCACGCTGATGGCCGAGGTGAGCCGCATCGACCCGAGCATCACCGTGAACGGCATCCCCGGCTTCCTGACACGCCGCACCCATTCGGAGGTCAACGTGCGCAATGGCGAGACGATCGTCATCTCCGGGCTGACCGACATCAACGCCGCAAAGTCGGCCGACAAGTTCCCGATCCTCGGCGAGATCCCGATCCTCGGCCGGCTGTTCCGCTCCGACCGGTTCCGCGCCAACCAGACCGACCTGGTGGTGTTCGTGACGCCGCGCATCGTCGGCCCGGACTCGCAGCATAACCGTGACGGCCTCGAGCAGGCCCGGCGGATCCGCGAGATGTACGAGAGCGACCTCGGCCGCAAGCTCGGGCAGTAGGCAACCACCATGTTCAACGTCCTGATCGAAACCGGAAACCGCGACCCGCGCGAAGTGCGCTGCCTGCACCGCGAGTGCGGCATCGGCCGCGGCGACGGCAACCTGGTGGTGCTGCAGGGCTGGAACATCGGCAGCCGCCATGCCGCGCTCAAGCGGCTGGACGACGGCATCTTCATCGAGTCGCTCGGCGGCGGGCGCGCGGCGGTGCTGGTCAACGGCCAGAAGGTCAAGCACAGCCACGGCCCCCTGACCCGGCACGACCTGGTCGAGATCGGCGAGTACCGCATCCGGGTGGTCAACGAGGACGCCCGCACCGCGCCGGTGGCGGCGGCCAACGAGCCGGTCGCGCCACCAGTGCCTGCGTCACCCGCACCGCTGGCGCCGGCGCCGTCCGATTCGCGCGAGATTGCCCGCGCCGGTGACCTGCCACCGGAGATGAACGTCTGGCGCGCACGCGTGCACGGCGCGCTGGTCAAGCAGATGGACCTGCGCCGGCTGGACGTACGCAGCCTCAGCGACGAGGCACTGCGCGAGGCCACCATGACGCTCATCGACGAGATCATGGCCCGCGAGTTCGCCGACCTGCCCAGGAGCATCAACCCGCGCCGGCTGGCCAAGCAGGTGCTCGACGAGGCGATCGGCCTGGGCCCGCTGGAAGACCTGATCGACGACAACACGGTCACCGAGATCATGGTCAACGCGTTCGACCAGATCTACATCGAGCGCAACGGCCGCATCGAGAAGTCCGAGGTGTGCTTCACCAGCGAGCGCGCGGTGCTGTCGGCGATCGAGCGCATCGTCACCCCGCTTGGCCGGCGCATCGACGAGAGCTCGCCGATGGTCGATGCGCGCCTCAAGGACGGCTCGCGCGTCAACGCGATCATCCCGCCGGTGGCGCTGCGCGGCGCCAGCGTCAGCATCCGCAAGTTCGCCAAGCGCAAGCTCACGGGCGAGGACCTGCTGACCTTCGGCTCGATGGACCAGGCGATGCTCGACTTCCTGACCATCGCGGTGCGCGAGCGCCGCAACATCGTGGTCACCGGCGGCACCGGCTCGGGCAAGACCACGCTGCTCAACATCCTGTCGAACTTCATCCCGGACCACGAGCGCATCGTCACCATCGAGGACGCTGCCGAGCTGAAGCTGGTGCAGCCCAACCTGGTCGCGCTGGAGGCGCGCCCGCCCAACCTCGAGGGCAAGGGCCAGATCACGATCCGCGACCTGGTCAAGAACGCGCTGCGCATGCGCCCCGACCGCATCGTGGTCGGCGAATGCCGCGGCGGCGAGGCGTTGGACATGCTGCAGGCGATGAACACCGGCCACGAGGGGTCGCTGACCACCGCCCACGCCAACAACCCGCGCGAGGCGCTGTCGCGGCTGGAGGTGATGGTGCTGATGTCGTCGATGGACCTGCCGATGACGGTCGTGCGCGAGCAGATCGCCTCGGCGGTCGACCTGATCGTGCACCAGCGGCGCTACCCCTGCGGTTCGCGCAAGGTCAGCCACATCACCGAGATCACCGGGCTGGAGAGCGGCACCATCCAGATGCAGGACGTGTTCCTGTTCCGCCCGCGCAACCATTCCGGCGCGGACGGCCGGGTCGAGGGCGACTTCATCGCCACCGGCGCGGTGCCGGAGTTCTACGAGGAGCTGGCCGAACGCGGCGTACCGGTCGACCTGTCGATCTTCCGCAAGCCGGGAGGCAACGGATGAGCGTCTGGCTGATCGGCGTGCTGGTGTTCGTTGGCGTGGCGGCTGCCGGCATCGTCGCGGTGCAGGCCAGCGAGCGGTTCATGCACCGCTACCAGGAAAGCTTCGTCAACCAGGCGCGGATCAACCTCGCCGACATGTTCATGTTCATGAACACCGGCAGCCTGTTCACCGTCAACGTCGCCCTGCTGGTGCTGGTGCCGCTGGTGCTGTGGGCGGTCACCGGCAACCTGCTGCTGCCGATCGCCGCGGTGGTGCTGCTGGCGGTGCTGCCGCGCAAGATCTACGTGTGGATGCGCCAGCGCCGCATCGACCGCATCCAGGAGCAGCTGCCGGACGGTCTGCTGATGCTGGCCGGCAGCATGAAGGCCGGTGTCGGCTTCGGCCCGGCGATGGAGGCGATGGTCGCCGACGGCATGCCGCCGCTGGCGCAGGAGCTCGCGCTGGTGCTGCGCGAGCAGCGCATGGGAGTGAAGACCGAGGAGGCACTCGACCATTTCGCCGAGCGCGTGCCGGTGCAGGACGTCAAGCTGTTCGTCTCGGCCGTGCAGATCTCGCGCGAGGTCGGCGGCAACCTTGCCGAAAGCCTGACCATCCTGGCCGAGACGCTGCGGCGCCGGCTGATCATGGAAGGCAAGGTCAAGGCACTGACCTCGCAGGGGCGCCTGCAGGGCATCGTCATGGCGATGCTGCCGGTCGCGATGGTCGCCTTCCTCGCGTTCGCCTACCCCGAAACCATGCGGCCGATGTTCCATACCCCGATCGGTTGGACGGTGATCGCCATCTGCGTGGTGATGGAATACCTGGGCTACCGGATGTGCCGCAAGATCATGACGATCGACGTATGAACATGCTGCTGATCCTCGTCGCGTTGTCGGCGGCCGCCGCGGTCGGACTGGTGTTCGTGGCCACCCGCGGCCTGCTGCAGCAGGTGCCGCCGGAAGACCGCCATTACCAGGATCCGCTTCCGCGCGGACTGCAGCTGATCTGGCCGGTGGTGACCGCGACGACGCTGGCGATCGCGCCGCGCCTCAAGTCCGCGCAGCTGGAGAAGACCCACCGCGCGCTGCAGTCGGCCGGGCAGGACTACGTGCTGACGCCGGAGAGTCTGTACGGCCTGCGCGTGGTCGCCGCGGTGATCGTCACCCTGTTCTTCGCGCTGCTGGTACTGATGCTCGGCCGGGCGAGCCTGGCGACGTTGCTGATGTGCGTGCTGTTCGGCGCGCCGCTGGGCTGGATGTACCCGACCCTGTGGCTCAGCGAGAAGCGCAACCTGCGGCGACGCAAGGTCGTCCGCGACCTGCCGACCTACCTGGACTTCATCACCATGGCGGTCGAGGCAGGACTCAACATCACCGGTGCGATCGAGCAGGCGGTGCAGAAGGGGCCGCAGGGGCCGCTGGGCCAGGAGTTCGCCCGCATGCTGCGCGACCTGCGCGCCGGCCTGCCACGCGCCGAGGCGCTGCGCCGGATGTCGGACCGGATGGACATCTCGCAGATCGCCAACTTCACCAGTTCGCTGATCCAGGCCGACCGGGTCGGTGCCAGCCTCAGCGACGCCCTGCGTGCGCAGGCCGGCCAGCGCCGCGAGGAGCGTTTCCTGCGCGCCGAAAAACTCGCGCTGGAAGCGCCGGTCAAGATGATGCTGCCGCTGGTGATGTTCTTCTTCCCGCTGATCTTCCTGGTGCTGGCGTACTTCATCTACCTGCAGATGAAGCAGCAGGGGATCCTGTGAGGGCGGGGCGCCTCTACCGCGGCGGCGCCTGCGTGGTGCCGACGGTGTGGCGCGCCGACCGCTGGTGGTCGCGGTTGCGCGGGCTGCTGGGCCGGCGCCCGCTCGCGGGCGATGCCGCCGAGGCCCTGTGGCTGTCGCCGTGCAGCTCGGTGCACACGTTCTGGATGGGCTACCCGCTCGACCTGCTGTTCCTCGGCCGCCAAGGCGAGGTGCTCGGCTGGCGCGAGGGCGTGAAGCCTTGGCGTGCGTGCGCGCAACGCGGCGCACACGCGACGGTCGAGCTGCGCGCCGGCAGCCTGTCGCGGATCGGCCCGGTCATGGGGGAGGTGCTGCAATGGCAATCGATCGAGGGGTGAGACGCGCCACGCACGCCCCGGCGCACGGGCGGCGCCAGCGGGGGCAGTCGCTGCTGGAGTTCGTCATCGTGGTGCCGGCGTTCCTGTTCCTGCTGCTGGCCGCGTTCCAGTTCATGCTGATCTACCGCGCCAAGGCGACGCTCGATTACGCCGCGCTCGAAGCGGCACGCGCCGGCGCGGTGCACGGCGCCGACATCGACCAGATCCGGCGCGGCCTGATCCGCGGCATCACGCCGCTGTATGTCGACGCGCCCGGGATGGGCGGCGCGCTTGAAGGCGCGGCGAAGGCCGCGGTCGACGTGGTCGCCTACAGCGACATCGAGATCGTCAGTCCCACGCGGAGTGCCTGGAACGATTTCGCCGAGCGGCAATGGGATGGCAGGCGCGCGCTGCCCAACGACAACCTCGCCTTCCGCGACACCCGCGTCGGTGGCAGCGGCCTCAACGTGCAGGACGCCAACATCCTCAAGATCCGGGTGCGTTACTGCTATCCGATGATCGTGCCGTTCGTGGACCGCGTGATCGGTGGCCTGTCGGCGCTCATTACCGAGGGCGACACCTGGCGCGAGGACCTGCGCTGCTCGATCGGCCACTACAGCCGCATGCGGCTGGAGTCGTACGCGATCGTCCGGATGCAGTCGCCGATCAGCAATCCGTCGCGCCTGCGCTGACATGCGACGCGTTGCCGGCATCGTGTTGTGTCTGTGCACGCTCGCGCTCGCGCCCGCGACGGGCGCCATCGCCGGCGACGGCAGTGGTGAGGGCGTCTTCGACGTGACCCTGCACGCGCGCGCGACCGGCATCGGCCCGGTGCGCGGCGATGCGGTGATGCCGATGACCGTTCGGCTGTCCGGTGATCGCCTGCGGATCGACTTTGAAGTGTCGCGGGGCCAGGACGGTTACCTGCTGGCCGACACCGCGGCCGACCAGGCCTGGCTGGTCAGTGTCAGTGGCGATGTCGCGCTGCCGGTGCCCGCACCGGCGTGGACCGCCTTCCGGCTGGACCCGGATGCACCCTGCACCGACATGGGCGCGCGCTGCGAGCCCGGCGCGGTCGACGTCATCGCCAACCACCTGGTGCGCACGTGGCGCTACCGCCACGCCGACGGTCGCGGTCCGGACGGCACCGACAACGGGACGCTCTGGGTCGATCCGCGCACGGGCCTGCTGCTCGCGTTCCGCGGGCGGCTGGCCGGTCGCGAAGCGATCCGCGGCTACGAGGTGGTGGCGGTGGAAGCCGGCCCGCTCGACCCCGGCCTGTTCGAGCTGCCGCGTACCATCGAGCAACTGGAAGACAATGCCGGCGCCCGCCACGCGCGGTCCCGCGCCGGCACCCCCTGACACCCAAGGAGCCGTACCGATGAACCACGACCTGTCCCGTCCCCTCCGGATCGCGCTGCTGGCCGTCCTGCTTCCGGCCGCACTTGCCGCCTGCGGTGACCGCAACGCCGACGGGACGGATGGCGCCACGCCCGACACCCCAAGCGCGGACGGTGCGGACGCCGCGCCGGAAGGGGCGCCGGCGCCAGCGCCCGAGGCCCCCAAGCCGGCCGAACCGCAGGGCTTCGACATCGCGTCGGTGCCGGTGTCGGAGGCGGCACTGGGCGACTTCCCGTACTTCACCCTGCCCACCGGCTACCGGCACCCCAACCGGCCGATCCCGGTGCGTGACTTCGACCGCGTGGCGGTGTGGACAGGCGACCGACTGGAGTGGGTCGAGGGACGCGTGTTCGAATCGCTCGTGCATGCCGAGCGCGGCAAGGGCTGGTCGCGGCTCGAGGTGGTGCGCAACATCGACCACCAGATCGCGCAGGCCGGCGGCGTCAAGGTCACCGAGTCGGAGCCGCCGAAGGACATCATCGACGCCTGGGACGAGGAGCAGGCGTACTCGCAGGGCCGCGGCGACATCTACAACGACAAGGTCGCGACCTGGCTGGTACGCCGCCCGGACCGCAACATCTGGCTGCACTTCGTCGGCAACACCGCCAGCGGCTCTTGGATGGTGATCGAGTCGGCGCCGTTCCAGGCAACCGCCGCACTGCTGCCGGCCAGCGAACTGAAGCAGCAGCTCGATGCCGACGGCCGCGTCGCCCTGCAGGTCAACTTCGCCACCGACAAGGCCGAGATCCTGCCGGACTCGCAGCCGCAGATCGAACAGGTTGTGCAGCTGCTCAGCGACGACCCGGCGCTGAAGCTTTCCATCAACGGCCACACCGACAACACCGGCGATGCCGGCCACAACCTGCAGCTGTCGGAGGCGCGCGCCGCCTCGGTGGTCGCCGCGCTCGCGGCTGGCGGCATCGACCGCGCACGGCTCCAGGCCAAGGGCTTCGGCCAGGCCGAACCGGTCGCCGACAACGCGACCGAGGATGGCAAGGCCCGCAACCGGCGGGTCGAGCTTGTCCAGCTGTAGGTCCGTCGCGCAACGCTCGGGCACGCGCTCGGGCACGCCGGCGTTGTCCCCGGCCGCGCTCGCCAGCTGCCTGGTGGTGATGGCTGTGACGGCGTGTGCCCAAGCGCATCCCGAACGGGCCGTGACCAGCGGAAGCGTCGCCCTGACGCCGTCGGCGTCCATCGACACATCGCCCGTCTGTGCGGCCTTGCAGGAAGCCAGCGGCTATCGCGCGCCTTCGGCACTCGCTCCGGATTTCAGCCGGTCGACCCATCGCATCCTTGAGGTAACCGTCGCGCCGGTCCGCTATGCATCACGGCCGGAGCGCGTGCCCGACGGCGTGCCGGTCCAGCTGGGCTACGCGCTCAACGACGCCGACGAACTGGAACTCACCCTGTGCGTGTGGAGCGACGCCGGTGCGACCCGCGCGCATGCCGGCACCTTCGGTTCGGAGGGCGGGCGGCACGCGGTCGCGCAGTCGATCTTCATGGCCGATGCCGACGCGGATCCCCAGCAGGAACTGGTTGTTCTGCTGGGATGGGCGGTGGACAACGCGCGGGACACATCCGGAACGTTCTACGCGTGGCACGTCTACGACATCGGGCATGCAGGCGGGCAGCTCCAGCGGTTGAAGCTCGAAGACGAGTCGCTGGTGTCCGGGTTTGATGGCGTGCGGGAGGGAGAACCGGTCACGTATCCGCTCAGGGATGAGCGTGCTTTCAAGGCATACCTGCAGGATCTCCAAGCGCGGCGCTTGAAGTGAAACGGACGCGTGCCGGTGTTGTGGCGACGCGACCGCGCGCGGTACGGTCTGCCCTCCCACTTTGCACAAGGACGTCTGCCATGGATCTCTCCCGCTACGCCATCACATCGGCACTCGCTCTGCTCGCCACCGTCATGCTGTCGGCATGCAGTGCGCCCGACGCGGAACCAACCGCGCCACTCCCGGACAATGCGGCCGTCGTCGCCGCGACCACGGCGCCGTCGCCGGTGGCCCCGGTCAGCGCGCCAGAGAGCGCGCCCGTCGCCACCGTCGACGCCGCAGACCTGCCGACCGGCCCGGGGATGGACCGGTTGCGTGGGATGGTCGGCATGAGCGCGAACCTGTTTGCACTTGACCAGGCGTGCGCGCCGGGGCGGACCGACGCGGCCACGGTACGCAATGCGGCGCGCCAGGTGCCCGGGCGGCAACAGCTGGGGCTGAGCGATGCCCAGATGGATGCGCTGTTCGACGCCGAGTACGCGAAGGCCAGGCAGAAGCTAGATGCACTTACCACCACGCAGCTTGCCGACACCTGCAAGGAAATCGAGGACCAGGTCCGGGCCGCGTCGAAGGCAGGCCCGTAGGCGGTGGCCGTGGCGGTCGCTTTGCGCCCCACGCCTTTGACCCGGCAACGCGCATCGCGCCTTGCCGCGGTTTCGCTCGCAGTGCTGCTTGCCGCTCCGGCGGCTGCCGCCGACTGGAACTGGGCCGACGATCCCGCGTCGCGCCGTCCCGAATACGCCAGCTCGGTGGCGGCCTGCGAACGGGTGCGCGACCTGCAGCCACCGGCCAGCGACCGCGCCGACCCGGCGCAGGCGGCTGGACTGGCCGACTGCGATGCCGAGGCCCTGTACTACGGTATCGGCATGGCGGCCGATCCGGTGCGGGCGCGACAGTGCGCCCTGCGCAATGTCGACTCCGTCGGCGCGGACAATGCCTTCCTGTTCGCCGGCAACGACCTGCTGCTGACGATTTACGCCAACGGCGTCGGTGCCGAGCGCGACCTCGAGCTCGCCACCGCGCTGGCCTGCCGGATGCGGGGTGCGATTGCCGAAGTGCACGGCCGCGTCAGCCATCTGCAGGCGATGAAGGACTCGGCCGACCCGGGTACCGGCTTCCACTTCTGCGACGACATCACCAGCGGGCTGGCGATGGGCTATTGCGCCGGCCACGCCGCGCGCCTCGACGCGCAGGATCGCCGCCAGCGCCTGGCCCGGCTGACCCGGCCGTGGCGCGAGGCCGACCGTGCCGCGTTCGAACCGTTGCAGGCCACCGCCACCGCGTTCGCCACGACCAGCGCCGACAACGAGGTCGACATGTCCGGCAGCGGCCGGGTGGCCTTCCACGTGCAGCACGAACAGCGCACGCTCGACGCCTTCGTCGCGCTGCTGGCAACGCTCGAGTCCGACAGCCTGCCGATCGCCAGCGCGGACGAGCGCGCCGCCGCAGACGCCCGCCTCAACCGCGTCTACCGGCAGCTGATGGCGCCGCCCGCGCCGGGCGAGGAGGCGTCCGGTGGTGATCCCGACCGCATCGGCTTCGGCACGGTCACACGCCCGGACATACGCGTCGCCCAGCGCGCATGGCTGGCGTACCGGGACGCATGGGTCGCATTCGCCGCCCAGCGCTACTGGAAATTGGAGGACAGCGTGGCGACGTGGCTGACCCGGCGCCGCGCCGACGACCTGGCGACCCACCTGTCCGGGCGCGACTGAGCCGCCGGCAGCAACGGAATGCGGCGTGGTTCAGCCGCCGCCCGGCAAGCCGAAGAACGCACGCGCGGTGGCCGTGCTGTTGGCCGCCGTCACGGCGACCTCCTCGCCGCGGTCGCGGGCGAGCTCCTCGACGATGTGCGCCAGGTACATCGGCTCGTTGCGCCGGTGCGACGGCGCCGGGCGGACCGTGCGCGGCAGCAGGTAGGGCGCGTCGGTTTCGATCATCAACCGGTTGGCGGGGATGTTGCCGACCAGCTCGCGCAGGTGCTGGCCACGGCGTTCGTCGCACAGCCAGCCGGTGATGCCGACGTGCCAGTCCTGGTCGAGGTAGTCGAACAGCTCGGCGCGGCTGCCGGTGAAGCAGTGCACCACCGCAGGCCCCAGCCGGCCCTCGAACTCGCGCATCACGGCCATGAAGTCCGCATGCGCGTCGCGCTGATGCAGGAACAGCGGCTTGCCGGTCTCGGCGGCGATCTGCAGCTGCATCGAGAACGCGCGACGCTGCGCCGGCCGCGGCGAGAAATCCCGGAAGTAGTCCAGCCCGCACTCACCCACCGCGACCACCTCGGCGTGCGCGTGCAGCGCGCGCATTTCCGCGTCGCACTCGGCGGTGTACTCGCTGGCATGGTGGGGATGCACGCCGGCGGTGGCGAACAGCTCGCCGGGGTGGGCGCGGGCGAGCGCCAGGGCTTGCGGCGAGTGTTCGCGGCTGGCGCCCGTGACGACCATCTGCACCACGCCGGCCTCGCGGGCACGCTGCATCACCGCGTCGCGGTCGTGGTCGAAGGAGTCGTGGGTGAGGTTGGCACCGATGTCGATCAGATCCATGGCGCCATTGTAGGAGGCCGATGCAGCAGTGGGCCCAGGGACGGCTCCTACAATGGGCCATGCGATTCCCGATCGACGACCTGCTGCCGCGCATCCGCGACAGCCTCGCCAGCCACCCGCGGCTGGTGCTGGAGGCACCGCCGGGCGCCGGCAAGACCACCCAGGTGCCGCCTGCGTTGCTCGATGCACCGTGGCTGGCCGGGGGTCGCATCGTGATGCTCGAACCGCGCCGGGTCGCCGCCCGTGCGGCGGCCAGGTTCATGGCCGGCCAGCGTGGCGAGCTGGTCGGCCAGACCGTCGGCTACCGCATCCGCTTCGACCGCCAGGTGACCGATGCGACCCGCATCGAGGTCGTCACCGAAGGCATCCTGACCCGGATGATCCAGGACGACCCGGCGCTGGAGGGCGTCGGTGCGCTGGTGTTCGACGAGTTCCACGAGCGCCATCTGTCGGCCGACCTCGGCCTGGCGTTGGCGCTCGATGTGCAGGCGGCGTTGCGCGAGGACCTGCGCATCGTGGTGATGTCGGCGACGCTGGACGGCGAGCGGCTGGCGCGGTTCATCGATGCACCGCGGCTGTCCAGCGCCGGGCGCAGTTTCCCGGTGGAGGTCGCGCACTTCCCGCCGCGACGCGACGAGGCGCCGGAGCACCACCTGCGCCGCGCGGTCGAGCACGCACTCGCCAGCCATCCCGGCGACGTGCTCGCGTTCCTGCCGGGACGCCGCGAGATCGACCGCGCGATGCGCGCGCTCGCGGACTCCAGTGCCGACGCCGAGTTGCTGGCATTGCACGGCGACCTGCCGGTAGAGCAGCAGGCCCGCGTGCTGCAGCCGGCCGATGACGGCCGACGCCGGGTCGTGCTCGCGACCAACGTCGCCGAGTCCAGCGTGACCCTGCCGGGCGTGCGCGTCGTGGTCGACAGCGGGCTCGCACGGGAGCCGCGGTTCGACCCCAACAGCGGCTTCGGCCGGCTCGACGTGGTCCACATCGCCCAGTCTTCGGCGGACCAGCGCGCCGGTCGCGCCGGCCGCGTCGCGTCAGGTTGGGCGTACCGGCTGTGGCCGCAGTCGCAGCGGCTGGAGCCTCAACGCCGGCCGGAGATCAACCAGGTCGAACTGTCCGGCCTCGCACTGGAACTGGCCGGCTGGGGCGACGCCGACCTGCGATTCCCGGACCCGCCGCCGCCGGGCGCGCTGGCGGCCGGGCGGGAGTTGCTGCAGCGGCTCGGCGCGCTCGACGGACAATCGATCACTGCGTTCGGCCGGCGGATGCTTGCGCTCGGTACCCACCCGCGGCTGGCGGCGATGCTGCTGGCGCCCGACGACGACAGCGAACGCGCGCTGGCCTGCGACCTCGCTGCACTGGTGGAGGCGCGCGATCCGCTGCGTGCCGGTGGCGACGCGTTCGCTGCACGCTGGCAGGCACTTGTCGCATTCCGGCGCGGCAGCCCGCCGCACGACGCCTCGCGCGGCGCATTGGCGGCAATCGACCAGGCCGCGCGGCAATGGCGCCGCCGCCTGCGTGTCGATGTCGCGCCGCCGGCAGACGCACCCGCGCACTTGATCGGCGACCTGCTCGCCCACGCCTGGCCGGACCGGATCGCCCGCCAGCATCCGGCCGACCCGCTGCGCTACCAGCTTGCCAACGGTCGGGGGGCGCGCCTGTACGACGACAGCGTGTTGTTCGGCGAGCCTTGGCTGCTGGTGGCCGAGTTGCGCGACGACAGTCGCCAACCCGGACGCGACGCCCGCATCCTGCGCGCGGCACCGGTGGATCCAGGTCGGCTCGAGCGTGACTGGCCAGCGCGCTTCACCACCCGGGACCGCGTGTTCTGGGACACGGACCGCAACGCCATCGCCGCGGTGCGCGAACGCCGCTTCGACAGCATCGTGCTGGATCGCCGGCCGATCGCGCAGCCCGACCGGTCGCGCCATGCCGAGGCACTGGTGGATGCGGTGCGCCAGCTCGGCCTGGACGCCTTGCCGTGGACCGGCGCACTGCGGCAGTGGCGTGCGCGCGTGCGCAGCCTGCGCCACTGGAGTCCGGAACTCGGCCTGCCGGACCTGTCCGACGCAGCGTTGCTCGATACGTTGCCGCAGTGGCTGCAGCCCGCGCTTGCCGGCAAGACGCGGCTCGATGCACTCGCCGCCGACGCGCTCGCGGAAGCGCTCAAGTCCGGGATCGACTGGCCGACGCGCCAGCGGATCGACGCGCTTGCGCCGATCCGGGTTGCGGTGCCTTCGGGACTGCAACGCGACGTGCGCTACGGGTTCGATGACGAAACCGGCGAACCGGTCGCGCCCGTGCTGGCGGTCAAGCTGCAGGAGCTGTTCGGCTTGGCCGACACGCCGCGTATCGTCGAAGGCCGGGTGCCGCTGACGCTGCACCTGCTGTCGCCGGGCGGGCGACCACTGCAGGTGACCGGCGACCTGCGCGGGTTCTGGGAGCGCACCTACCCGGAGGTCCGCAAGGAGATGAAAGGGCGGTATCCCCGGCACCCGTGGCCGGACGACCCGTGGTCGGCGACGGCGACGCACCGCGCGAAGCCGCGGGGGACCTGATCGCCCGCGTCGCGACGTTCAGCCGCCAGCCGGCTGCGGCCGCGCGGCTCACGCCGGCTCAACGCGCTGCTGGGGACACTCTGCCCACGTTTCCCCCAAGGCCCCATCGCTCATGAGCAGACTCGACATGATCCCCGACCGCGCCCTGCAACTGGCCAGCAGCGTCGGCGACAGCCTTCGCCACGCCGTTCCCGGCGGCGCCGGTCGCTGGCTGGACGCCGGCGCCAAGCTCGGCGCGATCAAGGGCGGCGCGCGCGTCGCCGGGTTCTTCGTGCGGCGCCATCCCGCGCTGGTCGCGGCCACTGCCGCCGGTGCCGGGTTGCTGTGGTACGCCGCGCGTCGCAAGGCCAAACAGGCCGAGACCGCGCCGATCGACGGCAGCGCAAAACGCGTCGAGGCGCGCCGCTCCAACGGATCGACCGCGCGCAAGCGTTCCTCGACCGCACGCAAGGGCACCCGCTCACGCAGCACCGCAAGCACGCCAACTGCCGACTGAGTTCGAGGTTCTTCCCAGGGATCCTCGCCGGCAGCGCAGGCGCCTGCCGGCGACTGCTCAGGCGTGTGCCGGCTCGCTGGCCTCGGGCAGTTCGATGACGAAGCAGGCACCGCCGCCTTCGCGGTCCTCGTACCAGAGCTGGCCGCCCGCCTTGACGACGATCTGCTTGGCCAGCGACAGCCCCAGACCGCTGGAGATGCCGTCCTCGGGTTGCTGCAGGCGGGTAAACGGCTTGAACAGTTCGCGCTGCATCGCTGCCGGGATGCCCGGCCCGCGATCCAGCGCCACCAGCTGCCAGTAGCCGGGCGCACCGGCCCGCCCGGCGAGCAGCAGTTCGCTGCCCGGCGCGTACTTCATCGCGTTGGTGACGAGGTTCTCGCCCAGCTGGCGCAGGACGCGCGCATCGATCGCGACATGCGCGCGTGCCGGCGGCAACGACAGCTTGACCTCGATATTGCGGGCGTCGAGCTGGAACTCGTAGCGGTCGACCAGCCATTCAAGCGTCGCCCCCAGGTCGGCGCAGGCCACCGTGCCGTTACGTTCCCCGGCACGTGATTCCAGGTAATGGCGGATGTAGCCGAGCGCGTCGTCGGCGCTCTCGTGGATCATCTGCAGGTAGCGCGGCACGCGCTCGGGCTTGCAGCCGTCGTGGATCAGGATGTCGCTGGCAAACAGCACGCTCGACAGCGGGTTCTTGAGGTCATGCGCGACCAGGTTGACCAGCTCCTCGCGCTCGCGGGCGACGCGCTCGAGCCGGTCGCGGGTGAGCTTGAGGCCGATGTGGGCGTTGACCCGTGCGAGCAGTTCCTCGGGGAGGAAGGGTTTGGTCACGTAGTCGACCACACCGGCGTCGAACGCACGCAGCAACAGGTCGCGATCGTGCGCGGCGGTGACGAACACCACAGGGATCCGCAGCGGCGGTTCCTGCGCTCGCAACGCGGCAAGCACTTCGAAGCCGTCCATGCCCGGCATCATCATGTCGAGCAGGATCATGTCGGGAACCGACTCGGCGTAACGCGCCAACGCTTCCTGACCGCTGGAGGCGGTGATGACCTGGTAGCCCTCGCGCGTCAGCAGCGCGCTGACAACCCGCAGGTTCGCGGCCTGGTCGTCGACGACAAGGATTCGGCCGAGCGTGGTTTCGGAGTGCGGCATGGAATTCCCGTGGCGGGCCCGCTCCCCACTTGCATCAAACTGAACGGGCGACCTCCGGAAGAATCGCAGGTTTGTCGCCGCAGGCCAATGTCCGTTGATGTCTTCACTGAACGCGTTCAGGAGGCGCCACCGGCCGCGCTGCGCGGATCGATCACGCGCCAGGCGCCCGGCGCGAGGCCGTCCAGGGCCACTGCGCCGATGCCCACCCGCACCAGCCGCAAGGTCGGCAGCCCCACCGCGGCGGTCATCCGGCGCACCTGCCGGTTGCGGCCTTCGGTGATGACCACCTGCAACCAGGCGTCCGGGACGGTCTTGCGAAAGCGCACCGGCGGGTCGCGCGGCCACAGGGCGGGCGGCTCCGCCACGCACGCGCGAGCCGGCCGGGTGGGGCCGTCGCGCAACTCGACACCGCGCCGCAGTGCATCCAGCTGCGCCGGTTGCGGGTCGCCTTCCACCTGCACCAGGTAGGTCTTGGGCTGCTTGTGGCGCGGGTCGGTCAGCCGGTGTGCCAGGCCGCCGTCGTCGGTCAGCAGCAACAGCCCTTCGCTGTCGTGGTCCAGCCGGCCTGCCGGGTAGACCCCGGCGGGCAGGCCGAACCCGGCCAGCGTCGGCCGCGGTGGCTCACTGCGGTCGGTGAACTGGCACAGCACGCCATACGGCTTGTTGAACGCGATCAGCACGGGGCGGCGGGTGGGCCCGTCAGCCGGCGGCGCCGGGCTTGCGGAAGCGCAACGTCATGCGGTCGCTCTCGCCGATCGCCTGGTACTTGGCGTCGTCCGCGTCGTCGTGGTTGTTGGACGGTGGCAGGGTCCACACACCATTGGGATGGTCGCGGGTGTCGGCCGGGTTGGCATTGACCTCGCTCTGGCCGTCCAGTTCGAAGCCGGCCGCCTCCGCCATCGCGATCACCTGCGCCTGGCCGACATAGCCCGACTCGTCGTCGTCGCCCACATCGGCCGCGGCGCGGTGTTCGACCACGCCCAGCGTGCCGCCGGGCTTCAGCACCGCGAAGAAGCCGTCGAACATCCCCTGGGCCTGTTGGTTGGAGCGCCAGTTGTGGACGTTGCGGAAGGTCAGCACCAGATCGGCCGAGCCGGCCGGTCCGAACACCGGTGCGGCCGGGTCATAGGCGACTACGGTGGCGCGGTCGAACCGCTCCGGGTCGCCGGCGAACTTTGCCTCCAGCCCGTCGCGGCTGCGCTGCTGGTAGTCGCGACCGCCACCGGCGGGCAGGGTGGCCGGGTCGACCACCGCCGCCACGTACTGGCCGCCATCGCGCAGGTACGGCGCCAGGATCTCGGCATACCAGCCGCCGCCGGGGGTGATCTCGACGACGGTCTGGTCCGGCGACAGGCCGAAGAAGGCGAGCGTTTCGGCCGGGTGGCGGTACGCATCGCGCGCCGAGTTTTCCGGGCTGCGCCAGGCGCCCTGCAGTACGGCCGACAGTGCCGCGTCGGCGTCGGCCGTGGCCGGTGGCGCGGTATCGGCGGGGGCGGATGCCTGGCCGGCGACGTCATCGGCCGGGGTGGTCGCGGTGGTGTCGGCGGTGCAGGCGGCGATCGCGGCGGGAAGCAGGGCGGCAAGCAGGAGACGTTTCATCGCGGCAGTCCGGTGGGCGGAAGATCGGCCAGCGTAGCGCCGCGTGCCTCCGCATGCAGCCATTCGCGGAAGGCCAGCAGGCCCGGGTGCGAGGCCGAGCGCGACGGATATACCAGGTAGTGGTCGTAGTCGCTGGGCAGGCGGTGCGGGCTGAGCACCACCAGTTGCCCGCTTTCGATCAGCGTGCGCGAGCGGACCATCCGCGCCAGCGCCACGCCGATGCCATCGACCGCCGCGCGGTGCACCGACTCCAGGTCGTCCAGCCGGGTCACGTAGCGCTCGGGTTCGTGTCCGCCGTGTCGCTCGAACCAGCGCGCCCAGTGGCGCATCCCGGTTTCGCCGATGAGCGGCCAGCGGTGCAGCTCGCCGGCCGCGTCCAGGCCCATCCGCTCGACCAGCGCCGGGCTCGCCACCGGCGCCAGCGACTCGTCCAGCAGGTGCTCGGCGACGACGCCCGGCCAACGCCCGGCGCCCATCCGCAACGCGGCATCGACGTCGTCGTCGCGCTCGAAGTCCACCAGCCGCTCCGACGACAGCAGGTTGAGCTGCAGCAGGGGGTGCGCGGCCAGGAACCGGCCCAGGCGCGGCACCAGCCACCCCGAGGCCATCGACGGCAGCACGCTGACGGTGAGCACGTCGCCCCGGCGCGGCCCGGCGGGGCGCAGCGCCGCCTCCAGCGACTCCAGCGGTGGCCCCACGCGCGCCAGCAACTGCTCGCCATCGGCAGTGAGGGTGACGCCGCGCGACCCGCGCTCGAACAGGCGTTGGCCCAGGCGCTCCTCGAGCGCACGGATCTGGTGGCTCAGCGCGCTCACGGTGATGTGCAGGGCATCGGCGGCGCGCGTCAGGTTGCCGGTGCGGGCGGCGGCGACAAAGCCCGGGAGCAACTGCAACGGGGATCGACTCATGTTGAATCCAGCTCAAGCCTGGCTTGCGAAAGTATCGCTTTTTCAGGGGTTTGTGCCGGCATAACGTACGCCGTGTTGAACAAGGCCGGCATCCCGCCGCGCCACACGGAGCCTCTCATGAACCTGTTCCAGGGCCTGCTGTTCCTCGATGGTTTCCGGGTTGCGCCGGAACCCGCGGCCGACCGCCCCGTCGTCACGCGCATGCCGGCCGGCAAGCGCCGCGGCGCCGCGACCACGGCTACCGCCAAACGCGCCATGCCAGCGCGCGCCAGCACCTTGGCCCATGGCTGCAACTGCGCGGCCACGGGGGCCTGCCGCTGATCGCGATCGGCCGCCCCGGCGGCGCAACAACCCCACCGCCACCCTGACCCCCCGGACGGCCTTCGTCCGGGGTTCGGCATAAAAGTGCTTGACATCGCCCAAGTGTATCGTTGTAGTAATACACATGGACGCAACCCTGCTGCACATCCAACCCGCCGCCCCGCAGCCGATCTACCGGCAGATCGCCGAACAGATCCGCCGCCTCGTCGCAGGCGGGCAACTGGCCGCCGGCACCACGCTGCCGTCGGTGCGCGACGTCGCCGCCGCGCACGCCATCAACCCGATGACGGTCTCCAAGGCGTACAGCCAGCTGGAGGCCGAAGGCGTGCTCGAGCGCCAGCGCGGCAAGGGCATGGCAGTGGCCGCGGGCGCCGCCGCGCCGCCGTCGCCGCAGCAGCGCTGGGACCTGCTCGAACCCGCCCTCGATGCGCTCGCCCGCCAGGCTCGCGAGCTCGAACTTTCGCCGGACGAACTGCTTGCCCGGCTCCGCCTACGGATGGAGGAACACGCATGAACGCTGTCGCCCAACCGGCCGTCGCCCCGGCCGTCCCGCTCGACCTGTCCTTCGCGATGGAACCGCCGATCAGCGTGCGCGGCGTGGACAAGCGCTACGACGGCCAGACCGTGTTGGCCGGCGCCAACCTGCAGCTGGAGCCCGGCGCGGTGCTGGGCCTGATCGGCCGCAACGGCGCCGGCAAGTCGACCCTGATCCGGATCCTGCTCGGGCTGGTCGAACCCGACGCCGGCCAGGCGCACATCTGGGGCCAGCGGTCGCTGATGCTCGACGACGCCCGCAAGGCGCGACTGGGCTACGTGCCGCAGCAGCCCGAGGCACTGCCGTGGCTGAAGGTGGGCGACATGATGGATTTCATCGGCCGCTTCTACCCGCGCTGGGACGCCGCCTTCGTGACCGCCACACTCGACCGCTGGGGCCTGCCGACCAACAAGGTGCTGGCCAAGCTGTCGCCCGGCGAACGCCAGCGGGTGGCGATCATCCGCGCGCTGGCGCCGCGGCCCGAGCTGCTGGTGCTCGACGAGCCGGCCGCTGCGCTGGACCCCGTTGCCCGCCGTGAGCTGCTGCGCGAGATCGCCCAGCGCGCCGGCGAGTCCGGTACCAGCGTCCTGTTCTCGACCCACATCGTCTCCGACCTGGAGCGCGCCGCCTCGCATGTCGCCTTCATGCACGAGGGCCGGGTGGTGCTGCAGACCGAACTGGACACGCTGAAGGAACGCCACCTGCGCCTGCGCGTACCGGCGTCCGCCGCGGCGCAACTGGTCGGCCGGGTGCCGGGCGAGGTCGCGCGGCGCGCACTGCCCGACGGGGCGCTGTCGCTGGTGGTGGTGCGCGACGAAGGCGTCGCGTGGCCGGCGCTGGTGACCGCGCCGGGGGTGCACGCCGACGTGCTGTCGCTGGAGGACCTGTTCGTCGAGGTGGCCGAGTGAACGCCTCCGCCTACCCCCACGACACCGACACGTTCGGCTGGCGCACCCGGCATGCGGCGGCGCTGCTCGCCAGCAGTGCCAGCCTGCTGTCGCGCGTCTTCGCGGTCGTGCTCGCGCTGGTGCTGGGGGGGCTGGGCTGGCTGGCGCTGGCCACCATCGAGGATGCCGAGCGGGTGTCGGTCGCGCTGTTCCTGTCCGGGCTGGCGGTGGCCGCGCTGTGGGGTATCTGGTTCGCCCGGCTGTTGCTGCTGCACATCGAGGCGCACCGGTCGCGCATGCCCGGCGTGGCGATGGCCATCGGCGGCACCGTCGCACTGGTCTTCCTGGCCACGGTGCTGGTGCCGGCACTGCTGCTGTCGCTGGGCGGGGTGGACCTCGCGGTCGCCATCTGCGCGATGGCGCTGGGTGCCTGCGCCGGCGTACTGGCGGCGACCCTGCCGCGCATCGTCTATCTCGCCCTGTGCCTGGCGCCGCTGGTGCTGGGGCTGATGGCCATGATCCTTGAGCGGGTCCTGCCGACCGGGACCCTGCAGTGGCCGGCGCTCACGATGCACCACCTGACCTGGCTCGCGCCGCCCGCACTGGCGCTGGCCGCGTGGCGCTGGTGGGCGATCGCTGGCCGCGAGCCCGGCCAGAACGGCTCGGTCTGGTGGCAGCCGGCGGTGGTCGGCAATCCGCGCACCGGCGGCGGGTTCTCATGGATGAGCGGCGATGCCGCCACCGCGCAACTGCCGGACTGGCTGTGGCCGGCCGGGCAGACGCGCGATGCCGGTCCCGCTCGCCCGGTACTGGCCGTGCGCGCCCTGCTGGGCACGCCGTTCGCGCCGCTGTCGGGCAGCCAGATCGTCGTGCAGCTTGCCGTGGGCGTGGCGGCGATGGCCTACCTCTGGCTCAGCGCACTGGGCGAGGACGGCGACCCCGGCGTGCTGGTCGGCGGCGCCATCGGCGGTGCCGCGGTGATGGTGGTGATGTACGGCCAGCGGCTGGACGCGATGAGCCGCAAGCAGGGCGGCGAGGTCGAAGAGCTGGCGCTGCTGCCGGGCCTGGGCGACGACCCCGACAGCCGCCGCGCCGTGGTGCTGGGCGGCGTGCTGCGCGCACCCGCGCTGGCCATGGGCGCCGTACTGCTGATCCTGGCGGTGATGGGCACGCTGCTCGCCATGCCCGCACAGCTGCTGGCACTGGTGCTGATGGCGGGTGTCGGCGTGGTGCTGACCACGGTGCTGGCGTGCCTGCGGCCGCTGGCCGGGCAACGGATGGACGGCTGGCGCATGGCGGTGGTGGCCGGGCCGATGCTGGTGTTCGCGATGGGCACCATCCTGTACGCGGTGCACGGCGACGGGCAGGGACAGGCGCCGCTGGTGCTGGCGCTGGCGTGGCTGTTCGCCTACGCGGTGCTGGCGGTGCACGCGATGGGCTGTTGGCAACGGATGAAGCGCCGCCCGCATCTGTTCCTCCAGCGCTGACACCGCGCGCACGCCGCCGCCGTACCATGGCGGCGTGCGCAGGGGGAGCGAGCGATGCTCAAGAGGATTATCACGGGAACAGGGCTGGTGCTGGCCGGCATGGTTGTTGGCGCCTGGGGCCATGCCAGCTGGGTGGCCAACGCGTCCGACGCACCGCCCGCCCCGCACCTGCCCGCCGCCGAACCCGAGGCCGACCCGCCGGCAGCGGAAGCGCCGGTGCCCGGCACGCCCGACCCGGTCAACTTCACCTACCGCTACCTCGACCCGCTCGACCCGGCGATGGCGGCCACTGCCGAGCGCGTGCGAGAGGAAGACCTGCTGCGTCGGCTGCCCGAGGTGAAGTGGCTCGACGGCCTGCTGCTGTTGCCCGCCCCGATCACCTACGTCGCCACCGCCTGCGGCAAGCCCGACGCCTATTACCTGCCCGGCAAGCGCGAAGTGGTGCTGTGCTACGAGATGCTGCACGCCCTGTACGCGCAGGGCGAGGACCTCGCCGCCACGGGTGGCAGCGCGCTGGACCTGCCCGACATCCCCGCCGACCAGCTCGCGCAGCGCTACGTCTGGGCCAACGTCCGCTTCGTGGTCGCCCACGAGACCGGCCACGCCCTGATCGACCTGCTCGACCTGCCGGTGACCGGCCGCCAGGAAGACGCCGTCGACCAGTTCGCCACCGCGCTGATGCAGCGCATCGGCGGCGAGGACGAGTCCCCGCGCGAGGTCGCGCAGAACCTGCGCATGGCCAGCCATTCCTTCCTGGCCGACGCCGGCACCGACGTGACCATGCAGGCCTACGCCGACACCCACTCGCTCGGCCTGCAGCGCTACTTCAACCTGCAATGCCTGCTGTACGGCTCCGACCCGGAGCGCTTCGCCGACATGGTCGAGCGCGGCGACCTGCCCGAGACCCGCGCGAAGACCTGCCCCACCGAAGCGCGCCGTGCCAACGACGCCTGGGTGCGCCTGCTGGCGCCGCACCTCGCCCCCGCCTACAAGATGAGCGTCGACGAAGCCGAAGCCTGGCTGCGCGACCGCGAGCGCAGCCGCGGCGAGGCCGGCGTCCCGGTGGTGGTCGCGCCGACCCCCGAACCCGCCGGTGCCGAACCTGCGCGCGCCATCAAACCCACAACCCCGGCCCAACCCCTGTAGGAGCGACGTCAGTCGCGACCTGTACATCACTCCAGCGTTCGGCGGGTCGCGACTGACGTCGCTCCTACGCTCGGGAGATTGGTCAAAAAAAAGCCCGGGCGTCGGGTGCGCCCGGGCTTCGATTCCACTGTCGCGAGCTAGCCCTGCAACGCCGCCAGCGCCGAGTTGAACGTCGCGCTCGGCCGCATGGCCGCACCGACCTTGGCCAGGTCCGGGTGGTAGTAACCGCCCAGGTCGACCGGCTTGCCCTGCACCGCGACCAGCTCGCCGATGATCTTCTCCTCGTTCTCTTCCAGCGCCCGGCCCAACGGGGCGAACTTCGCCTTCAGAGCCGCGTCGTCATCCTGCGCCGCAAGCGCCTGCGCCCAGTACATCGCCAGGTAGAAGTGGCTGCCGCGGTTGTCGATGCCGCCCAGCTTGCGCGACGGCGACTTGTCCGTGTCCAGGAACTTGCCGGTCGCCTGGTCCAGCGTCTTGGCCAGCACCTGCGCGCGGGCGTTGCCGGTGTTCTCGGCGACATGGTCGAGCGAGGCGGCCAGCGCGAGGAACTCCCCGAGCGAATCCCAGCGCAGGTAGTCCTCGGCCTCGAACTGCTGCACGTGCTTGGGCGCGCTGCCGCCGGCGCCGGTCTCGAACAGGCCGCCACCGGCCATCAGCGGCACCACCGACAGCATCTTGGCGGAGGTGCCCAGCTCGAGGATCGGGAACAGGTCGGTGAGGTAGTCACGCAACACGTTGCCGGTCACCGAGATCGTGTCCAGCGCGCGCCGGGCGCGTGAAAGCGACGTCCGCATCGCCTCCTCGGGCGACATGATGCGGATGTCCAGGCCCTTGGTGTCGTGGTCCTTCAGGTAGACCTCCACCTTGGCGATCAGCTGCGCGTCGTGCGCGCGCTGCGGGTCCAGCCAGAACACCGCCGGCGTACCGGTGATGCGCGCACGGCTGACCGCCAGCTTCACCCAGTCCTGCACCGGCAGGTCGCGGGTCTGGCACATGCGCCAGATGTCCCCGGCCTGCACCGCGTGCTGCAGCAGCACCTTGCCGGCCGTGTCGACCACCCGGATGGTGCCGTCGCGCGGCGCGCGGAAGGTCTTGTCGTGGCTGCCGTATTCCTCGGCCTTCTGCGCCATGAGGCCGACGTTGGGCACGCTGCCCATGGTGGCCGGGTCGAACGCGCCGTGCGCCTTGCAGTCGTCGATGACGACCTGGTAGATGCCGGCATAGCAGCGGTCCGGGATCACCGCCTTCGCGTCCTGCAGCTCGCCGTTCGCGTTCCACATCTTGCCGCTGTCGCGGATCATCGCCGGCATCGACGCGTCGACGATCACGTCGGACGGCACGTGCAGGTTGGTGATGCCCTTGTCGGAGTTGACCATCGCCAGCGCCGGGCGCTCGCCGTACAGCGCATCGATGTCGGCCTTGATCGAGGCCTGCAGGTCCGCAGGCAGCGTGGCCAGCCGCGCGTACAGGTCGCCGATGCCGTTGCTGGCGTCGAAGCCGGCCTCCATCAACTCGCGGTCGTATCGGGCCAGCACCGGCGCGTAGAAGCGGTTGACCGCCACGCCGAAGATGATCGGGTCGGAGACCTTCATCATCGTCGCCTTCAGGTGCAGCGAGAACAGCACGCCCTTGGCCTTGGCGTCGTCGATCTGCGCATCGAAGAACTGCGCCAGCCGGCGCGTGTCCATCACCGACGCGTCGATGATCTCGCGGTCGGTCAGCGCGGTCTTCTCCTTCAGCACCGTGACCACGCCATCGGTGCCGACCAGCTCTATGCGCACGTCGGTGGCGCTGTCCACCGTCACCGATTGCTCGCTGCCGTAGAAGTCCCCGCCGTCCATGTGCGCCACGTGCGACTGCGACTGCTCCGACCACTTGCCCATCCGGTGCGGGTGCTTGCGCGCGTAGTTCTTTACCGACAGCGGCGCGCGGCGGTCCGAGTTGCCCTCGCGCAGCACCGGGTTGACCGCGCTGCCCTTGACCCGGTCATAGCGTGCCTTGGCGTCGCGCTCGGCGTCGGTCTTCGGCTCGTCGACGTAGTCCGGCAGCGGGTAGCCCTGCGCCTGCAGCTCCTTGATCGCCGCCTTCAGCTGCGGCACCGAGGCCGAGATGTTGGGCAGCTTGATGATGTTGGCGTCCGGCGTGGTGGCCAGCTGGCCCAGCTCGGCCAGGTGGTCGCCGACCTGCTTGTCGGCCGGCAGCACGTCCGGGAACTGCGCCAGGATCCGCCCCGCCAGCGAGATGTCGCGCGTCTCCACCTGGACCCCCGCGCTCTCGACGAACGCCTCGACGATCGGCAGCAGTGACTGCGTGGCCAGGAACGGGGCTTCGTCGGTGAGGGTGTAGATGATCTTCGGGTTCTGCGGCTGGGGGGTGTCGGACATGGGGGACTCGATTCCTTTGAGGGAGTGGCGCGTGCAACCGCGCGGCAGCCTCGCATTGTCGCGCCGGCGCGTGGGTAGGGCAAAAGGCCGGCGTACGCCGGCGGATGGAATACGCTGCGGAGCGGCGACGATGGCGCGCGGGATTCACGAAGACTATTGAGAGTGAGGCGTTGATGGAGACGACGATGCGGTTCGCGGGTCGAATCACGGACTGGAACGATGACAAGGGGTTCGGCTTCGTAGTGCCCAGCGGTGGTGGTGATCGGGCGTTCGTGCACGTCAACGCGTTCCAGCGTGGCTCGCGTCGCCCCGTGCAGGGTGACCTCATTGTCCTACCGGCCAAGCAGGGACGCGCAGGGTCGGCTGCAGGCTCGGGAGATCCGGCACGCGGGGCAACGGATCGAAGTGCCGCGGCAACCGTCACGGCTGCCCCGTGCCGCGATCGGCACCGCCGCGTTGATCGCTGCCGCGGTGGCCGCGCTCATCGGGTGGATTCCGATGTTTGTTGCCGGCGCCTATGTCGCCCTCGGTGCGGTGTCCTACCTCATGTACCGGTCCGACAAGGCGGCGGCCGGGCGGGGCGCCCGCAGAACGCCGGAGGGCAACCTGCACCTGATCGACTTGCTTGGCGGTTGGCCCGGCGCGCTGATTGCCCAGCAGCAGTTCCGGCACAAGACGATCAAGCAGTCGTTCCAGTCCATGTTCTGGGTAACCGTGGTGGTCAACCTCGCCGCCGTGGGGTGGCTGGTCTCGTCCGGGCACGCGGCCGGGCTGGCGCAGGCGTTCGGGGACTGACGCGCCTCAGCCACGCTCGCCAAGTTGCGGAGGGTGGCCGGCGCCACCCGCGGCCCCGCGGTAGTGTTCCCCACGGCCAGGCCACGCACGCGAGGGAGCGATGCACCTCTACGAAGTCATCCGCTGGGGCAACGACGACGACGACCCGATGACCGGCGGGCCGGACGGTTGGGACACCTGCCTGCTCGTGCGCGCGGGCTCGGTCGAGGAGGCGGCGGCGCTGGCCGACCGCGTGCTGGCGGCGTCGACACGGCCCGGCCAGCGCGTCGCCGGCTGGGCCGCGGCGGTCTACCTGCTCGGCACCGACGCGGGCGCCGACTCGACCGCGCGTGTGCTGCGCGGCCCGTACGTGGAATCCGCCTACCGCCACGGCTGGCGCCACTGGTACCGCGACGAGCCGGGCGCGCCGTGGGTTGAGAAGCTGGACCACGGCAAGGTGGCGGGATGACCCGACGAGTCGCCTCCTGCAGCTGCGGCCAGCTCAGCGCCACCACCACGGGCACGCCGGTCCGCATTTCCATCTGCCATTGCCTCGCGTGCCAGCGGCGCACCGGCAGCGTGTTCGGGATGCAGGCGCGGTTCCCGGAAGCGGCGGTGACCGTGCAAGGCCGCAGCACCGTGTTCGCGCGTACCGGCGACGAGGGCACCACCGCACGGTTCCACTTCTGCCCCGATTGCGGCGCCACGGTCTACTACCTCATGGACGCGATCCCCGGCATGGTCGCGATCCCGGTCGGCGCGTTCGCCGATCCCGGCTTCCCGACGCCGCGGGTGTCGGTGTACGGGGAGCGCAAGCACCCGTGGGTGCGGTTGCCCGACGGGATCGAACATTTCGAATGACATCCAGGCGGACGGCGGCTTTGCTCCCGCCCGAGCACATCCCCACGACGCGTGCCGTTCCAGTCTTTGGGTCCCATGCCTACGCCGGAGGCGCCATGCACCCGTACCGCACGTTCGTGCTGATGATCGTGACCGCGTCGGTCCTGATGTTCGGGCTGATGTACCTCAACACCTACCAGCTGGACCACGTGTGGTTCAGCCAGACGCGGTTGTTCATGACGATGATCATGGCCGGCGCGATGACGCTGGTGATGCTGTTCTTCATGCGCCACATGTACCGCAATCGCACGGCCAACGTGGCGCTGGTGGTGGCCGGGGTGGCGCTGCTGGCGGGCGGGCTGTGGCTGGTGCGCAGCCAGGCGACGGTGGGCCAGGTGGCGTGGATGAAGGCGATGATCCCGCACCACTCGATCGCGATCCTCACCAGCGAGCGCGCGCGGATCAGCGACCCGCGCGTGCGTGACCTGGCCGACGGCATCATCGAGACCCAACGCCGCGAGATCGCCGAAATGGAAGCGCTGATCGCCGAACTCGAGGACGGCCGGGCCACCCGTTGAGCCGGGCGCGGCGTACCCTTGCCGGCACCAACATCACAGGGGACTCGCATGGGCACCACGCCACCAACCCGCGCGCTGGGCATCGGCGCGAAGATCTTCGTCTGGCTTGCGGGCATCCTTGCCGCGGTCAACATCGGCCGGTTCTTCACCACCGGGCAGACCGACGACCTGCTGACCGGTATCGGCCTGGCCCTGATCGCCTACGGCACGTGGCGCAACGACTTCGGCCGGCCGCGTGACGCCGCGGGTGAACCGCTGCCGGTCGATCGCCGTGCGCGAATGGCCGCGCTGCTGGGCATCGGCCTCGTGCTGGCCGGGCTGGTGCTGGAAAGCCGGGTATGACCCCCGCGAGCGCTCGTCCACTGGAGCGTGGCCCATGGCGCTGAAGGAGCTGCTGCTGGTCGGTATCGGCGGCTTTGCCGGCTCGGTCGCGCGCCATGCGCTGGGCGGATGGGTGTTGCAGCTGGCGGGGCCGTCGCGTTTTCCATTCGGCACGTTCGCGGTCAACGTGCTCGGATGCCTGGTGATGGGGCTGCTGGCCGGTGCCGTGGCGCGCTACGACGTGCTCGGGCCGGGCACGCGGCTGCTGCTGTTTACCGGCGTGCTTGGCGGATTCACCACGTTCTCCGCCTTCGGCCTGGAAGCGACCCAGCTGGTGCGCCGCGGCGAGTTCTGGGTGGCCGCGCTGTATGCGGGATCGAGCATGCTGCTCGGCATCGCCGCGGTGTGGGTGGGAATGCGCGCGGTGATGTTGCTGCCGCGCTGAGGTGGGGGCGACCGCCATGGCATGACGCCATCCCCCATGTAGGAGCGACGTAAGTCGCGATTCCGCCCACCCGCCGAGCGATGTACAGGTCGCGACTTACGTCGCTCCTACGACGACAGCTTCATCAGGACCAGGCCAGCGACGATGAGCGCGGCCGCGGTCACCCGCATCGGCGACAGCGGTTCGCCCAGGAATGCGGCGCCGGCGATGAACGCGCCAACCGCGCCGATCCCGGTCCAGACCGTGTAGGCGGTGCCGAGCGGCAGTTGCCGCATCGAGAACGCGAGCAGGGCGAAGCTGGCGACCATCGCCACGGCGGTGACCACGCTGGGCACCAGCCGGGTGAAACCGGCCGATTGCTTCATCGAGAACGCCCAGACCACCTCGAGCAGTCCGGCGACGAACAGGGAGAGCCAGGCCATGGGGCCTCCTTCCGCAATGCCAGGTCGTCCTGGTCGTGTGGGCCCGGGAAGGGGGAGGTCGTCCTCCACGCGGCGGTGCGCCGCGGCGGCAGGATAGCGCCGGCCGGCGGCGCCGGCACGCATGGCCGGCGATGGTCTAAAGTCGCGACGATCGCAGGGGCGCCGCCGCGCAGGAACCACCGATGGATACGATCGGATTCGATGACTTCCTCAAGGTCGAGCTCCGGGTCGGCCGTGTCACCCACGCCGAAGTGTTCGCACAGGCGCGTAAGCCGGCCTATGTGCTGCACGTCGACTTCGGCGAGGAGATCGGCCTGCGCAAGTCCAGCGCACAGCTCACCGCGTTGTACCCGCCGGAGGAACTGGTCGGCCGGCTGGTGGTGGGCGTGGTCAACTTTCCGCCAAAGCAGATCGGGCCGTTGATGTCGGAGTGCCTGGTGACCGGCTTCCATGACGAACACGGACGCGTCGCGTTGTGCGTGCCCGACAGGGACGTGCCGCTTGGCACCCGCTTGCTGTGACTGTCGTCGAGCGGGAAAAGGGCCGGTCCGCCGAGGTGTCCGCCGCGGAAGGCGACAACGCGTGTCGCATATGCCGTAGGAGCGGCTTCAGCCGCGATCGTGGAACCGGGGCGGGCGAACGGTTGGCCGATCGCGGCTGAAGCCGCTCCTACAAATGCCCGTGTTGCCAGGTGTAGGAGCGACGTGAGTCGCGACCTGGCTGATGCGGTCGACGCGGGGTGGCTCGCCGACTGCGCTCGCTGCCGAAGGACTTGTTTCCGGGCGCTGCGAGGTTTGCAGGTCCATCGGCTTCGGCATCGATGTACAGGTCGCGACTGACGTCGCTCCTACACGGCTGGGCCGGTATTCGCGCGGGTGGGCGTGCTCTGCCGGTGACGGCGTTTCTCCGCGCAGGTCGCGGGCGAAGGCGCTCAGGCCGCCGCCCCGCAGCACTTCTTGTATTTCTTGCCACTTCCGCAGGGGCAGGGGTCGTTGCGGTCCGGGGTGGCTTCGCGACGGATCGGTTCGCGCGGGGTCAGTGCGTCGATGCGGTGGTGGTGCAGGTCGGCGAGCATGTCGGGCAGGCCGGCGATGATCTCGAGCCGCTCGCGGTAGCTGATCGGGGTGGCCGGCGCGGTCGGATCCTCGGCCAGCACCTCGCCGCTGGCAAGGCGGTCGAGCAGGCCAAAGATGTCGTCGATCCACTCGTTGTCGTCCAGCCACTGGTCCCATTCGACCTCGCGCAGCTCGACCGCGGTGAAGAACCCCAGCGCCCAGTCGCGGCCGACATCGAGCTCGTCGTCGGCTTCTTCCTCCGGATCCTCCGGCAGCCACAGCAGCGGCGCGAGGTGGTCGGGCAGGTCGTCGTCGCCGTGGCGGACGCGGGCCGCGGCCATGTTGTGGTGGCCCTGCAGCAGCGCCTCGACCTCGGCGCGCTCGGCGGCATCGTCCCAGCGCGGCAGCTTGCCCCACACCGGCGGCTCCCAGGTCGCCATCGGAATTTCATCACCGGGACCCACGGCCAGCGCCGACAGGTAGCCATCCAGCGCCTCCAGGTTGAACCCCTTGAACGGCACCGCGCGCTGTTCGAGCAGGTCGGCCAGCCGTTCGATCTGGTCGTCGTCGAGGTAGGCGGGGGGCTTGGCGGCGGTGGTCATGGAAGGGCCTCGGGGGATCGGCGACAGGGGCGGCCATGGTAGCCCCACCGGGTACCCCCGGCGCCGCGGCGCGTGCCCGGGCCGGGGCCGGGGCCGTCAGCGCACCGCGGCGAGGAAATGCAGGTGGCGGCCGTAATGGTCGAGCACGTCGTTGATCACCGTTTCCTCCCGCCAGCCCATGATGTCGTAGTCCTGCCCGCCCTCGCGCAGGTGCACTTCGGCGCGGTAGTACTTCAGTGCCTCGGCCTGGCGGGCGCTGGTGTCGCTCATGACGAACGCCGGCGGCTCGTAGGGCCGCGCGCGGACCGAGTAGTAGAAGTCGATCTCGCTGCCGTGGCGCACCTCCACCCAGACCCGCTCGTCCTCGCTGTGCTCGACCACCGCGTCCAGCCCGCGGCGGCGCAGCTCGCCGGCCACCTGCTGCAGGGCCGGGTCGACCGTCTCGCGCAGGTACTCGACGACTTCCTCGAGGGTCGGCTGGTGCAGCATCGTGCCGAGCCGCTGCTTCCAGTTGAAGGCCGCGTGCGCTCCGCGTGGACCGACCCGCGCGTCGCGCAGGCTGGTGCGCTTGGCACCCTCGATGCGCAGGGCGCGCATCAGGCCCCAGCAGATCACGATCATCACGATCGCAAACGGCAGCGCGCTGGCGATCGACGCGGTCTGCAGCGCGCCGAGCCCGCCCGCCACCAGCAGTGCCGCGGCGATCACGCCTTCCAGCACCGACCAGAAAACCCGTTGCCAGGTCGGCGAATCCTCGGCGCCGCCCGAGGTCAGCATGTCGACCACCAGCGAACCCGAGTCCGACGAGGTCACGAAGAAAGTGACCACCAGCACCGTCGCCACCAGCGAAGAGACCGACGCCAGTGGCAGCTCCTCGAGGAAGCGGAACAGCGCTACCGATTCGTCCGCGGCCACCGCGTCGGCCAGCCCGGTGATGCCCTGCACCATCACCATGTGGATGGCGGTATCGCCGAACACCGTCATCCACAGGAACGTGAAGCCCAGCGGCACCAGCAGCACGCCGACGATGAACTGGCGGATGGTGCGGCCGCGCGAGATGCGGGCGATGAACATCCCGACGAAAGGCGACCAGGCGATCCACCAGCCCCAGTAGAACAGCGTCCAGCCACCGATCCAGCCGGTCGGCTGGTAGGCGTACAGGTTGAACGTCATCGAGAACAGGTTGGACAGGTAGGCGCCGGTGTTCTGCACCAGCGTCTGCAGCAGGAAGATCGTCGGCCCGGCCACCAGCACGAACACCAGCAGCACCACCGCCAGGATCAGGTTGAACTCGGACACGCGGCGGATGCCGGCATCCAGCCCCAGCGCCACCGACACGGTGGCGAAGGCGGTGATGACCGCGATCAGCGCGATCTGCACGCCGGTCCCGACGGGCACGTCGAACAGGTACTCCAGCCCGGCATTGACCTGGATCGCACCGAAGCCCAGCGAGGTCGCCACGCCGAACAGCGTGCCGACCACCGCGAAGACGTCGACCGCGTGGCCGATCGGCCCGTGGATGCGCTCACCGATCAACGGATACAGCGACGAACGGATGGTCAGCGGCAGCCCCTGCCGGAACGAGAAGTACGCCAGCGCCAGCCCGACCACCGCGTAGATCGCCCAAGCATGCACGCCCCAGTGGAACATCGTGATGCGCATCGCCTGCCGCGCCGCCGCCGCGGTCGACGGGTCGCCGACCGGCGGGTCGGTGTAATGCATGATCGGCTCGGCGACGCCGAAGTACATCAGGCCGATGCCCATGCCGGCCGAGAACAGCATCGCGAACCAGGCGGTGTAGCTGTAGTCGGGCTCGCTGTGGTCGGGGCCGAGCTTGATCGCCCCGTAGCGGGAAGCCGCGACCGCGACGACGAACACCAGGAAGCCCGCCACGGCCAGCACGTAGAACCAGCCCGCGCTGTGGATGACCCACCCCTGCACGGCGACGAACAGCCGCTCGGACGCGTCCGGCCAGATCACGGCGCCGAGCACGAACACCAGCACGAGCGCGACCGAGGTGAAGAACACCGGCGGGTTGATCCGGTAGCGCGGCAGCGTCGGCGACGGGTTGCTCATCCAGCCTCCCCGCGTGTCACGGGATGCGCAAAAAAATAGGGCGCGAGGTTGACTCGCGCCCAGCTTGCCGCCCTGCGGCGGTGGAGAGAGATGGCGCTACTTTCAGCGGACCGTGAACGTGCTGGTCTCTGCCTGGGTGCCGTTGATCCAGACCTCGGCGGTGTAGCTGCCGGTGGGCCACGGGTCGGCGTTCTCGAAGGTGAAGTTGGTGGTTTCCGCGCCGGTGGTGGTGATCGACTCGGACTCCTCGCCGGCCTGCTGGCCGTCCTGGTACTTCAGGCGGACCGTGACTTCGGCGTTGCTGGCAGCGCCGTTGGTCGCGACCGAGACCACGATCGGGTCGCCCGTGCCGAAGCTGCTGGTCGGGTTGGTGATCGACAGGTCGGCGCCTGCGGCGGTGCCGAGCGTCACCGAGGAGACGTCGAGTGCGGTATCCGCACCCGGCGTGGTGCCGGTGTTGGGGAACGGTTCGGCCGGCGGCAGCGGGGTGACAGGCTCGTTGGCAGCCGGCGGGTTCACGCCGCTGTCGGCGGTGGTGTCGACCTCGGCGTCGTTGCGGTTGCAGCCGGCCATGACAAGGCTGGCGAGCACGGCGGCGGCAAGGGCATGGCGGGGATTGAAGCTCATCGGGCGGTTCTCCTGTGGGGGTGCGTCCGCGGTCAGCCGCGGTCGTCGTGCGCCGGGATGCGCAGCACCTGGCCGGGCTGGATCAGGTCGGGGTCGTCAAGCTGGTCGCGGTTGGCCTGGAAGATCGTGTTCCATTCGCCGGCCTTGCCGTAGAAACGCTTGGCGATGTGCGACAGCGTGTCGCCACGCTCGACGGTGTAGGTCTGCTCGCGGCCGCCGCCGACGACGCCCGCGCTGGTATCGACGCTGGAGCTGACGCCGGAGAAATCCGCCGTCCGGCCAGTGGTCTCGCCAGTGGTGTCGACACTGGAACTGACACCGGAGAAATCGGCTTTCCTGTCTGGAAGGGTCATGTGCTGTCGCCTTTGGGGATTGCGCAGGCAACATGGCACGGCAATTGTTAAGGACCGATGCCTCGACTGTGAACAGGCCGCTTACGAACGGCGGCTCGGCCCACCGGGCATGGCCTGGGGCGTCCGGCCTACTGCCGCAGGTCGCGCCCCGCGACCGGCGCCGCCACGCCGGGCGTCGCCCGCCACGGGTTGATGTCGAGCCCGCCGCGGCGGGTATAGCGCGCTTCCACCGACAGGCTGGCCGGCGCCGCGTGCCGCATGAGGTCGGCAAAGATGCGCTCGACGCACTGCTCGTGGAACTCGCAGTGGTCGCGGAACGACACCAGGTAGCGCAGCAGCCCGACGCGGTCGATCCGCGGGCCGCGGTAGTCGATCACCACCCGCGCCCAGTCGGGCTGGCCGGTGACCGGGCAGTTGGATTTCAGCAGGGCGCTCGACAGCGTCTCGGCCACCACGTCGGCGGCGTCGGCGGCCAGGTACTCCGGACGTGGCGGTCCGTAATGGTCGATCGCGACGGGCAGGTCGTCGATCGAGCCGGCGTCGGCGGCGTCCACCGCACCGTCAAACCCCGGTAGGCCGAACACCACGGTGACCGGGGCGCCGGCGACCCGCGACAGGTCGGTCGCGATCCGCTCGCGCACCTGCGCGTCGTCGTCGAAGCGGCTGGCGTTGAACGAGTTGAGGTAGAGCTTGAGCGACTTGGACTCGACCAGGTTGGGCGAGTCGGCCGGCACGGTCAGCGTCGCCGTGGCCACCCGCGGCTTGCCCACCGCGTCGAGCCAGCTGAGCTCGTAGGCGTGCCAGCGGTCGTGGCCGGTGAAGGGCAGCGCGTCGTCCGACAGCCCGATTTCGCCGCGCCCGAGCGCCCGCGCGATCGGGAACAGCAACGCGGGGTCGTACTCGCGCGGGTAGTCGACGGCGCGGCCGAGCGGCAGGTCGGAGGGAGTGTTGCTGGGGGGCAGGTCGCCCGATGGCGCGTCGCGTGGGGTCATGCGCGCATTATCGCGCGGCCGAGTGGGCGATGGCCGATGGCCGATGGCCGATGGTGGATCGCGCATCGCGGATCGCGGATGGCCAATGGTGCGTCCGCGGTCCCGCGGTCCCGCGGCCACGCGGCCGTAGGAGCGACGTGAGTCGCGACCCGTACATGGTTGCCCGGAGCCGCGGATCCTCGCCCAGCCCTTACGCCCAAGGGCGCGAGTCGGGTTACGGCGTAGTTCTCCAGCCACCACGCATCGGCCGGGTTCGGCGGGTCGCGACTTACGTCGCTCCTACCGTCCGGCAGGGGACGTGCGCGCGTGACGCGGCTGTAGGAGCGGCTTCAGCCGCGATCAGGAGCCGGCGCGGGCGGGCCATCCCACGATCGCGGCTGAAGCCGCTCCTACAACTACCGGCGCTTCGCCGGGGCGGCTACTCCACGCCGTGCAGGTAATCCAGGGTGACCTGCAGCATCGCGCGCAGGCCGAGGTCGAGCGACGCCTCGTCGAGCAGGAACTTCGGCGAGTGGTTGCCCGGTGCGGTGGCCGGGTCGATACCGGGCGACGTCGCGCCGACGAAGAAGAACATCGAGGGCACCTCGCGGGCGTAGTAGGCGAAATCCTCGGCGCCCATCTGCAGCGGGGGCTCGATCACGTGCTCCGCGCCGGCCACCGCCTGCAGGCTCGGCAGCATCTTCGCGGTGAGCGCGGGGTCGTTGACCGTGACCGGGTTGCCGGTGCTGTCGGGCACCTGCGCGTCGGCGGTGGCGCCGTGGGCGGCAGCGACCTGCTCGGCGACGTTGCGCAGGTCGGCGTGGATCCTGGTGCGCATGTCCTCGTCGAAGGTGCGGATGGTCCCCACCAGCTCGACCGAGTCGGGAATGATGTTGTAGCGGATGCCGCCGTGGATCGCGCCAAAGCTGACCACCGCCGGCTGTTTGGCAATGTCGCTGCGGCGGCTGACAACGGTCTGCGCGGTGCCGACCAGGTCGGCCGCGGCGACGATCGGGTCGACCCCGCCCCACGGCCGCGAGCCGTGCGTCTGCACGCCTTGCACGGTGATCGTGAACTTGTCGGAGGCCGCCATCAGCGGGCCACCGCGGACGCCGATGGTGCCGACCGGCAGCGACGAGAACACGTGCAGCCCGAACATCGCGTCCGGCTCGAAACCCGCGAACAGGCCGTCCTCGATCATCAGCGACGCGCCGCCTTCCTCACCGGCCGGGGCGCCTTCCTCGGCCGGCTGGAACACCAGCATCACCTGGCCCGGCAGGTCGTCGCGCATCGCCACCAGCGCATCGGCGACGCCAAGCAGGATCGCGGTGTGGGCATCGTGGCCGCAGGCGTGCATGACACCGGTCTGCTGGCCATTGAAGGTCGTGGTCGCGGTCGAGGCGAACGGCAGGCCGGTCTGCTCGGTCACCGGCAATGCGTCCATGTCCGCGCGCAGCGCGACCTTCGGCCCCGGCAGCGCGCCTTCGACGACCGCCGTGACGCCGTGGTGGGCAATTCCGGTGCGCACCTCCAGTCCGAGTGCGCGCAGGTGTTCGGCAACCCTGGCCGAGGTCTGCTCTTCCCGATTGGACAGCTCGGGGTGCTGGTGGAACCAGCGCCGCAGCTCGACCACTTCGGCGGCGACGCGCCCGGCCTGGGCCGCGACTTCGGGCCGTTGCTGCGTCGTGGCGGCCTGGGCGGTCTGTGCGGACGCGTCCGGTGCCAGTGCAATCGCGAGCAGCGCGGGCAGCAGGGACAGGATCTGGGTTGGGCGGTCGTTCGGCAGGCGCATGGCTGGTCTCCCCGGGAATGACCGGATGCTACCGCCGCGGCGCGTGCGATGCGGGCGGGCGCGTGCATCGACCGCTGCCCGTGGCCGGCGTCGATCCAGCGCGGACCCGCTCAGCCGGACGACTTCTCCGGGATCACCGAAATCGTGCCGCCGCGCTCGAGCACCGCGTACTTCACCTGCGACAGGTCCCGAAGCCCGTGCGAGGCCCGGGCGGCCTCGAGCACGTCCTCCAGGTCGACCCGCGCGCGGTCCATCCGGTCCTCCAACAGCTGCCCGTCCTCGACGATGATCAGTGGGGCGTCGTCGAGCCAACGCTCGGCCACTTTCGACCGCTGCTTGATGAAGGCCAGGCCGAGCTCCATCAGCACCAGCGTGCTGACCAGCAACAGCGCGGTGGTGACCGAGAAATCGTCGCCCATCATTCCCTGCGACACCGACTCGCCGATGATCAGCAGCAGCACGAGGTCGAACGCGTTCATCTGTGCCAGCGGGCGCTTGCCGGCGATGCGGAACACCAGCAGCAGGAACAGGTAGATCGCGACCGCACGCAACACGGTATCCATCTCGCGCCCTCCGGTCAGGGGTAGACGAAGCTGTCGATACGCAATGGCGGGCCACCCGCGACCGACGCGGTGCCGGCGAGCCGGCCGATGGTCTCGGGCTGGCCCTGCAGCAGCACCTGCTGGCGCGTGCCGGGCTCGACCTTGAAGGTGTAGCGGACGCGGTCGTCGGCGACCGCGACCTCCTGCGGCTGCGGCAGCACCTCCTCGAACGAGAACGCGCGCGCATGGTCGCCCTCGATCACCACATCGAAGGTGTCGCTGCCGGTGATCGCCGCGGTGTCGGCCTCGAACACGAGCCGGGTGGGCATCTGGTAGCGGGTGAACCGCGGCCACGTCGCGCTGGTCGGCCCGCTTTCGGCGTGACCCTCGGCAAACGGTCCCATGCCACCGAGCAGGCCGGCCAGCGCCGCCAGCACGCCGGCCAGCAGCACCAACACGCCGACACGGCGCAGCCGGAACATCGTGCGCTGGAAGTCCAGGTGCTGCTCGATCTGCAGCACCGGATGCCGGTTGGATCCGGTCATGGCGTCGGTCCGCGGTTGAGACGCGGCCGACTATTGGCGCGGGTGTGTTTACACCGCGTGTCCGCCTCAGCCGCGGTGCTCGAGCGCCAGGTACTCGGCCGACTGCATCTCGATCAGGCGCGAGGCGGTGCGCTCGAACGCGCCCACCAGCCGGCCGCCGGTGTACAGCCCCGGTGGCGCCGCGGCGGCAGTGCAGACCAGGTTGACGTGGCGGTCGTAGAGCTCGTCGATCAGGTGCACGAAACGACGCGCGGGGTCGTCGTTCGTCCCGTCGAAGCGGGGGACGCCGCCGACCAGCACGGTGTGGTACTCGGTGGCGATCTCGATGTAGTCGCTGGCCGCACGCGGACCCTCGCAGAGCGCCGCGAAATCGAACCAGGCGTGGCCTTCGGCGAGGCAGCGCACCGGGATCGGACGCTCGTCGATCACCAGCGGGCCGTCCTCGCGCGGGGCGCCCGCGGTCAGTTCGTCCCAGCGCTCGCGCAGCCAGTCATCGGCACCCGCATCGAGCGGGGCGCGGTAGACCGGGGAGCGGGTCAGCGCACGCAGGCGATAGTCATGCACGCTGTCCAGGAACAGGACCTTGCAGTGTCGCTCGATCAGGGCGATGGCTGGCAGGAAGCGCTCGCGTTGCAGGCCGTCCTTGAACAGGCCGGCTGGCGCGATGTTGGAGCTGGTCACCAGCGCCACGCCCTCGGCGAACAGGCGCTCGAGCAGGCGCCCCAGCAACATCGCGTCGCCGATGTCGGTGACGAAGAACTCGTCGAGCACGAGAACGCGCAGGTCGTTGCGCCACTGCCGGGCGATCGTGCGCAGCGGGTCGGACTCGCCGGCGTGCGCGCGCAGCTGCGCGTGGACCTCGCGCATGAACCGGTGGAAATGGGTGCGCCGCTTCTGCTCGATCGGCAGGCCGTCGAAGAACAGGTCGATCAGGAAGGTCTTGCCGCGCCCGACCCCGCCCCACAGGTACAGCCCCTGCGGCGCCGGCGCGGGGATGCCGCGGAGCCGGTCGAGCAGGCCCTGGCGGGGCGGGTCGACCAGGGCGGCGTGCAAGCGGTCCAGTTCGGCCAGCGCCGGGTGCTGGGCGGGGTCGTCGTTCCATTCGCCACGGGCGGCGCCGGCGGCATAGCGCGCGCCGGGCAGGGCGGCCGGGCCGGCCGGATGTGGTTCAGTCATCGGGGGTGGTGGTCGCGGCCGGCAGGTACGGTCGGATGCCGTTCTTGACCGCCCCGCGCAGGTCCATCAGGCGCCGGTGGAAGAAGTGGCTGGTGTCGGGGATGCGGACCAGCTCGGGCGGCTGCTTGAGGCCGTCGACCCAGGCGTAGACGTCGGCCGGATTGACCACCTCGTCGGCGTCGCCCTGGACCACCAGCCACGGGCCGTCGAACGGGGTGACCTCGTCGAAGCCGTAGCCGCGGTTGGCCGGCGGCGCAATCATCACCAGCATGCCGGGCTTGAGCTCGGCCGCCATCCGGTAGGCCACGTAAGAGCCGAAGCTGAAACCGGCCAGCCAGACCTCGGCATCGGGCCGCTGCGCGCGCACCCACTCGAACACCGCCCGCAGATCTTCCGATTCGCCATCGCCGTTGTCGAATGCGCCCTCCGAGGCGCCGACGCCGCGGAAGTTGAACCGCACCGTGCTGGCACCGCACAGATGGAACGCGCGCGCGGTCATCGTGACGACCTTGTTGTGCATCGTCCCGCCCTCGGTCGGCAGCGGGTGGCAGATGACGCAGACCAGTGGCCGCGAGGGGACGTCGGGCTCGGGCCCTTCGACGATCGCCTCGATCGCGCCGGCGGGACCGGCTAGGGTCAGCGGCACGGGCTTGCCGGCGCGGTAGTCGTCGCCGGTGGGGAATGTGGGCTCGCTCATCCGGGCATGATACGGCCCGGGGTTAACACGCTGTGGGGAGGCCCTCGCTCCCGGGCATGGCGTACGGCCCCCGGAACGCGAAACGCCGCCCCTGGGGACGGCGTTTCAGACGGTGTGCTGCGACCTGTTACTGCAGGTTGTCGAGCATCCAGTCGACCGTGGCGATGACCTGCTCGTCGGTGAGGGCCGGGTTGCCGCCCTTGGCCGGCATCACGCCGCTGGCGCCGGTGTAGCCCTCGATCGCGTGCTGGTGCAGCACGTCGATGCCCTGCGGAATGCGGGCGGCCCAGTCGGCCGCGGCCATCGTCGGCGCGCCGCCGGCGCCCGAGGTATGGCAGCCGGTGCACAGGTTGTTGAAGATCACCGCGCCATCGAGCGTGCCGCCGTAGGCGACCTGCGCCGAGGCGGCCGCGGCGGCGGCCGCGGTGGCCGCGGCCTGCGCGGCGGCACCGGTGCTGCCGGCATAGACCGCGCCGACCGGGGCGATGCGCGCCTCGGTCCGTCGGGTCACGCCTTCGGGCACGTCCTGGGGCAGCGACTTGTGCGCGAACCAGGCGACGAGGATCAGGCCTAAGGTCACCAGCACGAGGAAGCCGATGACCATGGAGAATTTCTTGAGGAACTCGAGGTCGTAATTGCGCACGATCCACCAAACGTAAGGTTGGCGCGCCCGGAGGGATTCGAACCCCCGACCAATGGCTTCGGAAGCCACTACTCTATCCGGCTGAGCTACGGGCGCCTGGCTTGGACGCGAGCCGGCCGGGCCGGACACGCGAGCAGGGCATTCTAGCGGCAAAAGCGCGGACATGTCTGGCATCGGCGACACCGGCGGACCAGCCGGCGTCCGTTACGCTTGCGCGCATGAGTCACCAACGATTCGACGCCCCCGCGTCGCCGGCGCCGTGGAAGACCCGCCTGGCGCTGTACTGGAAACTGACCCGCAACGACCGGCCGATCGGCTGGCTGCTGTTGCTGTGGCCGACCTGGTGGGGCCTGTGGCTGGCGGCCGGGGGGGTGCCGCCGGTGTGGACCTGGTTCGTGTTCACCGCCGGCGTGTGGCTGACCCGTTCGGCCGGCTGCGTGATCAACGACTACGCCGACCGCTGGCTGGACCCGCATGTCGAGCGCACGCGCGGCCGGCCGCTGGCGACCGGTGCAGTGCGCGGCCGCGAGGCGCTGGCGCTGTTCGCGGTGCTGATGCTGGTGGCGTTCGCGCTGGTGCTGACGCTCAACCGGCTGACCGTGCTGATGAGTTTCGTCGGCATGCTGCTGGCGGCCAGCTATCCCTACCTCAAGCGCTATACCTACCTGCCGCAGGTCTACCTGGGCATGGCATTCGGCTGGGGCATCCCGATGGCGTTCGCCGCGGTGACCGGCGAGGTGCCGGCACTGGCCTGGCTGCTGTACGTGGCCAACATCCTGTGGTCGACCGCGTACGACACCTGGTACGCGATGGTCGATCGCGAGGACGACCTCAAGGTCGGCAGCAAGTCGACCGCGATCCTGTTCGGCGAGATGGACCTGGTCGCGCAGGGGGTGCTGTATGCACTGTTCTTCGCCGCCCTCGTGCTGGTCGGGCAGCGTGCCGGGCTCGGTACTGTCTATGCGGTGGGCGTGGGCGTGGCCATCGCGCTGGTCGCGTGGGAATTCTGGATCGCCCGCAAGCGTGGGCGCGAGGCGTGCTTCCGGGCGTTCCTGCACAACCACTGGGTCGGGATGGTGGTGTTCGTCGGCATCGCCGGCGACTACGCATTGCGCTGAATCACGCCCGTTTCGAGGCCAGCTGCGCGGCAGCAGGTCAGGGGACGCGCGCGCAGACCCACGCGTCGACCCGGGCGACGCCGGCAGCACGCAGTGCAACTGCCGCGGCCTGCAGGGTCGCGCCGGTGGTCATGACGTCGTCGACCAGCACCACGTGGGCCGGCAAGGCCGTGCGCGCCCCGACCCGGAAAGCGTCGCGAAGGTTGGCGCGGCGTCGGTCGGCGGCCAAGGTGGATTGCGGATCGGTATGCCGTGCCCGCTCCAGCGCATCGGTCGCCAGCGGCAGGCCGAGCATCGCCGCGAGCGGCCGCGCGAGCTCCAGGGCCTGGTCGTAGCCGCGCTGGCGCAGCCGTCGCCAGTGCAGCGGCACGGGCACCAGGGTGGCCGGCGCCGACCATTGCACGGCCAACGGCCCGAGCCGCGCGGCCATCAACTGCGCGAGCAACCGTCCGGCGGCCAGGTCGCGATGGAACTTGAAGCGCGGCAGCAGCCGGTCCAGCGGTGCCTGGTAGAGGCAGGCCGCATGGGCTTCGGTCAGCACCCGGGGTGCCCCTCTGAGGCAGGCGCCGCATATCGCCGGATATGTCGGACCGGTCGCATCCGCCAATGGCAGGGCGCAGTGGCGGCACGCCATGGCCAGCCAGGGCAGCCCGGCCGCACAGGCGGCGCAGAGGTCGCGCCGGCGTTCGCCCGCCGCGCTGCAGACCAGGCAGCGCGAGGGCCACAGCCAGCGGGCGAAGATGGCGCGGCGGCTGTCAACCTGTTCAGGGGTGTCCAGGTTGACAGTGCCGGCCATGCTTTCCAGACTGCCGCTCCCGCGTGCCCGCGTCTGTCGGAATCTCCCCATGCCTGCTGTCGGTGAACCCCTGCTGCGCCACGACTGGTCGCGGACCGAGGTGCGCGCCCTGTTCGACCTGCCGTTCCCCGAGCTGCTGCACCGTGCCGGCGAGGTCCACCGCGCCAACTTCGACCCTACCGAGGTCCAGGTCAGCACCCTGCTGTCGGTCAAGACCGGCGGCTGCCCCGAGGACTGCGCGTACTGCCCGCAGGCCCAGCGCTACCACACGGGGGTCGAGGCGCAGAAGCTGATGGAGACCGACGCGGTGCTGGAGAAGGCCCGCCAGGCGAAGGCGGCCGGGGCCAGCCGGTTCTGCATGGGCGCGGCCTGGCGCTCGCCCAAGGACCGGGACATCCCGAAGGTCGCCGCGATGATCGCCGGGGTGAAGGCGCTCGGGCTGGAGACCTGCGCCACCCTGGGCATGCTCAGCGGCGAGCAGGCCAAGTCCCTGCGTGATGCCGGCCTGGACTACTACAACCACAACCTCGACACCGCGCCGGAGTTCTACAACGAGATCATCCACACCCGCGAGTTCCAGGACCGGTTGGACACGCTCGCGCACGTCCGCGACGCCGGCATGAAGACGTGCTGCGGCGGCATCGTCGGCATGGGCGAGTCGCGCGAGCAGCGCGCCGGCCTGCTGCAGACGCTGGCCAACCTGCCGGCGCATCCGGATTCGGTGCCGATCAACCGGCTGGTCAAGGTCGAGGGCACGCCGCTGGCCGACGACGAGACCCTGGCCGAGCTGGACCCGTTCGAGTTCGTCCGCACCATCGCCGCCGCCCGGATCCTCATGCCGCGCTCGATGGTGCGACTGTCGGCCGGCCGCGAGAAGATGTCGGACGAGCTGCAGGCGCTGTGTTTCCTGGCCGGCGCCAACTCGATCTTCTACGGTGAGAAATTGTTGACGACGGGCAACCCCGACACCGAGCGCGATCTGGCATTGTTCGAGCGGCTGGGCCTGCGCGCGATGCAGGTCGTCGAAGACGCACACACTCCGGGGGGAACCGTGCACGCCGACATCATCGAAACCGACGCCGCCGGCACGGACGCCGCCCGCCCCACCTGCGCGGCCTGAACCGTGGCGCGCCCGTCCTGGCGTGACCGTGTCGATGCCGCCCGCGACGCGCGCGAGGCCGCGTCGCGCCGCCGCGTGCGCCGCAGCGTCACCCACCGCGACGGCGCCCATGTCGAACTCGACGGCCGCCGCCTGCTGAACTTCTGCGGCAACGACTACCTTGGCCTGTCGCAGCACTTCGCGGTGGTCGGCGCACTGCAGGACACCGCCTCGCGGGAAGGCGCCGGCGGGGTGGGTTCGCACCTGGTCTGCGGCCACCACCAGGTCCACGACGCGCTCGAGAAGGAGCTGGCCGACTGGCTCGGCGCCCCGCGTGCGCTGCTGTTCGGCAGTGGTTACCTTGCCAACCTGGCGGTGATGCAGGCGCTGCTGGGCGACGGCGACGTCTGCGTGCAGGACCGGCTCAACCATGCCAGCCTGATCGACGCCGCCCGGCTGGCCGGCTGCCGGCTGCGCCGCTACCCGCACAACGACCCCGAAGGCGCGATCCGGCAACTGCGCGGCATGCCCGAAGGCGTCGCCATGCTCGCGACCGACGGCGTGTTCAGCATGGACGGCGACCTTGCCCCGCTGCGCGAGCTGGCCATCGTCGCCCGCGCCCAGCAGGCGCTGCTGTACGTCGACGATGCCCACGGAGTCGGCGTGGTCGGCCCGGAAGGGCGCGGCAGCGTCGCTGCTTGCCGGCTTGGCGTGGCGCAGGTGCCGCTGCAACTGGCCACGCTCGGCAAGGCGCTCGGCGGCCACGGCGCGGCCGTGGTTGGCGATGCGGACCTGATCGGCCACCTAGTCGAGACCGCCCGGCCTTACATCTACACCACCGCGATGCCGCCGGCCCAGGCCGCGGCGACGCTGGCCGCGGTCAGGCTCGCCCGCAGCGAGCACTGGCGACGCGAGAAGCTTGGCGAACTCGCGGTGCGCTTCCGCGCGAAGGCCAAGGCGGCCGGCCTGGTCCTGCTGCCGTCGGACACGCCGATCCAGCCGGTGCTGGTCGGCGAAGAAGGGCGCGCGTTGTCGATGGCGGCGTCGCTGGAGCGCTCCGGCTACCTGGTCGCGGCGATCCGTCCGCCGACCGTGCCGGAGGGCCGCGCACGGCTGCGGGTCACGCTGTCGGCACTGCACACCCCGGCCGACGTCGACGGGCTGGTGCAGGCGCTGGCGGGTGCGCGCGACCGCGCCGAGGCCGAAGCGCGCGTCGCTGCCATCACGGGCTGGGCGCCGGCATGAGCCGCGTCCGGCCGCACCACTGACAGGAAGCGGAATGTTCATCGAGACGCACGGGCGTGGCCCCGCGCTGGCCCTGATCCACGGCTGGGCGATGCACGGCGGGCTGTTCGCGCCGCTGGTCGAACGCCTGTCCGACCGCTTCACCCTGCTCCTGGTCGACCTGCCGGGCCACGGCCATGCGCGCGAGGACGACACTGCGCTCGAGCCCGCGACGCTGGCGGCGGCGCTGGTCGCGCGGGTGCCCGATGCGGTCTGGTTGGGGTGGTCGCTCGGCGGCCAGGTCGCCCTGCGCGCCGCGCTCGACCATCCCGGACAGGTGCGCGGGCTGGTGATGGTCGCGTCCTCGCCCCGGTTCGTGCGCGACGATGCCGACGGCTGGCCGCACGGCGTCAGCAGCACCCTGTTCGGTGATTTCGGCGACGCCCTTCGGCGCGACTTCCGCGGCACGCTGGAGGGCTTCCTCGCGCTCGAATCACTGGGTTCGGCCACCGCGCAGGATGAACTGCGCCGGCTGCGCGCGCAGGCGTTCGAGCGTGGCGAGCCGTCGTCCCGCGCACTGCAGCAAGGCTTGGCCCTGCTCGATACGGCCGACCTGCGCGGCGAGCTGCCCGGTCTGCAGGTCCCCAGCCTGTGGCTGTCAGGCCGACGCGACCGGCTGGTGCCCGCAGGTGCGATGCCGGCCGCCGCCGCGCTGGCGCCGCGTGCTCGCAGCGTGGTGATCGATGGCGCCGGCCACGCGCCGTTCCTTGGCGCGGCCGATCGGGTCGCCGATGCGATTTCGGACTTCGTGGATTCGCTCGCCACGTCGGAGTCGCCGGCGTGAGCGACCTGTTCGACCACCGCCAGGTCCGCCGCGCGTTTTCGCGCGCTGCGCAGGGCTACGACTCCGCGGCGGCGCTGCAGCGCGAGGTCGCCTCGCGCCTGATGGAGCAGCTGGACTACCTCGACGACCCCGCGCTCGGTCGCGATGCGCCGGAGGTGGTGGTCGACCTCGGCTCCGGCCCGGGCCACGCCGCCGCGGCGATGCAGAAGCGCTGGCCGAAGGCGCAGGTGCTCGCGCTCGACATTGCGCCGGGCATGCTCGCCCAGGTGCGCCGCAATGCCGCCGGCGGCGGGCTGGCCGGGCGGCTCAACCCGTTCGCGCGCCGGCCGATCCCGGTCTGCGCCGACGCCCGCGCGCTGCCGTTGCGCGACGGCAGCGTCGACGTGCTGTTCTCCAACCTCTGCCTGCAATGGGTGGAGGACCTGCCGGCGGTGTTCGCGGGGTTCCGCCGCGTGCTCAAGCCGGGTGGACTGATGCTGGTGTCGACGTTCGGTCCGTCCACGTTGTGGGAGCTGCGCGAAGCGTTCGCCGAGGCGGACGACGCGCCACACGTCAGCCTGTTCCCGGCGATCGCGCAGTTCGGCGACGCGCTGATCGCGGCGGGGTTCAAGGACCCGGTGCTCGACCGCGACGAATTCGGCATCGGCCATCCCGACCTCGGCCACCTGATGCGCGAGTTGCGCACGATCGGCGCGACCAACGCGATGGCGACCCGCCGCCGCAGCCTGACCGGCCGCGCACGGTTCGCACGCGCCGCCGAGGCCTACGAGCCGATGCGGCGCGACGACGGCCAGCTGCCGGCGACGTGGGAAGTCATCTACGCGCACGCCTGGGGGCCGCCGCCGGGCGCGCCGATCCGCACCGGCGGCGTCGACGAGGTCAGCGTGCCGTTGTCGAGCATCAAGGTGCGCAGGCGCTGACCCGCCCATGAGCGCCAGCCATCGCCGCATCGCCCTGTACGCCATCGCGATCGCGCTGGCGTCGGCGCTGTTCTTCACCTGCGCCTACGTGCTCAACCGCCTGGCCGCGACCGAGGGGGGGCACTGGGCGTGGACCGCGTCGCTGCGCTACCTCATCACCCTGCCGTTGATGCTGCCGCTGATGCGTTGGCAGGGTGGCATCGCACCGGTCTGGCGCGAGATCCGCGCGCACCCGTTGCCGTGGCTGGGCTGGAGCGGGGTCGGCTTCGTGCTGTTCTACATCGGGCTGAGCTACGCCGCGTCCAGCGGGCCGTCCTGGCTGGTTGCCGGCACCTTCCAGCTGACCGTGGTCGCCGGGATGCTGTGCGCGCCGCTGCTCTACGACGACGAACGGCGGCGCATCCCGTTGCCCGCGCTGGCGATCGGCTTGCTGGTGGTGGCCGGGGTGATGCTGATGCAGTTCGGGGTCGGCGGCGGGTCGCTCGACCGCGACGGCTGGATCGCGCTGGGCTGGGTCGCGGTTGCCGCGGTCGCCTACCCGCTGGGCAACCGCGGCCTGCTGCTGCACCTGGAGCGACGCGGCGGCCCGGTCCAACTCAACGCCACCCAGCGCGTGTTCGGGCTGACGCTGGCCAGCCAGCCGGCCTGGATCGTACTTGCGCTGTACGCCGCCGCCACCGCGGGTCCACCGTCCGCCGGCCATGTGTGGCTGGCCGGAGGGGTCGCGCTCGGCGCCGGGATCATCGCCACGGTGCTGTTCTTCCAGGCGACCGGGATGGTCCGCAACAACGCGACCGCGCTGGCCGGGGTCGAGGCCATGCAGGCCGCCGAGATCCTGTTCGCGACCCTGATCGGCGTGTGGCTGCTCGGCGAACGCTGGCCGCGCGGACCGGCGCTGTGGGGTGCGGGCATCGTGGTGGTGGGCATCGTCGCCTTCAGCTGGGTGGTCGCGCGGGCCGCCGCCGGCGACCCACGCGCGACCCGCGAGCTGCGCACCGACCGCGGCGCCTGAGCGGCCGCGACGCGGCGTTCAGATGGCGCGGACTAGAGTCGTGCCGGTCCACCGTCGCACGTGTCCGCCATGTCATCGACCGCCCGTTTCCCCTTCGTCGCGACTGCCGTGTTGTGGCTTGCGGCCGGCGCCGCTTCCGCACAGCAGCCGGCCAGCGCCATCGAGCAGTGGGGCTTCGACCCCTCGGTGCTGGTTGCCGACGGGACCGAGCTGTTGGCGCGTGCGCCCGACGCCGAGATCGATGCGCTGTTCCAGGCCGTCCACGCCGGCAGCCGCGATCCGGCCGACGCGCAGGTAATGTGCCGCCTGCTCGACCCTGCCGCCGACCGCAGCCTCGCGGGTCTCAACGCCATCGCGTCGCGGCTCAGCCCGGCCAGTCAGGAGCGGTTCGCTGGCGCGGTCGCCGGGCTGCTGGTGGCGGCGATGCAGCACCCGCCGGTCGCGCGCGACGACGCTGCCGCGCGGCAGGCCTTGAAGGCCGCCGGCGTGCGCGCGGCGATGCTCAATGACGGCTTTGGCGCGGGCCTCGCCGGCACCGACCACGACGCACGCTGCGACTCGGTGGCGATGCTGCTCGACAGCCTGCACGGCCAGCCGCTGTCCGAGCGCGCAGGCGTCACCCGCCTGCTGCTCGCCGAAGGCCTGGCGCGACTGGCCGGCGACGACCTCGCCGCCCGCGACCACCCCCCGCAACTGTAGGAGCGACGTCAGTCGCGACCCACTGGGAATCATTCCGCGTGGGTCGACGCGTGGTGTGTACGCGCGCGGATGCGTGCCGTTCGTGGGTCCGGAGGTCAGTGGGTCGCGACTGACGTCGCTCCTACGCGCGGATACCGGGCGTGGGGGTTGCACCCATGCGGGGTGTAATCGGCCCGATCCGGGGTCAATCACCCAGCGCGAGCAGGGCCGGCAGCGTTTCCAGGTCGACATTGCCGCCGGTCAGCACGATGCCGATGCGCTGGCCGGCGAAGCGTCCAGGCTCCGCCAGCACCGCGGCCAGCGCGATCGCCGAGGACGGTTCGACCAGTTGCTTGAGGTGCCGCCAGACCAGGCGCATCGCGCGCACCGTATCGGCGTCGTCCACCACGAGCGCATCGGCGTGGTGGTGTTGCAGCAAGTCGAAGTTGGGTGCGCCCAGGGTGCCGCGCAGGCCGTCGCAGGCCGTGTCGGGGGTGAATTCCGTGACGCGCTCGCCGCGACGCAGTGATTCGGCGGTCTCCGCCGCGCCGGCCGGTTCGGCCAGCCACACCGTCGCGTCCGGGTTCCGCGAGGCCAGGGCCACCGCCGTGCCTGCCGCCAGTCCGCCGCCGCCGACCGGCACCACGATCGCGTCGAGCGGGCCGGCGGTGCACAGCAGTTCCAGTGCCGCAGTGCCCTGGCCGGCGATGACGCGCGGGTCGGTATAGGGATGCACGAGCTGTGCACCAGTAGCGATGCGGACCTGCTCGCACATCGCCTCGCGCGCGCTGATCGTCGGTGCGCAGCGGTGCAAGGTGGCCCCGTATGCCGCGATTGATGCCAGCTTGGCCGCAACCGCCCCTTCGGGCACCACGACGTGGCAGGGCATGCGGCGAGTGCGCGCGGCGAGCGCCAGCGCAGCGCCGTGGTTACCCGAGGAGTGGGTGACCACGCCGCGCGCGGCGGCATCCTCGTCCAGCGACCACACCGCGTTGCAGGCTCCGCGGAACTTGAACGCGCCGGCGCGCTGCAGGTGCTCGGCCTTGAAGTGCAGTTCGCAGCCGGCCAGCGTGTCGAGCGTGCGCGAGCGCAGCACCGGCGTGGCGTGGGCGTGGGGGGCGATCCTGGCCGCGGCGGCCAGCACGTCGGTGCTTGTAATCATCAGCGCCAGCCTAACGCAGGGTGGTGCGCCAGGCAGCGGGCGCCAGGTACCGCGCGCCTCGCGCCACCCCGGACGTCGGGCGCCCTCGTCAACCAAGCCATGGCCAACGCGTTTACGGTGGGGCGGTCGCGACGCTCGATGACGCTGAACCGGTCAGGAAGCGCGCCGCGTATTACTGCAAATTAAGCGCAAGTTCAATGCCCCGGCCCGACGATGGCCGCAATCGACAGGGGACAGACGATGATCCGCAAACTCCTTCTCCCAGCCGTGGCAATCGCCCTGCTGGGCGGTTGCATGACCGGCGGTTACAGCTACCGCCAGGACCGGGGCGACTACTACTACGGCAATCCGGGCACCGACTACCGCTATTACGACCCGTACGGGCGCTACAGCGACCGCTACTACGGCAGCGGTTACTACGGCAGTGGCTATTACTCGCGCTATTACGGCCACCCGGGCTACTACCGCTATCCGTACGGCTACCACCGCTACCCGAACGGCTACTACCGCCCACCGGTGGTGGTGCGTCCGCGTCCAGACGACGGCCACGATGGCGGCGGACACCACCGCGACGACGACCGCACGGCACCGTCGCGCAACCTAGACCGCCTCCAGCGCGAGCGGATCAACCGCACGCCCACGCCGATCGTGCAGCAGCAGCGCCGTCCGCAGCCGGCCGCCGTCGCACGTCCGGCCCCGACGCCGGCCGCGCGCGAGCGAGGCGGCTCCCGGATGGAGCAGGTGATGCGTCGGGCGCGCAGCGGCGCGGTCGAGCGGTCGCGCGAAGTCGAACCCTGAGGCGCGCGTCCGCGGATGACGGCGATCCGCGGGTATTGACAGATTGCGTCGTAATGCGACGTAATCGGGTTGACGCTTCAATGTCGACGTCCGGCACGGAATCACGGATCCCCCCTGTTCCGTCCCTGTCGGACGTCGGCGCCTACACCGGAAGCCCCGCCACGCGGGGCTTTCGCGTATCCGGGGCTCGCGCGCCCAGCGCTGCACACGCGCCTGCATGGATCGATTTGGCCCTCGAATCGCGCGCCCGCGCAGCGCAAGTCCCGCGCATCGCGTGACCGCGGTCGTATTTGTGGCGGCCTCAACGGCCAGCGCTGGCCAGAAATAAAAAAGGGGCCGAATGTCCCCCGACATTCGGCCCCTGCGCTTCCCCTGCGGGCACTTGGTCAGCCCCTGTTCCAATTCCGACCGGCGCCAGGCGCCTGCCCCGCTGGGTGCAGGAATGGGAACGCACGAAGCGTGCCAAGGTTGACGCGGGGTTAACACCGATTGTGAATCCCGTGGTCAGCGACGCAGCCCGACCGGGCAGCGGCCGTAGAATTCGCAACCACGCCCCCGCCGCCCACGGCCAGGGTCCGGACATACGATGAGCACCAGCTTTTACCAATACGACGTGATCGTGGTCGGCGGCGGCCATGCCGGCACCGAGGCGGCGCTCGCCTCGGCCCGGGCCGGCGCGCGCACGCTGCTGCTGACCCACGCCATCGAAACGATAGGCGCGATGAGCTGCAACCCGGCGATCGGGGGCATCGGCAAGGGCCACCTTGTCCGGGAGATCGATGCGCTGGGCGGCGTCATGGCGCGCGCGGCCGACGCCGCCGGCATCCAGTGGCGCCGCCTCAACGCCAGCAAGGGCCCGGCCGTGCGCGCGACCCGCTGCCAGGCCGACCGTAACCTCTACCGCGGTTTCATCCGGCGCACGGTCGAGGCCCAGCCGGGGCTGACCGTGTTCCAGGCGGCAGTGGACGACATCGAGTTCGCCAATGGCCGGGTCGGAGGCGTGCTGACCCAGACCGGCCTGCGCTTCCAGGCCCCGGCGGTGGTGTTGACGGCCGGCACCTTCCTGGCAGGCCGGATCCACGTCGGCCAGGCCACCCATGCCGCCGGCCGCGCCGGTGAGCCGCCGGCCACCACCCTCGCCCAGCGGTTGCGCGAGGGCCCCTTCGTCGTGGACCGGCTCAAGACCGGGACGCCGCCGCGGATTGACGGGCGCAGCCTCGACTACACGGTGATGGCCGAGCAGCCCGGCGACGACCCGCGGCCGGTGTTCTCGTTCATGGGCTCGCACGCCGACCACCCGGCGCAGGTCTCGTGCTGGATCACCCACACCAGCGAACGCACCCACGAAATCATTCGCGCCGCGCTCGACCGCAGCCCGCTGTACACCGGCCAGATCGAGGGTGTCGGCCCGCGCTACTGCCCGTCGATCGAGGACAAGGTGGTGCGCTTCGCCGAGAAGGCCAGCCACCAGATCTTCGTCGAGCCCGAGGGCCTGGGCGTCGCCGAGATCTACCCCAACGGCATCTCCACCTCGTTGCCGTTCGACGTGCAGCTGGAGCTGGTGCGCAGCATCCGTGGCTTCGGCAACGCCCACGTCACCCGGCCCGGGTACGCGATCGAGTACGACTACTTCGACCCGCGCGGTCTCAAGGCCACGCTGGAAACAAAGGCGGTCGAAGGCCTGTTCTTCGCCGGCCAGATCAATGGCACCACCGGCTACGAGGAGGCCGCCGCACAGGGTCTGCTGGCCGGCCTCAACGCGGCCCGGCAGGTGCGCGGTGCCGACGGCTGGAGCCCGCGTCGCGACGAGGCCTACCTCGGTGTGCTGGTCGACGACCTGGTCACCCACGGCACCACCGAGCCGTACCGGATGTTCACCAGCCGCGCCGAATACCGCCTGCAGCTGCGCGAGGACAATGCCGACCTGCGCCTTACGCCGGTCGGGCGCGGCTTTGGCCTGGTCGACGATGCGCGCTGGTCGGCGTTCGAGGCCAAGCGCGAGGCGATCGAGGCCGAGCAGGCCCGGCTCGGCGCGGTCTGGGCGGCGCCCAACAACCCGCTGGCCCGTGAGCTCACCCAGCAGCTGGGCGTCGAGGTCAGCCGCGAAACCCGCGCGATCGACCTCCTGAAGCGGCCCGAACTGGACTACGCCCGGCTGCTGACGTTGCCTTCGCTGCAGCCGGCGGTGGCCGACCCGGCGGTCGCCGAGCAGGTGGAAATCGGGGTCAAGTACGCCGGCTACCTGGACCGCCAACGCGGCGAGATCGAGCGCCAGCGCCGCCACGAGGACACCGCGATCCCCGCCGGTTTCGACTTCGCCGTGGTCCGCGGGCTGTCGGCCGAGGTCGCCGGCAAGCTCGAGCGCGTGCGCCCGCAGACCATCGGCCAGGCCCAGCGCATCCCGGGGATGACGCCCGCGGCGATCTCGCTGCTGCTGGTCCACCTGGCACGGCAGCGGCGCGAGCGCGTCGCGTAGGCCGCGCACCCGCGGTCGACTCCGCGCTAGGCTGCGGCCATGCGAATCACTGCCGCGACTGCCTTCCTGCTGACCACCACGCTGATGGCCTGCCAGCCGGCCACCGAGCAACCATCGACGACCGCTGCCGACACCCCTGCCCGGCCAGCGGACGCGGCGATCGAGCCGTGGTCTCCCGAGCGGTGGTCTCTCCCAGTGCAGGGCGATGCGGCCCAGCCGGACCTGGTCGCGACACCGGACGGCGACCTGCTCCTGTCCTGGATCAGCCCCGATGAGGACGGCCACGTGCTGTCGTTCGCCCGCCACCGCGACGGCCAGTGGAGCGCACCGCACGCGATCGCGCGCGGCGACGACTGGTTCGTCAACTGGGCCGACACCCCGCACATCCTGGCCACCGACGATGGCGCCGTGTGGTCGCACTGGCTGCAGAAGTCGGCCGCATCGACCTACGCCTACGACGTCGCGCTGGTGCGCTCGGCCGACGGGGGCGCAAGCTGGTCGGCGCCGGTGCTGGTCAACGACGATGGCACTCCGACCGAGCACGGCTTCGTTTCCCTGTGGCCCGCCGGCCGCGACCGGCTCGGGATCGCCTGGCTGGACGGGCGCGAAACCGCCGGCGCCAGCCACGACAGTCACGACGGTGGCCATGATGGACCCGCCGGACATGCACCGGCCGATGCGGCGGCGATGACGCTGCGCACCGCGGTGTTCGATCCGGTACTGGCGCGCAGCGGCGAGACCCGCATCGATGCCATGACCTGCGACTGTTGCCAGACCGACACCGCGGTCACCGCGCACGGCCCCCTGCTGGTCTATCGCGACCGCAGCGCGGCGGAGATCCGCGACATCGCCGCCACGCGCTTCCAGGACGGCCGTTGGACCGAGCCAGCGCCGGTCCATGCCGACGGCTGGACGATGCCCGCCTGCCCGGTCAACGGCCCGGCGGTCGACGCCGTCGGCGACGCGGTGCTGGTTGGCTGGTACACCGCTGCGAATGATGAGCCGTCGTTGCGGCTTGCACGCTCCGACGATGCCGGCGACCACTTCAGTGCCCCGCTGGAGCTCGACCGCGGCGCGCACGTGCAGGGCCGCGTCGATGTCGTGCTCGGGGGCGGTTCGGCCTGGGCGTTGTGGACGCGCGAGGATGGCAGCGGCCAGTCGCTGCAGCTTGCCCGGCTCGCGCCCGACCTGTCGGAGGAGTGGCAACGGTTCGAACTCGCCCGACTGCAGGGCCGTGGTCGCGGCACCGGGTTCGCGCAACTGGCGATGGGGGCGGACGGTACGCTGCACGTGGTCTGGACCGACGTGGTCAACGGTGCGCCGCGGCTACACGGTGCGCGTATCCGCTTGGCTGGCTGAGCACTCGCCACTTCGTCGCGCATCCCTCGACGCAGGACTGCATCACGCTGCCGTTGCGTCGCGGTCACGCCTGCAGAACGGATGGGTTGGTTGACTCGCCCCGACGCGCGGCGCCGGCCGCGCCAACGACAAGGCGAGGCAACCATGGCAACCCGCAAGTCCACACCGGCCGTCCGCAAGGGCGCCGCCAGCAAGAGCACCACGGCCAAGAGCAGCGGCTCCGCCAGCCAGGGCGAATCCACCGCGCGCAAACAACGCGAGATCCAGGACAACGCCGAGGCAAAGGCCAAGGCGAAGTCCGGCGCGTCGGGCAGCAAGGCCAAGAAGCAGCCGGTGCAGGCAGGCGCGCGTCGGCAGCCGGCCAACCCGATGCCGGCCCAGCACCTGGAAAAGCCCGGCAACGAACACGAGCTCGAGTTGCAGCCGCGCTACCTCGCACCCGACTACAAGGGCAGTGGCAAGCTCGATGGCATGGCCGCCATCGTCACCGGCGCCGATTCCGGCATCGGCCGTGCGGTGGCGGTGCTGTTTGCGCGCGAGGGCTGCGACGTCGCGGTGCTGCACCTGTCCGAGCACGAGGACGCCGAGGCCACGCGCCAGGCGGTGGAAGCGGAGGGCGCGCGCTGCATCGTCATCGCCGGCGACGTCAAGGACACCCGCTTCTGCGAGAGGGCCGTCAAGCAGGCGGTCAAGGCGTTCGGCCGGCTCGACGTGCTGGTCAACAACGCCGCGTTCCAGCAGCACGCCGCGCGGCCCGAGGACATCGGCGACGCGCAGTGGGACGAGACCCTTCGGACCAACATCGGCGGCTACTTCCGGATGGTGCGCGCGGCGCTGCCGCACATGGGCGAGGGCGGCAGCATCATCAACACCGGCTCGGAGGTCGCCATCTTCGGCAGCGCGCAGCTGCTCGACTACTCGGCGAGCAAGGGTGCGATCCACGCGTTCACGATGTCGCTGGCGGCCAACCTTCTCGACCGCGGCATCCGGGTCAACGCGGTCGCGCCGGGTCCGGTGTGGACGCCGCTCAACCCGGCCGACCGCCCGGCGGAGAAGGTCGCGAAGTTCGGCAAGGACAGCGACATGCGTCGCCCCGCGCAGCCCGAGGAAATGTCGCCGGCCTACGTGTTCCTCGCATCGCCGGTGTGCTCGGGCTACATCAACGGCGTGATCCTGCCGGCGATGGGCGGACCGCGCGGGTGACCGCCACGGCGCCTCCGCCACGGGTCATGCGTCCGCGCGGGGCGGGGCATTGAGGCCCTCGCGCAGCCGGGCTACTTTTCGCGCCGCCAGTTGAGCGAGCCGCGGTTCTCCAGCGTGCTCGATTCGATCTCGATGTCGAACCCGCGGCCCAGCAGGTACTTCAGCACCAGCACCTGGCCGGTGCCGAGCAGCGATACGCCGTAGCTGACATACAGCCGCGGTGACAGCTGCTTGCCGATGCCGAACACGCTGCCGCCAAGCGCGCGGCTCTGCATCACCCCGGCGTCGTCGAGGCCGATCCGTGCGCCCAGTTGCGAGGCCAGCAAGCTGCCGCCGGCAGTGAGCGCGGCACTGGCGGCGTTGACGTCGCCGCGCTCGCTGCCGGTCAGGCTCGACAGCGGACGGCCCAGGGTCAGGTAGGCCAACGCCTCGGACTGGGAGGTGGCCGGGTTCGCCCAGACCTCCGCCTCGGGCGCGCTGGCGCGGCCACCGACATCCACGCCCGCGGTGACCTCGCCGACCACGCGCTCGGCGCGCAGGTTGATGAACGGGTCGGCAATCGGGTCGTCGGACCAGTTCAGGCGGCCGCGGGCGATCCGCAGGTCCTGGCCGTAGGCGGTGTACTCGCCGCTGACGTCGAGGCTGCCGCGGGCGAGCATCTGCCGGCCCGGCCGCGCGAGGATCCGCACCCGCCCGTCGAGCCCGCCCTCCAGCCCGAAGCCATCGATCCGCACGTCCTCGCCGAGGATCACCAGCAGGTCCATCGCCAGCGGCGCGCCGGGTTCCGCCTCCGGGTCGACCGGGTCCAGCACGACCACGTCCGGCGACGCAGACACGCCCTGGTCGAGGCCCTCCAGGTCGATCCGCGCCTCGGGCACGACGACCTCCCCGGTGAGTTCCAGTGCCTGCCCGGCGCGGTAGCTGACGCGCAGGTCGGGGCTGGCAATCGCGCGCAGCTCGCGGGTGTCGGACACCAGTACGTCGGTGCCGCGCAGGTCGAGTTGCAGCGGTGCGTCGCCGCCCTGCCAGTCGAGCGTTCCGTCGATGTGCAGCACGCCGCTGTCCGGATTGCCGGCGGCCGACGACGACCGCACGCTGCCGGCGATGCGCGCGCTGCCATCGGGCGCCGCGTCCAGGCGCAGCGTGCCGTTGTGCAGGGTGATCGCCAGCGCCGGGACCTCGGTGCTGAAGCCGGCCAGCTGCGCCTGCCCGCCCAGCCTCGGCGTGTCGCGGGTGCCACCGAGCGACAGCCGCGCCTCGAGCCGGCCGGTCGGTTCGACGATGTCGGGCGAGAACAGCTCCAGCCAGGTCAGCTCGTCGGTGTCGAGCGAAAGCCGGCCGTCGAGCGGGGAGTAGGCATCCCAGCCGGTGGCCAGCCGCGCGTCGATGCGGCCGTCGTCGTTGAGTACGGCGCCCAGTTCGGCCTCGATGCCTTGGGGCCGGAAGTTGGCGGTGAGTAGCAGGTCGTCGTATCGGACCAGCTCGGTACGGGCGCGCTCGCTGGTGCGGAGCCCGCCGCGGGCCGACGACAGCCGCGCCTGCCCGCTCCAGCCATTGCCGACCGGGCGCAGTTGCGCGTCGAGCGCGAGTTCGCCGCTCAACACCCATGGGCGCCCGGCTTCCGGCTCGGGCAGGTAGCCGGCCACCAGCGACAGCGGCAGTCCCTGGCCGCTGACCGCCAGCCCGTTGCGTGGCCAGTCGGCGTCGACGCAGAGCGCGCCGCCCGCGCTGGAGGCCAGGCAGGCGTCGTCCAGCCGCGCCGCGAGCGCGCCGCCGGCGGTGCTCCAGCCGTACGCGGCGGGCGCGCGCAACTGCCAGCTGGCGCCACGGGCCGGTTGCAGTTGCAGCGAGGCCAGCGTGCCGGCCCAGCGCGCGCCGTTGCGGGCGAGGTCGCCGGCCAGTGCCAGGGTGCCGATGTCGCCGCTCGCGTTGGCCTGCAGTTGCAGGTCCTCCACCGCACCGCGCGCATCGACCTGCAGGCGGTCGAGCGCGATGCCCAGGTCGAGCCCGGTCGCGTCGATGTCGAGCACACCACCGCCGCCCGTCCACGGCAATTGCCCGTCCACCTGCAGCGACGCGGCCGTCCAGTCGCCATAGCGCAGGCCGGATCCGTCCAGCCGCGCGCGGACATCGGGGGCGGTGCGCGGGCCGTCCAGGTGGACCTCGCCGTGCAGGATGCCGGCACCGTCGGGCAGCAGGTCGGCCAGTTGCAGCGGCGCGAACCGCGCATCGATGTCGAGCCGGTCGCCGACCTCACCCTGCGCCTCGATCCGGCTGCCGCCCAACGCCAGCGCAAGCTCGCCCTCGTAGCGGGTCGTGCCCCCGGCCGGCGCCGCGCCATGCATCGCGAACTGGCCGCGACCGTCGAGTGCGCGCCCGCGCAGTCGGCCGCCGAGGTCGGGTACGTCGACCGCGACGTCCAGGCCGCCGTCGGCGCGGGTGCGTCCGGTGGTCGCGATATCGCCGTTGACCGCGCCATCCCAGCCGCTGGCGAAATAGCCCGGGTCGAAGCCGGCCAGTCGCGCATCGACGTCCCACGCCAGCGACGGCGCCCAGCCGACGGTGCCGGTCGCGTCGAGCGTGCCGGTCGGCATCGCCACGGCGAGCGACTGCAGCCGCATGCGCTCGCTGTTGCCGCGGCCGTCCAGCTGCAGCGTCGCCTGCTCGCCGGCCCGTTGCAGCGTGGCGCGGCCCACCAGCGCCCACGCCTGCAGCGTGCCGGCCAGGCCGAAGTCCCCGTCGGCCTCGATCAGCGGCGACGGTGGTGCACCGGTGGCGGCCGTGCCACCCCAGCGCAGGTCGCGCGCGTTGGCGGCGAAGCGGAACGTGGCGTCGGCGGGATCGTTGAAGTCGGCGCGGCCGCGCACCCGCAGGTCGCCGTCGAACACCTGCAGGTGCAGCGGGTCCAGCTGCAGGACCTGGTCCTCGACCTGCACGCGCGACTCCTGCACGCGCGCCTCGAACGTGCCCTGGCGGACCATTCCGCTGACGGTCGCGCGGCCACCGATGCCGTCGGCGCGCAGCTGCAGCGCCATCGGGGCTTCGCTCGGCGTCGCACCCGGGTCGGCCAGCAGGCCGATATCCAGCGCTTCGGCATCCGCGCGCAACTGCCAGCCCGGCCGGCCGATGCCCGGTGCGGTCACGACCTCGCCCAGCCCTTTGACAGCCTGCGGCGCGGTGTTGCCGCGCAGCACCAGCGTCGCCTGCAGCGGACCCGGCGCACGCCCGGCGATCGCCACGTCCATCCGCGACAGGTCGCCGCGGGCGACGAAGCCCAGCCGCGCCGGCGTCGTCGCCGACCCCGCCGGCAGCACCGCGGTTGCGACCAGGTCGGTGCGGTAGTCCTCGCGCGGCACGTAGTCACCGTGCACGGTGAAGCGGCCGCGGTCGCTGTCCACTTCCAGCGCTTCCACGTGCAGGCACCCGGCGTCGGCCACGAGGCCGCCGCGCAGGCGGGCGATGTCGATCACCGGTGCGCCTTCGCGCGTCACCGCCAACCCGTCGATGCGGATGTTACCGGCCTCAAGCGCCAGCGGCGGCGCGATCTGCGGCAGGGAGTCGGGCCAGCGCGGCAGCTCGAACGGCTCCTCGCTGAACGGCAGGTCGAGCGTCGCCTGTTCGACCTGCAGCGCATCCAGCCGCAGCCGGCGGCCGAGCAGCGGGCTGATTGCCGGGTCCAAGTGCACGCGGTGTGCGGTGAACTCGATCGCCTCGTAGGTGAAGCGCACGTCATGCAGCGTCAGCGGGCCCGACGCCGGACCCTCGGCGCTTTCCCAGGTCAGGGTCGCGTTCCCGGGCAGGCGCTGGACGATCTGCGCGAGCAGGAACTCGCGCCCGCCGACGGTGGTGAGCAGCCAGTACAGGCCAACCACCAGCACCAGCCCCAGCGCGCCGGCCACCAGTACCGCGCGCAGGGTGAGGTAGCGCAGGCGGGCCTGCCGCTTGCGGCGCAACTCGGCGATGTGGGCCTCGCGCTCCTCGGGCGTCGGCTCGCCGCCTTGGCGGCGGCGGAAGCCGAACCTCCAGCGCGGCGCCATCAGAGGTCCGCCCCGACGCTGAGGTAGATCTCGAACGACGAGTCCGGATCATCCAGCCCGTGTGCGACGTCGATCCGCACCGGTCCGACCGGCGAGCGCCAGCGCACGCCGGCGCCGACGCCGCTGCGCAGGTCGGGATCGCTGTTGAACGCACTGCCGGTGTCGGCGAACACCGCCGCGCCCCAGCTCTCGTTGAAGTAGTGCTCGAACTCGACGCTGCCGGTAACCACGTTCTTGGCGCCCAGCGCGTACAACCGGCCGTCGGCGCCTTCGATCCGTGGGCCGACCTCGCGCCAGCCGTAGCCACGGATGCTGCCCGCGCCGCCGGCGAAGAAGCGCAGGCTCGGCGGCAGGTCGACCAGGGCGTTGGTGTAGGTGTGGCCCAGCTCGCCGCGCACGATCAGCCGGTTGTCCGCGCCGACGCCGCGGAACCAGTGGGCGGTCGCGCGCATCTGGGCGAAGTTGGCGTCCGAGCCGGCGCCTTCGATGCCGCCGCGGAGCATCAGCGTCCCGGCCCGCCCGTCGACCGGGAACACCGGGTTGTCGGCGTCGACATACTCGGCCCGCAGCGAGGGATAGGTGTAGGTCGCGTAGCGGTAGTCGGGCAGCGTCGCCGGGTCGCCGTCGTCCTCGCCGACGTACGCCCAGCGCTCGCGCAACGCATGCAACGACGCGATGGCGGTGAGGTAGCGGTTGATCTCGCCGCTGCGGCTGCCGACGAATTCGATCCGCCGGCTATCCATGAAGTCGGTCTGTTCGTCGGCGGCCTGCGCGCTGATGGTGTACCAGCCGTCCAGCCACGCGAAGGCCGGGATCCGGTACTGCAGGGTCAGGGTCTTGCGCCGCTGCGCCCAGTCCAGTTGCGCGAGTGCCTTGTGGCCGCGGTCGTTGAGGTAGCGCCGCTCCAGCCCGAGCCGGACGCCGGCGCCGCTGTCGGTGCCGTAGCTCAGGCCGGCGGTGTAGATGCTGCGCTTGGCCGGCGTCAGCGTGACGGTCACCGGCACGTCGTTGCCGACCGCATCGGCCGGCCGCGGCTGGATGTCGATGCTGGCGAAATAGTCCAGCCGCGCCAGCGACTCGCGCAGGCGGTCGAGCTTGCCCTGGTGGTAGTAGCTGCCTTCCTCCCAGTACACCAGCCGCTCGATCAGCGAGGGCCGGATGATGCGGCGGGTCTGCTCGAATTCTACCGGCCCCATGTCGTAGCGCTGGCCGCTGGTCCAGACCAGGTCGATGTCGGCGGCGTTCTCGGCACGCGTCACCTCGACCCGCCGGCTGGCGAAATCGGCGTCGAAATAACCGCGCACCGCCAGCCGCCGGCTGATGGTGTTCTTGCTGGCCTCGTACACGGCGTGGTCGAACACGTCGCCCGCCTGCGGGCGGAATTCGGCCAGGTCCTCGCGCAGGTAACGGTCGCGGCCGCCCTCGCCGATGATCGCGACGTGGTGGTCGCGCACGCGCACCGGTTCGCCGGGGTCGACCGTGATCGTCACGGTGACCGGGGCGCCGTTGCCGTTGCGGCTGCGCTCGACCTCGATCCGTGGCGAGTAATAGCCGAACGGTTCCAGCGCCTCGCGGGTCTCGTTGTCGGCCTCCCGCACCAGGTACGCCAGGCGCCGACCCGACAGTTCGCGGCCCTGCGCCTGAACCAGCGACAGCGCCGCGAGCACGTTGGCGGTCGCCTCCTCGTCCAGGCCCACCACCTCCACCTGGCCCACCTGGGCGGCGCGGACGGTGCCCGGAAGCACCGCGCTGGCGAGCAGGCACAGCGCGACGGTGATGCGGTGGGGGAAGGGCATCGGCGCAGGATAGCCGGTGCGCGTCAACGCGCGATTAAGGTTCGCGCGCATGCGTGTGGGGCGGACTCAGCTCGACAGGTGCTCGATCGCGGCGACGCTGCCCAGCACGCCGCTGAGCCGTGTCAGCAACGCAAGCCGGTTGTTGCGGACCGCCGGGTCGTCGGCATTCACCATCACCGCGTCGAAGAACGCGTCGACCTGCGGCCGCAGCCGCGCCAACCGCCCCAACACGGCGACGTAGTCGCGCGCGTCCAGCAGCGGGGCGCTGTCGGCAATGGCGGCATCGACCGCATCGGCCAGCTCGCGCTCGGCCGGCTCGCTCATCAGCGCGGGATCGACCGCGACCGGCACCTCGGCCTCGACCTTGCGCAGGATGTTGCGGCTGCGCTTGTTGGCCGCGGCCAGCGCCTCGGCCTCGGGCAGGCGCGCGAACTCGGCGATCGCCTTGAGCCGGCGGTCGAAGTCGAGCAGCGGGCCGGACGTCGCGCCCGGCGCTGCCAGCACCGCCTCAAACTGCTGCGGGGTGATGCCCTGCTCGGCGTAGTAGCCGCGCAGCCGGTCGAAGACGAAGTCGCGCAGTTCGTCCGCATCGGCCGGTGCAGCGGCCGCCTTGCCGACCTGGACCGCGCCAACGCCGTCGCACGCGGCCGACAGCAGCGGCGCCAGTGGCAGGTCCAGCCCGCCTTCGACCAGCGTCCGCGCCAGCCCGAGCGCATTGCGCCGCAACGCGAACGGGTCCTTGTTGCCGGTCGGCTTCAGGCCCGCGGCGAACCCGCCGGCCAGCGTGTCCAGCCGCTCGGCGATCGCCAGCACCTGGCCGGTGCGCGACGGCGCGATCGCGTCGCCGCCGAAGCGCGGCATGTAGGCTTGGTCGATCGCATCGGCAACCTCGACCGGTTCGTTCTCGACCGCGGCGTAATAACGCCCGGCGATGCCCTGCAGCTCCGGGAACTCGCCGACCAGGCGCGACTGCAGGTCCGCCTTCGACAGCACGGCCGCGCGCCGCGCCAGCGCCGGGTCGACCCCGGCCTGGCCGGCGATCGCCTCGGCCAGCGCCGCCACCCGCGCAACCTTGTCGGCAATGCTTCCGAGCTGCTGCTGGTAGGTGACCGTCCGCAGGCCTTCGTTCATGGACGCCAGCCCCTGCTTCATGTCCTCCACGAAGAAGAACCGGGCGTCGGCGAAGCGCGGGCGGATCACGCGCTCGTAGCCCTGCCGCACCTGGGTGAGGTCGCGGCTCTCGATATTGGCGATGCCCACGAAGTGCTCGCTCAACCGGCCGTCGGCATCGAGCACCGGGAAGAACTTCTGGTTGGTCTCCATCGTCGCGATCAACGCCTCGGACGGCACCGCCAGGAACGCGGGGTCGAAACTGCAGGCGACCGCGCTGGGCCACTCGGTCAGGCCGTTGACCTCCTCCAGGATCCCGGCATCGATGCGCGCGGTGCCGCCCGCTCCGCGTGCCGCGGCCTCGACCTCGGCGACGATGCGCGCGCGGCGCTCGTCAGGGTCGGCCAGCACCTTCGCGCCGCGCAGCGCCTCGACGTAGTCGCCAGGCGCGCCGATCCAGACCGGCTTGTCATGCATGAAGCGGTGTCCGCGGCTCATGCGGTCGCTGCGCACGCCCAGCAGGCCGGCGTCGACCACGTCGCGCCCGAGCAGCACCACCAGCCAGTGCACCGGCCGGGCGAAACCGTACGCGTGCGCGCCCCAGCGCATCGGCTTGGGGATCGGCATCGCCGCGACCGCGTCGGTGACGATCGCCTCGAGCAGGTCGGCGGTCGCCGCACCCGGCGTGGTGGAGCGGTGGACGAAGCGTTCGCCCTTGCTGTCGGTGGTGCGCCCGAGCGCGGTCCAGTCCACCCCGGCCTTGGCGGCGAAGCCCTGCAGCGCGCGGGTCGGCTGGCCATCGGCGTCCAGCGCGATGTTGAGGTAGGGACCCAGCACCTCGGAGGTCTGCTCGGGCTGGGTCGATGCCACGCCCGGCAACAGCACCGCCAGCCGGCGCGGGGTGTAGAGCGGCTTGGCCTCGCCACGTTCGAACGCGATGCCGCGGCGCCCCAGTCCGTCCAGGATGCCGTCGAACAGCGCCTGCGCCAGCCCGGGCAATGCCTTGACCGGCAGTTCCTCGGTGCCCAGTTCGACCAGCAGCGGGGTCATGGTGGTGGTCATCATGCGGCCTCCCCGGCGACCGGAGTGGCGGGTTGCTTCAGTCCAGGGAAACCGAGCTTCTCGCGTTGCGCGTAATAGGCCTCGGCCACGCCCTGGGCGATGCGGCGCACGCGCAGGATGTAGCGCTGGCGCTCGGTCACGGAGATCGCGCGGCGCGCATCGAGCATGTTGAAGCTGTGGCTGGCCTTCATCACCTGCTCGTAGGCCGGCAGCGGCAGGCCCAGCTCGACCAGCTTGGCCGCCTCGGCCTCGCAGGCGTCGAAGCGGTGGAACAGCTCGGCCACGTCGGCGTGTTCGAAGTTGTAGGTGCTCTGCTCGACTTCGTTCTGGTGGTAGACGTCGCGGTAGGTCACCGGGGTGCCGTCCGGGCCGTGGGTCCAGACCAGGTCGAACACGTTGTCGACGCCCTGCAGGTACATGCACAGGCGCTCCAGGCCGTAGGTGATCTCACCCAGGACGGGCTTGCACTCCATCCCGCCGGCCTGCTGGAAGTAGGTGAACTGGGTCACCTCCATGCCGTTGAGCCAGACTTCCCAGCCCAGCCCCCAGGCGCCCAGCGTCGGCGACTCCCAGTTGTCCTCGACCAGGCGCAGGTCGTGCACCAGCGGGTCCACACCGAGCGCCTTGAGCGAATCGAAGTACAGCTCGACGATGTTGTCGGGCGAGGGCTTCATCGCCACCTGGTACTGGTAGTAGCGCTGCAGGCGGTTGGGGTTGTCGCCGTAGCGGCCGTCGGTGGGGCGGCGGCAGGGCTGCACGTAGGCGGCGTTCCACGGTTCCGGCCCGAGCGAGCGCAGGAAGGTCGCCGGGTGGAAGGTGCCGGCGCCGACCTCCAGGTCGAGCGGCTGGATCAGCACGCAGCCACGGTCGGCCCAGTACGTGTTCAGGCGCTGGATCAACTGCTGGAAGGTGGGCGCCGGAGCGGCGTCCGCGGAGGCGTGCGACATGGTCTCGGGCCCGTGGTGCAAAGCGGGCTAGTATACGGCGCGCTCCCGCCAGCCCCCTTCCGCGAAGTCCGAATGACCGCACCGTCCACCGCTCCCTTCCTGATCATCGAGACCGGCAAGCCGGTCGGCCCGATGCAGCGCCATGGCGACTTCCCGCACTGGATCCGGGTGGCGGCCGGCATGTCGCGCGACGCCGCGGTGGTAGTCGACGTGCAGGGCGGCGAGCCGCTGCCGGTGCGCGAGGGATTTGCCGGCGTCATCGTCACCGGCTCGGGGGCGATGGTCACCGAGCGGCTGGACTGGAGCGAGGCCACCGCGGCCTGGCTGCGAGAGGCCGCCCACGCGGGCCTGCCCCTCTTCGGCATCTGCTACGGCCACCAGCTGCTGGCGCACGCGCTTGGCGGCGAGGTCGGCAACAACCCGGCCGGGCGCGAGATGGGCACGGTCGAGGTCGAACTGCTGCCGGCCGCATCCGACGACGCGCTGCTGGCGCCGTTGCCGGCGCGTTTCGACGCGCAACTGACCCATATGCAGTCGGTGCTGCGCGTGCCCGACGGTGCCATCGTGCTGGCCCGATCGGCGGGCGACCCGTGCCAGGCGTTCCGCTGGGGCGAGGCGGCCTGGGGCGTGCAGTTCCATCCCGAATTCAGCGCGACCCACATGCGCGGCTACATCCAGGCCCGCAAGGTCCCGTTGCAGCGCGAGGGGCTCGACCCCGCGGCGATGCTGTCGGCGGTCGGCGCCGCCCCGGAAGCGCGGCGCGTGCTGCGCCGTTTCGTCCACCACGCGCGCGGGCTGGCCCCGTCGGCCTGAACGCCCCGCCCGCGGGCGGCAGGCAGTGCTAACGTTCCGGATGGCTGCGCGGTCGCGCAAGCCACTGGATTCGAACGGTTCTTCCAAGTTTCGGGGATAGGCGATGGACGGGATTCGCAAGGTGCGCGCCGGTGCGGGCGCGGAGTGGTTGATGGGCGGCATCGCCCTGTTGCGCAAGGCGCCGCTGCAGCTTGGGCTGCTCGGCCTGATCTGGGGCGGGCTGTCGGCGCTCGGTTCGCTCGGCGGCCAGGTGTGGCTGAGCCTGTTGCTGGCGCTGGCCGGTCCGGTGCTGTTCGGTGGCGTCGTCTACGCCGCGCGCGAGGTCGACCAGGGCCGCCCGGCTAATCCGGCGCACCTGGTCCAGGGCATGCGCGACGGCAAGCTGCTGCGCCTGCTGGCGATGCTGCTGCCGCAGATCGCCGCGCTGGTGGTGATGGGCGTGCTGCTGGTGGCGATGATCGGCCCCGAGCAACTGCAGCACACCACCCAGGTGTTGGCGCAGCTGCAGACCAACCCGGACCCGGCCCTGGCCGAGACGCTGCCGACCGGCCGCCTGCTGCTGTGGATGCTGGCCGTGCTCGTGGTTGGCGTGATCTCCGGCTTCTTCACCTTCGTTGCGATTCCCGAGGTGATGTTCACCGACCGCGGTGCGTTCGCGGCGATGAAGCTGAGCCTGCGCACCTGCCTGCGCAATCTCGGCGCGCTGGTGGTGCTGGTGGTGCTGATGATGATCGCGGTGATCGCGCTGAGCCTGGTGCTGCAGCTGCTGGCGCTGGTGCTTGCCTTCGCGCTGGGTGCGCAGGCGGCGACGTTCGCCACCCAACTGCTGCTGATGGCGATGCTGTTGCCGGTGATGGGCGGCGCGGTCTACCTCGCCTGGCGGCAGACCGTCGGCGATGCGCCGTCGGCCGCGGTTCCGCCGGAACCGGCGCGCGGCATCGAGGCCTGACCGGCCGACAGGTTCGCCCCGGGGAAGGGGGCAACACCGTGCGCGCGTCGCACGGCTTGGATGCGCCGGCCGCTGGCCGGCGTTGGATGGATTGCCACAGATAGGGGAAGGGAATGACAACACGTGCAATGGGACCGCTGGCCGCACTCGGCTGGCTCAAGAACGCGGTCAACCTGGGCCGCAACAATCCGAAGGCGGTGTTCGGCGGCGCCGCGCTGCTGCTGGTGACGGCGGTCGTGGCGACGCTGGCCGTCGGCCTGCTCTCGGGCTTGGTTGCGGCGTTTGCCGGCAGCGGCACGGGCGCGATGTTTGCTGCCATGTTGCTGGTACTGGTGCCGCTGATGGTCGTGATCGGCATGCTTACCGTTGGCTACCTGCGACTGGTCGACGCGGTCGAGAGCGGCCGACCGGCGCGCGCGCTCGACGTGTTCGGCGGCTTTGGCGACCTGCCAACCTCGCTGCGCGTGATCGGCCTGATGATCCTGATCGCGGTGCTGCAGAACCTGCTGATCTTTGGCGTGCTGTCGGTGTTCGCCGCCGGCGTGCTGGAGTGGTACATGCAGACGATGCAGGCGTCGATGACCGGCGACGTTACCGCTGCAATGGCACAGATGCCCGCGGGCCTCGGTACGGCCTACCTCGCGATGATGGTGGTCGGGATGGTGTTCTTCGGCGTGCAGGCGGTGGCGCTCGGCCAGGTGGCGCTGCGCGGTCGCGGCCTGTTCGCCGGGCTCGGCGACGGCTTCGCCGGCGCGTTCAAGAACCTGCTGCCGCTGCTGGTGCTGACGCTGGGTTACATCGTGGGCCTGGTCCTGCTGGGCATCCTCGCGGTTCTGCTGGTGATGCTGGTGGGCGTGCTGATGAAGGCGGTCGGCGCGTGGCTGGGCTTCGTCATCGCGGTGCCGCTGTACCTGGCTTTCGTGCTCGCCCTGATCGTGGTCGGCTTCGGCGCGATGTACCACCTGTGGCGCGACGTCTGCAGTGGCCGCGAGACCCCCGCGATGCCGGCGGACGCCTTGACGGCCTGATCGTTCGCAGGTGCGTGTCCAGCGCGGGGCGGCCATGGCCGCCCCGCGTTGTTTCCGGAATCCGTCAGTAGAGCGCGGCGAGCAACCCCGCCTCCATCAAAGCGGCGGCACGCTGGACCAGCCATGCGGTCACGGCCACGCCTGCCACCACGACCAGTGTCAGCCAGGCACGCGCCCAGCCCGGCAACCGCGCCTCGGGGCCGGCGTCGTCGACCACCCGGGTCGCGCTGATGCGGTCGTGCAGGGCCAGGTGCCGCGGACCCGCCGCCGCCATCACGTGACCGAGGTTGAGCGTGGCCCACGACGCCGTGCCCGCCAGGTGGCGCCAGGCCGAGCGCGCCAATGACGGCGTCGCGCCGTCCCGGGACGTCACGCGCAGGCCGAGCAACCGCTTGCCGGGACTGCCCTGCCAGCGCGACCGCTCTCCCGCCACGTGCCACGCGGCGCCCACCAACCCGAAGGCGAACGAAGCCGGCAACAGCCACCGCCAGGTCGCGAGCTGGAGCGTCGCCGTGGCGTCGGTGATCCGCGGGTCGTGCATCAACGCAATCGCAAGTCCGTGCAACGGCGTGCCGTCGACGATCGCGCGTGCGGCCAGCTCGCCCGCCAGCCGCAGCAGGGCTTCGGTTGCTTCACAGAACGGGACGCTTGCCGGTTGCAGCCACCGCCACGCGAGCAGCATCGCCACCGGTGCGATGCACGCCGCGTCGATCGACCAAGCCGCGGCCCGGTGCCAAAAGCCGGCGGGCGCCGCCGTTGCCGCCCGGCCCATGCTCAGGACGTGGGCGCCGACCCGCGCGGGGCGAGCCAGCGCGATGCGACGATCCCCAGTTCGTACAGCAGGCACATCGGAATCGCGAGCATCAGTTGCGAGATCACGTCGGGCGGGGTGATGACCGCCGCGACGATGAAGATGCCCACCACCGCGTAGCCGCGCGACTCGCGCAACTGGGCCGGCGTCACCCAGCCCAGCAGGGTCGCGATGACGAGCGCCACCGGCAGCTCGAAACTGGCGCCGAAGGCGAGGAACAGCACCAGCACGAAGTCCAGGTAGGCGTTGATGTCGGTCATCATCGCGACGCCGTCGGGCGCGACCTTGACCAGGAACCCGAACACCGCCGGCAGCACCAGGAAGTACGCGAACGCACAGCCGGCGTAGAACAGCGCCACCGACGAGGCCAACAGCGGCATCGCCAGGCGCTTTTCGCGCTGGTACAGGCCCGGCGCCACGAAGGCCCACGCCTGGTACAGCAGCCAGGGCGTGGTCAGCATCAGCGCGGTGAAGAACGCCAGCTTGACCGGGGCGAAGAACGGGCTGGCCACTTCGACCGCGATCAGTTGGCCACCGGCCGGCAGCTTGGCCAGCAACGGCTGGGCCAGCCAGGCGTAGAGGTCGTTGCCGAATGGCAGCAGCACCAGCGTCACCAGCACCAGTCCGGCCACTGCACGCAGCAGGCGCGCACGCAGCTCAAGCAGATGGTCGAGCAGGCGGGGCCCGGCGCTGGCGTCGGACCCGTTGTCGATGTCCGGCGCCGCGTCGCGGTGGCCGTGGTCCGTCATCGCCCGTCGACCCGCACGCGCGGTGGCGCATCGGAGGCACCGTCCACGTGCTGGCCGGGCGGCGGGTCGCCGGGATGGCCGGGGTCGGTTTCGGGAGCGGGGTCGGGATCGCGGCGTTCCGGCGGCGGCGAGCCGGGTTCACGGCGTTCGGGCGCATCCGGGTCCGGGTCGCCCTGTGGCGCATCGCCCGGTTGCGGGTCGCGCCGCACCGGCTCGGACGGGCCGGGTTCGGCCGGTCCGGGCGGCGTCCGTTCGGGTGGCGTCGGTTCGGAATGCGCGGCCGCGGCATCAGGCGCGAAGCTGCGCTGCAGGGCCTGGCCACCTTGGTGAAGTTGCGCACGCGCGGCGCGCAGTTCGGCTTCGGTGGCGCGCAGACTGCGACGCAACTCCTCGTCGGCCAGCTCCGTCTCGAGTTCGGACTTCACCGAGTACCACTGGGCCTTCGCGCGCCGGACCCACAACCCGGCGAACCGCGCCGCGCGCGGCAGGCGCTCGGGCCCCAGCACGATCAGCGCCACGACCGCGACCAGGAACAGCTCGGAAAAGCCGATGTCGAACATGACGGCAGACGCGCGCCGTTACGGGCGACGGATCTGGTCGTCGTCGCGCGCGGCATCGCGGTCGCTGGTGGCTGGCTCGTCGCGGCGGCGCTGGTCGGGCACGCGCTCGTCGGACAGGCGTGCGGCCGGCTTGTCATCGTCGGCGACGCCCTGCTTGAAGCCCTTGACCGCTTCGCCCAGGTCCTTGCCGACGTTCTTCAGGCGCTTGGTGCCGAACACCAGCACCACGATCACCAGCACGACCAACCAGTGCCAGATGCTGAAACTGCCCATCGCAATGATGCTCGCCGGGAAGAGGGATGCGGAGGATACCGCAAGCCCCGTGACCGCCGTGCCCGCGGGCCTTACGGCACGGGCGGCAGCGGCTCGGTGCGGACCGGATCGTAGGGGCTGTCGACCGGCTCGAACGGCTGCGGCTGCGGCTGCGTGGTCGGCGCCGGCGCCGGCTGGGCGGGGTAGGGATGGGCGGACGGATAGGCCTGCGACGGCGCGGTGGTCGCGGCCGGGGCGGGCGCGGGCAGCGTCCCGCGCGCGGCGCGGGCGGCCGCGGTCGCTTCCTCCAGCTGGTCGCGGAAGGTGACCACCGGGTCGGACGGCCGCTGCGGCGCACGGTCCTCGAAGATCATCCGCGGGGTGGTGCCCGCACCGTAGGCCGCCTGGTTGGCGTCGTCGTCGATGCTCAGCACCGCGCCGTCGAGGGCGACGCCGGCGAACAGCCCGCGCGCACGCGACCACGACCAGATCTCGGCCTTCAGGCGGCCATCGGTGGCCAGCCCCGTGGTCCGGCCGACCGGACCGGCGGCGATGCTGGCATCGGCGCCGAGGGTGATCTTGCCGTTGACGATCGACTCCAGCCCGCGCTGGCTGGTGAACACCAGCACCACGTCCGACGACTGCACGCCGGCCTGGAAGCCGATGCTGCCGCCGGTGAGCTTGACGAAGGCCGGGTTGGACCAGGTGCCGTCGGGGTTCTTGACCGAGACCAGGCCATGGCCGCGACGGCCGCCGATCACCAGCCCGATCTTCAGCGTGTCGGGCACGACCACGATCGCCCGGGCCTCGTCGAACAGCACGTCGGGAATGCCCGATTCGGGGATCGCCTGGATCTCCTCGAGCACGCGCACGGCGTTGCGGGCGCGCTCGTCCTCGGTGACGCCGGCGGTGGCTGGCAGCGCCAGTCCGATGGCAAGCAGGAAGACGGCGAGGCGCGGCAGGATCGACATGGAAGCACTCCGTGGCGGAACAGGACCCGAGCGGGGTAGGCAGTGGTGCGTGGCGGCGGTTCGGACCGCGGGCCGCACGCGAAGTTCAGGCTAGTGACGCGGCGATGAATCGCGCGGGAACCATCGCCGCGTGTTGCCCGGCGCGGGCGCTGTCATCCTATGCCGATGACCCAGGCCCGCCAATCCGCCGCCACCGCCGTCGTGGTCGTCAACCTCGGCACCCCCGAGGCACCGACCGCCCCCGCAGTGCGCCGCTACCTCGCCGAGTTCCTGTCCGACCGCCGCGTGGTCTCGCTGCCGCCGTTGCTGTGGCAACCGTTGCTGCGCGGCGTGATCCTGCCACTGCGTGCACCCAAGGTCGCGCCCAAGTACGCCAGCGTCTGGCTCGACGGGGGGTCGCCGCTGGCGGTGTACACCAGGCAGCTCGCGGCGGCGATGCAACAGGAGTTGCCGGACCTGCAGGTGCTGGACGCGATGCGCTACGGCGAACCCTCGCTTGCGCGGCTGCTGCAGCGCCTGCGGGACGAGGGCCTGCAACGCGTACTCGTGCTGCCGCTGTACCCGCAGTACTCGACAACCACCACGGCCTCGGTAGGCGACGTGGTCGCCCGCGCGGACGGGTTGGCCCTGCGGATGGTTGACGAGTACCACCTCGACGACGGCTGGGTCGCCGCGGTCGCGCAGTCGGTGCGCGACCACCGTGCGGCCAACGGCGCCGGCGAACACCTGCTGTTCTCGTTCCACGGACTGCCGCAGCGCGTGGCCGACGCCGGCGACCCCTATCCGCGGCAGTGCGAGGCGAGTGCCCGCGCGATCGCCGCGGCACTGGGCCTGCCCGATGATGCGTGGACGCTGGCGTACCAGTCGCGCTTCGGTCGCGAACGCTGGCTGGAGCCGGCCACCGACACGACCCTCGAAGCGCTGGCGGCACGCGGGATCCGAACCGTTGACGTGATCGCGCCGGGCTTTGCCGCGGACTGCCTGGAAACGCTCGAGGAAGTCTCGATCATGCTGGCGGAGCAGTTCGCCGAGCGCGGCGGGACGCTGCGCTACATCCCCTGCCTCAACGACAGCCCGGCACACGCCCGCGCGCTGGCCGCCGTCGCACGCCGCGCGCTGGATCAATGGGCGTGAGCGCGCTGCGCGAGTTCGTCGTCGACACCGACTTCGGACGCCTCGCCGGCCTGCGCGGTGGGCCGGCGGGCGCGCCGCGGGTGCTCGCGCTGCACGGCTGGCTCGACAACGCGGCCAGCTTCGTGCCGCTGCAGCCGCACCTGCCGGGAATCGAGCTGGTCGCCCCCGACCTGCCCGGCCATGGCGCCAGCGCGCACCTGCCGGCCGCGGCCGAGTACACCGTGGTCAACGCCGCGCGCGCGATGTTCGCCGTGGCCGACGCGCTCGGGTGGGACCGCTTCGCCCTGCTCGGGCATTCGCTCGGTGCGGCGGTCGCGAGCGTGATGGCCGCCGCCGCGCCGGAACGGATCGAACGGCTGGTCGCGATCGAGGCACTCGGCGCGCTGGCCGAGGACATCGACCGCAGCGCCCTGCGGCTGCACCGCGCCTTCAGCGAGCCGCGCGCGACGCGCCGGTCGTTGCGGGTGTTTCCCGACATCGCCACCGCGGTGGAGACACGCGTGGCCAGTGGCGGGATCGAGGTGGCGGCCGCGCGCCTGCTGGTGGAGCGCGGCGTCGCCCCGGCGCGCTTCGACGAGTCCCAGGGTGGCTACACCTGGCGCAGCGACCCGCGCCTGACCCGGCCGACCGCGATCCGCATGAGCGAGGACCAGGTCCGCGACCTGCTCACCGCGATCGAGTGCCCGACCCGCGTGGTCTATGCCAACCCGGCCCAGCCGTATTTCCCCGAAGCACTGCGGCGCGCGCGCTTTGCCTGCCTGCGCCACGGCGAGCTGGTCGTGCTTGACGGCGGACACCACCTGCACATGGAACAGCCCGAAGCGGTCGCCGCGGCGATCGGCGGGCACTTCGCCGGGCCGCGGCATTGAGCATGCGCGGTACCGCTAGGGAGCTTCGCGCAGCTGCACGCTGATCATCGAAGCGTCGCCCTCCCGCCCGAACGACAGCGCCGCGTGGCGTTCGTCCTTTTCCCAGGCCAGCATCGCGCCGTTTTCGTGCTCCATCGCCATGACCTGCTTCCAGCCCTGCGCGGCCATCCGCTCACCGGCATCTCGGCGGAGCGCGTCGACCGGGGTGTCGCTGCTCATGCCGATCATCCACATGCCGTCTGCGTCGACCACGCTGCGCACCCGGTAGTCCGCGGGGCGCCATACGTCGTCGGGGAAGCCGGCCGGCAGGTCGAGGTCGTCGCCGTGGCTGACGGTCGCCGTGCTGCCGTCCTCGCCGGTGAAGGTCATCCGGTCGCCGTCGCGCTCGACCTCCATCTTGCCGTCGCTGGCGGCGCGGACCGCGGCTTCGGTGGCGGCGTCTTCCATCGACTTGCCGCAACCGGCCAGCGTCGCCAGCACGGTGGCGGCCAGCGCAACGGCGATCAGCGGACGCAGGACAGGGATGGGGTTGGCAGTGGTGGACATCGCGGGCCTGGAGGTGTCGCCGGCACGGACCGGCATTGCAGCCAACGCGAACGCGCGGCCGCCGGGGACACCTGTAGCCCAGGACGCGGGTCAGGAGATGTGTCTGCGCATGCGTCAGGACGCGGGTGACGATGCCAGCAGCGCGCGCAGGCCGGCTTTCAGCCGGGTGCCTTCCGCCCGGAAGTACGTGCGCTCGTCGCGCCAGGCCGGGAAACGCGCCTCGACCGCGGCCCAGAACGCCGGCGAGTGGTCGTGGTGCAGCAGGTGGCACAGCTCGTGGACCAGCACGTACTCGAATGCCGACGGGCGTGCGAGCACCAGCGCCAGGTCCAGCGCGACCGTTCCGTCGGGCGCGAGCGACCCCCATTGCGAACGCATCGGCTTGAACCGGAACCGGCGTGGCGCGCGTGGCCGGCCGTCGACCTGCAGCCGGTCGAGGTAGCGCGGCAGCCAGTGGCCGACGTCGGCGCGTGCCTGCGCCTCGTAGAAGTCATGGAGCGCGCGGGCCAGTGCCGGTGCGCCGGCCCGCGCGGAGACGGTGAACCGCCAGCCCGCGCCATCGCCTGCAGGTTGCACGCCGGTGTAGCGCCCGGCCACCCATGTCAGCGGCTGGTCCTGGCCACGCAACGGCAGCGCGGACGTTTCGAACGGCTGCAGCCGCGGCAGGTCGACCGGCACGTGGCGGTCGAGCTGGGAAGCGAGCCAGTCGCGGTGCGCGATCGCGAAGCGCTCGGCGGTCGCCGCGCTGGCCCGAACGGGCAGGGTCAGCCGCGCGCCCCGGTCGTCGACCGTCAGCTTGATCCGCCGCGCGCGTGGGTCGCGCACGCGCTCAACCTCGATCGTCCGGCCGTCGTCCAGCGCCAGCGTGAACGCGTCGCGCTCGATCGTGCGCGGCTTGGCGGCCAGCAGGCGGAACGGGTTGGGCATGGGGGGATGGTGGACGAACCGCTGGGTCCTGTCCCGCAGGATCGGCACGCCGACCCGCGGACGGATGCCGGCCGGGCTAGTCCGCCTTGCTCAGCTTCATCGCCGATTCCAGCACGGCGAACAGCCGCTTGACCTCGGCGCTCATCAGCGCGAAACGCGCATCCAGCTCGGCGCGCGCGTCATCGGCGTTGTTGTTGTCGAGCTCGTCGACCGCGCCGTCGAGCAGCTTGAACTTGCGCACCACCAGGTCGTCGCCGAGCACGAACGAGACATGGTCGTCCAGGCTCAGCGCCAGCCGGGTGACCTGCTTGCCGGTTTCCAGGTGGCGGGCGATCTCGTCGCTGTGCAGGTCCATGCGCTGCACCTTGACCACCGCGCCCTGGTCGACCGGGTCGCGCAGCTCGCATTCGTCGCCGATCGACAGCCCGTCGGGCAGCGGCTCGCCGGCGACCCAGCCGGTCAGGATCGAGCGCGGCGCGATCTCGGCGTTGAGTGGCAGCGCCGGGAAGCTGCCGAGCGCGCGCCGCACCTCGCTGCAAACGTTCTCGGCCGACTTGCGGCTGGAACTATCGATCGCGATGACGCCGTGGCCGGTGTCGAGCAGGGCATCGGTGCGGCTGGGCTTGATGAACGCGCGCGGCATCAGGTCGGTGATCAACTCGTCCTTGAGCCGCTTGCGGGTGCGTCCGCCCGGGCGGCGGCCTTCCTTCTGCTCGATCTCGTCGAGCTTGCGGGCAAGCATTTCGTTGACCACCGCGCCCGGCAGCAGCCGGTCCTCGCCGCCGATGGTGATCCAGATGGCATCGCCCTGGCGCCCGGCCAGGACCTCCGCGTCACGCCCGTACGGCGACACGAAGCCGCGGCTGGACAGCTCAAGCGGACCGACCGGCTTGAGCTGGCACTGGTCCAGGCCGGCGTCGAGATCGTCGAGCTTGGTGGTGGAGGGAAAGCGGAAGAAGGTCAGGTTGCGGAAGAACATGCGGAATCCAGTTGGAGGTGCGTCCGGAGGCGCGCCGCACGCGCCGCGCCACGGGGTGGGCGCGGAGGCGGGGCGGGCGGCAGGGGTCAGTCGGCGGTGGCGGGACGGGGTGCCAGGCCGAGGAAATCGAACAGCTTCGGGTCGCTGAGCTGGGACGGCCGGATGTCGCCCAGCGCGCGGGCGATGGTTTCGACCCGCCCCGGGGTCTCGCGCTCCCAGTCGGCCATCATCCGCTGCACCTGCTTGCGCTGCAGGTTCTCCTGCGAACCGCACAGGTTGCACGGGATGATCGGGAAATCCTTCAGCCGCGCGTAGCGGCCGATGTCGGCTTCGGCGACGTACGCGAGCGGCCGGATCACTACATGCCGGCCGTCGTCGCTGAGCAGCTTTGGCGGCATGCCCGAGACCTTGGCATGGAAGAACAGGTTGAGGAAGAAGGTCGCCACCAGGTCATCGCGGTGGTGGCCCAGGGCGATTTTCGTGAACCCGTGCTCGGCGGCGAAGGTGTACAGCGCGCCACGCCGCAGCCGCGAGCACAGCGAGCACATCGTCTTGCCCTCGGGGACGACGCGGGTGACCACCGAGTAGGTGTCCTGCTCGAGGATCCGGTAGTCGACCCCGATCGATTCGAGGTAGCCCGGCAGCACGTGCGCGGGGAATTCGGGCTGCTTCTGGTCGAGGTTGACCGCGGTGATCGAGAACGACACCGGCGCCTTCTTCTGCAGCTGCAGCAGCACGTCCAGCATCGTGTAGCTGTCCTTGCCGCCGGACAGGCAGACCATCACCCGGTCGCCGTCCTCGATCATTCCGAAGTCGGCGATCGCCTGGCCGACCTGGTGCCGCAGGCGCTTGCCCAGGCGCTCCAGCTCGCCCGCGCGCGGGAGCGGCTCGGCCAGCGGCAGGGTGTCGGCGGCGCCGGTGGGCGCCGGGTCAAGCAGGGGCAAGGGGGTGTTCATCAGGTGGACGATTCTACCGGGCGTCCGTCGCACGGACCGGGCCGACAGTCGCGGCGGCAGTGGGGCAATCCAGCGGGTTCCGGCGCGTACGGTCCTACGACTGCCTGGCCGCGGGTCGCCACCGCGCACGGGAGCGGCGGCGCGCTAAGCTGGCCGCCATGACCGAAAGCGATGATCCCGCCGAGATTGCCCGACGCCTGGCCGCGCTGCGGCTGGAGCACCGCGACCTCGACGTCGCGATCAGCGGCCTGTCGACCCTCGCCGGCCACGACGACCTCGCCCTCAAGCGCCTGAAGCGCCGCAAGCTGCAACTCAAGGACGCGATCGCCCGGCTGGAAAGCGCGCTGATCCCCGACGAGCCGGCATAAGCCCGCAGTTCCCGGAAGCCACCGTAGGAGCGACGTAAGTCGCGAGCGTGGATGCCCTCGTAGGAGCGACGTAAGTCGCGACCCGCCGAACCCGGCCGAAGCGTCGTTGGCGGGCAGCGGGCCAGCTCCACGGAGCGGCTTCCTCCGCCAATGCGGTAGCCGGTTTTCAACACCTTCCCGACCGATGTACAGGTCGCGACTTACGTCGCTCCTACGGGCGGAGGCGGCGCGGGCGGTCGCGCAAGGGCGGCGGTACGGGTAGGACGGTGGCGCTATTGCGGCCGGCGGTAGCCGCCGCGCACGCCGTCCTTCGACAACACCCATTGCCACAGCTGCAGTTCGCGCGCGCGGAAGGCGCCGGCGCACGACAGCAGGTAGTAGCGCCACTTGCGCCGGAACGTCTCGCCCAGCCGCTCGGCGAAGCGCGGCCAGGCCGCCTCGAAGTTGTCGTGCCAGGCCATCAGCGTGCGGTCGTAGTCGGCGCCGAAGTTGTGCAGGTCCTCGCAGACGAACACGCCATCGATCGCGTCGCCGATCTGGCCGATCGAGGGTGTCTCGCCATTGGGGAAGATGTGCTTGTCGATCCAGCGGTCGGGCACCGCGTCGCGCCGGTTCTTGCCGATCGTGTGCAGCAGGAAGAGCCCGTCGTCGGCCAGGCAGCGCGCGGCGACCTCCATGTACTGGCGGTGGTTCTTGCGCCCGACGTGTTCGAACATGCCGACGCTGACGATCGCGTCGAAGCGGTCATCCAGCTCGCGGTAGTCCTGCAGCCGGAACGTCAGCGGCAGCCCGGCGTAACGCTCGCGTGCCCACTCCGCCTGCTCCCTGGAAACCGTCACGCCGACGCCTTCGACGCCGTGGTGGCGCGCCGCGTAGCCCATGAAGCTGCCCCACCCACAGCCGATGTCGAGCAACCGCATCCCCGATTGCAGCCGCAGCTTTCGGCAGATCAGTTCGAGCTTGGCCTCCTGCGCCGCCGCCAGCGTGTCGACATCGCGCCAGTAGCCGCAGGAGTAGGCCATCAACGGGTCGAGCATGGCCTCGTAGAAGTCGTTGCCGAGGTCGTAGTGGGCGCGGCCGACCTGCCAGGCGCGGGTGCGGTTCTGCCGGTTGAACAGGCGGACCTGCAGGGCATGCCACGCCAGCCGCGCCGGCTGCACCTCGCGGTCGATGTGGGCGCGCAGCAGGTGGTCGAAGAACGCGTCGAGCCGCTCACAGTCCCAGGCGCCGGCCATGTACGCCTCGCCGAGCCCGAGGTTGCCTTCCGCCAGCGCACGCTCGAGCGCGCCGGGGTCGTGCAACCGCATGTCCCACGGGCGGCCGCCGTCGATGCGGATGTCGGCCCGGCCGAGCATGCCGGCAACCAGCTGCTGCGGGGCACTGTCGAGACGTGCGATGGCATCGGGGGCCGTCGCTTCGGTCGGGCCGGGCGTGTCCGTGGCCTCGTCGGAGACGGCGATGTCGGGCGGCGGCACCATGCGCGATTCCTCGTGCTGGGTCGCGGCACACGCCCGCGGAAACCCGCGGCAGGGCGATGGCGGCCGGCCCGCGACGACTCCGGTCGCGCCGGGGCCATCGTAACGCCGCCGCTGGAGCGCTGCAGCCGCTCCCGCGCCGTCAGTCGGCCGGCATCGCCTCGCTGTCGGGCCGCGCCGCCTCCGGACTGACCTTCTCGATGCTGTGGCGCAGTTCGCGGCCGAGGATGAATTTGGCGTCGCGCGCCCAAGCCTCCAGCCGCTGGTCGAATGCCAGCTTGCCGTTCTCGTCGACCCAGACCAGCTTGAGCTGGCGCAGCTTCTGGATGAAGCCGCGGAACAGGGTCTTGTCGAAGAACTCCGGCGCGGCCGGCGCGTACAGCAGGCTCAGGCGCTGCGCGGCGAGCTGGCACAGGCTCTCGAGCTCGCCGGCCGACAGCGTGCCCGCGCCGTTCTTGGCCAGCACCGAAATCGCGATGTAGTAGCGCTCGAACGCCTGTTGCAGCGAGTGGCCGATCGCGCGCAGGCGGAACACCTCGTCGCTCTGCCCGGTGTTGCGCGCGAGGATGCCGCCGTCCTCGTCGTTGACCCGCTCCAGCAGGCCCTCGCGGACGAACACGTCGATCGTGCCGGTGAGCCGGCCGACGAACTCGTCGTCGCTCCACGGCAGGAACAGCTCGGACTGCAGGAACGGGTACACGCTGCGCCCCAGCCGGAGCACGCTGTCCTGCGCCATCCGCCGGTTGTTCTGGAAGCAGCAGGCCACCCAGGCCGCCGCCGTGAACAGGTGCAGCACGTTGTTGCGGAAGTAGCTCAGCAGCACCGCCTTGTCGCCGCCGACGTGCAGCACGTCGCCGAGCGGGTGGACGGTGCGCGTCAGCACGTTGATCTCCTCGCCGTGGGCGACGATCTCGGCCGGCGCGTGCGGGGTGACGGTGACCCGGTCCGAGTAAGGCAGCTCGGCCAGCAGGGTCTTGGACAGCGCGATCTGCGCGAGCAGGTCGGACTCGCCCATCGCGTGCTTGGGGGTGGACAGCAGCGCCAGCGCCAGCAGGTTGATCGGATTCACGTCGGCGGCGCGGTTGACGTTGACCTGGATCCGGTCGGCCAGCGCATCGACCGTGTTGGACAGCCAGATCGGCTTGTCGTCGTCCGACACCGCGCTGCCGTCCCACCCGGTCGCATGCTCGGCCAGCACCTCGCCCAGCCGGATCGGCTCGCCGAAGTTGACCACCACCTGGCCGTAGTTGCTGCGCAGCACCTTGGGGATGCCGGTGAGCAGCTGCCAGATCGACTCCTTTTCCTTCGGCTTGCCGGTGAGCTCGTCGAGGTAGCTGTTGCCCTCCATCAGCTTCTCGTAGCCGATGTAGATGGGCTGGAACAGCACCGGCCGGGTCGGCTGGCGCAGGTAGGCGCGCACGGTCATCGCCAGGGTGCCGCCCTTGGGCGGCAGCAGCCGGCCGGTGCGCGAGCGTCCGCCCTCGATGAAGTACTCGATCGAGTAGCCACCCGCGACCAGCTGCGCCATGTACTCGCGGAACACCGCCGAATACAGCGCGTTGCCGCGGAAGCTGCGGCGGGCGAAGAACGCGCCGCCCTTGCGCAGCACGGTGCCGATGACCGGCAGGTTGAGGTTGATGCCGGCGAAGATGTGCGGCGGCACGATGCCCTTGGTGTAGAGCAGGTAGCTCAGCAGCAGGTAGTCCATGTGGCTGCGGTGGCACGGCACGTAGACCACCTCGTGGCCCGGCGCGGCCTGCTTGAGCTTGTCCAGGTGATGGACGAGCACGCCGCGGTAGATCCGGTTCCAGACGAAGGTCAGCAGGAAGCTGGCCGACCGCACGACCGGGTGCGAGTAGTCGGCGGCGATCTCGTAGGCGTAGCCGTGGGCCTTCTTCCAGGCCTCGGCCGGGCTGGAGTTGTCGCGCCGGGCCTGGTCGGCGATCGCATCCTTGACCGGCGGGGCGGTCAGCACGCGGTCGACCAGCAGCCGCCGGGTCGACAGGTCGGGGCCGATCACCGCAGCACGGATCAGCCGGAAATGGGTGCGCAGCACGCGCGAGAGTTTGCGGACGGTGCGCTCGGGCGGCAGGTCCTCGGCGATGATCGAGCGCAGGCTGACCGGCGGGGCGAAGCGCACGGTGGTGTCGCGGCCGTTGAGGGCGATCGCCAGCAGCCGGCGGAAACGCCCGACCAGCGCCCAGTTCTCCGAGAACAGCACGCTGAACCAGCCGCTCTGCTTGTCCGGCGCGCGGCCGACGAAGATCGACACGGGGACCAGCTGGACGTCCAGCGCCGGGTCCTCGCGGTGCGCTTCCAGCAACCGGGCGAGCGAGCCGGAGTGGGTCTTGGCCGACGGCGGCGCGCTGCCCAGCGACTGCTGCAGTGGCGCCAGCGCACTGACGTTGCGGCGCGACAGCGCCACGTAGGCCCGCTTGCGTCCGATCGGGTCACCCGGCAGCGGCTGCAGCGGCGAGGGCAGGCCGGTCTCGCGGCAGGCCCGGTCGAGGATCAGCGCGTTGGACAGGCCGTAGTCCTCCAGCACGTAACAGACCGGCCGGCCCTCGAGCTCCGGGGCGTGGTTGACCGGGTCGGCAGGCTCGAGCGTCAGCGACACCCACGGCTCCATCACCCGGCCCAGCAGGCGCGACCACCATGGGCGGCGCTGGGCATCGGACGAACGGCGCACGAGGGGCGTGCGTGGTTCGGCCACCGGCGGCGGCATCGGCAGCTCGTCCTGGGTAGCAGGCGGCGCGGTGCGGCCAGGCGTGCCACCGAGCGTGGAGCCGGGCTCGAACTGGCCGGCGCCGGCGCCGGCGCCGGCGCGCGGCTCGGCGGTCGACGGGTGGTCGGCGGCCTCGGCCAGCGGTTCCGCGTCGTGCCAGGCCAGCGGCTCGGGCGCGATCACCGCGGCGGCGACGCGTTCGTCCGGCGTGGCCAGCGGCTCGCCCGCTGGCGGGACCGGCAGCGCGGCGTCGGCCGCGGCATCGGCCACCGCTTCGGTGTCGGCGGCCGGGCGCCGGGCGTCGCCGTCCGGGTCGGCGCCGGGGAACGGCAATGGGGTCTGTTTCGGCATCGGCGACATTATGCCGGTTAAGCCGTGCGCGCCATGGCGGGACCGCGGCCCCGCCTCAGCGCACGGTCAGAGCCGGCTCCGGCGTTTCGTTGGACCTTTCCGGCGCCGGGGACGTTCCGGGAGCGGCGCCGGCCGGCGGCACCGCGGGGACGCCAGCGGCCTCCACCTCGGCGTGCCGCAGCAGGTCGGTCAGGTACCAGCGGCCGTCGTGGCGCTCGAGCTCGACCTCCGCCGCCACCGGTTGGCCCGCGAGGGTGTAGTTGACGGCCACCCGGGCTCGCTCGCCGGTCTGCTCCAGCAGGGTCACCTGGCTACCCGCCAGCGCCTGGTCGAGGTCGAGCCCGTAGGACACGAGGACCTGCTTGAACCGCTGGAAGAACGGCCCGATGCGCCGCAGGCTGCGCTCCATGCCGGCCTTGTGGAAGGCCTCCACGCCACCGGCGAGGCCGGTCAGGCGTGCGGCGGTGGTCAGCTGCGGCACCGCGGCCCTCGCCAGTGCCGGGTCGCCCAGCGGAGCCTGGCTGGCCCACTGGCCGAGCGCGGCGATCATCTGCAGGTAGTGTCCGCGTTCGGCATCGCTGTAGTCCCCTGCTTCGCGGACGTACTGGCCGGCGAACAGCCCGAGGGTGGCGGCGGCGGTGCGCAGTTCGCGGTCGGCGCCGGCGAACTGTCGCTGGTAGGCAGCCAGCAGGGTCTTCTCCGAATCGGGCGCGGCCAGCACGGTCACGAACGCCGGCAGCCGGTCGTCGAGCGGTAGTTCGGTCAGCGGCCAGATCGTGCGGCCGGCGGTCCAGCTTGCCGCCATGCGGGCGTGCAGGGGTGGTGGCAGCGCGTGGGCGGCGTAGGCCACCAGGTCGTTGCCGCGCAGGTCGTCGGCCAACTGCCGCACCGCGTCCACCGGTCCGGTCGCGACCGGCGCGGGCGCCGTGGCGTCGCGTTCGCAGCCACCGACCGCCACCACCAGCGCGATCAGGCCGGCCAGTGCGACCACCGGCAGCAGCGCGACGATCACTCGTCGAATCAATGACATGGGCGCGGTTCCCCCCGGACGCAGGCCGGCATCTTGGCCGGGGCGGGGCGGACGTACAAGCCAAGCCGGTCGCGGAACGGCATCGCGCAGGCAAGAAAAAAGGAGGCCGGAGCCTCCCTTGAAGATCCCGGCGGGCCGGGAACAAGCAGTTGGACATGGCGCCGGCCGGAGCCGGACGCAGCGCAGGGTAAACCCGCCCACAACTTTAAGCAATGCGTGCGATGTGTGACGCAAGTCTTTGATTTACGGTATCGAGCTGCTACACGCGGTCGTCGAGCCCCACCACGCCCGCCTGCTTGGCGCAGCGCGCGCAGCAATAGAAGGTGCCGTCGTGCTCGGAGCCGTGGCCGATGATCCGGCACTGGCAGTGGGCGCAGGTCGGCGCGAGTGCATGGATGGCGCATTCGAACGAGTCGAACGTGCCGCTGCCGTTGTGGGCCTGCACGGTAAAGGCCTTGTCGTAGTCGTTGCCGCAGACGTCGCAGGTGGCCATGGGGAGCTCCTTGTTCGGATGTCGGGGCAGTGTCCCGCCGGCGGCCGACAGGACCGGTGAAGGTCAGCCGCGGCGCGCGCGCCGGCGTCGCCCGTTGCCCGGCGTGCGGCGGTGTGCGGAACGCAGGAACTTCAGCGCGGCCGCTTCCCACTGGCGGGCGCCGCGGGCGCCATTGGCCGCGCGCTGCAGTCGACCGTCCAGCCAGCCGTCGAACACCACCGGGTCGATGTAGGCCTTGCGGCACACCGACGGCGTGTTGCCGAGGCGGTCGGCCACCGTCTGGACCACCTGGTTGCGGGCGGCGGTAAGTGCGCGCTCGGAGGGTTCGCTGCCGTCGGGGCCGCTCGGGACCGGCGTGGCCGCCAGCGCGCGGAAGGCTTCGAGGGTCCCGCCCCAGGTGCGAAAGTCCTTCGCGCTGAAACCCTCGCCCATCGCCTGGCGCAGGTAGTCGTTGACCTCGCCGGAATCGACCGGTTGCAGCGTGCCGTCGTCGTCGCGGTACTGGAACAGCGCCTGGCCCGGCAGCTGCCGGCAGCGCCGTACCAGCCGGGCCAGGCGCGCGTCGTCGAGCGTGATCTCGTGCTCGGCGCCGGCCTTGCCGCGGAACCGCAGTTGCGCCCGCCCGCCGCGCAGGAATGCGATATGGCGGTTGCGCAGGGTGGTGAGGCCGAAGGAGCGGTTGCTGCGGACATACGCATCGTTGCCGATGCGGGCGAGTGTGTCGGCCAGCAGCGCGACCACGATGGCCAGCACCTTGTCGCGTGGGAAGCCGGGTTGCGCGAGGTCGCGGCGAAGGCGCCGGCGCAGCCGCGGCAGGGCGGCGCCGAACGCGACGATGCGGTCGAACTTTCCATTGCCCCGGACTTCCTGCCAGTCGGCGTGGTAGCGGTACTGCTTGCGTCCGCGCGCGTCCCGCCCGGTGGCCTGCAGGTGCCCGTTGCGTGTGCGGCAGATCCACACTTCCGTCCACGCCGGCGGGATTGCGAGTGCGCGGATGCGCTCCAGCACCGCCTCGTCGGTGACGGTCGCGCCATCGGGCATCACGTAGGTGAAATGGGGCCCGGCGCGGCGCCGGGCGATGCCGGGCTCGTCATCGCAGACGTGGCGGAGGCCGGCCTGACTGGCGGCGTGGGCCGCGTCTTCCTGCAGGGTGGAGGCTTCACCGGGGGCGGCATTCGACATCCGCCATGGATACGGGCGCGACCGTCAACGCTGCGCCAATGCGGGTCGGCTCAGGCCGGTTCGAGCAGGCGCAGCCCGAACCAGTCGCGCGGGTCGTTCCAGCGGCGCACGACCTGCAGGCCGGCGTCGGCCACCAGCGCGTCGAACGACGCGTCGGTGTATTTGTGGCTGTACTCGACCTGGATCGTCTCACCGGGCTCGAAATGGAAGCGACGGCCACCGGCGACGACGTCCTGCGCACGCTTACTGACCAGGAACGTCTCGATGCGGCGCCGTTCGCGTGAATAGCGGGCCCGGTGGTGGAAGCCGTCGAGGTCGAAATCGCTGCCGATCTCGCGGTTGAGCCGCGCCAGCAGGTTGAGGGTGAATGCGGCGGTGACGCCCGCGGCGTCGTTGTAGGCGGCCTCGATCAGGGCCGGGTCCTTGTCCAGGTCGATGCCGACCAGCGCCTGCCCGCGCGGCCCCATCGTCTCGCGCATCGACCGCAGCAGCTCGACCGCGTCGGCGTCGGTGAAGTTGCCCAGGGTCGAACCCGGGAAGAACACCAGGGTATGGCCGGTCTCGCGTGAGGGTTCCGGCAGCGGCACCGGCCGGGTGAAGTCGGCGCACACCGGCAGCAACTCGACCTGCGGGAATTCCTCCGCCAGCCGCTCGACGCTGGCCCGTAGCGCCGTGCGCGAGATCTCGATCGGGGTGTAGGCCACCGGCGTCTCGAGTCCTTCCAGCAGCAGCCGGGTCTTGCGACCGCTGCCGCTGCCGTACTCGACCACGTGTGCGTGTGGCGCCACCGCGTCGGCGATCTGCGGCATGGCCGCGTCGAGCAGGGCGAGCTCGACCCGCGTGGGGTAGTACTCGGGCTGGCGCGTGATCTGCTCGAACAGCTGCGAGCCATGGGCGTCGTAGAAGTACTTGGACGGCAGCCACCGGGGGCTCGCCGACAGGCCGCTGACGGCGTCGCCGGCGATGTCGGCCGGCGCCGGGCGCAGGTCGGTGATGGACAGGCCGGTCGCAGTGGGCCGGGTCATCGGCGCCCTCATCGCGCGTCGCGTGCCAGCCGCACGCCGCTGAACTGCCAGCGCGCCGCTGGACGGAAGAAGTTGCGGTAGCTCGCGCGCAAGTGGTCGGCCGCGGTGGCGCAGCTCCCACCGCGCAGGACCTGCTGGCCCGACATGAACTTGCCGTTGTACTCGCCCAGCGCGCCCGGCATCTCGCGGAAGCCGGGGTAGGGCACGTAGGCACTCGATGTCCACTCCCACACGTCGCCGAACAGCTGCGACAGGTCCCCGCCGGGGGCGACGGGTGCGGCGGTCGGGTGCAGACGTCCGGCGTCGGCGAAATTGCCGGTGATGTCGCCTGATCCACGCGCAGCCGCGGCCGCGCGCTCCCACTCGAACTCGGTCGGCAGGCGGGCGCCGGCCCAGCGTACGAACGCGTCGGCCTCGTAATGGCTGAGGTGGCAGACCGGGGCGGCAGGGTCGATCGGGCGCATTCCGCCGAGGGTGAACTCGGTCTCCAGTCCCTCGTCCCAGTACAGCGGCCGGCACCAGCCTTCGCGCTCGACGGTGTCCAGGCCGTCGCTCAACCACAACGCAGCGGTTCGGTAGCCACCGTCATCGATGAACGCGCGGTACTCGGCGTTGGTCACCGGCCGGCTTGCGAGTGCATGCGCGCCGACCAGCACGCGGTGCCGCGGCGATTCGTTGTCGTAGGCGAAGCCGGAGGCGCCAGGCCACGCCGGGGCACCGACGTCGACCACCGCCTCGTCGAACCGGACCCAGTCCAGCGGCTGCAACGCGCCAGGCGTGCGCGGCAGGTCGTCGCGGTAGGCCGGTCGGAGCGGGTTGTTCCACAGCGCATGCTTGATGTCGGTGAGCAGCAGCTCCTGGTGCTGTTGCTCGTGGTGCAGCCCGAGCGTGATGCGCTGCCGTGTCGGCGCGTCGGTCTCGCCTGCCAGCAATGCCAGCACCCGCTCGTCGACCTGCCGGCGGTAGTCGTGCACCCGCGCCAGCGACGGACGCGACAACAGCCCGCGGCGTGCCTGCGCGTGGGCGTTGCCGACGCTGCGGTAGTAGCTGTTGAACAGGTGGTCCCAGCCGGGGTCGACCGGCGGTGCGCCAGGCCGGTCGGAGAGCACGAACCGGTCGAAGAACCAGGTCGTATGGGCGAGGTGCCACTTGGCAGGACTGGCCTCGGGCATCGACTGCACCATCGCGTCCTCGGCCGATAGTGGCGCGGCCAGGTGCGAGGTGCGGTCGCGGACCGCACGGTAGTGGTCCGCGAGCGCGGTGCGGGCGGGTTCGGTGTCCGGCGTGCCCGCCGGCGGGACTGGGGTCGACAACATCGACCCCAGCCTACGGACCGCGCGCTATATCCCCGTGAACGGGTGCCGAGTCGCTAGCCGCGCAGCCGCGGCATGCCGTGCTCGTCGCGCTCCTCGTGCACGGCCTCGTCGTAGATGCGCTCACGCAGGTCGCGCCCGGGCAGCTCGGTGAACGGCTCGTTGCGGCTGGCGCGCAAGGCGTTGGCATAGCTCAGGCGGGCGCGGGACTCGTCGCCGGCCTGGGCGAACCCGTGGCCGAGTTCTTCCCACGCCTCGGCGTTGGCACCCTGGGCGAGCGCGCGGTGCAGGTAGCCCTCCGACTGCGGCCACTGGCCCTGGGCACGCGACAGGCGGGCCAGGGTCAACAGCAGCCCGGGGCTGGCGGGGTGGTCCTGCAGCCAGCGCTCGGCGCGTGCGCGGCGCGCATCCATCCTGCCGATCGGCAGCCGGCCATACAGCCCGGCGAGGCCTTCGTCCCAACGGGTGTCGAGCGCGTGTTCGATGCTGCTGGCGGCGGCGTCCTCCCAGCGCAGCGCGGCGGCGCGCTCGGCGTACGCGGCGACGGCCGCGGGGTGGCTGCGCAGCGGCTTGGGCAGCGCCTCCCAGCGGTCAGCCAGCATGTTGGCGTCGCCGGCCTCGCGCAGCGAGGCTTCGGCCCAACGTGCCTCGAGTCCGTCCAGGCGCGCCGGCGGCAGCGCGTTCTGCTGGCGCAGCGGGCCCAGCAGTCCGTAGGCCTCGCCGGGGTGGCCGCTCGCGGCCAGCGCCTGGGCGCGCAGTGCAAGCCCTCGCGGCGGCAGCGGCTGCAGGTTGGGGGCATCGAGCAACGCCACGGCGTCGGCCGGACGGTCCTCTGCCAGTGCCAGTTCGGCCGCGGTCAGTGCGCGGGCGACCGGGTGCGGTTCGGCGAGCGCGTCCAGGTGCTGGCGGGCGACGGCCTCGTCGCCACGCGAAGCCGCGGCGCGCGCGGCACCCACCCGCGCGATCGCGGTGACCCCGTCGTCGTCGGCCGCCGGGTGGCGCGCGGTTTCGTCCAGCAGCCGTTCGGCGCGCTGCCAGTGGCCCAGGTGCAGGGCTTCCAGGCCGTCGGTGAAGCGCGCACGGACGGCGCGCTCGCGGCGCCTGCGCAATGCGACCAGAGGCATGCTCAGCATCTTCCAGACCAGCCACAGCGCCAACAGCGCCCCCAGCCCGATCAGCACGGCGGCGGCGAGGGTGGTGGTGTAGTCCATCCCGCGGTAGCGCACCAGCACGTAGCCCGGATCCTGCACCAGCAGTTGCGCGACCAGCGCGCCCACCAGCACCAGGACGATCAGGATCAGCAGGTTGCGGAACAGGCTCATCGGGGTTCCTCGCGGGTGGCGCGCAACTGGCGCAGTTGCCCCAGCGTGCTGCCCAGGGTCGGAAGCGAAAGTGAAAGCGGCATCGCAGCGATGCGCTCCAGCTGCGCCAGGCCGTTGTCGCGCGCTGGGCGGTCGGGTTCGAGTCGTGCCAGCCAGTCGCCCGCCCGCTGCAGTGCGGCGCGGTAGCCGTCGACGTCGCGGCGCTCGGCGGCGGCGCGGGCGAGGCTGACCTCGAGCTGGAACCCGGCCCTGGCCGCGGCCACGTCGGCCGGCTGCACCGCGACCACCGAATCGCTCGGTTGCGCATCGACGATGCCGGCAAACGCACGCCGCCACCAGGGCTGTTCGGTGGACGTCGTGTTGCGCGCCTGCCGCTGGGGCGCGGTCACCGACTGGGCGAATGCGTCCAGCCGGGCCAGCGCGATCGCGCGGGGTTCGGCCTCGAGCGCCTCCAGCGCGGCGCGCTCCTGCTGCAATGTCTGGCGCAGGCTCAGGTACGCGGGGTCGTCCACTCCCGCCAGCACGCCACCGGCCAGCGCGTAGGCGCGGCGCGCGGCGTCGAGGTCACCGGCGATCAGCAGGCGCTGCTGGCCGAGCGACAGCAACAGCTCGGCCTCGTCCAGCCGCAGCGCCTGGGCGCCGTGGCGGTCGGGGTCGGCGAAGCGGGCGAAGCTGTCCTCGATGATCGCCGAGCGCTCGCCCAAGCCGAGCAGCTCGTCGCGCAGCACCCGGTTGGTGGCGTCGGCCTGCTGCAGGCGCTGTGCCTGCGCGCGCTGGTCGCGGCGCAAAGCATCCACCCGCTGGTCGAGCGCGTCCACCAGCACCGCGGCGTCGGCCTCGGCAGCCTCGGCGGCCTGGTACCGCAGCCAGCGCTGCCAGCCGTACCAGCCCGCGGCCGCCAGCAACACGGCGAGCAGCATCAACAGCAGGGGCCAGGCACTGCCGCTGCGGCGCCGCGCGGGGATTGTCTCGTCAGGGATCGGGGTCACGGCGGCGGTGCGTGCGGAGGGCCTTGCATGCTACCGGAAGGGAGGTACCCCGCCGTCAGCGCAGCGCGGCTGCAGCGGCGTCGGCGAGGTCGGCCGGACGCGCGCTACGGGCGCGGCTGGCCCGGTCGAAACCCAGCCGCTCCGCAAGCTCGACCAGCCGGTCGCTGGCGGCCACCACCGGCAGCGCGCGCAGGCGGCTGGCGAGGTCGGGTGGCAGGTTGAGCAGGACCTGTTGCAGGCCTTCGCCGCTCGATACCGCCAGCACTGCAGGCCGTTGCAGTTCGCGCAGTGCGGTCATCGCCCGGGGCGAGGGCGACAGCGGCTGGCGATGGTAGACATCGGCACGCACGACCGTCGCACCGCGGGCCTCGAACGCCGGCACCAGGGTCCCGCGCCCGCCCGGCGCGGTGACCAGGCCGATCCGGGTGCGTGCGATGTCCTGCAGTCCGGGCAGGGCCAGCAGGCCTTCACTGTCCATCCGCTCCGGCGTGGCCACCCCGCGCGCGCCCGCGTCGGCCAGTGCCGCGGCGGTCCCGCTCCCGACCGCGAACCACTGTTGGTGCTCGGTCGGCCGCAACGGCAGCAGCGCCGCCGCCGCGCGCACCGCCGCCGGACTGGTAAACACCACCCGCGGCGCCCCCAGCGCCATCGACAGGGTGGCCTCGACATGCTCGTCGTCGCGCCGGCGCAACGCCCACGGCGAGATCGCCACCACGCCGCCGCCGTGCCGAGCGGCGGCGCTGCGCATCGGTTCGTGCTGGCCCCGCGGTCGAAGCGAAACCAGGTACCAGTCGGGAGCGGCCATGGACATGCGGTGGAGCATAGCCACCCGCCGGTGAAGCCGGCAGTGCCCTATCCTGAAGCGCCCACCCGGTCCCGTTCGCCGATGCCCCACGCCGACGCCCTCGAACGTCTTCGCCACCACTACCAGTCGATGCCGCCCGTGGCCGCGATGGGCCTGTCGATCGCCGGTTACGACGGCGAGCGCCTGCAGCTGGCCGCGCCGCTGTCGCGCCACGTCAACGACAAAGGCTGTGCGTTCGGCGGCAGCCTCGCCTCGATGATGACGCTGGCCTCGTGGGGGCTGGTATCGCTCCGGATCGAGGCCGCCGGCATCGCCGCCGACGTGTACGTGGCCGACAGCCAGGTGCGCTACCTCGCGCCGCTGTTCTCCGACATCCAGGTCACCGCCACGCTGGGACCCGACAGCGACTGGGACGGCTTCATCCAGACCCTGCGCCAGCGCGGCCGGGCCCGGGCAAACCTGGTGGCCAGCGTGCCGTTGCCCGACGGCGGCCCGGCGACCACGTTCACGGCCCGCTACGTCGCCATCGCCAAGCCGGTCGCTGAATCCTGAGCGCCGGCGCGGCTAGGATGTCGGCACTGCACTGACCGGAGCGCCCATGCGCCTGCCCCAATCGCTGTCCCCCCGGCGCCCCGCGCCCACTGCCGGCGCCACCCTCCGGGTCCTGCTGCTGCTTTTCGTGCTGCTGCTGTCGGCCTGCGCCAGCGCCGGCAAGGCCGCCAACGCGCTGGATGCCGCCCAGTACGCGTGGTCGGGCGCGATCCGCTGGGGCGATTTCACCGGCGCCGCCAACCTGGTCGACCCTGCCGTGCGCGAGGCCGATCCGTTGACCGACCTCGAACTGGAGCGCTACGAGCAGGTCCAGATCACCCGCTACCGGGACCTGGGCGCCAGCCGTGACGTCGACGCGGGCACCGCGGTGCGCGACATCGAGATCGGCGTGGTCAACCGCCACACCATGGCCGAGCGCGCGGTGCGCTACCGCGAGACCTGGCGCTGGGACCCGGAGGCGCAGGCCTGGTGGATCACGAGCGGGTTGCCAGACCTCTGGGACGGGGACTGACCGCGGACGGCCCGTGCGGCGGGCACCGGGCGGCATTTCTGCGACAATCCGCCCCCCGCCAACCGCAGTCCCGCCGCCGTGACCCTTGACGAACTGCTGGCTTTCGCCGGCCGCCATCCCTACCTCTCGCTCGGCCTTGCCGGTCTGACCGTGGCGATCATCTACACCGAGGTCGCCCGCCTGTTCCGCGGATACAAGGCGCTGCGCCCGGCCGAACTGACGGGGCTGATCAACCGCGACAACGCGCTGGTGGTCGACCTGTCCTCGACCAACGATTTCCAGAAGGGCCACATCGCCGGCAGCAAGTCGGTGCAGCCCAGCCAGTTCGATCCCGAAAACAAGATGCTGGCGGCCGCCAAGACGCTGCCGGTGGTGGTCACCTGCCGGACCGGCCAGGCCTCGGCCAGTGCCGCCAAGCGCCTCAAGAAAGCCGGGTTCGAGCAGGTCTACTGGCTCGACGGTGGCGTCCAGGCCTGGCAGCAGGCCGACCTGCCACTGGTCAAGGGCCGCGGCTGACAGACGCCATAGCGCGGGCGTCAAGCCCGCCGACAGGCCCTTGTGCCGGGCTTCGCAGCCCCCATCCTGAACGATGGCTGGCTGATTGCCGCATGCCATAATCGATCCTTTCCGCCTTATCGCTGGAGTCACCGAGATGTCCGAAGAAACCACCAACGGCGCTGTCGCGCCGGCCGAAGCCGCCGCCGGCAACACCGGGACGGCGTTCACGGTCGAGAAGATCTACGCCAAGGACGTCTCCTTCGAAGTGCCCGGTGGCCCGGCGGTGTTCAACGAGCAGGCCCAGCCGCAACTGCAGATGAACCTCAGCCAGAGCGTCCAGCGCCTCGGCGAGAACGCCTACGAGGTCGTGCTCGGCATCACCCTGACCTGCAACGCCGCCGAAAAGCCGATGTACCTGGTTGAGGTCAAGCAGGCCGGCGTGTTCGGCCTGTCGGGTTTCGAGCCCGCCCAGCTCGACGTCATGCTGGGTACCCACTGCCCCAACATGCTGTACCCGTACGCCCGCCAGCTGATCAGCTCGCTGGTGCAGTCCGGCGGCTTCCCGCCGTTCTTCCTGCAGCCGATCAACTTCGATGCGCTGTATGCCGAGGGCCTGCGCCAGCGCGCGGCCAAGCAGGCCAGCGAACTGAGCGACGCGGAAACCGGCGGCAACGCCTGACCGGCACGGCATGGTTTCCAGCCTGAACAGCGAGCCCGCGCAGACTGTCGCGGTGCTCGGCGCGGGCTCGTGGGGAACCGCGCTCGCGGCCCTGATCGCCCGGCACGGCCACCACACCGTGCTGTGGGGACGCGACGCGGCCAGCATCGCGATGATCGACCAGGGCCAGCAGAACACCCGCTACCTGCCCGGCATTCCGCTACCCGACACCCTGCGCGCGACCACCGACCTGGCGGCCGCACTGTCCGGCGCCGACCTGGTGCTGGTCGCTGTGCCGTCGCACGCGTTCGCCGACACCCTGCGGCTGCTGGCGCCGCACCGCCCGGAGGCGGCCGGCGTGTCGTGGGCGACCAAGGGTTTCGAACCGGGGAGCGGCCGTTTCCTGCACGAGGTGGCGGCCGAGGTGCTGGGCCCCGGCGTGCCGCTCGCCGTCGTCACCGGGCCGTCCTTCGCCAAGGAGGTCGCGCTCGGCCTGCCGACCGCGCTGACCGTGCATTCCGATACCGCCGCGTTCGCGCAGTCGGTGGCCGGGGTGCTGCACGGCCCCAGCTTCCGCGCCTACACCGGCGAGGACATGCTGGGCGCCGAACTCGGTGGCGCGATGAAGAACGTGCTCGCGGTGGCCACCGGCGTCGCCGACGGCATGGAGCTCGGGCTCAATGCCCGGGCCGGCCTGATCACCCGCGGCCTCAACGAGATGCTGCGGCTCAACCGCGCGCTCGGCGGCCAGCCGGAGACCCTGATGGGGCTGGCCGGACTGGGCGACCTGGTGCTGACCTGCACCGGTGACCTGTCGCGCAACCGGCGGCTCGGCCTCGCACTGGGCCGCGGCCAGTCGATCGACGAGGCGGTCACCGCGATCGGGCAGGTGGTCGAGTCGGTGCAGACCGCCGACGAGGTCATGCGGCTGGCGCGCCGCCACGGCGTCGAACTGCCGATCGCCGAAGCCGTGTACGCCGTGCTGCACGGCGAGATAACGCCCGGCGAGGGCCTGCGCCAGCTGATGGCGCGCGAGCAGAAGGCCGAGTACCCGACCGCGCTGTTCGGCTGAGTGCGCCGCGCCAAAAAGCAAGCCCCGGCCGGAGCCGGGGCTTGATCGCGACGATTTCGGGGGAGAGAGAGATTGTCGCGAGACGCGGGGTGACGCTTAGAACGTGATGCGCGGTCCGATGAAGTACTCGGCATCGCCGTCGACGAGCTTGACGTCGCCGCTGATGCCCCACATCGGGTTGAACTTCACCTGCGCACCGACGCGGCCGTAGAACTCGCCGTCGTAGTCGTTGCCATCCTCGTAGCCGGCCATCGCGTAGCCCTCGAGGTTGGTGGTGAGCGCGCCGCGCACGCCGGCTTCGACGCTGTAGCCGTTGAAGCTGTTGTCGAACTCGTCCTCGAAGCGCTCGTAGGCGACACGGGTCACCAGGTCGGCGCGCGGGGAGATCTCGTGGTTGTAGCCCAGGCCGAGGCGCATCTGGTCGACATCGACGCCTTCGAACTGCACGCCGCCGACGTTGAAGTCGTCGGTCTTCTGGCCGGAGTAGCCACCGAACACGTGGAAGTTCGGAGCGATCGCGCCGGAACCGTTGATGGCCCAGCCGTCGGAATCAAGCGCGTCGTTGGCGATGTAGCCGCCCTCGACATAGTTGTAGGACACGCCGTCGGCGGCAGAGGCGGCGAACGGCAGGGCCGCAAGCAGGGTCAGGGCGAGCAGGGACTTTTTCATGAAGGTCTTGGCCTCTTTTGATGATTGGTCCGGCCTCGGTCGCGCATTCGGGGGAGGTGCGCCGCGGCTCGGCATCGGCAGTATCCAAGTGGCGGCAAAACCGCCACTGAATTGTGAACCCACGAGTCCAGCAACTACATCGCAGGTTCAGGATCGGCCTGATCGGGTGGGACCGTCCACGTGCGGAGCGGGGGATTGAAACCTCGATCGAGACCGGCGTGGCCAGCTTCGTGAATTGACCCGTACTTAATGCCGTCGGACCTAGGGTGGATTCCCCCAAGCGGCACGTGCCCCCCGGAGTCGTCGATGAAGAGCATCCGCAAGACCGCGTCCCAGAGGTCCCGGGACGCCGCGCAGGCCGCCGCCTGCACCATCGGCATCGAGGCGCGTGCGTGTTTCGGCGACCGCCCGTGGGCGGAGATCGAGCCGGCGCTGGCACGCTGCTGGGCGAACAACTACGCGCGCCTGCGGGTCGACTGGATCTGCGTGGCCGAATGGGCCTACACCGCCTGGAACTACCGCCGCCCGCGCGCGATGCTGGCGCCGGAGCCGCCGTACGGCCAGGTGGCGTCGTGAAGCCGCGCGTACACAGCTGGCATGTCCCACCGGGCACGCGGCCGCCCCAACCCGGGCGCGAACCGCGTGTGGATCCGATGGCCAGGCTGGCGGTGCCGGTGTCCACCGCCGCCAGCGAACCGGCCGGTGCGGCTGCCGCCGGTGACGCTCCGGCAGGCGCCACGTCACAGGCACGGCGGAGTCACCGCACGCACTGAGCCCCCCGGGTCCCTGGCAAGTTGCCGGCTTGTGACCCGGATCGCAGACGGGCGTCTGCCACTGGCGTTCGATAGGCCCTGGGGTCCCGCGGCAAGGCACGCCGCCGTGGGGATGGGGACACAGGGGGATGGCGCCATGAAACCGGACAAGCCGCTGCGGCCGGACCGCACGGAATTGATGTCACGTGGATTTGCATTGCTCGCCTTGCTGGCGGGCGTTGTCTGGGCCTGGGTGCAGGGAGGGACAGCGCTCCCCTGACGTATCGCAGGCACGCCGGCGTGCTGCAAACGTATGCAGCCGCCACCCGGTGATCACCGGCAGTACGCTGCGGATCCACTGCACGGACCCGCGACGTGACCGGCACAACCGCCTCGTTGTTGACCATCTTCGGCGCCACCGGCGACCTGGCCCGGCGCATGCTGCTGCCGTCGCTGCACGGGCTCGAGCGTGACGGCCTGTTGCCATCGGCGCTGCGGGTCCTGGGCACCGCGCGCAGCGCGCTCGACACCGACGGCTTCCGCGCGCTGGTCGCCGAGGCGATCGAGGAGCAGGTCCCAGCCAGTGAGCGCGATCCCGACGCACTGGCCGCGCTGCTGCAACGCATCCAGTACCAGCCGGCTGCGCTCGATGACGCTTCCTCGCTTGCGTCGCTGTGCGACACCATCTCCCGCTTGCGCGACGGCGGTGACGCCGTCTTCCACCTGAGCACCGCACCGCGCTGGTATGCACCTGTCTGCGACGCGCTCGCCGCACACGGCGTCGCCGGCCCTGGCACCCGGGTGATGCTCGAGAAGCCACTGGGCCACGACCTCGCCAGCGCCACCGCGATCAACGACGGCGTCGCCCGTGCGTTCGACGAGGACCGCGTGTTCCGGGTCGACCACTACCTGGGCAAGGAAGGCGTACAGAACCTGCTGGCGCTGCGTTTCGGCAACGCGTTGTTCGAGCCGCTGTGGAACGCGCGCCACGTCGAGCAGGTGCAGATCACCGTGGCCGAGACCGTCGGGGTGGAAGGGCGGGGGGACTACTACGACGAGTCCGGCGCCAGCCGCGACATGCTGCAGAACCACCTGCTGCAGCTGCTGTGCCTGGTCGCGATCGAGCCGCCGTCGCAGTTCGAGCCGACCGCGGTGCGCAACGAGAAGATCAAGGTGCTGCGCTCGCTTCGCCCGATCGGCCGGGAGGAGGTCGCCGCGGAAACCGTCATCGGCCAGTACACCGCCGGCGCCGTCGGCGGCCTGGCGGTGCCGGGCTACTTGGACGAGCTTGGCCGCGGCAGTGCGACCGCGACCTTCGTCGCGCTGCGCGCGCAGGTCGACAACTGGCGCTGGAAGGGCGTGCCGTTCTACCTGCGCACCGGCAAGCGCATGCCGCAGCGTTGCACCGAGATCTACCTGCAGTTCCGCGCCGTGCCGCACTCGATCTTCGATCACGGGGGCGCGCCGCTGCAGCCCAACGCACTGGTGATCCGGCTGCAGCCGGAGGAGCGCATCGAGCTGCGGATGATGCACAAGACGCCGGGGCTGGACCGCAACGGCCTGCAGCTGTCGCAGGTCGCGCTGGACCTGGACATGCAGGAGCAGTTCGCCAGCCACCGCCGCCGCCTTGCCTACGAGCGGCTGTACCTCGATGCAATCGAGGGCAACGGCACGCTGTTCGTGCGGCGCGACGAGACCGAGGCCGCGTGGCAGTGGATCGATGCGATCCACGAGGGCTGGCGCCAAGCCGGCATCACCCCGCGGCCGTACCCCGCCGGGACCTGGGGGCCGTCGCGTGCGGTCACCCTGGCCGAGCGGCACGGCCACGCCTGGCGCGAGTGAGCATGGCGATGACCGGCCGCTTCGAACATATCCACGACAGCGCCGAGACACTGGCCGCGGCGCTGGCGGAGGAGTTGAGGCTCGCCTGCGAAGCGGCCATCGCCCGCCGCGGCCGCGCGGTGCTTGCGCTTGCGGGCGGGCAGACGCCGTTGCCGCTGTATCGTCGCCTGGCCGCCGCGCCGCTGCCGTGGTCGCAGGTGCTGTTGCTGCCGACGGACGAGCGCTGCGTGCCGCACGACCATCCGGCCTGCAACGTGCGCGCGCTGGGCGAGGCGTTCGCTGCCGCCGCCGGCATGCGGCTGGCCAGCCTGACCACGGAGGACGGCGACCCCGAGCGCTCCGAACGGGCCGCGCGCGACCTGCTGGCGGGCTACCCCGAGCCGTTCGACGCGGTGCTGCTCGGCATGGGCGGCGACGCGCACGTGGCGTCGCTGTTCCCCGGCGCACCACAGCTGGTCGAGGCGCTGGATCCGGACGGTCCCGCCGATGCCTGCCGAATCGACCCGCAGCCGTTGCCGGCGCAGGCGCCGTATCCCCGCATCAGCCTGACCGCCGCGCGCCTGCTGCGCACCCGCGCGCTGTACCTGGCGATCACCGGTGACAAGCGCGACGTGCTGCATCGCGCCCTCGCGTCGGGTGCGAAGAACGCGCGGCCGCCGGTCGCCGCCGTCCTCGACGCGGCCACCGCGCCGGTGCACGTACATTGGAGCCCGTGATGAGCCTGCACCCCACCGTCGAGCGCGTCACCGCGCGCATCATCGAACGCAGCCGCCACACCCGCGGCGACTACCTGCGGCGGATGGACGAGGCGCGTGCGCAGTCGCCAGCCCGCACGCCCGCGCGGCTTGCGCTGAGCTGCGGCAACCTCGCCCACGGCTTTGCCGCCTCCGGCGAGGACAAGCCGGCACTGCGTGACGGCCATGCCGGCAACATCGGCATCGTCACCGCCTACAACGACATGCTGTCGGCCCACCAGCCGCTGGAGCAGTACCCCAGCCTGATCCGTGCCGCCGCGCGGGCGGCCGGCGGCAGCGCGCAGGTGGCCGGCGGCGTGCCGGCAATGTGCGACGGGGTCACCCAGGGCCGCGCCGGCATGGAGCTGTCGCTGTTCTCGCGCGACACCATCGCGCTGGCGACCGCGGTCGCATTGAGCCACGACATGTTCGACGCCGCGCTGCTGATGGGTGTGTGCGACAAGATCGTGCCGGGCCTGCTGATTGGTGCACTGTCCTTCGGCCACCTGCCGGTGGTCTTCGTGCCGGCCGGGCCGATGACCACCGGCCTGTCCAATCGTGACAAGGCGGCGGTGCGCCAGCGCTACGCGGAAGGGCGGGCCACGCGTGAGGAGTTGCTGGAGGCCGAGGCGCGCAGCTACCACGGCGCCGGCACCTGCACCTTCTACGGCACCGCCAACTCCAACCAGATGCTGATGGAAGTGATGGGCCTGCACATGCCGGGCACCGCCTTCGTCAACCCCGGCACGCCGCTGCGCGATGCGCTGACCGTCGCCGCCACCGAACAGGCGCTTCGCATCACCGCCCTGGGCGACGACTACCGCCCGCTCGCGCACACCGTCGACGAGAAGGCGATCGTCAACGCGATGGTCGGACTGGCCGCGACTGGCGGCTCGACCAACCACGCGATCCACCTGGTCGCGATCGCGCGCGCGGCCGGCATCGCGATCGACTGGGACGACCTCGACGCGCTGTCGCGGGTCACCCCGCTGCTCGCGCGGATCTACCCCAACGGCAGCGCCGACGTGAACCATTTCCACGCCGCCGGTGGCCTGGGCTTCGCGATTGGCGAGTTGATCGGCGCCGGGCTGCTGCATCCGGACATCGCCTGCGTACACGGCGGCGACCTGCGCCAGCAGGCGATGGAACCCTGGCTCGATGACTTGGCGCTGCGCTGGCGCGCGCCGCCCGCGACCTCGCTCGACCCCTCGGTGCTGCGCGGGGTGGCGATGCCGTTCGATGCCGAGGGTGGACTGCGCCGGCTGGCGGGCAACCTGGGCCGGGCCGTGGTGAAGGTGTCGGCGGTTGCGCCGGCGCACCGCTCGATCACTGCGCCGGCGCGGGTGTTCGACTCGCAGGACGCAGTGCTCGACGCGTTCCGTGCCGGCACGCTGGAAGGCGACTTTGTGTGCGTTGTGCGCGGGCAGGGGCCGCGCGCCAACGGCATGCCTGAACTGCACAAGCTCACCCCGACCCTCGGCGTGCTGCAGGACCGCGGCCAGCGCATCGCGCTGCTGACGGACGGGCGCATGTCCGGCGCGTCGGGCAAGGTGCTCGCGGCAATCCACGTGACCCCCGAAGCAATCGACGGCGGCGCGCTCGCGCGCTTGCGTGACGGTGATCGGGTGCGCATCGACGCCGACGCCGGCACGCTCGACGCGCAGGTGGACGCGGCCCAGTGGCGCGCGCGCGAACCCGCCCGCACCATCGACCCGTCGAGCCGGGCTGGCATGGGCCGCGAGCTGTTCGGCCTGATGCGTGCCCACGCCGGCACTGCCGAGCAGGGCGCCTGCAGCCTGTTCGCAGATCCGGACATCGCTCGCGCGGAGGTCGCATGAGCGCAGCGGACCGCCTCGAGCTGATCGCCGACATCGGCGGCACCAACGCCCGCTTCGCGCTGGTCGACCCGGCTGCGCCGGAGCCCGAACTGTTGCACCCGCAGGCGCTCGAGAACGCACGGTTCGCGAGCCTGCAGCACGCCGCCGAGCACTACCTCGCGATGGTGGACGCACGCCCGCGCCGCGCGGCGATCGCGTTGGCCTGCCCGATCACCGGGGACGAGATCCGCCTGACCAACCGGGCGTGGTCATTCAGCCGCGCCGAGCTGCAGGTCGCGCTCGGGCTCGACGAACTGCGCCTGATCAACGACTTCGGTGCGGTCGGCTGGGCCGTGCCGGCGCTCGGTCCCGCCGATCGCATCGCCCTGTACGGGCCGACCGGCGAGGCGCTGCGGGGCCCGGTCAGCGTGCTCGGCCCCGGCACCGGGTTTGGCGTCGGCCTGCTGGTGGGAGGCGAGGGCGACTGGCACGTGGTGGAGACCGAGGGCGGCCACGTCGGGTTCGCGCCGCTGGGCGAAGAGGAGCAGGCGATCGTGCGCTGGATGAACGCACGCCACGGCCGCACGTCGTACGAGCGTGTGCTGTCGGGGAGCGGGCTGGCCTGCATCGATGCGGTGCTCCGCGGGCTTGATGACGACACCGGTCGTGCGTTGCAGCTGCGCGACCCGGCGGAGGTGGTCGCCGCGGCGCTCGACGGGCACGATGTGGTTGCGCGCCGCGCACTCGCCCGCTTCTGCGCCATCCTCGGCAGCGTCGCCGGCGACGTCGCGCTGGTGCACGGCGCGCGCACGGTGATGATCGCCGGCGGCATCGTCCCGCGCTTCATCCCGTTCCTGCGCAGCAGCGCGTTCCGCGAGCGCTTCCTCGCAAAGGGCCGCTTCGCCGCGTACCTGGAGCAGGTGTCGGTGCAGGTCGCGACCCACCCCAACCCCGGCCTGCTCGGCGCCGCCGTGGCGCTGCGGGCGTGATGGTCCGAGCCGTCGTAGGAGCGGCTTCAGCCGCGACCCCCACTGCGGGCGTCAGGACAATCGCGGCTGAAGCCGCTCCTACGGGAACATCTCCGATCAGGTTCACCCGGACGCACGCCGCCCCATGACCAGCATCGACCACGACAACCGCGCGGCCGCCATCGACGCGATCCTCGCCCGCGCACCGGTATTGCCGGTGCTCGCGATTGAGCGATTGGACGACGCCGTGCCACTCGCACGCGCGCTCGTCGACGGCGGCCTGCCGGTGCTTGAGGTCACCCTCCGTACTCCGGCCGCGCTGGCCGCGATCACCCGGATCACCGCGGAGGTCGGCGGCGCCGTTGTCGGTGCCGGTACCGTGCTGTCACCGGCCGACCTGGACGCGGTGGCCGCGGCCGGCGCCGCGTTCGCGATCTCGCCCGGCGCCACCCAGGCGCTCTACACCGCCGCGGAGGGTCAGCGCATGCCGTGGATCCCGGCGATTGCGACTGCGAGCGAGCTCATGCGCGGTCTCGATCATGGCCACCGCCGCTTCAAGTTCTTCCCGGCCGAGGCCGCTGGCGGCGTGGCGGCATTGAACGCCCTCGCCGGCCCCTTCCCGCAGGCCCGGTTCTGCCCGACCGGTGGCATCGACGCGACATCGGCCTTGCGCTATCGCGCGCTGCCCAACGTGATGACCGTTGGTGGCTCGTGGATGGTGCCCCGGGAGGCGATCGAAGCGCGAGACTGGCAGCGCATCACCGCGCTCGCGCGCGCATGCTGCGCCACCCAGCCACCGTAGGAGCGACGTAACTCGCGATCCGAATTCCGCAATCGACGAAGCCACGATCGCGACTTACGTCGCTCCTACATCCAGGCGGTTTCGGTCCGCCTTGTCGGAGCGGCTTCAGCCGCGATCGGGTCGTCGGCCCCAGCGCATTTTCTCGATCGCGGCTGAAGCCGCTCCTACAGCAAACGGGGCGATCACGCCTTGCCCAGCGCCACCGCGCTTCGGCCGTCCAGCACGCGCCCCAACACCCACGTCAACGACACCGTCGCCACCAGGGTGATGAACATCAGGTGGATGTAGTGCAGCGGGGTCCACGCGAAGGTGAATACCGCATACAGCGCCGCGCCGAACACCAGCCCGCCGCGGACCGCGCGCGAGTCGATGCGCTTGAACAGCACCGCGACGATGAAGGCCGCAAGCACCGGCATGGAGTAGAGGCCGTTGAGCTGCTGCAGGGTGGCAATGATGCTTTCGGCATGCTGGTACAGCGGCACCATCGCCAGTGACACCGCCGCGAACACCAGTGCGACCCGCTGCCCGATCCGCCGTGCGTCGGCGTCCGGGTTCAGCTTCGCCAGGTGGATGTCGCAGGTGTACAGCGCCGACGCCGAGTTGAGGCAGGAGTTGAAGCTCGACAGCACCGCCCCGGCAATCACCGCCGCGAACGCGCCCGACAGCCAGTCCGGCAACACGTCAGCCACCAGCCGCCCGTACGCCACGTCGCCGACATCGCCGTAGAGCTTGTAGGCGATCACGCCCGGCAGGATCACCAGCAGCGGCGTCACCAGCTTGAACGCCGCGGCGGCGTATATCCCCTTCTGGGCCTCGCGCACCGAACGCGCGGCCAACGCGCGCTGGGCGATGACCATGTTGGTGCCCCAGTAGAAGATGTGGATGAACACCATCCCGGTCAGCAGCGTGTGCCAGGGGATGTCGGAATCGCTGTCGCCGACCAGCGTCCAGCGCTCGGCCGGGACGCCCGACAGGTCCCAGTCGACCGCCGCCAGCGCGAACAGCGTCACCGCCACGCCCATCACCAGCAGGCCGATGCCGTTCCAGGTGTCGGAGATGGCAATCGCGCGCAGCCCGCCAAACGCGGCGTAGGCCAATCCACCGGCGGCGAACAGCGCCGCGATGGTGGCAATCGACCACTCCAGCCCGAACATCGACTTCATGAAGACCGCGCCGGTGTACAGCACCACCGGCAGCAGGATGAACATGTAGCCGGCCAGGAACAGCACCGACACCACCCGCCGCAGCGCCGGGTCGCCGAGACGCTTTTCCAGCAGTTCGGTGGTTGTGGTGCAGTCGTGGCGGTAGTACATCGGGACCAGCACGTGCGCCAGCACCAGCAGGCCGGCGGCGGCGCCGAACTCCCACCACGCAACCAGCATCATCTGCGCGCCGTTCATGCCGACGATCTGTTCGGCACTCAGGTTGGTCAGCAGCAGCGACCCGGCGATGAACGGCCAGGCCAGGGTGCCGCCGGCGAGGAAGTAGTCACGCGAGGCGTTGGCGCTGTGCACCGCCCGCCGGCAACGCCACCACGTCAGCAGCGCGACCAGCGCGGTCAACGCGACGAACACCGCCACCTGCAATGCATTCGAGTCCAAGCTCCGGTCTCCCCGCCGGCCAGCAACCCCGCCACGCTAGCGCGCAGCCGCACCGCAGCATCGCCCCGCACGCGGTGAATACGTATGCAGCGCACGCGCCCCGCTGCCAACCGGCCACCGTAGGAGCGACGTAAGTCGCGATCGTGGAACCGGCGTCCGACAGGGCCCCGGATGCCGCGCCGATGGCCAAAGCTGCCTTCGGTCGCCTCTCGGCAGACAATAGGCCCCTTGACCTGCCGCCGTTGAGCCGATGATTCCTTCCGTTCTTCCCGATTTCACCTTCACTCCCCGCCGCTTCGAAGTACGCCCCGGCATCGGGATGAGCTACCTCGACGAGGGCCCGCGCGACGGCGAGATCGTGGTGATGCTCCACGGCAATCCGTCATGGAGCTTCTATTGGCGCCACCTGGTAGCGGGCTTGAGTGACCGCTACCGCTGCATCGTGCCCGACCACGTCGGCATGGGCCTGTCCGACCGGCCCGATGACGCGGCCGGTGCGTCGCCGCGCTACGACTACACGTTGCAGTCGCGCGTGGACGATCTCGATGCCCTGCTTGCGCACCTGGGCATCACCGGCCCGGTCACGCTGGCGGTGCACGACTGGGGCGGGATGATCGGTTTCGGCTGGGCGTTGTCGCACATGGCGCAGGTGCGGCGGCTGGTAGTGCTCAACACGGCGGCGTTTCCGCTGCCGTCGGCCAAGCCGATGCCGTGGCAGTTGTCGCTCGGTCGTGACTCGCGCATCGGCGGTTGGCTGATCCGGCGGTTCAACCTGTTCGCCCGCGGGGCCGCGTGGCTGGGGACGGAACGCGTGCTCCCGGCGGATGTGCGGCGGGGCTACATCGCGCCTTACAACGGCTGGCGCAACGCGATCAGCACGCTGCGCTTCATGCAGGACATCCCGCTGCGCGAGGGCGACCCGGCGTGGCCGCTGGTGGCGGAGGCCGGCCGGCGACTGCACGGGTTCGCCGACCGCCCGGCCTTCATCGGCTGGGGGTTGAAGGACTTCGTGTTCGACCGGCACTTCCTGGACGGGTTCCGCCGCGCGCTGCCGGAGGCGGACGTGCATGCGTTCGACGATGCCGGCCATTACGTGCTGGAAGACCGGCACGAGGTGCTCGTCCCGGCCATCCGCGCGTTCCTGGACACGCACCCGATCGCTTGATGCGGTCAGGCGGCGATGTCGCCGTCGTCGTGCCAGTCGGCGGGGGTGAGCGGTGCCAGGCCGTGGGCGATGCGGGCCTTGTCGCACTGCGGGCTGTGCGCGCCGAACTCCCAGGACGCGAGCACCTCGCGGCACACGCTCGGCTTGTCGGGGTGGATGGTGCAGCGTGCCCGTACGCCGATCTCGGCATCCAGGGCGATGCAGCGCGGCGCTGGCGACCAGGTGCCCCGCATGTAGACGCGGTGCGGGTCGAGCCGCGCGGTCAGTCCGGCCGGCACGGTGCCGCCCATCATGGGTTCGGTCTCCGACCAGTGGAAGCCGACGCGGAAGTGGGCGCAGCAGGCGCCGCAGCTCAGGCAGGGATGGTTCACGGGCGCAAGCCGGTGGGCCCGGGCGGCCGGGAGGACGCCGGAATCGGGGCGGCGATTTTGCGGGTTCCACGGCCGCGCGCAAGCCCCCCGTGGCGATCCGTATCGCCCGCGGGGCCTACGGTTCAGGCAGGTGTTGGCGCGCGCGGCTTCGCCCGGCCTGCGCCAGCGGCGACAATGGCGCCATGACCGCTCCCTGCAACATCGCCGCCGCGCTGCCGCGGCTGGCTGCCGAGTCGCCGGACCGCATTGCGATGCGTTGCCCCGGCGGGCGTGGACCCGACGGCATGGCGCGTTACGACGTCACCCTGACCTACGGCGAGCTCGACGCGCGCAGCGATGCGATCGCCGCCGGCCTGGCCGCGCACGGCGTGGTGCGCGGCACCCGCACGGTGGTGATGGTGCGGCCGTCACCGGCGTTCTTCCTGCTGATGTTCGCGCTCTTCAAGGCCGGCGCGGTGCCGGTGCTGGTCGACCCGGGCATCGACAAGCGCGCGCTGCGGCAATGCCTGGACGAGGCGCGGCCGGAGGCGTTCGTCGGCATCCCGCTGGCACACCTCGCGCGGCGGCTGCTGGGATGGGCGCGGTCGGCCAGCGTGCGGGTCACCACCGGTGCCCGCGCATGGCTGGCGGACACCACCCTGGCCGATGTCGAGGCGGCGGGGGTTGGTGCGGGGCCGCAACTGGCCGACACCGCGCCGGACGACGTCGCCGCGATCCTGTTCACCAGCGGCTCGACCGGGGTGCCCAAGGGCGTGGTCTACCGCCACCGTCATTTCGTGGCGCAGGCGGCCATGCTCGGCGAGGCGTTCGGCATCGCGCCGGGCGGGGTCAACCTGCCGACGTTCCCGCCATTCGCCCTGTTCGACCCGGCATTGGGGCTGACGTCGGTGATCCCGGACATGGACCCGACGCGGCCCGCCCGTGCCGACCCGCGTCGCCTGCACGACGCGATTGCGCGGTTCGGGGTCGACCAGCTGTTCGGCTCGCCCGCCCTGATGGCGGTGCTCGCCCGGCACGGTGCACCCCTGCCGACAGTGCGACGGGTGATGTCGGCGGGCGCGCCGGTGCCGGCCGAGGTGGTCGCCAGTCTGCGTGCGTTGCTGCCTGAAGACGCAGAGTTCTGGACGCCATACGGCGCCACCGAATGCCTGCCGGTCGCGCTGGTCGAAGGCCGCGAGCTGCAGGCCACGCGCGCGGCGACCGAGGCCGGCGCCGGTACCTGCGTCGGCCGTCCGGTGCCGCCCATCGAGGTCCGCATCATCGCCATCACCGAGCAGGCGATCGCGCGCTGGGACGACGCACGCGAACTGCCGGCGGGCGAAGTCGGCGAGATCACCGTCGCCGGGCCGACCGCGACCGACACCTACTTCAACCGCGACGCGCAGACGCGGTTGGCGAAGATCAGCGAGCACACCCCGGGCGGTGATCGCGTCGTGCATCGCATGGGCGACGTGGGCTACTTCGACGCCGAGGGCCGGCTGTGGTTCTGCGGCCGCAAGTCGCACCGGGTCGCGACCGCGTCCGGCACGCTGTTCACCGAGCAGGTCGAGCCGGTCTTCAACACCCACCCGAAGGTGCGACGGACCGCGCTCGTCGGTGTCGGCGCCATCGCGGCACGGACGCCGGTGCTGTGCGTCGAGCTGGCCGAGGGCGTAGCGCGCGGCGAGTGGTCCGGCATCGAGCGCGACTTGCGCCGCATCGGCGCCGCGCACCCGCACACCGCCGGCATCGATCGCTTCCTGCGGCATCCGGGATTCCCTGTCGACATCCGTCACAACGCCAAGATCGGCCGTGAGACGCTGGCCGCCTGGGCGCAGAAGCGCCTGCCGTCGTAGGAGCGGCTTCAGCCGCGATCGGATATCGCGAGCCACCACTGGGTCTTCGATCGCGCCTGAAGCCCGCTCACACCGAACCTGCACGAACACGGAGGCACTCAATTGAAGATCCTGGTCACCGGCGGTGGCGGCTTCCTCGGCCAAGCCTTGTGCCGCGGCCTGCGCGCCCGCGGCCATGAGGTCGCCAGCTTCAACCGCGGGCACTACCCGGAACTCGAGGCGATCGGCGTCGCCCAGCTCCGCGGCGACCTGGCCGACCGCGACGCCGTCATCGCCGCCGCCGACGGCTGCGAAGCGGTCTTCCACAATGCGGCCAAGGCTGGCGCATGGGGGCCGTACGAGGACTACCACCGCGCCAACGCGCTGGGCACGCGGCACGTGCTGGACGCGTGCCGCACCCATCGCATCGGCCGCCTGGTGTACACCTCCACCCCGAGCGTCACCCACCGCGCGACGCACCCGGTCGAGGGCCTCGGCGCCGACGAGGTGCCGTATGGCGAGGGCTTCAAGGCGCCGTATGCCACCACCAAGACCATCGCCGAAAAGGAAGTGCTGGCGGCCAACGATGCAGCGCTCGCCACCGTCGCCCTGCGTCCGCGGCTGATCTGGGGGCCGGGCGACAACCAGCTCCTGCCCCGGCTGGCCGAACGTGCCCGGACCGGCCGACTGCGGCTGGTCGGCGACGGCCACAACCTGGTCGATACCACCTATATCGACAATGCCGCACAGGCGCATTTCGACGCGTTCGACGCGCTCGCGCCGGGCGCCGCCTGCGCTGGCCGCGCCTACTTCATCAGCAACGGCGACCCGCGCACCATGCGCGAGACCATCAACGCGCTGCTTGCCGCGGTGGGTGCGCCCACGGTCGACAGGACCGTACCGTTCGGCCTCGCCTACGCCATCGGCGCCGCCTGCGAAGCGCTGTGGGGTGCATTGCCGCTCAAGGGCGAGCCGCCATTGACGCGCTTCCTCGCCGAACAGCTGGTCACCCCGCACTGGTACGACATGGGCCCGGCGCGGCGCGACTTCGGTTACGTGCCGCCGGTCGGCTTCGACGAGGGCCTCGCCCGCCTCCGGGAGGCCTGGCACCCCACCCCGTAGGAGCGGCTTCAGCTGTGATCGGCCTCGGCCCGATCCGTATTGGCGATGTCGAGCAGTTCTTCGATGCGGCCGAGTACCGCTTCGTCGCGTGACTTAGTGATTTAGGCACTCAACGGAGCGTCGACAGAGCCGGTAACCGTCACAGCGTCCAAGTCATCAAGGATGCGCACCTGCACGTTCGCTCCATGCCTGACGGCCTCAACGCGAGCGGCTTGCATCCCTGCGCTCCACGCGTGGACCAGCGTCTTGTGGCGACGGCCGTCTGTGGGGCATCGGGTCTCATTGCCGATCTCATCCGTTATCCGAAGCTCGACTCTGTAGCCCATGGCGATTCCCCGAGTATGTAGCCCCGGGGCTGGCCGGACTCCGCCGCATCCAATGCAGCTTCAGTAGTTGCCAGCCACCGGGGCCGCGACAGAGTCGCTCCTTGCGGAGCCGGCAGGTATCAGTAGGTATCGCGCCCTTGCGTAGGAAATTTCCTACCCTGGAAAAGTTCGCGCTTAATGTTTCGCGTGCGACCTATGTCACCCCGACGCAGCTCTCGCAAAAGAAAGCCCCGCCGGCGAACCGGCGGGGCAGTCGGGGTAGAACCTGTTCGAGTCGGGACATGCGGCTTCCCGCTCGCACCTCAGAACTTGTAGTTCACGCCCAGCAGGTACGTGCGGCCGAACTCGAAATACTGGTGCGGGCGCTCGCTGAGGCCATCGTGGATGGTGCGGTAGGGCTCGTTCTCCAGGTTATTGACCTGCAGCAGCAGCGACAGGTCCTGCATCGGGCCGTCCTGGAAGGTGTAGCCCAGCTGCAGGTCGGTCACCGACTCGCCGTCGAAGTACACCTTGCTGCGGTCGCCACCCGCACCCTGCACCTCGCCGAGGAAACGCGAGCGCTTGCGGTGGGCAACGCGCGCGGAGAAGCCGAAGCGCTCGTAGTACGCGGTGATGTTGGACACGTAGCGCGACAAGCCCGGCAACGGCTCGGTGGTGCCGGGGCCGAGCGGCTCGATCTCGCTGTCGGTCTCGGAGTAGCTGGCCACTACGCCGAAGCCTTCCAGCGGCGCCCACACCAGGTCCAGTGGCACCGACACCGCCAGCTCGAAGCCGTCGAGCGTGCCGCCCTCGCCATTCATCGGCTGGCTGTACTCGCCCTGCCACCAGTTGTCCGGGAGCAGCGCCGGGTCGAAGTCCATCGGAATCGGCAACTGGCGGTAGTCGAACTCGGTGGTCTGGTTGTAGATGTAGGTCTTGAGGTCCTTGTAGAAGTACGCGGCGCTGACGTAGCCCTTGCCGCCGAAGTACTTCTCGTAGGACACGTCGTAGGCGTCGGCCAGCCACGGCTCCAGTTCCGGGTTGCCGCCGCCGCCGGTGAGGATGCCGCGCTGCGCGTCATAGCCGTAACCGGCATTGGCGCGCAGGTCGTCCATCCGCGGCCGCGCCATCTGCCGTGCGGCGGCGACGCGCACCATCTGGTCGGCGGGCAGCTCGAACGACAGGTTCAGGCTCGGCAGCACTTCGGTGCTGGACGCGCCGCGCGTAGCTGCCTCGCCCAGCGCCACGCCCTGGAAGGTCGCCACGCCGGTGGAGGTCTGGTCGACGCTGACCAGCTGCGCGCCGATATTGCCGCGCACCGGGATGGAACCCAGGTCGGTATCGATGTCGGCCTGCACGTAGAACGTCGAGACCTCCTCGTCGACTTCCCAGTTCTTGTTGGAGATGTCCGCGTGGTCCTTGCGCCACAGGTGGAACACGCCGTCGTTGAACATCGCCAGCGCATCAAGCCCGAGCACGCCGGGCAGGCCGAAGTGGCCGAACGAGGTGTCGGTGACGTACTGCGCCGGGATCACGCCCTCGACGTTCTCCGTGCAGGCCGCGGTCATGCACAGGGTCGCCTCCGACGAGGCGCGGCTCTTGGTGCGGTCGGTCAGGTTGGCGCCGAAGTGCAGCGCGCTGACAAAGCCGGTGTCGAAGGTGCGGGTCAGGTCGATCCGCAGCGAGGTCAGCGCGTCGCGCACCTCGAAGTCCTTCAGGTAACCGGCCTGGGCGCGCTCGCCACCCCAGCCACCCGGGTCGAACATCCGCAGGCCGTCCGGGTTGGTGTAGTCCTGGCCCAGGGTGAAGTCGAAGTAGCCGTTCGGGTTGTAGGCCAGGTCGACGGTGTCGCGGCCGCCGTCCGGCAGGCCGGCGTACACCTCGAGGATGCGCTCGTTGCGCTTGGCCGACGAATGGCCCAGGTCGGTGGTGACCGTCCAGTTGGGCGTGATCGCGATGGCCTGGTTCCACCCGAACGCGAACATGTCGTCGTCGGCCGCGTTGTAGTCGTTGCGCACCACGATCGGCTTGACGTTCTCCCAATGGGCTTCGGTCATGGTGCCGCTGTCGTTGGTGGTGCCGCCGACCAGGGTCGAACCGTTGCCCCACACCAGGCCCATCTGCAGGCCGCGCTTGGCCTCTTCCTTGTCGAACTGCGAGTAGAAGACGTCAAGGGTGGAGTGGTACTGGTCGCTGGGCTTCCACTCCAGCACGCCCATCAGGCCGTCGCGCTGGTTGTCGCCCTCGATCGCGTGCAGGTTGGCACCGCCCAGCACGCCGTTGTCGTAGCCCCAGGACTCGAACTGCCGGCCCTGGGTCGGGTTGTCCATGCGTGCATAGCCGACCGCGATGCCGACGGTGTCGTCGGCGAACTGGTCGATGTAGGAGATGCTGGCGCGGCTGCCCCACTCGTCGCTGTCCTCCAGCCGGTTCATGTCACCGCGCAGGTTTACGGCAGTGACGCGCTCGGCGAACGACAGCGGGCGCACGGTACGCAGGTCGACCGTGCCGGACAGGCCCTGGCCGACCAGCTGCGCATCGGGGGTCTTGTAGACCATCACCTGGCTCATCAGCTCCGACGGGTACTGGTCGAACTCCACGCCGCGGTTGTTGCCGAGGCTGACCTGCTCGCGGCCGTTGAGCAGCGTGGTGGAGAAGTCGCCGGCAAAGCCGCGGATGTTGATCTCCTGCGGGCGGTTGCCGAAGCGCTGCGCGGTGAGGCCGGGCAGGCGCGCGAGCGAGTCGGCGATCGACATGTCCGGCAACTTGCCGATGTCCTCGGCCGAGACCGACTCGACGATGGAGGTGGAGGTGCGCTTGGCTTCGATGGCGTCCTCGATGCCGCGGCGGATGCCGGTAACGGTGACGCGGTCCAGCTCGGTGGCGTCGTCGGCCGGGGTGGCGGTCTCTTCGGGCGGGGCCTGCCGGTCTGCGTTCGCGCTGGCGTCCTGCGCCTGTGCGGCGGTGGCGATCATCAGCGTCGCCGTGGCCAGCGCCACGCTCAGCAGGTTGCGTTTCATGTTCAAGGTGTCCCCTCCACTACGCGGAATGCCGGTGCCCGGACATGGGCGATTACACGCCCCGGGCCGTTCGTTCGCGCTCCGGAACGACGGCCGTTCCCCAGGCGCAGGGCGATGGTAGTCGTGTGAAACCCCGCACAAATTGCGCTGCAAACGTATTCATTGGCGCGGCCGTGTTGCACCCGGCGTGCCGCAACACTGCTGTGGAATAGTGGGGCGCGCATTCATCGGCCGCATCGCGGCAGGGGCGGCCAGGTGCGATACGGACAGCGGACAAGGCGTGCGCGGGGGTTGGTGCTGGGACTGGCACTGGGCATGTGGGCTGTCATCGCGAACGCCTCGGCCAGCGATGGCGCACTGCACGTGCCGTCGCCGGACTGGCGCGACCAGGTCATCTACTTCGTGCTGGTCGACCGCTTCGATGACGGCGACCCGGCCAACAATGACCAGGGTGCTGGCGAGTACGACCCGTCCGACCCGTCGCGCTACAGCGGCGGCGACCTGGCCGGCGTCACCCGGCGGATCGATTACATCAAGGGCCTCGGCGCGACCGCGGTGTGGATCACCCCGCCGGTTGCCGGCCAGTGGCTCAACCCGGGCGCCAGCTACGGCGGTTACCACGGTTACTGGGCCAGCGACTTCAGCGCGGTCGACCCGCACTACGGCACGCTCGACGACTACCGCGCGCTGTCGCGCGTGCTGCACGGGCAGGGCATGTACCTGGTGCAGGACGTGGTGGTGAACCACGCCGGCGACTGGCTCGACTGCACCGGCGATGCCGACCCCGCGCGCGACTGCCGGCTGCGCACCGACCCTCAGGGGCGCCGCGCGCCGCTGCAGCCACCGTTCGACCGCAACGACCCGGCCAACCCGGACGAGCGCGCGGCCGGCATCTATCACTGGACGCCGGAGATCACCGACTTCACCGACCGCCGGCAGGAGCTCGACTTCGCGCTGGCCGGCCTCGACGACCTCGACACCCGCAACCCGGCGGTGCGCGACGCCTTGCGCGCGTCGTACGGCCACTGGGTCCGCGAGGTCGGCGTCGATGCGTTCCGGGTCGATACCGCGTTCCACGTGCCGGCGGCGTTCTTCGCCGACTTCCTGCACAGCGCCGACGCCGACGCACCGGGCATCGCGCGCGTCGCCGCCGCCTCCGGGCGCGACGACTTCCTCGCGTTCGGCGAAGGCTTCGGCAGCGACGCGCCGTTCGACGACACCCAGGCGCGCAAGCTCGACGCGTACATGCGCACGCCCGGCGGGCTGCCGTCGATGATCAACTTCCCGCTGTACGGCAGCCTCGGCGACGTGTTCGCGCGGGGCGCGCCGACCGCGCAGCTGCGCCACCGCATCGAGTCGATGCTGGCGCTGCATGCCGACCCGCAGCGCATGCCGAGCTTCATCGACAACCACGACGTCGACCGGTTCCTGGCCGGTGGCGACGTGCCGGCGCTCAAGCAGGCCCTGCTGGCGATGCTGACCCTGCCGGGCATCCCCGTCATCTATTACGGCACCGAGCAGGGCTTCGCCGAACGGCGTGCGTCGATGTTCGCCGGCGGGGTGGGCAGCGGCGGGCGCGGGCACTTCGACACCGCCACGCCGCTGTACCGCTACCTGCAAAGCGCCATCGCCCTGCGTCGTGACCACCCGCTGTTCTCGCGCGGCGTGCCGACCGTGCTGGCGGACAACCCGGCCGCCGCCGGCGCGATTGCGTGGCGCACCGACCATGACGGCGAGTCGGCACTGGTGGTGCTCAACAGCGCCGGACATGCCGCCCTGCTTGATCGCGTCGACGTGGCCGCGCCTGCCGGCACGCGCCTGCGCGGGCTGTTCGGCATCGACGGTACGCCGCCCGACCTTGTCGTCGGCGCGGACGGCCGGCTGACCCTGGCGCTGCCGCCACGCAGCGGCATGGTCTGGCGCATCGAACCGCCCGCCACCGGGGTGGCAACGCCGACCACACCACCACCGGCTGCGCCGACCATCGATCCAATCCAGCGCCACGGCGGCACGGCGCAACCAACCGTCACCGGCGACCTGTACCTGACCGGCACCGCCCGTCCTGGCCACGCGTTCCAGCTGGTGGTCGACGGCAACCTGGAAGCCGCAACCGACGTGCAGGCCGACAGCGACGGCCGCTGGCGCGCAACGGTCCGCACCGACGGCATGACCGACCCCGTCCTCGCGCATCGCGTCGTCGCATGGGACCCCGACAGCGGCACCGCCGGCGACGCACGTGGCTTCCGCGTTGCACTCGACTGGACATTGCGGGCCGACCACGCCGACCCGCGGGGCGACGACACCGGCCCCACCGGGCGTTATGTCTACCCGCTCGACCCCGGCTGGCGCGGCCTGCACCCGGCCGACATCGAACGCGTACGCGTCTGGACCGCCGGCGGCGCCCTGCGTTTCGAACTCACCGTGCGTGGCATCAGCAAGGGCTGGAACCCAGCCAACGGCTTCGACCGGGCCGCGTTCACCGCGTACCTGCAGTTGCCAGGCCGCGACGATGGCACCCGCACCATGCCGCAACAGCACGCCAACCTGCCGGACGGCATGCAGTGGCACCGCCGGCTGCGCGCCCACGGCTGGTCCAACGTGCTGACCACGCCGCGGGGCGCCAGCGACACAGACGAAGGCACCCTTGTCACCCCGGGGGCGACCATCGCCGTCGACCATGCCGCACGCACCATTACCTTCACCCTGCCGGCGACGGCACTCGGCCAGCCGGAATCACTGGAGGGCGCGCGGCTGCACGTGACCACCTGGGATTACGACGGGGGTTATCGGCCGCTGGCGGCGGAAGCGGGGCCAATGACGTTTGGTGGAGGGGAGCAGGATGGGGCCAGGGTTATGGACGAGGTGACGGTGTCGCTCGGACGTGCGGAGTGACCCGACTGCATCGCCGCGTCGCGGCCGCGCTATGCGGCATATTTGCAGCGGTAAGAGATACCGCCGCTGAAACGCGGCATTTCCCGGGACCTGCGATGGGTCACTTTGTCGTGAGAGCTCGCTGTTGTAAGCGTCCCATGGCTTCTGCGACGGGGTACCATCCGGAATACACCCCGTTTTTGGGGTCTACTAAGTGTTAGCACCCACAAATGACTCAGCTGCCATCTGATGCTATTGAGCTCTTAGCCTTTCTGCTGCCCGGGTTCGCAGCGGCCTGGCTCTTCTACGGTCTTACATCTCACGCGAAACCCTCACAGTTTGAGCGCGTCGTACAAGCACTAATCTTTACATTCGTAATTCAGGCGTTCCTCCCTCTTCTTAGATGGGCTCTGATCGGTTTCGGATCCGTCCTAGCATTCGCACCTTGGAGCAAAGAATCGGAGTTGCTGGGGTCGCTGTTTCTTGCGGTCATCCTCGGTGGACTAATCGCTTACTGCACAAACAACGATTTATTCCATAGAAGGCTTAGATCGTTTGGCTTTACGTCACGCACATCTCACCCATCCGAGTGGTTTTGCGCTTTCACCGAGCATGTCACTTACATCATCCTCCATCTCAAGGATGGCCGGAGACTTTACGGCTGGCCCAAAGAATGGCCTATAGACCCACAAAGAGGTCAATTTTATATCCAAGTCCCAAGCTGGATTGACGATGACGGTAATCCCATTGATCTGACACAGCTAGACGGAATACTTGTGAATGTTCAAGATGTCGAGTGGGTTGAATTCCTGCGATATGAGGAGCCAAAGAAATGACAAACGATAAGAAGAGCTACGACGATACTGTACGCAAAGGTTCTAACCCGCCACCTCCAGGGCGGGGTCACAACGCGAATACGAATCCTCCACCCACGCAGAGCAAGCCTACTCCGCCCCCAAATCCACCCCCGGCTCGCAAGTGACGCAGGTGGGTGCTAACAGTTCGTTCAAGCCGAAGCCGCTTCGCGGCTCGGCTTAACTCAGGGCGTTAGGCGCCATGTCGAAAACCTCCGCTACCTGGGCAGTCATCGGCATAACGGTCGCCAATCTTGCTTTGGTGGGGTTGAGCTCCATCTTCGCCGTGTACGGTGACGGCTCGCCGGGAGCTGCACCGCTGGTGTTAGGTGTTGGAGCCGCATGGGTTCTGGGCTTCGCCTGTCGAGGGGCTGCCCTGGTCAATAGGGGCGAGTATCGTGCTGCTGCCGGGGCCGCAGCAAAAGCGCTGCCGTACGCATTCGCCACTCTTGTTTTGGGTGGATCCCTTGTACTGCTCGTCGCCATCACCTTCGGTTGGTAGTCGCGCTGCACCTAACAGGTCATTCAAGCCGAACCCACTTCGTCCCATTTGCAGGCATAGTCGCTGCTGGGGCATCAGTTCCACTCCCGGCTCACGCGCTGTGGGTCGGCTTAATTCCGGTGTTAGGGGGCAGGAATGAGATTCGTGGCACTTGTGCTTCTGCTATTCGCAGCTTTTCCGGCCTTGGCTGGAGGTTTTGGCCCATGGACCTTCGGCATGTCGGCGTATGAGATCAGGGCTGTCGAAAGCCACGGCCCGTATCGCGCGTTCTCTAATGGTGATCTTGAGACATACAGCGCCGATTTTGGCGGCAAGCGCCAGAACGCCCAGTTCTACCTCAAGGATGGCCGCCTCTGGCGAATCGCTCTTCGTACGTACGAGGGCACTGACATTTCCAAGGCTACGCAAGTTTGGATAGAGACTTACACCACTCTAAAGAAGCTCTACGGCCCCATGGAAACACCTGGTCTCTCGGGTGAAAGTCTGGTTGCGCTTGCAGAGTCTGCCAAGGCAATCGCAGCTGATGGCGGCAAGGCTCAAATGGCACCGGTAACGCAACCGGATGCTGAGTTCGTGTTTAGCTCGTTCAACTCTCACACACATGAGGGCGTGACGTACTACATGGTCACAGTCAACTATGACCAGCCTGCCCCCTAACAATTCATTCAAGCCGAACCCGCTTCGCGGGTCGGCTTAATTCTGGCGTTAGGCAGCACACAACGAGGGGAGACGCATCATGAAGAAGATCAGCCGATGGCTTGCCGTTTCCGCATTACTGGTAGTGACAGGCACCGTCAGTGCAGCGACAGAATATGAGATTGAGGTAGCCCACGACGATGAGCTTTTCATCATCAACGGCGAGAAGTACGAGGCAAAGACCTACTGCTTCGACATGGAGGAGGGCGATTCCGTGATCTTCATCGAGGGCAGCGCTTACGGGGCGTGTGCGTCCGCAGAAATCCTTAACCTTCGGACAAAGGAGGTCTGTGAGGTCTGGTGCGAGTGATGCTGCCTAACAGTTCGTTCAAGCCGAACCCGCTTCGCTCCACCAACGACATGGCAGAAAGAGCTTGCCATGCTGTTGGCTCCGCTACGCAGGTCGGCTTAACTCAGGTGTTAGGCAACAGAGGAAGACTCATGCAGCTCTTAAAGCCCTTAACTTTGTTGTTTATACTTCTGCCATCGGTCGCTCACGCGGAAGACAAGCTCACGGGGATCGAATACCCAGCCAGTGTAGTTGCACCGGGGACTAGGGATATTTGCGAATCACTAGTAAATGGCTATGCCTCCAGATTTGACCCAATCTATGAGCGGTGGGTCGCATCAAGAAAAGAACAAATTGCAGTAGGCAGGCTTGCCATCGCGGCCAAGCTTGATCCGGGGCAAGCAATTGAACAATTTGAGGAGGCTGCAAGGTGGAAGAACGCTCAAGAGTTCGATGCTGCGAGTGACGAAAAGAAGGCATCTAAATGCGCTTCCTTTTACAACCTGTTTAACTCGTCCCTAAATCCATCTCAGCCACCTTCTGCAAAGAGTGCTCAACCGTCGTTGCGCCTGTCCTGCGAGCTAATAGAGCCAAAACAAAATAGAAGACTAGACTTCATTGCGGGCGTTGACTTTGCCAACGGACTTGTCACCCTCGACTCAAAGCTTGAGTATCCCGCGAACATTACAGATTCCAGCATCTCTTGGGAGGTCGAGATTGAAGGAACTGATTTTTTCTTCAATATCAATCGCTATACGGGTGCAACCCGTTACGGAAACGCAGAGTTCCCATCTATCTACTCCGGAACTTGTCAAAAAGCCTCTGAAAGGCGTTTTTAGATCAAGAGGCTATTGACCAACAATTCGTTCAAGCCGAACTTGCTTCGCTACACCAACAACATGGCAGGAAGAGCTTGCCATGTTGTTGGCTCCGCTACGCAAGTCGGCTTAACTCAGGCGTTAGGCCTGCTTGGTGAAAATGTCGCGCGACCAACGTTTCTACTGGACTGAGCCGTTCGCCTTTGCTCAGGCTCGTGCTCGTTCTGCCGCAAGCGGAAACAAGCTCTTGCTCGTCATCATCCTGGCGGCGCTGTTGGCGCTTGCGCTTGTGGCTGCGGATCCGCCAACCAGCTCCCGAGACTTCGCATTGGTCGCGCTGTTCTCGGGTACGCCGGCGCTGCTAATCGCTTATCCGGGCATGTGGCTATTCTCACGCATCCCCAACAGTGTCCTCGTAGCAGCGGACCGTATCGCAGTTGGCCGGGAAGTCACTCCACTCGCGCAGGTACAATCTGCCATCGTCGGCACCACTCGCATGGGCGGCATGGAGCACCGGGTCTTCACCTTTCGCACCAAAGACGGCCGGGAGTACCTGTACGGTATTGGGCGCAAGGTCAACTCTGAGCAACTTGCAGCATTCCTTCAGCAGGCCGGCGTCCGTGAGCCGCCGGCCTAACAATTCGTTCAAGCCGAACTTGCTTCGCTACACCAAACACATGGCAGAAAAAGCTTGCCATGTGTTTGGCTCCGCTACGCAGTTCGGCTTAACTCAGCAACTGTCTTGAGCTTCACCCCCCATCAGGCGGCGCAGGCGATCGCATCCATACCCTGCAGTTCGTCCCGGCGGCGGGCGTTGACGATCGTCAGCAGCTTGCGCATGCACGCGACCAAGGCGACCTTCGCAAGCTTCCCCCGCGCACGCAGTTGTTGATAGTGCGCCCGCATGGTCGGGTCCCAGCGCACCGCCGACAGCGTGGCCATGTACAGCGCCACGCGCACCTCGGAGCGGCCACCGTAGATCTGGCGTTTGCCCTGGGTCTTGCCGCTGTCGCGGTTGAGCGGTGCGACCCCGACCAGCTTGGCGATCTGGTGTCGGCTCAACAGCCCCAGCTCGGGCAGCAAGGCCAAAGCGGTGGTCTGGAACACCGGCCCCAGCCCCTTCGTCGAGCTCAGCGCCGGGGTCGTATGCGCCTGCAACAGCGCCTTCAAGGCCGCGTCGACAGTCGCCAGCTCCCGTTGCTGAGACACCAGCGTCTTCTTCACCAGCAGGCGTATCGCCGGCAGGGTCAGCGCCATCTGCTGTCGGCTGCGCTGGATGTTGTCGACCATCTGGCGGCGGCGCCGCAACCAGCACTTGAGCTCTGCCTGCCAAGGCTCCGCGGGCACATGGCGACGCAGCCGTGCATGGAACACTGCCGCCATCTCCGCCAGCATGCGAGCGTCCAGGTTGTCGGTCTTGGCCAACTGTCCGGCCGCCCTGGCGAAGTCCCGCGCCTGCCGCGGGTTGATCCGCGCGATCCACAGACCGGCCTCGGCACAGGTATCGAGCACGGCTTCCTCGTACCCGCCGGTAGCCTCCAACACGATCCGGACACCGGGACGGGCACGTAACAACTCGACAAGGCGGCGGATCCCCGCCGGAGTGTTGTGAAAGCGATAGACCTTCGTCGTGTCGTTGAACGCCAGGTCCAACATGGCCTTGCTGACATCGATGCCCACCGCAGTCATGCCCACCTCCGTTAGAGTAGGAAAGGTCGAGAGCGCCTCACCTCCAGCCCACGCTTATCGGTGCGAGTGTTTCTCGCGCAACTGTTCGGGCGTTTGGAAGTGAGTACCCGGTGTGCGGCCCCTGCTGAATTACGGTGCTGCTGACACCGAGGCGTTATCGGGCGCGCACACCGGGCTCTCGACGTCTAGGCTACGGAACTTCAAAGACATAAGGCGTTAGGCCTCACTGTGAAATTCATCGAGATATTTGTACTTTTTGGTGGCGGATACCTTTGCGGCATCTCTTGTGGCTCTGGCTTCGTATTCCAAGCCCTCCGTAAGCTATTTTCCAGCTCTTGGAATCCTAGAAAGGAGGCCCTTTGGATTGCACTAGCTATGCCAAACATCCTCGTGTGCGCTCTAATGTCCGTAATTCTCATCGGTGTTCTGGTCGTTGGCGATCAGCCCGGGCGGCAAGATTTTTGGCCTAGAGCTGGTTGGTACGCATGCGGCCTTCTTGTAGGTGTCTCGCTCGTATTTATTGCAGTGCACCTCATCAACGTTGGGGCAAGCCGGTATTATCGAATCGGTGAAGCCTGACAATTCGTTCAAGCCGAAACTGCTTCGTTACGCCTAAGGCATGGCAGGAAAAGCTTTCCATGCCTTAGGCTCCACTACGCAGTTCGGCTTAACTCAGGTGTTAGGCGTCAAACCTAGCTTCACCACCGTTGTACAACTAAGGGGAAAGTATGTTTAGGGGATTGATTCTTGCTGTATCCGCAGCGGTTCTTTTTGCGTCCGGCTGCGCTTCCGTCCCAATGGGGCCTGCCGGGCAGGACGCTGCGTTAAAGACTTTTCCGGCGCCAGCAGAGGGACACGCTGGGGTGTATATCTACAGGAATAGCTTCGCGGGCCAAGCGCTCAAGAAAAACCTGTATCTAGACGGAGAGTTCCTTGGCGAGAGCGCAAACAAGACCTACTTTTACCAGCAGGTGGAGCCAGGGGAGCACACGGTTTCGACCGAATCAGAGTTCAGTGACAACGCGTTCAAGTTCATCGCTGCAGAAGGCGTGAACCATTTCATTAGGCAATACATCAAGATGGGCGTATTTGTCGGCGGTGCGAACGTAGAGCTAGTAACAGAGGAAGAGGGTAAGAAGGGAGTGCTCGCCTCCGGGCTAGCTAAGTAAGCCTTGGCGGCAAGCTGCAGTTGTGCACTTGCCGCCAAACAACTCGTTCAAGCCGAACTTGCTTCGTTACACCAAAGCCATGGCAGAAAAATTTTGCCATGGCTTTGGCTCCACTACGCAAGTCGGCTTAACTCAAGTGCTATGCCGCACTCATCGTGACATTAGGGGAAGCATGAGCAACGGGACATTTGGAATTGGGCGTGAGACGAGGATCGTCAGGAGTGGTGCGAGAAGGGTATTTACTCCACATTCGCCCGTGGATGACATCTCGCATTTCTTCGGACGAGAGGAGGAGGCCTCTCGCTTTGTCAGCGTAATAAATACCGAAGGGCAACACGTACTCGTCTTTGGCGATCGGGGCGTAGGCAAGACATCCCTCGCAATCACAACTTGTCGTGTCCTCCTACAACGCGTCATGGGCGGCGGCAAGTACATCGAGAAACGTTGTGACTCCAGCGATACTTTCGAATCCATTGTCCTAAACGTTCTAAGGGCACTTGAGATCGAGCATCAGAACCGAGAGATGACACAAACCACGAATCGAGGCGGAAAAGCGTCCATCAAGATTCCCGTGGCGGGTGCAGAACTGGATTCTCACCGGCAGAATGCAGTCAAAGTGCTGCATCAGGTCAGTCTCTCGTCTCCGTCTTGGGTGGCTGAGCAACTTCAGTCAAAGCCTGGCATCTTTTTGATTGACGAGGTAGATGCAGTTGCTGGCAAAGAAGATCGCAAGAAACTCGCAGAACTCGTAAAATTGTTGAGCGACAACAAGTCACCGCTGAAAGTTGTGCTGGTCGGAATCGCTAGCACGGGATCTGATCTAACCGCGGGCCATCCCTCGGTGCAAAGATGCCTCAAGGAAGTCCAGCTGAAGCGGATGGATGACGATGACATAAAGAAGATCATACGTAACGGCTTCAAGAAGCTCGGCCAAGTTCCGACTGAAGAGGTCGTAACACGCATCACCGACATTAGTGCCGGACTACCGCACTTTACTCACCTGATCTGCCTCAAATGTGCAGAGGCTAGCGTGGTTAGCGGAAACAAGCACATCGGCTCGGAGGTCCTCACTGCGGCGCTAATCGAATCAGTGAAAGATTCAGAAAACGCATTGAAGGATAGCTACACAAACTGCTTGCATAGCTTCAACAAGCCGCTTGAGTATAAAGTCATTGTTCTCGGTGCGGCGCAATGCAAGGGATCTGAGTTTCGTGCATACGATATTAGACAGCAGTTACAGGATCGTGTGGGTCTAGATGTAGAGGCGGCAATCATCTCACGGAGATTGACGGCAATTGCCGCAAAGGCAGGCGGAATCATCGAGAAGTGCGGCCGGGGCTATTATCGTTTCGTGGACCCTCGAATGCCTAGCTTTGTGAAGTTGTTGCATGGTGCAGACAAGCAGAGCGCCGCATAACGATTCGTTCAAGCCGACGCCGCTTCGCGGCGCGGCTTGAATCAGGTGTTAGACCCCATGGAAGCTCTCGTCGCAGTCTTGTCCGCAACGTCTGTCCAAGTTGCCATCGCACTCTGTGTTGTTGCGTTGGGTGTAGGACTGCTTCGTTTACCCAAGCGTTTGACCACGCGGAGCAAGGTAACTTGGGTAGTTTTGGCTAGTGCATTTGCCGTAATTGGAGCTTGGACAATGCACCAGCAATCCAACGTTCTTGCTGGCCGTCCTGTCCATTCGGCCGACAAACCGGTCGCAATCGCAACCCGCGGTGTTGTTAGATACGTCTCCAAAACTCAGGCGCACCGATATCACGGAGCTATGTGGGCGATTGTTGTGCTCGTGGTTGTTTCCACGGGTATTCACAAGGTGTCATCCCGTACAGAAGAGGCGTAACAATTCGTTCAAGGGGATGTCGCTTCGCAGCAACCCTTAACTCAAGCGTTAGGCCGCTAAGGCAGCAATAATGCAAGCCGTCGGAACAAGGACTTGGTGTTGCAGCTTGGGACTTTGCCGCCGGGTCTTGTAGCTCCATCTTCGACGCAATTTCCTCGTGCTGTGGGGCTCGGAGCTCAACCAGCGGGCCACGTTGCTCGGCAGCCCTGGTTTTCGGCTCCATGTTCCGGGCAACTTGCTCGGCCGTTGAAGCTCACGGCTCGGCCGTTGGAGCTCTTGGTCCCACCTTCCGAGTAAGTAGCTCGGCCGTCGGGGCTCCGAGCTCCATCGGTGGGTCTTTCTGCTCGGTGGCTGGGGTTGTGAGCTCGGCGCGCTAGTCTTGGCCTTTGTCGGCCGCAATCGGTGCGCGGCCTGGCGAGCACACACGATGTGCCCTACCAGGACTTGCCGCAGCTCATCTACCTCGCCGTACTCGGCGTTGCCGTGATGGTCTCGGTGATAACGGCCTTCCTTCTGGCCAAGCGGCGCGGGCCTGACAATTCATTCAAGCCGGATCGGCTCCGCGGCTCGGCGTAGATCAGACGCTAGAGCACACAACAGGAATAAGTGGGGAAGATCGAGTGTTCACCGTCTACGGCGATCTGAAGTCGGGTAATTGCTACAAGGTCAAGCTGGTGTTGGCGCAGCTTGGGCTGGCGCACGAGTGGGGTGCACGTCGACATCCTGCAAACGCAGAACCGTACATCGGCGTTCCTGGCCAGGAACCCGAACGGCAAGATTCCGCTGCTGGAGATCGAACCCGGCACCTACCTGCCCGAGTCGAATGCCATCCTCCACTACCTCGCAGAGGGCACGCCGCTCCTGCCGTCGGCGCGTCTCGAACGTGCACAGGTCCTGCAGTGGCTGTTCTTCGAGCAGTACAGCCACGAACCCTACATTGCGGTCGCGCGTTACATCGTCCGCTACCTCGGCCGACGCGAGGAGCAGGAAGCCAGGCTCCAGGAGAAGATGGCGCCCGGCCACGCCGCGCTGCGAGTCATGGAGCAGCACTTGTCGCAGCGCGCATTCTTCGTCGCGGAGCGGTACAGCATTGCGGACATCGGCCTCTACGCCTATACGCACGTGGCGCACGAAGGCGGGTTTGATCTGGCGCAGTATCCGGCCGTGCGGGCATGGCTCGGGCGCGTGAAGGCGCAACCGGGGCACCTGTCCATGAGCGAGGCGGCGGGAGCGGCAGCGCTCTAGCCAGTAGCGGCAACGGAGACCGTCCAGCAGGGCCCCGCGTGCGCAGGGTCCCGCCTCGGGCTTATTCCGCCGACGCTTCTTCCGGCGTTTCGTCCTCGGGGAACCACGAGTAGCGCCAGCCGAGTGGTGCGTCGGCATCGACGGCGCGTGCGACGTACCGCCCCTCCGGAAGTGGCTGTATGACGCGATCGCTATCGTCGCGCAACGGCACCGCTGGCTGGACGGCTTCCGCGTGGGCGGGGAGCGAGCCGGCAAACAGGCGGCCCAGCAGCGTCTCGATGTCGGTCGCGCCCTGCGTGAGCGCCGCGCGGACCAGGCTGCAATCGTCGGCCGCCCAGATGCGTGCACGCGCGGCCGCGGCTTCGCGTGGCGTCCAACGCTCGCCCTTGGCCTCACGCATGCGCGACTTGTGGGTCCTGAGCATTGCGCTGGCATCGCGCCGCGCGGTGCGGTCGCCGGCGTTGGCGGCCTGGATCAGCTTGTATGCGCCGGAGTCGGCATAACGCGCGGTCTCGCGGGCGACGGCGGCTTCGATGTCAGCCGGGGTCTTGTCGGCCAGCGGAACGATATCCGACACCACCACCAGGTCGTCGCTCCACGCGGGCTTCTTCTGCCAGCGCGACGGGGCGCCGGGCAGCTGCGGCGAGTAGGCGCCGAGGGTGACCGAGGTGACCAGCGCGGAATAGTCCGGCGTCATGCTGTAGGTCGCCACGAGTTCGTAGCGCGGCTCGTCCTGCGTCACCAGGTCGTCCACTGATTGGTCCGGCGCGAGCACATGGCGCTGGATGTCGCGTCCGGCACCCCACGGCGTGCCAGCGACGCTGCGCTCGATCGCACCCAGCAATGCGTCGGTGTTCGACAGCTTGCACTGGGCACGCTCGAACTCCGTGTTCGCATCCCGCACCTGGTGCTGGGCGGACGCCTTGGCTTCGGCGTTGATGAGCGCCGTCGCGATCAGCCCGCCGGCAAGGCCCGCGGCAGCGGCGCTGCCGTACGAGAGCCCGGGGGTATTCATGTACAGGCTGTTGGTGGCGTTGGTGATGGTGTCACCCACATCGATGTAGCCGTAGGTGATCTGGCTCTTGAGCCGGTCATGCGCGGCCACGGCGTGCAGTGCCATGCCCGAGAGCAGTTCGCCCTGCGACGGATCGTGGCGCTCCGGCGCGTCCTTGGCCGCGTGGGCGGTTCCGCACGCGCATGCCAACACCGCCGCGGCGAGCGGCAGTCCCATGTTCCTGCTGATCATCTGATCCCCTTTCCCCTGAATGCGCGAACGCGCCGGGAAAGCTTATCCACGGGCGGCTTAACCCGCAAAACGGAGTGGATTGGGGCGGGAGGCAGGTGCGGATCCCAAACACTTGGATGCATGGGCACCCTGCGCCGGTAAGCGGGTAGGCTTTGGCAGTCGCGCCCTCCGCCACGCATCCGGGTTCGGTTTCGCCGGGCCGCGTAGGAGGCAAGTTGACGTTGATTGCGACGAGGCGCTTACACCTTTCACAAGCCGGGGAGAACCGAATGAAGCCGCCTGTCTCGCTCAAGGTCGTCGCAATCGTGGCGTTGCTGTGGAACCTGCTCGGATGTCTTGCGTTCTTCTCGGATCTTCGTCTTTCGCCCGACGACCTCGCCCGGCTGCCCGAGGCCCAGCAGGCGCTTTACGCCGCGCGCCCGGGCTGGGCCGTTGTGGCGACCGCCGTTGCGGTTTTCGGGGGTGTGCTTGGCTCGATCGGGCTGCTGTTGCGCAGGAAGTGGGCGTTCCCGGTGTTTGTCCTATCGCTGCTCGGAATCCTTGTCCAGGACTTCGGGCTGTTCGTGCTGGCAGACGGCGCGACCCTCGCGGGCCCGGTGGCCGTGGCCATGCAGGCGATCGTGCTGGCCGTGGGTATCGGCCTTGTCTGGTTCAGCCGCAGGGCGATTGCGCGCGGTTGGCTGGTGTAGCGCGGCGGCGACGGGAGGGAACGTCTGTTTTGGAAATGCTGAAAGTTTTCGGGCTGTTCGTCGTCACGGCGCTTGCCGAGATCGTCGGGTGCTACCTGCCGTACCTGTGGCTCAAGCAGGGCCGCTCGGCCTGGCTGCTGGTACCGGCGGCGTTGAGCCTGGCGGCATTCGCCTGGCTGCTGACACTGCATCCACACGCGGCCGGCCGGGTCTACGCGGCGTACGGCGGCGTCTACATCAGCGTCGCGCTGGTCTGGCTGTGGGTCGTGGACTCGGTGCGGCCAACGGTCACGGACTGGGTCGGCGTCGGTTTCTGCCTGCTCGGGATGGGGATCATCATGGCGGGCGCGAAGTCATGACGGCCTCGGCTCTCACTTTCCGGGCTGCCACCTTGGAGGATCTGTCCGCAATCGTTGCTTTGCTGGCGAACGATCCCCTGGGTGCGCGACGCGAGAACAACACATCGCCGCTCCCCGCGCCGTACGAAGCGGCGTTCATGGCGATCGACCGCGACCCCAACAACGAGCTCATCGTCGTTGACACGCCGGATCGGCCGGTAGCCGGCGTGCTCCAGCTGACGTTCGTACCGCACATCACACATGAGGGCGGGTGGCGTGCGCAGATCGAAGGAGTCCGAGTCGCGGAAGACCAGCGCTCCGGCGGAATAGGACGGCAACTGTTCCAGTGGGCCATCGACCGGGCCAAGGTCCGGGGCTGCCATCTGGTGCAACTGACCTCCGACAAGAAACGCACCGATGCGATCCGGTTCTACGAGGGACTCGGTTTCGTCGCATCGCATGAAGGCTTGAAGCTGCATCTGTGACTCACCGATTGGCGAGTGGGAGTTTGCACCCCGGCGTGAAGCGGATCCGTATCGCAGGTAGGATCGGACCGGAGCCGACTACAGGAGAGACCCATGCGCCGCCATGCATTCGCTCTGGTTGTTCTGGTGGGACTGCAGGGATGCGCGAGCAGCCCCGACTACGCCGTGGCTCCCGGGAAGGGCGCCGGACAGGTGGCGGTGTCCTACTTGACCGAGCGCCTCGATCACCCGCCGCTGAGCCATCAACACGCCAACCAGGTCGCGACCCGGCAGTGCGAGCGTCTCGGCTACAGCTATACCGACCGCGCCGTAGGCGTTGACCAACAGTGTGGACGTGCGGGCGGCGACGGCGACTGCGCACAGTGGAATGTCGAGCGGGTCTACCAGTGCGCCGGCAATGCAATTGCGGCGCCGCAGGGCCAGCCGGTCGCAACCATCACCCCTTCCGGTCGGCAACCGTAATCACGCAGTCGTACGGCCTGTCGTGACAGGCCGTGGCGGCGGGTGGGGCGTCATGATGCCGGGCCGGCACCACCGCGGTTGACGCCACAGAACGCCGGGCGGACGATCAGAGGCAATGCTCGTCCCGCAGGTACGAGCGTTCCGGGAGGGGTCTCATGCCGAGTGGAAGCTGTCATTGCGGGGCTGTCCGGTTTTCGGTGGACGGCGAGATCGACCAGGGCATCGAGTGCAACTGTTCGCACTGCAGCCGGAAGGGCTTCCTGCTGTGGTTCGTCCCGCGCGCGGCGCTGGAGGTGATCTCCGGCGCGGACACGATGAGCACGTACACCTTCAACCGCCACGTCATCCAGCACCGGTTCTGCCCAACCTGTGGCTGCCAGCCATTCGGGCTCGGACAGATGCCGGACGGGGCCGAGATGGCCGCGATCAACCTGCGTTGCGTCGAAGGGATCGACCTGGACGCGATCAACCGCGTGCAGGTCAATGGCCGCGAGTTCTGACCGCGTGGTCAGTGTGCATTGCAACTCGTTGCCGGGCGCATTTGGCATGCGCGCCCGATGGGGTGCCGCGTGATCCTGGATGCGCTGCTCGGCCACCACGCGGTGCTGCTGATGGTTGCGTCGGTCGTGGTAGCGGCCGTGTACCTGTTGCGGCAGCTGGGCCGGCTGTTTGCGCGCTGCGTGCACGGGGCGCGTCCCCAGCGCCGGTGATGCGGGCCGATCGGCGACAATGGCGTGCGCCGTCGCGCGTTCCCGCACCACGATCGAGTAAGCCATGACCGACCTGCCCGCCTGTCCCGCCTGCAACTCCACCTACACCTACGCCGACGGCGACATGCTGATCTGTCCCGAGTGTGCGCACGAATGGAACCCGTCCGCGGCGCCCGCCGCCGAGTCGGAAACCGTGCACCGCGATGCGGTCGGCAACGTGCTTGCCGACGGGGACGCGGTCACCGTGGTCAAGGACCTCAAGGTCAAGGGTGCCAGCGGCGCGCTCAAGGCCGGCACCAAGGTGCGCAACATCCGGCTGGTCGACGAGGACCACAACATCGACTGCAAGATCGACGGATTCGGTCCGATGAAGCTCAAGTCCGAATTCGTACGCAAAGCCTGACCGGCCGCAGGCACCCCCGCATGAACCTCAACCAGGTCACCCTGCCCACCACCACGGCACTGTTCGACGGGACGGTCGGGTTCTACCGGGTGATGGGGTTCACCCTGATCGTCCACTCGCCACCGCGTTACGCGCGGTTCGAGTGCCCGGACGGCAATGCGACGTTCTCGTTGCATGCGGTGGAGGAGTCCGGCGGGCGTTGCAGCGAACCGGGCAGCGGCGTGCTGGTGTACTTCGAGTGCGACGACCTGGACGCGCGAGTGGCCCGGCTGGCCGCAGCCGGCATCGCGTTCGACCAGCCGGCAACCGACCAGCGCTGGCTGTGGCGCGAGGCGCGGCTGACCGACCCATCCGGCAACCGCCTCTGCCTGTTCCACGCGGGCGAGAACCGCCGCCATCCACCGTGGCGGGTGGCGTCGCCAGCCAATTGAGCGCGGCCGCGGACGGTCAACCCGGCTTGCGCGCTCCCGTCATCGCGCCGAACACGCCGTCGCGATACACCCATGCGTGCAGCAGCGCGGCCGACACATGCAGCACCACGGTCGCGAACAGCAAGTAGGCGAGCCATCCATGCGCGGCGCGCAGGGCGGCATACACGAGCGGGTCCTGCGGTGCGATCGGCGGCAGTACCAGGCCGGACGCCATGCGCACGGGGTCGCCGGCGGCAGAAAGCATCGCCCAGCCGATCACCGGTAGCGCGACCATCAGCCCATACAGCAGCCAATGCGAGGCGTGGGCGGCGCGGCGTTGCCAGACCGGCAGTGATGCGGGCAATGCCGGCGGTTGGTGGCGCATCCGTTTGCGCAGGCGCAGCACGGCCAGCAACAGGATCGCGATGCCCATTGGGCGGTGCAGGTCGATCAGCCACGGCCGGGCGGAAACCGAACTGACCATTCCGACGCCGATGAACAGCATCGCGATGATCAGCACGGCCATCAGCCAGTGCAGCGATCGCGCGGTGCGGTTGAAGTGGGCGGGGTTCGTGTCGTGCGCACTCATGGGGTTGCTTCCGGCGTGGTGGCGGCGTTGCCTTGTCCCAGCGCCAGCTCGCGCTGCCGCCGGTTGAACGATTGCGCGTAGGTGGCCGAGCGTGCGGCCAGGATCGGGTCGCCCGACGCGGCCACGCCATGGGGGAGCACCAGCGGGTCGAAGTTGATGTCGCGGCACGCGCCCGTGCTCTGGGGCTCGGCATGCAGCAGCGTCAGCGTGCCGACGACCACCTGATCGCGCGCGTCCGGCCAGGGCACCGACGGATCCTCGACCACGTCGCCGGGGGCGGCCAGCGTCACCACCATGTCCCAGTGCAGCGGCCCGCTTTGCAGGCGCTGGTCCAGGTCGGCGGCGAGGAAACCGGCATCGGCGCGTTCGCGCTCGGCCGCATCGAGCTCCCGGAACGGGGTGCGCGGCTGCATCGACCAGCGCACGAAGCGCTCGCCGCCATCGGCGTCCACAAAGCGGAAGGCATTGACGCTGTTGTACTCGGTGTTCGCCCAGCTGTCGGACCACGGCGCGGCTTTGGCCCACTGCTGGAATGCGCGGGCCCGCGGATGGTCGGCGAGGAACGCCTCCATCGCGACGGGGTCGGCCTTGCCGGTGGCGGGATCCGGCCGGCTGGCCAGGGTCTGCTGATGGAACGCCTGCGGCGTGGCGACGGCCAGGAACGGAAAGCTGTTCATGGCCATGCGCCACTGCGGTTCACCGCGTCCGCCCAGTTGCAACGCCAGGCTGCGAACCCGTGCGCTGGCATCGGAACCATGCGGGTCGCCCCCGCCGATCGAGAATCGTCCAAGCACCGGGAGCGTTTCGCCCGAGAAAGCCTCCGCGGCAGACAGCGCGCGTCCGTCGGCGCTGCCGGTAAACGTGCCCGTGATGCAGACGCCCTTGGCATGCGCGCGGCGGAAGCCAGGGTGCGGACCGCCGTTGGCTTCCACCGCGTCGACCACCTGGCCGGCGGTGAGGCGGTCGGCGCCCAGCCAGCCAGCGGTCCAGGCAAATGCACCGACCGCGCCGAGTGCAATCGCGCCGATGCCGGCCAGCGCGAGGGCCCGCCGGAGGCGCTCCGGGCTGGGGTCGGGGCTTGGGTCGGAACCGGGGAGAGGCTCGTCTGGGTAGTTCATCCGTCGCTATTCCTGTGGGGGCGATGGTAGGACGCACGGGCGCGACCTATATTCCATCGACGCACCAACGCTGCCGGGGAATAAGCCGCGTCACGGTTCGTCACACTGGCATGTCCGTGCAACCGATGACCGTTTCTCCCGCCATCCGGCCCTGCGCCGCGGAGGCCCTCAAGGTGGATGACCAGGACCAAGACCAGGACCAGGACCAGGATGAGGATCGCCTGCGCGACCTGATCCCCCGGATGCGCCAGTTCGCGCGCGCTCTCACCCGGGACGGAACGGCGGCGGACGACCTGGTCCAGGCCGCGCTGGAGCGTGCACTGCGGGCGTGGGCGTCGCGACGGAAGGCCGCGGCGCTGCAGTCGTGGTTGTTCTCGATCCTGTACCGGCAGTTCATCGACGAGCAACGCCGGGCGACGCGCTGGCGCCGCGTGCTCGAGGTGGTGGGGGCGGCGGACGCGGTCCACGCGCCATCGGCCGAGCGCATCACCGAAGGGCGCGACGCGCTGGCCGCGTTGGAGCAGCTGCCGGCGGAGCAGCGCGCGCTGTTGGTGCTGGTCGGTGTCGAGGGCCTCAGCTACCGCGAGGTCGCCGAAACCCTGGGTGTGCCGATCGGCACCGTGATGTCCCGGTTGTCGCGCGCACGCGACCGGTTGCGCGCGCTGACGGACGGACACGCACCCACCACAGCTTTGCGGATAGTCAAATGAACGAACCGATCTCCGATTCCGACCTGCATGCCTACGTGGATGGCCATCTGGGTGCGGGCCGGCGTGCCGCGGTCGAGACCTGGCTGGCCGCGCACCCGGATGCCGCCGCGCGCGTGCGGGGCTGGAAGGCCGACGCGGAGGCATTGCGCGCCGCACTGGGTGACGGCGCGGCGCTGCCGGAGGCCCCGCGGCTGGACCCGTTGCGCGTCCGGGGTAGGGTCCACGCCCGACGCTGGGACACCATGGCCCGCGCCGCCGTGCTGGTGCTTGCGCTCGGGCTGGGTGGTGTTGGTGGCTGGTGGGCGCGGGATGGCCGCGACGCGCGTTCGGCCCCGCCGATGGCCGATGCCGTCACCGCCTACCGCCTGCTGTCGGAAAGCCAGGTCGCCATGGACTTCGAAGGTGATCGCAGCGACGGCCTGCAGCGTTGGCTGGTCCGCAACTTCGACGAGGCTGGTCGCGTGCCCGACCTCAGCGAACAGGGCTACCGGCTGCGTGGCGCACGCATGCTGGCGACCGCCGAGGGCGCCGCAGCGATGCTGGTCTACGAGAACGGAGGCGGCGAAGTGCTCGGCATCTACCTGCGCCCACGTACCCACCGGATGCGCGAAGGCGAGCGTAGGGACGGCGGCCTCATGGCGCGCTACTGGTCGCAGGGCGACACGGCGATCGCGGTGGTCAGTTCGCGCTTCGACGAGCGCGCGGGTGAGGTGGCGCCCTTGGTGCGACGCGGCGGCTGATCGGGGCTGCAGCGCAGTCAGGGGACCGCTGCGGAGCCAGCCACGAAGCGGATTGCCTGGCCGCCGCCGGCTGCCAGTCGCAGGGTCAACCGGTCGGCGCTGGTGACGGCGCGGGTTTCGCGCTCGAATGCGAACGGTGCGTCGTGCCAGTGCGCGCCGTCGCCGTCGCGGTAGACCTGCGCGGTGTAGTTCCGGCCCGGGTCGAGGAATGACAGCGGCACCTCGAGCACGCGGCCGTTTCCGTCGGTGATGCTACCCAGGTACCAGTCGTCGCTGTTGCGGTCCTTGCGCGCGAAGGTCACGTAGTCGCCGACCTCACCATTGACCACCTCGGTGCGCGCCCAGTCGGCCGGTACGTCCCTGATGAACTGGAACGCGTCCATGTGCTTCTCGTAGTTCTCCGGCAGGTCGGCGGCCATCTGCACCGGGCTGTACAGCACCACGTACAGCGCCAGCTGCTTGGCGAGGGTGGTCTGGATGGCCTGCCCGCGACCCTGCAGGCTGAGGATGCCCGGGGTGTAGTCCATCGGCCCGGACAGCATGCGGGTGAACACGAGGTTGACCTCGTGCTCGGGCGGGTTGGTCGGGTTGCCCCAGGCGCCGTACTCCATGCCGCGCGCACCCTCGCGACTGACCCAGTTCGGGTAGGTGCGGCGCAGGCCCGTGTCCTTGATCGGTTCGTGGCTGTTGATCGCGACATGGTGCCTGGCCGCGGCTTCGAGCACGCGCTGGTGATGGCCGGCACTCCATTGGCCGTCGTGCCATTCGCGCGCGATCGAACCGTCCGGCAGGCGCCGCTCGATGCCGCCGGCGTCGCAGACGTATCCCGTCTTGACCACGTCGATGCCGAGCCGCTCGTTGATCGCGAACGCGTCGGCCATCTGGTCCTCGTAGTGGCTGACCGCGCAGCCGGTCTCGTGGTGGCCGATCAGGTGCACGTCCCTCGACTTCGCGTAAGCCGCCAGCGCCTCGATATCGAAATCGGGCGTGGCGCGGGTGAAGTCGAAGTCGTAGCCGTTGCCGAACCACTGGCCGTCCCAGCCCGGGTTCCAGCCTTCGACCAGCACGCCGCGGAAGCCGTGCTCGGCGGCGAAGTCGATGTAGCGCTTCGTGTTCGCCGTGGTCGCGCCATGCTTCTTCCCGGTTGCCCAGCTCTCCTGCTCCAGGTGAAGCGACCACCAGATGCCGACGTACTTGGAAGGCGTAAACCAGCTGACGTCGCCGAGCTTGTTCGGTTCGTTGAGGTTGAGGATCAGGTCGGACGATTCGTACAGCGCGGCAGCGCTGTCGGCGATCTGCAGGGTGCGCCACGGGGTGTTGAATGGCAGCGTGCGCCGCACCTTCCAGCCCTCCGACGCCGGCGCGAGCTCGGCGCGGAAGCGGCGGCCTTCGGCGCGGCGCAGCCACATGCCGGCGTAGTCGGCCAGCGCGGCCTCGTGGAAGGCGATGTGCAGGCCGTCGTCGGTGCGCACTGTCATCGGCGTGTGCGCGGTGGTGACCTCGTTGAGGGGCGTGCGGTTGTACAGGTACTCGTAGCGATTCCACTCACCGGCGGGGATCCACCACGCGGTGGCGGGGCCGGCGAGCGCGAACTCGGTCAACTCGTCGTCGATGATGAGTTCCGCTGCGGCGGACTGCTCGGGGAACTCGTAGCGGAAACCGATGCCGTCGTCGTAGACACGGAACACCACGTTGAAGGTGCGGTTCGGTGCGATGGTCTCGGTCAGCGTCGCGCGCAGCTCGTTGTAGTGGTTGCGGATGAAGCGGTCCTCGCCCCACGGCTGTTCCCAGGTCTCATCGAAGCTGCGGGTCGCCTTGTCGGCGAGCGCGAGGTTGCGCTCGAACTTGCCGCTGCCGCGCAGCATGAAGCCGAGCGCGGAGGTGTCGATGAGCGGTTCGCCGAAGCGCTCGACGCGGTAGCCGGCGCGGCCTTCGTGCAGGTCCAACCCGACGGTCAGCACCCCGTTGGGTGACGAGACGGTGGCTACCGTTTCGGCATGGGCCGAAGCACACGACAGCGCGGCGGCAGCTATCGCATAGACGATGGACAGGATCGGACGGCGCATGCGTTTCCTCTCTCGGCGTGTAGCGACCGCGGCGTGCACCGGCGAGGTTCCGGTTCGCGACAGCGGCGGCATGTGGATCACTCGATGACGTAGACCACCGCGGTGCGGGCGGGCACCGCAAAGTGCCCGCTGGCCGGGTCGAAGGCGGCGGACTCGTGCGGGCGCGGGTCAGCGGCACCGGCGGCGCGGTGAACGGGGTGGAGCACGAAGCGACGGCCGCGGGCCGCGTCGATCGGGAGCACCTGCGGCTCCGGCGACACGTTGACCAGGTACAGCAGCGCCTCGAATCCGGCGCCCGGGTAGCCACGGCCGTCGAGCTCGCCGGCGATCACCACCGGGTTCTGGGCAGGACCGGTGTTGTGGAAGCGCAGGCGCCGCTTCACATCGTCGGCCGTCCGCAGACGGAACAGGGTCGAGCTGTCGCGGATGCGCAGCAGGTCGAGGAACGCATCGCGGGTGAAGGCGATCCCGCGTGCGGTCGGCTTGATCGACGGGTCGGCGAGCAGCGGTGCCATCTGCGGCCAGCTCTCGCGGTTGTCCGGCGCCGGCGGCAGGCCGGTGCCGAAGTGGTTGTCGGTGGCGCTCCAGTCGAGCCGGTTGAACCAGTCACCGGAATCGAAGCTGTTGCGGTCCAGCGACTTGGAGCGCAGCAGTTCGCCGCCGGCGTGGAAGTAGGCGATGCCCTGGCTGAAGGCGTTCAGTGCGAGTGCGAGCACCTGCACCCGGGCGCGATCATCGCGGCTGGTGTCGGCCGGCAGCTTGAACGCGTTGACGTCGAACAGGGTCTGGTTGTCGTGGTTCTCGACGTAGTTGACCACCTCGCCCGGCTGCGCGGCGTAGCCGGCCGGCTGGCCCTTGTAGTCGAGCCGGGACAGCGGGATCGTCGCGCCGCTGGCGTCCGTCGTCACATACTCGGCGAGGGTGCCCGCGAGGCCAGCGCGGACCAGGTCGGCGGCATGCAGCAGCTCGGCGCGGCTGGCTGTGTCGTGCGCGTTGGGCGCGTAGTGCATGCCGTTGACATAGCCCTGGGTGAACATCGCCGCGCCCTTGTCACCGGCGCCGCCACCGCGGATCGCATCGCGCGCGCGGTCGCTGAAGGTGCCGATGCCCGAACCCTGCAGCGACAACTGCGAGGCCTGCACGAAGCGCGCGCCGTCTGCGACCTCGCCGAAGTTCCAGCCCTCGCCGATCAGGTTGACGTGGCGGCCGGCGGCCTCGTTGACGCGCCGCTGCAGCTGCTCCATCGCATCGCGCGGCTGGTGGCCCATCAGGTCGAAGCGGAATGAGTCGATCCGGTAGTGCTCCGCCCACAGCGCCGCCGAGTCGAGCATGAGCTTGCCCATCATCAGGTGCTCGGTGGCGGTGTTGTCGCAGCAGGTCGAGGTGGTGACCTTGCCGTTCGCGTCGAGGCGCTGGTAGTAGCCGGGCACGATCCGGTCGAGTACCGAGCGCTCGAGCTGGCCGGACGCGGTGGTGTGGTTGTAGACCACGTCCATGCCGACCCGCAGCCCGGCAGCGTGCAACGCCTGGACCATCGCGCGGAACTCGCGGATGCGCGCTGCGCCATCGGCGGCGTTGCTGGCGAAGCTGCCCTCGGGCGCGTTGAAGTGGTACGGGTCGTAGCCCCAGTTGAAGCAGTCGCGCGCGGCGACAGCCATCACCGCCGCCTGCTGGGCCTGGCCGTCCGCGGCCGCCTCGGGTACGTCGGGTTCGATGCAGCCCGGCTCGGGCACGGTCGCGAGGTCGAACACCGGCAACAGGTGGACATCGGTCAGGCCGGCGTCGGCGAGCGACCGCAGGTGGCGCATGCCGTCGCTGCGGGTTTCGGTGAACGCGAGGTACTTGCCGCGGTTGGCGTCGGTCACCGTCGTGTCGTCGCGGGAGAAATCGCGCACGTGCAGTTCGTAGATGACCATGTCGGTCGGCGCGGCCAACGGCGTCGGTCGCGGTGTGTCGTCCCAGCCGGTCGGCTTGAGCGCGGGGGCATCCAGGTCGGCGACGTAGCTGCGTTTCGAATTCGCGGTGAGGCTGACCGAGTACGGATCGGTGACGCGGTTGCGGACCACGCCGGTGCCCGGCACGAACACGTCGACCAGGTAGGTGTAGTAGTCGCCCGAACGATCGCCCGGCAGGCGTGTGGACCATGCGCCGGTGGCATCGTCGCGCTGCATCGGCAGGCGTGCGCTGGCGGCGCCGTCGCCGTCGTCGTAGAGGCATAGCGAGACGTCGCGGGCGGTCGGCGCCCACACACGGAAGCCGGTGCCATCGCTACCGGGCGTCGCGCCGAGGTCGTCCAGCGCGGTTGCCGCAGCAAAGAGGTCGTCGAGTGCGCCGGGATGCTGCACGGTGGTCGCGGCCAGCACCCTGCCGTCCGCATCCTCGCGCACCAGCACCAGTTGGCCGCGCAGCAGCGCAGGCACACGCGTCACGTCACCCGGGGCCAGCGACAGCCGTACGCCTTCGCCAATGAAATCGGACCTCGCGGCCAGCGTGGGCGGCAGCGGCGTGCCGATGGGCGACAGTGCAAGTGCGCCATCGGCACCGGTGACCGCGGCACCGGGCCCGGCGGTAATCCCACCAGTCGCCGAGTGGTACAGGCGGTAGGTCCCGGTGTCGTCGGCCGCGACGCCCGGCCATTGCAGCAGGCCGCGGTCGAGCCAGTAGGCACTGGCATCGGTCGGGGCGTCGGGCGCGGCCTGCAGGGTCGTCGCGAACGCGTCGGCGTTGCAGGCCGCGGTATCAAGCCCGGCGGTCGGCGACATGCGGGATTCGCCCGCGTGGCGTGTCGTCGCGCCAGATCCCGTCGCGCCGACCGGGGCGGCGATGCACGCGAGCGCCAACGCAACGCCGAGGGCGCGCCGCCGGAGCGCGTGGGCCGGTGAACCGACGGGACTGCTTCCCACGCTGCATGCCGCCATCGCGACCTCCTCAGTCGATGTGGGCGAAGAACACCCCGTTGGCCGGCAGTTGCAGTTCGCCGCCGTGCACTGCGCCGGCGACCAGGCCGTGGCCGTCGAGCACGCGCGGCGCCATGCCGGCCGGTAGCGTCCACGTCGCGGCGGCGGCCGACAGGTTGAACACCACCAGCACGCGCATGTCATCGCGCGTGCGGGTGAACGCCAGCACCGGTTCGGGTGCATCGATAAAGGCGATATCGCCGCCCACCAACGCCGGCTGGTCCCTGCGCCAACGCAGGAACCGGCGCGCGCCGTTGAGCACCGAGCCGGGGTCGGCATCCTGCGTGGCGACGTTGCGGGCACGATGGGCCTCGGGCACCGGCAACCACGGCTCGGCCGGGCTGAAGCCCGCGTCGGCGGCGCCGGTCCACGGCATTGGCGTACGGCAGCCGTCCCGGCCCTTGAAGTTGGGCCAGAACGCGATGCCATACGGGTCGCGCAGTTTGTCGAACGGGACGTCGGCTTCCGGCAGCCCGAGCTCCTCGCCCTGGTACAGGCAGACCGAACCGCGCAGCGAGCACACCAGCGCGACCAGTTGCCGGGCGAAGTCGTCGCTTGCATCGGCACCGCCCCAGCGCGTCACCGCGCGCTGCACGTCGTGGTTGGACAGCGCCCAGCATGGCCAGCCGTCGCTCATGCGCGATTCAAGGTGCTCGACCGTGTGGCGGATGTAGGCCGCGCTGCGCTCCTCGACCAGCAGCTCGAAGCTGTAGCCCATGTGCAGCCGGGTGCCGGTGACGTACTCGGCCATGGTGCCGAGCGAATCCTCGGAGGAGATCTCGCCGAGCGTGGTCGTCCCCGGGTAACGGTCGAACAGCGCCCGCAGCTCCTCCATCAGGGCGAGGTTTTCCGGCCGGGTGTTGTTGTAGTGGTGGTACTGGTAGGCGTACGGGTTGTCGGCGCTGAACCCGCGGCCCACGCGCAGGTGCGCGGGCTTGGCGGGGTTGTCGCGCAACCGGGCGTCGTGGAAGCAGAAGTTGATCGAGTCCAGCCGCATGCCGTCGACGCCGCGGTCGAGCCAGAACCGCAACGTGTCCAGCATCGCCGCGCGCACGTCCGGGTTGTGGAAGTTCAGCTGCGGCTGCGAGGACAGGAAGTTGTGCAGGTAGTACTGCTCGCGCCGCGGCTCCCACGTCCACGCGCCGCCGCCGAAGATCGACAGCCAGTTGTTGGGCGGGGTGCCGTCGGGCTTCGGGTCGGCCCAGACGTACCAGTCGGCACGCGGATTGTCGCGGCTGGCGCGGCTCTCGGTGAACCACGGGTGCTGGTCGGAGCTGTGGCTGAGCACCTGGTCGATCATCACCCGGATGCCGCGCGCATGGGCTTGCGCCAGCAACCGGTCGAAGTCGGCGAGCGTCCCGAACATGGGGTCGACATCGCGGAAGTCGGCGATGTCGTAGCCGTAGTCGGCCATCGGCGAGGTGAAGAACGGCGACACCCAGATCGCGTCCACGCCGAGACTGGCGACATGGTCGAGGCGGGCGATGATGCCGGGCAGGTCGCCGACGCCGTCGCCGTTGGTGTCCAGGAAGCTGCGCGGGTAGATCTGGTAGATCACCGCGCCGCGCCACCAGGGTGCTGTCGCCATCCGCGTCCCCACAACGTGCCTTGAAGAAAGGGCGGCCGGCCACTGCGCGCGGCTCGCCGGGGCGCCACTATTCCACGGCCCGCACTGCAGCATGTTGCCGCCACGGGCGCGCCGGCGATGAATACGTTTGCAGGCCGATTGTGCACCTGCACCGCTGACTACCATGGCCGTCGACCAATGGGGAACGCATCGGATGGATCGCAAACCGCAGCTGTCGTTCTGGCAGATCTGGAACATGTGTTTCGGCTTCCTCGGCATCCAGTTCGGGTTCGCCCTGCAGAACGCCAACGTCAGCCGCATCTTCCAGACGCTGGGCGCGGAGATGGACGAGATCCCGGTGCTGTGGATTGCCGCGCCACTCACCGGCCTGATCGTCCAGCCGATCGTCGGCTATCTGTCGGACCGCACCTGGACCGGGCTGGGGCGCCGCCGGCCTTACTTCCTGGTCGGCGCGGTGCTGTCGACGCTGGCGCTGTTCGTGATGCCCGAGTCGCCGGCGCTGTGGATCGCGGCCGGCATGCTGTGGGTGCTCGACGCCTCGATCAACATCTCGATGGAGCCGTTCCGCGCGTTCGTCGGCGACCAGTTGCCGTGCCGGCAGCGGCCGACCGGTTACGCGATGCAGAGCTTCTTCATCGGCGTCGGTTCGGTGGTCGCCAGCCTGCTGCCCTTCCTGCTGGCGCACCTGGGCGTGGCCAACACCGCCGGCCCGGGCGAAGTACCCGACACCGTGCGCTACGCGTTCTGGTTCGGTGGCGCGGTGCTGCTGCTGGCGGTCGGCTGGACCATCGTCAGCACGCGCGAGTACCCGCCGGCGCAGCTGCAGGCCTGGGACGAGGCGCCGGTGCTGGTGCGCCCGCCGCTGGATCGCGGGCGGCTGGCACGCCACGGCATTGCCTGGCTGGCGGCGGGCGCGTTGCTGGCGGCCGCGGTGGTCGGCTTTGGCCTCGACAAGCAGCTCTACATCCTGGCCGGGTTGCTGGCGGCCTACGGGCTTGCCCAGTTCGCGCTGCGCCACCTGCGCGGTGACAACCCGCTGGCGAGCATCCTCGGCGACCTCCACCACATGCCGCGGGTAATGCGGCAACTGGCGGTGGTGCAGTTCTTCAGCTGGTTCGCGTTGTTCGCGATGTGGATCTACACCACCGCGGCGGTGACCGGCGTGCACTTCGGCAGCGACGATCCGACGTCGGCCGCCTACAACGAGGGCGCCAACTGGGTTGGCGTGCTGTTTGCCGCCTACAACGGCTTTGCGGCGCTGGCGGCCATGGTCATCCCGGCGATGGTGCGGCGGCTCGGGCTGCGCATGAGCCACCTGGTCAACGCGGTGCTGGGCGGGCTGGGCCTGTTGTCGTTCCTGGTGATCGACGACCCGCGCTGGCTGCTGCTGTCGATGGTGGGGGTCGGCTTCGCCTGGGCGTCCATCCTGTCGCTGCCATACGCGCTGCTGTCGGACTGCCTGCCGGCGGCCAAGATGGGCGTGTACATGGGCATCTTCAATTTCTTCATCGTGATCCCGCAGCTGGTCGCCGCGAGCCTGCTGGGGTTCCTGCTCAACACCTTCCTCGGTGGCGAGCCGGTCAACGCGTTGGCGGTGGGTGGCATCAGCCTGGTGATCGCGGGGCTGTGCGTGCTGCGGGTGAGCGAGCCGTTGGCGGCGACCGCCGGGACCGCTGGGGAGGCCGCATGAAGCCGTCGGCTGTCGCACTCGTGCTGCTGGCCACCCTGGCCGCTGGCTGCACCCACCTCGGCGGGGCGGGCGCGCCCGCCGTCGACCGCGAGTACTACGGCACCACCGAGCCGTTCGCGGCGAACGCGGTGTACTTCGTGGTGACCGACCGCTTCGTCAACGGCGACCCGTCGAACGACCAGCGCGCGCAGGGCGCGCCGGACCCCGCGCTGCGCACCTTTGACCGGCCGACCCCCGGTGCGGAGCGGCACGGCGGCAACATCGGCTACCTGGGCGGCGACTTCCGCGGCCTGCTCGACAACGCGGGCTACATCGCCGACATGGGGTTTGGCGCGGTGTGGCTGACGCCGATCATCGACAACCCCGACCAGGCCTTCACCGGCGGCGACCCGATCGGCTCGGATGCGTTCTTCAAGGACCGCGGCAAGACCGGCTACCACGGTTACTGGGGTGTGGACTTCTTCACCGTCGACGAGCACCTGCCCAGCGATGGGCTCGACTTTGCCGGCCTCACCGCGGGGCTGCGCAGGCACGGCCTGGTGACGGTGCTCGACATCGTCGCCAACCACGGCTCGCCGTCGTTCAGCATGCCGGCCGACCAGCCGAAGTTCGGCGAGCTCTACGACGCCGACGGCCGCCTCGTGGCCGACCACCAGAACCTCGCGCCCGAAGCGCTCGACCCGGACACCAATCCGCTGCACGCGTTCTTCCACGCCGAGCCCGACCTCGCCCAGCTGTCCAACCTGGACGACACCAATCCCGCGGTGCTCGACTACTTCGTGCGCGCCTATTCGAAGTGGATCGACCAGGGCGCCGGCGCGTTCCGCATCGACACCATCCGGCACGTGCCGCATCCGTTCTGGAAGGCGTTCACCGACCGCATCCGCTCCGACCATCCGGGCTTCTTCATGTTCGGCGAGGCGTTCGACCACGAGGCCGGCAACATCGCGCCGCACACCTGGCAGGAGAACGGCGGCGTCAGCGTGCTCGACTTCCCGTTGAAGGCGGCGCTGCAGGACGTGTTCGGCCGCGCCGGCGCCGGCTACGAGCGGCTGGCCGATGCGCTGTACCTGATCGACGGCCCGTACGCCAACCCGTACGAGCTCATGACCTTCTACGACAACCACGACATGCCGCGCATGGACGCCAGCGATGCGAGCTTCATCGATGCGCACAACTGGCTGTTCACCGCGCGCGGCATCCCGGTCATCTACTACGGCTCGGAGATCGGCTTCATGCGCGGCGCCGGTGAGCACGAAGGCAATCGCAACTACTTCGGCCAGGACCGCGTCGATGCGGCCGCTGCCCACCCCGTCCGCCAGCAGCTGGCGCGCATTGCCCGCCTGCGTGCGGCAACACCGGCGCTGCAGCGCGGACTGCAGCTCAACGTGCAACTTGAAGGCGACCGCGCCGCGTTCTACCGGGTGCTGCAGCACGGTGGCCAGGCCCAGGTCGCGCTGGTACTGCTCAACAAGGGCGACGTGCCGGCGCCGTTCGAAGTGCTTGATTACCTGCAGGCGGGAACGTGGCGCGATGCACTCGACGGCGGCGTGCTCGCGGTCGCCGAAGGCGGGTCGCTTGCGGCAACGGTGCCGGCGCATGGGGTCAGGGTGTTCGTGCTTGATGCGCCCGTACGCGACGGTGGTTTGGCCGCCGCGCTCGATGGAGCGATGGCGCGCGCGCGTCGCGGCGACTGACCGCGCTCAGCCCGGCGCGGCGCCGCTGGAGCGCCGCACCACAAGTTGCGCCGGCAGCATGCGGCTCTGCGCGGGCTGGTTGTCGATCAGCGCCATCAGCGTTTCCACCAGCAGTTCGCCGGCCGCCGAGGTGTCCTGCGCGACGGTGGTCAGCGCCGGTTGGGTGAAGCGCGCGGTAGGGATGTCGTCGAAGCCCACCAGCCGAACGTCGCCGGGCACGTGCAGGCCGTGTTCCTCGAACGCCCGCAACGCGCCGATCGCGATCAGGTCGCTGGCGGCGAACACCGCGTCGAAGCCGGGCGCCGCACCGGCCGCCCCGCTGCGCGCCAGCAACTCGCGCGCCGCGGCGTAGCCATCATCCTCGGCGCTCTGCGCATCGACCTGCAGTGCCGGGTCCATCGCCCCGCCGGCGACCCGCAACGCGGCATCGCAGCCACGATAGCGGTCGAGGAACTCGGGATAGTGGCTGGAGGCGTCACCCAGGAAGGCGACCCGGCGGCACCCGAGTGCGGCCAGGTGCTGGCCGACCAGTTCGCCGCCATGGAAGTTGTCGCAGCCGATCGACAGCCCGGGCTGGTCGGCCAGTACCGCGCCCCAGCGCACGAACCGGGTGCCCTGCTCGAGCAGGGTGTCGAGCTTGCCGCGGTAGCTCAGGTAATCGCCATAGCCGAGCAGGATCAAACCGTCGGCCTTCCGGCTGTCGGCGTAGTCGGCGTGCCAGTCGTCGGACAACTGCTGGAACGAGACCAGCAGGTCCTGCCCGGCGCGCGCGCAGGCACGCGTGATCGAGCCGAGCATCGACAGGAAGAACGGGTTGATGTGCGAGTCGTCCGCCGTCGGGTCCTCGAACAGCAGCAGCGCCAGCGTGCCCGAGCGCTGCAGGCGAAGGCTGGAGGCGTGCCGGTCCACGGTGTAGTTGAGCTCGCGGACCGCTTCCTCGACCCGGCGACGGGTCTCGGCGTTGACCAGGGGCGAGCCGCGCAGCACCCGCGACACGGTGGCCTGGGAGACCCCCGCGTGGTGGGCGATATCGATCGAGGTGGCCTTGGTGCGCTTGCGCGACGCCGGTGGGTCTGGATGTGTCATGCGGCATGGAGTGTAGGCCGGGCGGTCGCCGGCTGCACCGCGGGCGACCGGGCCACGCGCTGGCCCGGTCGCGTGTGGCCTCAGTAGCTGACGTTGACCTTCAGCCACGCGTTGCGGCCGGGCTCGTTGATCCGGACCGGGTCGGCCGGGTAGCCGAAGTCGGCATTGCCGGCCAGGTTGAGGTGCTCGCTGTAGGCGCGGTCGAACACGTTGTCCACGCCGGCGGTGACCTGCACCATCGCGTTGACGCGGTAGCCGGCATTGAGCGCCAGGGTGGCGAAGCCGGCGCTGGGGCCGAGGTCCTGGCCGACCACGTTGCCGTAGCCCGGTGCGACCCGGTCCTGCCCATCGACCACCCGGACCAGCGCGCCGGCCGACCAGCTGCCGTTGTCCCACGAGGCGGTCAGGCGCGACTCCAGCGGTGTCATCTGCGGGAGCGGCCGGCCGCTGTCGCGGGCTTCGCCGCGGGCGTAGGCGAGGGTGGCGCCGAGCTTCCAGTGGTCGGCCGGGCGGACCTCGACGCCGAGTTCCGCGCCGCGGATGTCGGCATCGATGTTGGAGACAACGCTGGTGCCGGCCATCATCCCTTCGCTGGGGTAGTGGAACTGGATGAAGTCGTCGATCCGGCCGGCGTAGGTCGACACCCAGGCGTCGACCTTCCTGCCGCGGTAGTGCAGGCCGATGTCCAGCTGGGTGGTCTTCTCGGTATCGAGCCCGGCGAACGCGTTGGTGCCGCCCATGCCCGTCCCCATCGCGCCGCCGAACGACCGGGCCGAGAACAGCTCCCAGTAGTCGGGCATGCGCTCGGTGTGGCCGACGCCGGCGTACCAGGTCACCGGCTGGCGGGCAGCGTCGCGCTCGAAGCGGACGAAGCCGGCGGCCAGGGTGTCCTCGCGGGTCTGGCCGGCGGTGGGATTGGGCACCGCCGCGCCGCCGTGGCCGCCGCTGATGGTGGCGCGTTCGTCGGTGGCCTCGGCGCGGTCGATCCGGGTGCCGGCGACCCAGCGGTTGCGCTCGCCCTGGAACCAGGTGCCCTCGGCGAAGGCACCCAGATTGGCGAAGCGCGCATCGACGGCCCAGGGCTGCGCGCGGTAGGCGTCCCGGCCCATGCCGCCGCGGCGCCGGTGGCGGCTGTCCTGGCCATCGACTCCCGCGACCAGTTCGTAGGCGCTGCCGCGCCAGGTCGCCGCGAGCCGCCCGCCGTCGGTGGCGCGCTCGACGTTGGACGCCATCGGCATCGGCATCGGGCCGGCCGGGTTGGGGTCGCGCAGGCTGTAGTTGTCCATCACGTGGTCGGCGACGTTGTGGTAGATGCTCGCCTCGAACTCCTGCAGGTGTTCGCCGATGTTGGTCTTCTCGAACCGCAGGCTGGTGTTGTCGCGTTTGAACTGGCTGCCGTCCATGCCGCGGGTGGCATAGCGCGACTCGCCGTCACCGACGCCGATCCCCAGTTCCAGCAAGGTGTCCGGATCGGGGGTCCAGCCGAGGGCGACGTCGGCATTCCACTTCTTCCAGGCCGAGCCGACGGTGTCGCCGTTGCCATCGCGGTAGTCGTCGGACTCGGAGCGGTTGGCGCTGACGCGGGCGTAACCCAGCCGGTCGCCATAGGTGGCATCGACGACCTGGTCGTTGCGGCCGAAGCTGCCGGCCAGCAGGCTGCCGCTGGCTTTGACGGTCGGCGCTTCGTACACCTCGCGGTCGCGCTCGAAGCGCACCGTGCCGGCCGACGCGCCCGGGCCCCACAGCACCGTCTGCGGCCCCTTGGTGACCACCAGGCGGTCGTAGTTCTCCGGCGCGATGTAGGACATCGCGTTGTCCATGCGGCTGGGGCAGGCGCCCGGCATCGCGCCGTCATTGGTCAACAGGTTGAGCCGCGAGCCGAACATGCCGCGCAGCACCGGGTCGCCGTTGGTGCCGCCGTTGCGCACCGCCGAGAAGCCGGGAATCGTCTTGAGGTAGTCCGCGCCATCGCTGGCCGGGACCGGCTGGCGCGGCAACTTTGGGCTGGTGTCGAAGGTCAGCGCCGACACCGGCGCGGTGGCGGTCACGACGATGGATTGGAGGTCGAACGGGTCGCTGGCGACGTCGGCATCGTCGGCCGGCGCGGCGAGCGCGAGTGGCGTCGCCAGTGCGAGCAGCAGGGCGGTGGACAGGGAAGACAGACGGATCACCGGGTTGCGGGAGATCGTCATGGCAGGGGCTCCAGTCAGGCAAAAGAGGGGCGTGCGGCGCCGTCAGGTCGACGGGACGCTGGTTGGATGGGCATCGGGGTGGAGCGCGGTGGCTCCGGGGCGCGGATCAGGCCGGGGTCGGCGGTCCGCGGGCATGCAGCCCGTGCGGGCGCAGCGTGGCGTGGCCGTCGGCGATCGCCACCGAGGGCGCGGGGCCGGCCGGGATGCGGGCGAGCAGCGGTAACGGGTGCGCGGCGCCGGCCAACTGGCCCAGCAACGGGCAGTAAGGGCAGTCGGCGTGGGTCGCGTGGCGCGGCCCGGGAGCAACCGGTGCTTCCGGCGACGCATCCTGGTGGGCGGTTGCATGGTCGCCGTGGCCGGCCACCTGCTGGGTGATCGACGGTGCGCCAGCGAACGCGGCGGACGGGCCGCCGCCGCCGAGGTAGAGGCGCCCCGCGGTGGGCATCAGAACCAGCGCCAGCATCGCGGCGAGGGCCAGGCGGCCGAGCCAGTACTGGAAGCTGCAACCCGGGTGGAAGGGGTTCTTCACGATCGCCATTTTCCCGACGCCGCGCATGCCCGCTCTGATCCAGATCAAGACGGTGGCGTATGGACGCCAGGACGTCCGCCCCGCGGGGTTTTGCCGTTTCCATACGCAGCGGTTTGGTCGCGCTTGATCCAAGTCATGGCCGGGGTCGGGGGGCAGCCCTAAGGTGCGCTCAAACGACGATTTCGAAACCCCGATAGGAAGCCTGAAAAATGAAAGACCTGGTCCTGTTGTTCGCACTTGCCACGGCCGCCGGATTCACGCCGATGGCGGTGGCCGCCCAACACCACTCGGAGGTCACCCCGGTGGCCGACGTCACCTTCACCCTGAAGACCGCGATCCATGAAGGCCAGTTGGTCTTCATCGGCGACGCGGGCCCGATCAAGGGCCAGGTCGCACCCGAACTGAAGGTGCCCGAGGGCGCCGTGGTCGCGATCACCGTGGTCAACGGCGACGGCGCGATGCACGACATCGCCGTGCCCGACTTTGGCGCGCAGTCCGACCAGCTGGTCGGCGAGGGCAGCGCGACCACCATCGTGTTCCGCGCCACCAAGGCCGGCACCTTCGAATACCTGTGCACGATCCCGGGCCACAAGGCGGCCGGCATGTTCGGCAAGCTGATCGTCGGTGACGTGGTCGAGACGGTCAGCACCGCGGTCGACATCGCCAAGAACCCGGCCGAGGTCGGCGAGCCGGTCGGCGACCGCGCGCCCAAGCACATCAACTACGACCTGCTGACCACCGAGGTCGAGGGCAAGCTGTCGGACGGCAGCACCTACCGCTACTGGACCTTCAACAACACGGTGCCCGGCCCGATGCTGCGCGTGCGCCAGGGCGACAGCGTCACCATCAACCTCAAGAACGACGAGAGCAGCATCAACATCCACTCGGTCGACTTCCATGCGGTCACCGGTCCCGGTGGCGGCGCGGCGGTCACCCAGGTCGCCCCGGGCCAGACCAAGAGCTTCACCTTCAAGGCGCTGCAGCCGGGCCTGTACGTCTACCACTGCGCGACGCCGATGATCGCCCACCACATCTCCAACGGCATGTACGGAATGATCCTGGTCGAGCCGGAAGGCGGCCTGGCCGAGGTCGACAAGGAGTACTACGTGATGCAGGGCGAGCTCTATACCGCCCAGAAGCACGGCTCGCGCGGGCTGCAGGAGTTCTCGCTGGAGAAGCTGCTCGACGAGAAGCCCGAGCACCTGATGTTCAACGGCTCCATGGACGCGCTGACCAAGACGTTCAACATGACCGCCGAGGTGGGCGACACCGTACGCATGTACTTCGGCGTCGGTGGCCCGAACCTGGTCTCGAGCATGCACCTGATCGGCGAGATCTTCGACAGGGTGTACGACCAGGCTTCGCTGACCAGCCCGCCGCTGACCGACGTGCAGACCACGCTGGTGGCACCGGGCGGGGCGACAATGGTCGAGTTCAAGGCCGACTACCCGGGCAAGTACATCCTGGTCGACCACTCGCTGTCGCGGCTGGAGAAGGGCCTGGCCGGGTTCCTGACCGTGACCGGCGAAGCCGACGCGGAGATCTTCAGCACCAGTGAGAAGATCGACGCCAACTCGGGTCACTGACCTGCGCGCCGCCACCGCGGCGCAAGTCGAAACAGAACCGGGCCGCCACGAGCGGCCCGGTTTTCTTTTTTTTGCGTGATCGGGCGTGTGGCCGGGAGTCATCTTCCCGTCACGCGACCCTGCGCCGCCGGATCGGCCATGATCGGGGCCTGGCGCGACCGCGCGCACCCGTCACGGAGCCCTTCGATGCAGCAGACCCGACTCGCCCTGATCCTCGCCGCCAGCCTCGGTACCCTCGCCGCCTGCCAGCCGGCCACCTTGCCGGTGGCGGAAGCGCCGGCCACCGGCCAGGCCGGTGCCACCGCGGCCGCCGCGCGCTTCGATGCGCTCTCCGAGTCGCTGCTGATGCGCGCGCTGGAGCGCAGCCCGGAGTGGTCGATCTACTCCGGCCGCTACGACAACGCTGCGTCGCTGACTATTCCCGATGCCGCACGCCGCTCCGACGACCTCGCGTTCGCCAGGAACGCGCTTGCCGAGCTGGCCGCGTTCGACCCGCAGCAACTGCCGGCGTCGCAGCGCATCGACCACATGCTGCTGACCAACCAGTTCGAATCGTCGATCTGGTACCAGCAGCAGTTCCGCGACTGGGTCTGGGACCCGTCCAACTACAACGTCGCCGGCACCGTGGCGCTGTTGCTCAACACGCCGTATGCCGACGAGGACGCGCGGTTGCGCACGGTCATGCAGCGCATCGAGCAGGTGCCGCAGTATTACGCCGCCGCTCGAGCCAACATCGCCAACCCGACCGCCGAACACGTCGAGCTGGCGATCGTGCAGAGCCGCGGCGCGCTGAGCGTGTTCGACGACGGCCTTCGGGGGCGGATCGCCGCATCCGGCCTCGATGCCGCCGAGCAGGCGTTGTTCAACCAGCGCATCGACGCCGCCCGTGCCGCGATCGAGCGATGGGTCGGCTGGCTCGAGGGTGAGCAGAAGCGCCTGGCCGCGAGCGGCGACGCCCGCTCGTTCCGCATCGGCGCGGATCTCTACGAACAGAAGTTCGCCTACGACATCCAGTCGCATTACAGCGCCGCCGAGCTCTACCAGCGCGCGGTCGACGAGAAGAACGCGCTGCACGGACGCATGGACGAGATCACCGTGCAGCTGTGGCCGAAGTACCTTGCCGGCACCGCCATGCCCGACGACCGCCTGGAGCGGATCGGGATGATGATCGACCACCTGTCGGCCCGGCACGTCTCCCGCGACGGGTTCTTCGACGAGATCAACCGGCAGATCCCGCTGCTGGCCGACTTCGTGCGCGAACACGACCTGCTCGACCAGGACGAAACCCGGCCGCTGGTGGTGCGCGAGACGCCCGAGTACATGCGCGGCGGTGGCGCCGGTGCATCGGTCAGCGCGCCAGGTCCGTTCAACCCGACTGCCGACACCTACTACAACGTCAGCCCGCTGGACGCCTACACCGACGAGCAGGCCGAGAGCTTCCTGCGCGAGTACAACCACTGGGTGCTGCAGGTGCTCAACATCCACGAGGGCATCCCGGGCCACTACACCCAGCTGCTGCACGCCAACAAGAGCCCGAGCCTGGTCAAGAGCCTGCTGGGCAACGGCGCGATGATCGAGGGCTGGGCGGTGTACGCCGAGCGGATGATGCTCGAGCAGGGCTACGGCAACCAGGAACCGGAGATGTGGCTGATGTACGGCAAGTGGAACCTGCGCGTGGTCACCAACGCGATCCTCGACTACGCGGTGCACGTGCAGGGCATGACCGAGGCGCAGGCGATGGACCTGCTGCAGCGCGAGGCGTTCCAGGAAAAGACCGAGGCGGAGAACAAGTGGCGCCGCGTGCGTCTGTCGCAGGTGCAGCTGACCAGCTACTTCACCGGCTATGCCGAAATCTACGACCTGCGCGAGCAACGCAAGGCCGAGCTTGGCGAAGCCTTCGACCTGAAGACCTTCCACAACCGGTTCCTGTCGTACGGCAACGCACCGGTGTCGGCTATTGCCCAACTCATGCGAGCCGAGCCGATGCGCGGGCAGCATCCGGCGAACTGACCGCTGCCGGCGCCCGCGCCAACGCGCGGGTGCCGGCTTGCCGGGGGGTCAGGCGATGCGGTCGGGCACCGCGTCCACCACCACCGGCGCACCGGCCGCGGTGAACAGCACGTCGGTCGAGGAGTTGAGCGCGGTCTCTGCCGAATCCTGCACGACACCGACGATGAAGCCGATCGCGACGACCTGCATCGCCAGGTCGGTGGAGATGCCGAACAGCCCGCAGGCCAGCGGCACCAGCAGCAGGGAACCGCCGGGCACGCCCGAGGCGCCGCAGGCAGCGACCGTGGCGACCACGCTGAGCAGCAGGGCGGTGGGCAGGTCCACGGCGACGCCCAGCGTATTGACCGCCGCCAGCGTCAGCACGGTGATGGTGATCGCCGCCCCGGCCATGTTGATGGTCGCGCCGATCGGGATCGAAACCGCGTAGGTTTCCTCCGGCAGCCCCAACCGGCGGCACAGTTCCAGGTTGACCGGGATGTTGGCGGCCGATGAGCGGGTGAAGAACGCGGTGATGCCGCTCTCGCGCAGGCAGGTGAACACCAGCGGGTAGGGATTGCGGCGGGTCCTGAGGAACACGATCAGCGGGTTGCCGACCAGCGCCATGAACACCATGCAGCCCAGTAGCACGGCCAGCAGCCGCGCGTAGTCGAGCAGGGCCGACAGGCCGGTCTCGGCCAGGGTAGCCGCCACCAGGCCGAAGATGCCCAGCGGCGCCAGCCGGATGACCAGCCGCACCAGCCACGTGATCGCGTCGGCCAGGTCGGACAGCACGGCGCGGGTGGCGTCCGAGGCATGCCGAAGCGCCAGTCCCAGGCCGATGCCCCAGGCCAGCAGGCCGATGTAGTTGCCGGTGATCAGCGCATTGACCGGGTTGTCGACGATCTGCATCACCAGCGTGCGCAGCACCTCGCCGATGCCTTCGGGCGGGGTCAATGCGATGTCGTCCGGCAGCACCAGTTGCAGCGAGACCGGGAACGCGAAGCTGGCGAGCACCGCGACCAGCGCGGCGGTCAGCGTGCCCAGGATGTACAGCAGCAGGATCGGCCGGATCCCGGTCTGCTGGCCCCGCCGATGGTTGGCGATCGCGGCAGCCACAAGGACCAGCACCAGCACCGGTGCAACGGCCTTCAGCGCGGAGATGAACACCGTGCCCAGCAGCCCGGCGGCTGCGCCGGCTTCCGGCGAGGCAAGCGCGAGCAGTATGCCGGCCACCAGGCCCATGACGATCTGGGTGACGAGGCTGGGGCGACGCAGGAAGGCGGGCAGCGGCATGGGCGGGCTCGGACGGGGGAAGGACGGTGGCGCGTGCGCCGGTTGGCCGATTGTCGCGCGCGCGGGCAGGTGGTGCGAATGCGGCGCGGTTCAGTCGGCGGCGCCGGCGAACCCCAGTTGCCGCCACGCCTCGAACACGGTCACCGCCACCGCGTTCGACAGGTTCAGGCTGCGGTTGTTCGGCCGCATCGGTAGCCGCAGGCGCTGCTCCGGCGGCAGCGCATCGAGCACCGCGTCGGGCAGGCCGCGCGTCTCGCAGCCGAACAGCAGTGCGTCGCCCGGGCGATAGGCCGGGGTATCGAAGCGGGTGCGGCCGCGCGTGCTCAGTGCGAATACGCGGGGCGGCGCGCCGTTGGCGTGGGTGATCGCGGCGACGGCGGCGTCGAGGTCGTCATGCAGCTGCATCCGCGCGAACTCGTGGTAATCGAGTCCGGCGCGGCGCATCTGCTTGTCGTCGATCGAGAAGCCGAGCGGGCGCACCAGGTGCAGTTGGGCGCCGGTGTTGGCGCACAGCCGGATCACGTTGCCGGTGTTGGGCGGGATCTCGGGCTGGAACAGGATGACGTGGAGGGAGATGCCGTCGCTCACCACGGCATCGGTTCCCCGTGGCGATCCAGGAACTTTCCGCTGTGGTCGCGTCCGGCGCGGTCGATCACCCGCAGCAGGTCGGCGACGGCGTCGGCCGGTTCGACCTCGGCCTTGGCTCCGCCCATGTCGGTCCGGACCCAGCCGGGGTGCAGCGCCATGACGATGATGCACGGTCCCTGCAACGCCTTGGACAGTTGCCGGGTCGCCATGTTCAGGGCCGCCTTGGACATCGCGTAGCTGGGAGACCGGAACGTCTGTACCCCGGCGATCGAGCCGAGCTCCGAAGACAGGTTGGCGACCTTGCCGCCACCAGCGAGCAACGGCGCCAGCGCCTGGGTCAGCAGGAAGGGACCCATCGCGTTGATGCGCAGGCTGTCGAGCAGGATCGCCGGGTCGACCGTGCCGAATCGCTCGCCCGAATGCAGCACGCCCGCGTTGTTGACCAACAGGTGGATGGGTTTGCGTCCCAGTACCAGCGGCAGCTCGCGCACCAGTTCGGCGTGGCTTTTCGGATCGGCGACGTCCAGGGGCAACACGTGCAGCCGGCCGGGGTACTCGCCGGCCAGCTGGTTCAGCGCGTGGGCGCGACCGGGGTGGCGGCAGGTAGCGACGACGTGTTCGCCGCGTGCCAGCAGCTGCCGGGTGAATTCCAGCCCGAGGCCGCGGTTGGCCCCGGTGACGAGGCAGCGCAGGGTGGTGTCGATGGGCATGGCGGTCCCCGGTAGAAAGGCGGGGACAGTCTAGGACGTGGGGTGGCACGTGCGCGCCGCGGTGCTTGCCAATCGCCCGGCCGGGACTTGTGACCTAGTGCTCGCTTCCGCGGCCACCGCTAGGATGGGGTGTTGCCGTCCGCCCGGACGTCGCCCAACCACCGACAGGGGAGTCACCATGACCGCATCCACCCGCACCCGCCAGGGCCTGCTGCAGAAGGGCACGCTGGCCCTCGCGCTCGCCACCGCGATCGGTGCCACCGCATTCGCGCCGTCGCCGGCACTGGCCCAGGCCGAGGCCACGCCTTCCTCCGGCGTCGATATCGCCTATGAGGAGTTCACCCTGCCCAACGGCCTGCGGGTGATCGTGCATGAGGACCACAAGGCGCCGATCGTCGCGGTCAACATCTGGTACCACGTGGGCAGCAAGGACGAACCGCGTGGCCGCACCGGCTTTGCGCACCTGTTCGAGCACCTGATGTTCAACGGCTCGGAGAACAACCCGGGCGAGTACTTCGCCCCGTTCGAGCTGGTCGGCGCGACCGACATGAACGGCACCACCAACACCGACCGCACCAACTACTTCCAGAACGTCCCGACCACCGCGCTCGACCTCGCGCTGTGGATGGAATCGGACCGCATGGGGCACCTGCTCGGTGCGATCGACCAGGCCACGCTAGACGAGCAGCGTGGCGTGGTGCAGAACGAGAAGCGACAGGGCGAGAACCAGCCCTACGGCCAGGTCTGGACCAAGCTCAACCAGGCGCTGTATCCCGACAGCCACCCATACAACCACAGCGTGATCGGCTCGATGGCCGACCTGAACGCGGCGTCGCTGGAAGACGTCAAGAACTGGTTCCGCGCCTGGTACGGCCCGAACAACGCGGTGCTTGTGCTGGCCGGCGACATCGACGTGGAGACCGCGAAGGCGAAGGTGGCGAAGTACTTCGGCCACATCCCGGCCGGTCCCGACATGGCGCAGCCGGCGGTCGACATCGCGGTGCGCCCGGCCGACACCCGCGAGGTGATGGAGGACCGCGTGCCACAGGCGCGCATCTACCGCGCCTGGAACGTGCCGCCGACCGGCACCGCCGAGGTCGACCAGCTGCACGTGCTCGGGCAGATCCTCGGCGGCAGCGCCACCTCGCGGCTCGAGAAGCGGCTGGCGCACCAGGACAAGCTGGTGGACAACATCAGCGCCGGCGTCAGCGAGTCGCAGCTGGGTTCCAACTTCCTGGTGATGGCGACCGTCAAGGAAGGCGTCGACCCGGCGAAGGTCGAGGCGATCATCGACGAGGAACTCGAGCGCCTGTTGACCAAGGGGCCGACCGCCGAGGAGGTCGCCCAGGCTCAGACCGTGATCCGCGCCGGCTTCGTGCGCGGTGTCGAACGGATCGGCGGCTTTGGCGGCAAGGCCGACGTGCTGGCCAGCTGCGAGATCTACACCGGCGAGTCGCACTGCTTCCGCGACAGCATGGCCACGGTGGCGGCGGTAACGCCGGCCCAGTTGACCGCGGTCGGCAACCGCTGGCTCGGCGATGGCGACCACACGCTGGTGGTGGTGCCCGGCGAGCGCACCCCGCTGGCCGAAGCACCGGCGGTCGATCCGGCGCCGCTGGACCTCCCGCCGGTCGACGGCAAGTACAGCACCACCGCGGCCACGGTCGACCGCAGCACCGGCGTGCCGATGCCCGAACAGTTCCCCGACCTGACGTTCCCGGAGTTGCAGCGCGCCACGCTCAGCAACGGCACCGAGGTGATCCTGGCCGAGCGCCACGCGGTGCCGGTAGTGCAGGTGAACTACCTGTTCGACGGCGGCTACAAGGCCGACGTGCTGGGGGGTGACAAGCTGGGCACCTCGAGCTTCGCGATGAGCATGCTTGACGAAGGTGCCGGCGACTACGACGCACTGGGCTTTGCCGCCCGCGCCGAATCGCTGGGTGCCAATCTCGGTGCCGGCGCCTCGCTTGACGGTGGCAGCGCGTACCTGTCGGCGCTCAAGGACCAGCTCGACCCGTCGCTGGCGCTGTTTGCCGACATGCTGCGCGCGCCGCGCTTCGAGCCGTCGGAGATCGAGCGCGTCAAGGCCACCTGGATCGCCGGCATCAAGCAGGAGAAGGCACGTCCGAACTCCGCGGCCCTGCGGGTGATGCCGCCGCTGCTGTACGGCGAAGGCCACGCCTACGCGATGCCGTTCAGCGGCACGGGCACCGAGGCATCGATCGCGTCGCTGACCCGCGACGACCTGGTCGGCTACCACGGCACCTGGGTGCGTCCGGAAAACGCGACCCTGGTCGTGGTGGGCGACACCACCCTCGCCCAGGTCGTGCCGATGCTCGAGAAGCACCTTGGCGACTGGAAGGGCCAGGGTGCGCCGGAGACCACCGGCGAGGTGGCGACGGTCGAGCGGCCGGACGCTTCGCGCGTGTTCCTGATCGACCAGCCCGGTGCGGTGCAGGCCAACATCTTCGTCGGCCAGCTGGTGCCGTCGACGAAGTCCGACCAGGCGACCGAGTTCGAGTTCGCCAACACCGTGCTGGGCGGGCAGTTCAGCTCGCGGCTCAACATGAACCTGCGTGAGGACAAGCACTGGGCCTACGGTTCGTACAGCTTCTCGCCCGACGCGATGGGCCAGCGGCCGTGGCTGGCGTTCGCGCCGGTGCAGATCGACAAGACCGCCGAGTCGATGGCCGAGCTCAAGCGCGAGATCGCCGAGTACGCAACCGGCAAGGCACCGCCGACCGCGGAGGAAGTCGGCAAGGTCCGTTCCAACGAGATCCGCAGCCTGCCGGGTGCCTATGAAACCGCCAGCTCGGTGGCCGGCACGATCGCCGGGATGGTCCGTTACGACCGCCCGGACGACTACGTCCGCCAGCGCCAGGCCGAGATCGAGGCGTTGACTCCGACGCAGGTCGCCGCAGCCGCCGCCACGATCGACCCGTCGGCCCTGACCTGGGTGGTGGTGGGTGACCTCGGCAAGATCGAAACGCCCGTGCGCGCGCTGGACTTCGGCGTCGTCCAGGTGCTCGACGCCGACGGCAATCCCGTCGCCGCGGCAGCCAACGGCAGCGACGACCGCAGCGACGACGGCAGCGACGACGGCAACGCCGAGTAAGTGGAGCGACCCGCCGGGTGGACAACCACCCGGCGGGTAACGCTGTCAGCCAACCCGCCCACGATTCGGAGGGTGGCACTTCCCCGGCGTTCCAGTCAGTCCCGATTCACCGCCGCCGCGTACAACCCGGGCAACGGACAGACACTGTCCGACCCGCACGCAACAGGAGATCCCATGGTCCGCCCGCTCATCCTCGGCTTCGCCACGCTCATGCTCGCCACCGGTTGCACCTGGGTCCACATGGCCCCCGGAGCAAGCGCCGTACGGGTGATCAGCGCCGGCAACCCGCCGGCCGGTTGCGTCAAGCGCGGCGACATCGCGGTGTCGGTCAAGGACAGCGTGGCGTTCTACGAGCGCAACAACCTGCGGGTCCGTGAGGAGCTGGAAACCCTCGCGCGCAACGAAGCCCCCGGCCTGGATGCCGACACCATCCAGCCGCTGGCACCGCCGCTGGACGGCGAGCAGCGCTTTGCCGCCTACCACTGCGGCGGCGCTTCGGCAGGTGTTTCCGGCCCGGCCCCGCGCCCGGCCGGCGGGATGGCACAGACCTATCCGATCGGCGGCTGAACCACGCCGGCCAGCCCCCAGTAATGCAGCGGCCCCGGCAAAACGTTAATCTGTCGTGATCTTTGCCTTTCGGGCCGCTGCTCATGCTGTTCCAACACGTCGCCATTGCCGGCCTGGCCCACATCGACGCGCCGCGCCGGCTGAGCTCGGACGAGATCAACGCCCGGCTCAAGCCGACCCTGGATCGACTGGGCATCCGGACCGACGTTCTGGGTGACATCGCCGGCATCCACGCCCGCCGGCTCTGGGACGACCGCGACATGCTCGCCTCCGATGCCGCCACCCTGGCCGGCGTCAAGGCGCTGGCCGATGCGGGCATCGACCCCGACAAGGTCGGCCTGCTGGTCAACACCTCGGTCAGCCGCGACTACCTCGAGCCATCGACCGCGTCGATCGTGTCCGGCAACCTCGGCCTGCCCGACACCTGCCAGAACTTCGACGTCGCCAACGCCTGCCTCGCCTTCATCAACGGCATGGACATCGCCAGCCGCATGATCGAGCGCGGCGAGATCGACTACGCGCTGGTGGTCGACGGCGAGACCGCCGACCTGGCCTACGAGAAGACCATCGAGCGCATGACCCGCGCCGACGTCACCGAGGCCGACTTCAAGAGCGAGCTGGCGACGCTGACGCTGGGTTCCGGCGCGGCGGCGATGGTGCTCGCGCGTGCCGAACTGGCGCCGGGCGCCCCGCGCTACAAGGGTGGGGTCACCCGCGCGGCGACCGAGTGGAACAAGCTGTGTCGCGGCAACCTGGACGGCATGATCACCGATACCCGGATGCTGCTGATCGAAGGCATCAAGCTCGCCCAGAAGACCTTCCAGGTCGCCAAGCAGAAGCTGGGCTGGGTGGCCGAGGAACTCGACGAGTTCGTTATCCACCAGGTGAGCAAGGTCCACACCGCCGCCTTCACGAAGGCGATGGGCATCGACCCGAAGAAGGTCCTGACCATCTTCAACGAACACGGCAACATCGGTCCGGCTTCGGTGCCGATCGTGCTCAGCAAGCTGCGCGAGATGGGGCGCCTGAAGAAGGGCGACCGGGTCGCGTTGCTGGGCATCGGTTCGGGCCTGAACTGCTCGATGGCCGAAGTCGTCTGGTAAGAGGTGGTCACGCCGGTTCGCGCCGGCTCAACCGTTCGCGGGGCAGGCCGGATCGCGGCCGGCGTAGACCGCGCAGATCGCCTCGCGGCACTCGAGTCCCTTGGCCGTGTCCGGCGGCGGGCATTCGCGCAGGTTCGACTGGATCTGTTCGGACCTCAGGCGCAGCGGGCGTTGGCTACCGCCGGCCGAAGCCGCGCCGCCCCGGTCGTGCACGCGTCTGACCAGCGCATCCATTCCGTCGACGTCACGCACGGTCGAATCCCGCGTCGAGCGAATGTTGCCCAGCAGAATCTCCAGCAGGTCCGGCTCGTCCGTCGCGACGGTCTCGGGACGCGCGCGGGGTGCGCGAGCGCGTGTTGTCGGGACAGACCCGGGCGCCACGGCGAACGGGTTCGTATCCGCCGGGCGCGAACGGTCGACCTTTCCGTCGCCTGGTTGGAGCGGCTCATCGGCTGTGGCCGGACCGTCCGGCGTAGAGGCCGATGCGTCGTCGGCGCGCAACGTCGGCGCAGGCTCCTCGATGATCGTTGCCGCGCGCGCCTGCTCCTGGGCGATCGCGTCGACCGGGTCCGCAGCATTCTCCGTCGCGGCAGTGGGCGCTTGGCCGCGGGTGGCGTATTCGGGATCCGGCACCAGCCCGATACCGGCCACCACGCACACGGCCACAAGACCGGTCACAGCCAGCCAGGCGCCGCGTCGATGCGGCCATGCACGGCGTGGGCCGGTGGCTTGCGGCAGCTCTGCTAGGATGCGCGCCGGCGACGGCCGGGCCGCTTCCGCAGAAGCGGCATCGAGGGGTGCGCCGGCCAACAGGCTGGGGCGTCTGGGCTTGGCATCATGCCGATCCACTTGGACTCCTTTCCCCGCCGGTACCCGGCGGTGTCGCTGACCGGGGTGGCAGGTTTGCCGGTCCGGTCGCGGCCGCATTCTGCGGGCCGCGCCGGGAACGCGTCAATTGAGCCGGACCCGGGACGGGTTCGATCCGCGCACCAGGGATGGGTTGCAGATGGCGATGGCAGTGGCGTTGTTTTTCGTGGTGGGCGCGTTGGCTGCGTGGCTTGCGCTGTTCCCGCACGCCCGGGACGGACTGCTCGCCGGCGCCGACCGCCTGTGGACGCGGGTCGGTGGCATCGCCGGCCGCTGGCACGCGCGCGTCGGCAGCCGGGTCGATGCATCGGGCCGTGGGTTGCGCGATGGCGCGGCGTGGCTCACCGGCACTTTCGTGCGGTACCGACCGGCCCTCCTGCTTGGATTGGTGTTGCTGGTGGTGCCGCCGCTGTTGGTGCTGCAGGCACGCCGGCAAGTGCTGCTGCCCGGGTTCGACGGCGCCGTCGGGTCCCGCGGCGATGCGCACGTGCTTGCGCTGCTGCGCGGCGAAAGGCTGGTGCCGCCGGGTGACCTGCCGCCGGCGGTGTTCGCGACCGCCGACGCGGTGCGGGTGGTCCCGGGCATCACGTCCGCCGACCGCAAGTGGCACCGTCTCGATCCGGATTTCCAGCAGCGCCTGCTCGCGGTCTACCGGGTGATGCGCGACGAGCACGGCTACGAGATGGCGCTGGTCGAGGGCTATCGCAGCCCGGCGCGCCAGGCACGGCTGGCCCGCCAGGGTGCCCAGGTGACCCGGGCCACCGCGGGACGCAGCTGGCACCAGTACGGCCTCGCCGCCGACAGTGCGCCGGTGCGTGACGGCCGGCTGCAGTGGGACATGGCCGATCCCTGGACCCGGCGCGGCTACCAGCTGTACGGCGAGGTCGCGCGTTCGGTCGGGCTGGTGTGGGGCGGCGGCTGGACGAGCATCCAGGACTACGGACACGTCGAACTGCGTCGCCCGGGCGTGCGTTCGCGGGAGTGAGCAGCCGGCCCACGGGTGAACCCGACCGCCGGGCCTGTTATCTTCGCGGCCGGCAATGGATGCCGGACGGCCCGATCGGGACCAAGCCAGGGAGCACGGCCATGTACACACCCTTCGTTGTGGGTAACCGGTTCGATCACGGCGTCGCCGCGGTCGCCACGTGCGCGGAATCCGCGCATCAACGCACCTTCGCTGGATAACACGCTGGAGCACGCACGCCGGTGCCTGGACGCGCCGGCGCGGAACCGAATGGACTCGACACGACATCCAACGTCGCCGCATGCCCGGAGGCCGGAGTGAGCCGCCGTTCCCTGCTGCGTGCCGCCGGCCTCGGGCTGGTCGGCCTGCTCGCGTGCTGGATCGCGGTGGTGCTGTACTGGCGCGTGGTCGACATCCAGCCGACCGCGGGCCACATCGTCGCCTACCTCGTGTTGCTCCCTCTCGGGCTGCTGTGCGGTGTGCTGCTCCTGCGCCCGGCTTGGCGGCGGATGAGGACGCGCGATACGACGCAACCCGAGCCTGCCAAGGCGCAAACGGCCGCCGACGGTGGGGGCGGCACCGGCGTGGAGCTCGCAGTCGACCGCACGCTGTACCTGCTGGCCGGCGCGGCGTGGATGCGCGCCGGCGACACTCCCCTGGCGATCGCCGGTGCGCTCGCACGGCCGCATCGTCCGGCATTGCATCCGCAGCTCCGTGACGCGGTGGGCCTGCCGGTGTTCGCCGCGGAGGTCGAAGGGCTCGACCCGACCGTGGCAGAACGGTGGCTCGCCACCGATGCCGGCAGCGAGGGACGTGCATCACGCGCGATCGAGACGGAGACCTTGCGCGCAATCGCGCTGCTGGACACGGTGGCCGAGGACCTGCTGTTCGCTGCGCTGCCGGTCCTGGCACCCGACCACAGCGCAAGTGACGCATCGGATGGCGCACTGCACCCGCATGCCATGCACCACTCGCGCTCGGCGCGGGCGGCGCCGCCCGCAGCGGCGCTGGCCGTGTTGCGCGTGCAACTGCTGCTGCCAAGTGACTGGCCTGCTGAAACACGCGCCGCCTGCGCGGAAGGGTTGCGGCGCAAGGCCCGCGCGGTCGGATACCCCGAGGCGGATCTTTGCGTCACGGTCTGCGCCGTGGAAGCAGCCGCCGACGTGTGGCGGGTGCTCGACGCGATCGACGCGGACCCCGGCGCGCCGGGAGCGGGCGACCGGCACCTGCTGCTTGCAGCGCATTCGCTGGTGGGCCAGGCCGCCATCAACCGGCTCGACGCACGGCGCGAACTGCTGGTCGACGGCCTCCCCGAGGGCCGGATTCCCGGGGAGGGTGCCGCCGGCATCCTGCTCGCACCCACGCTGCCAGCGGCCAGCTCCGGCCCACTGCCGCCGCGACTGCACCGCCCGGTGCGCGGCATGGCCGGCCGCGGTCGCGCCGCCAGCCGCAGCACCGCCGTGCTGCTTCAGGCCGCGCTGGATGCCGCGGGCTGCCCGAACGACAACGTCGCGCTGGTCTTCAGCGATGCCGACCACCGGCCCAGCCGCGCGATCGAGATCGCCGGTGCGATCACCGCCGCGCTACCGGAGCTGGAACCGATCGGCCACGCGCGCCACCTCGGCCTGGCGTGCGGCGACACCGGTCCGGTCGGGCCGTTGGCGCTGTTGGCGAGTGCGGCTGCGCACGTCCAGGCCGATGGCGTACCGGCGCTGGCCATGAGCCTCGCCGACCGGGACGCGCGCGTCGCCGTGCTGCTGTCGCCGGCGCCGACGCCCGCGCAACCCGACGACAGTTCCACCGGATCCGGATCCGGATCGACCTCGTCACCCGCCGCCACCCCGGCCCTCGCCTGACACGAATGGATGCATCGATGAGCAGTTTCTGGATGAACCTCCGCTATTGGCTGACCGACTACCGGGTGCTTGCCGTGCTCGCCATAGCCGGCGCTGCCGCCGTGGCCTATGTCGGCATCGACGGCCTGCTTGCCGTAGGGGGCTGGTTGCTGGTGATCCTGCTCGTGGCGGGCGCCATCGTCCTCGCGGTGGTGGTCGTGCGCAGGGTGCGCGTGCGACGTGCCGGGGCGCGGCTGGATGCGATGGTCGACGGCCAGGCCGAGCAGGCCGTGGCCAGCGCGGCACCGGCCATGCGCGCCGACGCCGAGTTGCTGCGCCAACGCATGGCCGAGGCGGTCCGCGCGATCCGCTCCTCGCGTATCGGCCAGACGCGCGGCCGCGGGGCGCTGTACGAGCTGCCCTGGTACGTGATCATCGGCAATCCCGCGGCCGGCAAGAGCACCGCGATCCTCAATTCCGGTCTGCGCTTCCCGTTCGAGGACAACCGCAGCAACGTCATCCACGGCCTTGGCGGCACGCGCAACTGCGACTGGTACTTCACCACCGAGGGCATCGTGCTCGACACCGCCGGCCGCTACTCGGTCAGCGCCGAGGATCGGCTGGAGTGGCTGACGTTCCTGGACCTGCTGAGGAAGCACCGTCCGCGTGCGCCGATCAACGGCATCATCATCGCCGCCTCCATCGCCGAGCTCTCGGGAAGCAAGCCCGAGTTCGCCATAGACCTGGCCAAGAACCTCCGCCAGCGCGTGCAGGAGCTGACCGAGCGGCTGGAAGTACACGCACCGGTCTACGTCGTGTTCACCAAGGCCGACCTGATCAGCGGGTTTGCCGACTTCTTCCGCGGGCTGGACCCGGCCGAGCGTGAGAACGCCTGGGGCGCAACCCTGCCCTACGACGCCAGCGGCGGCACCGACGCGCTCGCGGCGTTCGACGTCCACTTCGACGAGCTGTCCGACGGCCTGCGCGAGACGGGCCTGTCGCAGATGGCGATGGCGCGCGGGCGCGGGGTTGCCCCGGGGCTGCTGACGATGCCGATGGAGTTCGCCGGCATCAAGCCGGCATTGCGGACCTTCATCGCGACGCTGTTCGAGGAGAACCCCTACCAGTTCAAGCCGGTCTTCCGCGGCTTCTATTTCACCAGCGCGCTGCAGGAAGGCGTTGCGGTGCAGCCGGCGTCAGAGCGGGTCAGCGGCCGGTTCGGCCTGCCCCCGGCCGCCGGCGGCGAGGAGGCGGTGGCGCCGGCCGACAGCAGCCATTTCCTGCTCGGGCTGTTCCGCAAGGTGATCTTCGCCGACCGGCAACTGGTACGGCAGTACTCCAGTCCGGTACGCACGCGCGTCCGCTACGCGGCGTTCGGCGTGGCGGTGCTGGCCCTGGCCGCGGTGTTGACCGGCTGGACCTGGTCGTACACGGGCAACCGCCAGCTGGTGGCCGACGTGCGCGCCGACCTCGACAAGGCGATCGCCCTCCAGGCCGGCAAGGTCGACCTGCAGTCGCGGGTGGAGGCGTTGCTCGTCCTGCAGGACCGGCTCGTCCAGCTCGAACGCTACCGCGACGACCATCCGCCGAGCCTCGGCCTGGGCCTGTACCAGGGCGACGCGCTCGAGGCGACGCTCCGGCGCGAGTACTTCCATGGCATGCGGCAACTGATGCTCGCGCCGACGGCCAGCCGCATCGAGGACTACCTGGGCCGAGTGGTCGCCCACGCAGCCGACCTGCGCCCGCCGCACCCTGTCGGCAGCGCACCGTCCAGCGACACCGACGCTGCCCCGGGTGACACGACCGAAGGCGGCGCTGCGCAGCTCTACCGCGACGCGTCGCCGACCGATCCGCAGGACGCCTACAACGCACTCAAGGCGTACCTGATGCTCGCCGACGGCTCGCGCGTCGAAGCGACCCATCTCGGTGACCAGTTGACGCGTTTCTGGCGGGGCTGGCTGGAGTCCAACCGCGGCGCCATGCCGCGCGAGGACATGCTACGGGCCGCCGGTCGGCTGATGACGTTCTACGTCCAGCAGGCCGCGCACCCCGACTGGCCTGAGCTCGAGAACCGCTACAGCCTGGTCGACGACAGCCGGGAGGCATTGCGTGCGGTCATGAAGGGCACGCCAGCGCGCGACCGCGTGTACGCGCAGATCAAGGCGCGCGCGGCGACGCGCTTTGCGCCGGTGTCGGTCGCCAGCCTGCTGGGCGATGACGGCGGGGACCTGCTGACCGGCAGCCATCAGGTGGCCGGTACTTTCACCCGGGAAGCATGGGAGGACTACGTCGAGGACGCGATCGCCGAGGCCGCGACGAGCGAGCTGAGCAGCACCGACTGGGTGCTGGAGGCGACCGTGCACGACGACCTCACCCTGGCCGGAAGTCCGCAACACATCGCCAAGGAGTTGGCGGCGCTCTACAAGGCCGAATATGCGCGCGAGTGGCGCCGGCTGCTGCAGGGCGTCGGCCTGAAACCCTTCGACGGGTTCGGCGAGGCGGTGGCCGGGATGAACCGCCTCGGGGACCCGGCGACGTCGCCGTTGCGGGTCCTGCTGGAAGAGGTCCACCGCCAGACCGTGTGGGACGACCCCGCTGCGGCCGGCGCGTCGGCGGGCGCCGCCGGTGGCGGATTCGTGGCGTGGTTCAACCGGGTGGTGATGCGCCGGGCCCCGGCCTCTACCGGGCAGTTGGCCGACGCCGACGCCGGTGCGTCGGCCGGGCCGGTCGGGCAGGCGTTTGCCGGCCTCGCGCGGTTGCTTGCCGCGCAGGACGGATCCGGGGCGTTGCTGGACCAGTACTTCGAGGCGCTCGGCAAGGTCCGCAGCCGATTCAACGCGATCGGTACCCAGGGCGACCCCGGCCCGGGCACCCGGCAGCTGATGCAGCAGACGTTCGACGGCGAGGGCTCGGAGCTGGCGGCCGCGCTCGCGCTGGTGGACGAACAGATGCTCAACGGGCTGGCGCAGGACCAGCGCGAGACGCTCCGTCCGCTGCTGTTGCGGCCGTTGATGCAAGCGTTCGCGGCGCTGGTGCCGCCGACCGAGGCCGAGCTCAACCGCACGTGGTCGGCCCAGGTGCACCAGCCGTTCGCCGACGGCATCGGCCAGCGCTACCCCTACGCGCCGCAGGCGACGGTGGAAGCGGCTGCTGTCGACATCGAGCGCATGTTCGGCCCACAGGGCGCGATCGCGAAGTTCGGCGAGGACGCGCTCGGCTCGCTGGTGATCCGCCGTGGCAACACCTTGACCGCGCGTCGGTGGGCCGACATCGGGATCGAGCTGCGCCCCGAGCTGGTGGCCCACTATGGCCGCTGGGTCGGCGCAAGCGCCGCCGGCGACGGCCCGACGATGGTGATCCAGATCCTGCCCTTGGCCGCGCGCGGTCGCGAGTACACCGTGACCATCGACGGGCAGCAGTTGCGCTACCGCAATACGCCGCCGCAATGGCACACCTTCCAGCTGCCTGGCGAGGGCGTGCCGGGCGTGACGATCGCGGCGGTCACCGGCGACGGCCGCACCGTCGAGGTATTCGAGCAACCGGGCGCGCAGGCGATGGCGGCGATGTTCGAAGCCGCGCGCAAACACGGGCTCGGCAACAACCACTACCGCCTGGCCTGGGACCGCGCCGGGGCGGAAGTTGAAGTGGAGCTGCGCATCGTCAGCGTGGTGCAACCCGATGGCGACGGGATCGATGCGCTCGGCCTGCAGCTGCCAGCGCTCGTCGCCGGTGCATCGCCACCTGCTGCCGGTGGCGGCTCGACCGCGACCGCGGCACCGGCGGAGGTGCGCTGATGGCCGTCGTGGTGGCGACCGATGCGCCCGGATGCTTCGGCAAGCTGCCGGGCCGCGGCGACTTCGTGCGGACGCCGGACCAGCACGCGCTGATGCTTACGCTCGACCGCTGGGCAGGGGGAAGCATCGAGCTGCTCGCCCGCAACCCGGACTGGAAACGGCTGTACGACACGGCGCTTCCGATGCATTTCGCGTTCCTCGGTTCGCGGAGCCGGCATGGGATCGGCGGCCATTTCGTCACCAGCCGCGATGCCTCTCATCGCCGGTTCCCGTTCTTGGCGGCGACCCGCTTCCAGACGAGCGCGCCGCTGGCATTCATCGGTCGCAGCCCGCTGGCGTTGTCACGGCTCTGGTCCGCACTGGGCCGCTTCGCACGCGAGGCAGTCGCCGCGGATGACCCCGGGGACGCGCTGCGCTCGCTGGGCGACATCCGGATCGGGGTCAGCAGCGACCCGCAGGACTACGACGCGCCTTTCAGCGACTTCGCCGATCTGCAGGGCATGGGCGCGTTGCAGAGGCTGTTGCGCGAGACCGGCCATCCCCGGCTGCGGCTGGACCAGGTGCTGCCGGCGCTGGGGCTGTTGATGCAGCCGTTGATCGTCGGTGGCCCGGGCCGCATCGACAAGGCACTCGCCCTGCCACTGCCGCGCGACACGCTCTACCGGCCACTGGTCGCCGCGTACTGGCTGGACCTGATCGGCGGGTTCCTGGGGCGCGCCGAGTTCGAACTGGTGCTGTTGCTGCAAGAGGGCGACCAGTCGGTCGCGCCACGACTGCTGGTCGGCTTCAACGGAGCGGACCCGCGCACCCTGCACGCTGCGCTCGATCCCCAGGTCGCGGAAGACCAGATCATCCGGGTCGCCGATGCCGACTGGGTACAGGACGAGCTTGATGGCGATTACGCGCTCAACCGCCTGGCCAGCTTCCTCGGCCACGACGATCTGCCGCTGCGACTTGCACGCGGGTATTTCAACGAAACCTTCCTGGGAACCTGATATGCGTCCAGCCGTCGCCCATGTTTTCATCCTCCTCGCCGCGCTGTGCCCGTTCTGCGCGCTGCCGTCACCGGCGCTCGCGCAGGACGCGGCGGTGCCGGCGCCTGCCGCCGCCATCCGCCCGGTGATCGCCGCCGGAACGGTGCCCGACGAGGCCACCCGCGCGGCCGTGCTGGCCCGGTTGCAGGCGCTGTACGGCACGGCACGGGTTGTCGACCGGATCGAGGTGGGTGCGGTGATGGCGCCACCGGGCTGGGGCGAACGGATCGTGGCGATGCTCGGTCCTGACCTGCAGCAGGTTCGCGCCGGCGAGCTGGTGGTCGACGGCAGCAGCGTGCGCATCACCGGCGAGGTGGGCAACGAGGCGGCGCGCCAGCAGGTGGCGAGTGGGCTGGCCAACGCGGCCGGGCCCCACTACCTGGTACGCAACGCGCTGACCGGCGGCGGCAATCGCCAGCAGGAAGTACTCGACCAGGCGCTGGCAGACCGCATCATCGAGTTCGAAAGCGGCAGCGCGCGCTTGACCCCGGACGGCCGCGCCATCCTCGACGAGATGGTGGTCGCGATCAAACGGGTTGGGGACCAGCAGGTGCAGGTGATCGGCCACACCGATGACGTCGGCGGGCGCGACGCCAACGTCGCGCTGAGCCTGCAGCGCGCGATCGCAGTCAAGGCGTACATGGAGCGCGCCGGCGTCGCCGCCGACAACCTCGGCGTGCAGGGATTCGGGCCGGACCGGCCGGTGGCCGACAACGCCACGGCCGAGGGCCGGGCGCGCAACCGGCGGATCGAGTTCCGTGTGCTCTAGCGGTGCGCGCTACGGCGCCGCCAGCTCCACCCACACCGGTGCGTGGTCGCTGGGCCGCTCCCAGGTGCGCGGTTCGCGGTCGATGCCGGCCGCGCCACACGCCGCCCGCAAGGCGCCCGACACCAGGGTCAGGTCGATCCGCAGGCCCAGGTTGCGGCGGAACGCGGCCTGCCGGTAATCCCACCAGCTGAACTCGCCGCCACCGTCATGGTGCAACCGGTAGGCGTCGTGCAGACCGAGGTCGAGCAGCTTCTGCAGCCCGGCGCGCTCGGCCGCCGAGGTGAGGATGTGGTGCTCGTTCCAGCGCTCCGGGTCGTGCACGTCGCGGTCGTCGGGCGCGATGTTGAAGTCACCCAACACGACCACCCGCGGGTGCGACTGCAGCTCGCTGGCGATCCAGTCGTGCACGGCGTCCAGCCAGCGCAGCTTGTACGCGTACTTCTCCGTGCCGACGTCCTGGCCATTGACCACGTACAGGTTGATCACGCGCACCCCGCCGATGGTCGCGGCTATGACGCGTTTCTGCTCGTCGCCGAACGCCGGTATGCCGACCTGGACGTCCGCGGCCGGTTCGCGCGAAAGGATCGCCACGCCGTTGTAGGTCTTCTGCCCGGCGAACACGCTGCGGTACCCGAGTCCTGCCAACGCGGTGTCGGGGAAGCGCTCGTCGTCGAGCTTGGTCTCCTGCAGTGCGACCACGTCGGGCGCCGCAACCTGCAGCCACTGCTCCAGATGGGGCAGGCGCACGTTGAGGGAGTTGACGTTCCAGCTGGCGATTTTCATGCGGAGCAGTCTAAACGGGCGCGCCGCGCGTGGCCTGCCGCGCGACCGGCGCCGGTAGAATGCCGGCATGAGCATCCGACCCTTCCTCGACCACCTTCCCACCCTCGGCGCGCGCGTGTACGTCGATCCGGCTGCGACCGTCATCGGCCGGGTCAGCCTCGGCGACGACGTCTCCATCTGGCCGGGCTGCGTGGTCCGCGGCGACGTCAATTCGATCGAGATCGGCCCGCGCACCAACATCCAGGATGGCACCGTGGTGCACGTGACCCACGAGGGGCCGTTCACCCGGCCGGGCGGCTTCCCGACGGTGATCGGCAGCGACGTCACCGTTGGCCACGGCGCCATCGTGCACGCATGCCGGATCGGCGACTTCGCGCTGATCGGCATGGGGTCGACCGTGCTCGACGGCGCGGTGGTGGAGGCGTTCGGCTTCGTCGGGGCCGGCGCGGTCGTGCCGCCTGGCAAGACCGTCGGCGAGGGTGAGCTGTGGCTGGGCAACCCGGCGCGGTTCGTGCGCAAGCTCAACGAGCGCGAGATCGAGCAACTGCGCTACAGCGCCGGCCACTACATGCGGCTCAAGGACCAGTACCTCGGCATGGCGCAGGGCTGACGGGGTAACCGCCGTCTCGCAACCGCGGCCGGCAGGGCCCGGTCGTCAGTCGGCGGTGGCCAGGGTTGACTCGTGCGTGCGCAGTTCGTCGTACACCGCGTCGCCATCGGGGCGTACGCCGTGCCAGATCCTGAAGCTCTCCGCCGCCTGCTCGACCAGCATCCCGAGCCCGTCGATGGTGTGGTCGGCGCCGGACGCGCGCGCCCACGACAGGAACGGGATCGCGGCATCGCCGTAGCCCAGGTCGACCACGTCGCAGCGTGGCGCGATCAGGGAGCCCGGCAGCACCAGCTCGCCGGTGGCGGTGCGCGCGATCGAGGTCGCGTTGATGATCAGGTCGAACGAGCCGATGCTGCCCAGGTCGTTGAAGTACCGGGGATGCACCCGGTCGGGTTCGCCGAGCGCGTCGGCCAGCGCATCGGTGCGGGCATCCGTCCGGTTGACGATGAACAGATCCGCGATGCCGGCATCGAGCAGCGCCGGGGCAACGCCCTGGGCCGCACCGCCAGCACCGAGCAGCAGCACCTTGCGGCCGCGCAGATCCTGGCCGTGGCGTCCGGTGAGGTCGCGCACCAGGCCCAGGCCGTCGGTGTTGTCGCCGTCCCAGCCGGTGGCGGTGCGGGTGAGGGTGTTGACCACGCCGACGCGCCGGGCCCGCTCGCTGAGGTTGCCGCAGATCGCGGCGGCGCGCTGCTTGTGCGGCAAGGTGATGTTGGCGCCGACCCCGCCTTCGGCGGCGAACGCGGCCAGCGAGGCATCGAAGTTGTCGGGTGCGGCGTCGATGGCGACGTACTCCAGCTCGATCCCGAGCTGGCGGCCGAAGCGTGCGTGGATGAAGGGCGACAGCGAGTGGGAGACCGGGTGGCCGATCACGGCAAAGCGGGGAGGTGACATGGCAATCTCGCCTGGATCCGGGACTGATGAAAAAGGAGACGCACGATGCGGCAACGCACGGCCCTGACGGGCGCCAGTCTACTCGTGGGCGTGTTAATGGCCGGGATCGCCGGTCGTGCGGGCGCCTGGCTGGCCGAGTACGGCATCGAGGGCATGCACGTAGTCTCGAGCAAGGCCGATGAAATGCGCGCCACTATCGGCCCGGACGGCAAGCGGATCGTCTGGGGCAGCCGCGGCCGCGAAGGCGAAGCGGGTGGTCGCGACCTGTGGCAGGCCAGCCTGGTCGACGGTCGCTGGCAGGACCCGCGGCCGCTGGCCCTCAACGCCGCATCCGACGAGTTCGACCCGATGTTCAGCGCCGACGGCCAGTGGCTCTATTTCGTGTCCGACCGCGACGGTGGCGAGGGTGGCGATGACCTGTATCGCGTGGCGGTGCATGCCGACGGCTTCGGCGAACCGGTGAACTTGGGTCCCGGCGTCAATACGGCTGGAAACGAACGGACGCCGACGCCGGCCTCAGACGGCCGCCGACTGATGTTCGCCAGTGACGGTCACGGCGGCGCAGGTGGCTTGGACCTGTTTGTCGCCCGCCTCGACCGGGCGTCGTTCACCGGTCCACGGCCCGTGCCGGGAATCAACACCCGCGCCGACGAGAGCGACGCGGCGTGGCTGGGCGGTACGCGCGCAATCGTGTTCGCCCGCGCCGATACCAAGGGCGATGCCGCTGTGCGCCTGCAACTGGCCCGGTGCGACGGCACCCGCTACGCCGATGCAACCCCGCTGGCGTTGTCGTTCAACACCGCCGGCGGCACCACCTTCGGCCCGGCGATCGACTGGAACAAGCCGGGCGAGCTGCTGGTCACCGGCGTGGCGAAAGCACCGCGCGCCGGCGGCCTCGACATCTACCGGATGAAGGCGCCGGCGGCGGACGGCAAGGACGGCTGCGTCGACTGACAATGCGCCGGGGCCGGCGTCAGGCGTCGCGCATCCAGCGCGCCGCATCCAGCGCGTAATACGTCAGCACGCCATCGGCGCCGGCGCGCTTCATGGCGACCAGCGCCTCCAGCGCGCAGGCCCGCTCGTCGAGCCAGCCATTCTGCGCGGCGGCCTTCAGCATCGCGTACTCGCCGCTGACCTGGTAGACGAAGGTCGGCACCCCGAACGTGTCCTTCACCCGGCGGACGATGTCGAGGTAGGGCATGCCCGGCTTGACCATCACCATGTCGGCGCCCTCGTCGAGGTCCAGCGCGACTTCGTTGATGGCTTCGTCCGAGTTGGCCGGGTCCATCTGGTAGGTCTTCTTGTCGGCCTTGCCGAGCGCGGTGGCCGAGCCGACAGCGTCGCGGAACGGGCCGTAGAACGCGCTCGCGTACTTCGCGCTGTAGGCGAGGATGCGGGTGTGGACGTGGCCTTCGCTTTCCAGCTCGCCGCGGATGGCGCCGATCCGCCCGTCCATCATGTCGCTGGGCGCCACCACGTCGGCGCCGGCGCGCGCGTGGCTCAGCGCCTGCTTCACCAGCGCCTCGACGGTGCCGTCGTTGATGACGTAGCCCTGCTCGTTCAGCAGGCCGTCCTGGCCGTGGCTGGTGTACGGGTCGAGTGCGACGTCGGTGATCACGCCGAGCTGCGGAAAGCGCTGCTTGAGCGCCCTGACGGCACGCTGGCACAGGCCGTCGTCGTCCCACGCCGCGGCGGCATCGAGTGACTTGGCCGCAGGCGCCGTCACCGGGAACAGCGCGATCGCCGGTACGCGCAATTCGCTGGCCTGCTCGGCGACCCGCAGGAGCTCGTCGATCGACAGACGCTCGACCCCGGGCATCGACGGGACCGGCGCGCGGCCGGCCGGCTCATGCACGAAAACCGGGTAGATCAGGTCGTCGATGGTCAGGACGTTCTCACGCATGAGGCGGCGCGAGAAGTCGTCGCGGCGCATCCGCCGCGGGCGCGTGTAGGGGTGGCTGCTCATGGGGCGCGATTCTACGCCCGTGCGGTTGGCGCGGGCCGCGCCCGGCGAGCGCCGGCGTCGGTCAGATGATGCCGCCGCCCAGGCTGAGCCGGACGATGCCGACGATGATCACGATGCCGTTCAGCACCAGGCCGGCCTTGGCGCGGCCGCGCTTCTCGGGGCTGGTCAGGCCGATGCCGATGGCGGCGATGACCGCACCGATCGCGGCGAACGGGATCAGGAACCAGTTGCCCCAGCCGAGCAGCGGGATCAGCGCGATCACCATCCAGACCATCGCGACCACGCCCCAGATCAGGCTGATCAGTCCCATTGCTCGTCTCCCGGTGCCATTCTGCGTTGCGACCATGGTGCCCGCGGGACCGCGGCGGCGCACGGCTCAAAGGTCATGGACGCCGTCGATCTCGATCCGCAGCTCGGGCCGGCAGATCGCCGCGTGCAGCACGATCCGCGGTACCGCCGGGTCCAGGCGGGTGTCCAGCAGGGCCGCGACGGTGTCGAGCTCGGCCGCGTCGCGCACGTAGACCTTGAGCCGCGAACCCGCGCCGAACTTGATCGGCAGCGACGGGCGGCGGGCGTGGGCGGTCGCCAGCAGGCTGTCGAAGTTGGCCAGGGTCTCGTCAAGCTGGGTTTCGACCGAGTCGGCGTGGCGCGACTCGTGGCCGACGATCGCGGCGGTGCCCGACAGCAACAGTGGCATGGCCGCACCCGCCGGCGGCAGGAGCGCGCGGGCGAAGCTCGGCGGTTGCGGACCGTACTGGCGCGGGTAGCGATAGGCACTGATCTGGCGCGGGTTTTCAAGCGGCACGCCAGGCCGGGTGCAGGCGAGCCAGTACACCTGCAGGCGACGATGGCCATCGACCCGGCCAATGGCGGTGGCGGCGGGCAAACGGGTCGATTCGAAACCGCCCAGCCCCGATGCACGTCCGACGCAGAAGCGCCGGTAACGTTCTTCATCACCGCTGCCGGTGGTGATGCCGTCGAGGTAGTTCCAGATCCGCAACAGGTGCGGAAAGCCCCGTGCATCGATGAACCCGAGCATGCGTCGGTAGGCCTCGTCGGCGGCGGTACCGATGTCGTCGTCGCCGGGCTCATCGATCTCGATCGCGCCGAACTGGAGCACGCCGTCGCTGGCCCAGGCGACGCCGTCCGCGCGGCCATGGGTGACGGCACCGCCCGCGCGCCAGACCTCCAGCGGCGCCGTGCCATGCGGCTCGAGCGCGACCCGCAGGTAGCGTGGATCGTCGCTGCGCGGGGCGTTCTCGCCGAAACCGAATACCGCCAGCACGTCCGGCTCGCGCAGCAGCGCCGCCAGGTCGGCGTCGAGGTAGTCGACCGCCAACCGCGGCATGCCGTCCGCGGGGTCCACCGTCGCGGCGCTCAACGCGCGGGCTCCGTGTCGTGGTGACCGAAGTCCGGCAGGGGCTGCGAGACGGCGGGGGACGCGGTGGCAGCGTCGCGCATGTCGTCGGCCTGCACCGTATCCCCACCGAACAGGACCGACGGCTGGCGACGACGCTCGCGCCAGGCACGCAGTGCCATCGGGGCCATCCGGATCGCGCCCACCGCGTAGAGGAGGCGGAACAGCCGCAACCGCCAGCGCACGGCCGGCGCGTCGAACACGTCGCCGGCGAGCATCGAGATCACCGCCTGCTCGACCTTGAGCACGTTGCGCGGGCGCGAGAACATCGCCTTCATGGTCGGCGAGGTGAACCGGTAGATGAACCACTTGAACTCATCAAGGCCGCGCGTGAGCTTCTTCTCCAGCGCCGTCATGACCTCCGCCTCGCGCGCGGGCTCGCGCAGCACCGCATCGACCGCGTCGGCACCCAGCTCGGCGCCGTTCATCGCCAGGAACACGCCCGACGAGAACATCGGGTCGACGAACGTCCACGCGTCGCCCAGCAGCATCCAGCCCGGCCCGCTCATGCGGCTGCAGTCGTAGGCGTAGTTGCCGGTGGCATGCACCGGCGCCACCCGCACGGCGTCGCGCATGCGCACCGCGGCGGCAGGAACGGATTCGAGGGTGCGCTGCAGGAATGCCTCGCTGTCGCCGCGGCGCTGCTTGAGGTACTCGGGCGTGCACACCGCGCCGACGCTGGTGACGCCGCCGCGCAGCGGGATCATCCAGAGCCAGCCGTGCTCGTGCCGGATGATGCTGACGTTGCCGGCATCCTCGCCGGGCCGGCGCTCGACACCGGTGTAGTGGCTGAACAGTGCCGCCGATGCATGCCGGGGGTTGCGGCGCTTCAGGCCGAGCCTGGCCCCGAGGAACGCGTCGCGGCCGCTGGCGTCGACGAGATAGCGCGGCTGGAACCGCAGCGGGCCATCGTCGCCGCGCGCATGTACCAGCGTCGCGCCTCCATCCAGCTCGACCCGATCGACCCGGACGCCGTCGCGTGCGTCCACGCCCTGCGCGCGCGCGTGGTCGAACAGCAGCTGGTCGAACTCCGCACGCTTGACGTGGAAGGCAAAGCCGGGGCTGTCACCGAGCGCGCGCTTGAACGGGAAGCGGTTGTAGCTGCCGTCGTCGACCGGGAAGTCGGCGCCGAGCTTGAGCACGCCGATCCCGCGGACCTGATCAAGCACCCCGAGCCGCTCGAGGATCGGCATGTTCATCGGCAGCAACGACTCGCCGATATGGAACCGGGGGTGCCGCTCCTTCTCCAGCATCGTCACCTGCCAGCCCTTGCGCGCCAGCAGCGTGGCGATGGTCGAGCCGGCCGGGCCGCCACCGATGACGAGGACGTCGGGGCGGGCGATGGCCCCGGGGGTGGCGGATGCGGTGGGCGCGGCGGTGCTGGCGGGATCGGACACGGTCATGGGCGGCATGATACTTGGCGGCCCACCGGCGGTTGGATCGGCTCTTGGTTGCGCGGCGCCCTCCGATCGCGGATCGTTGCCGGCAATCGTCGTCCACTGGAATTACCCGATGTCCGTACAGAGCCCCGCCGAGCACGAACTGGCGCAACTGCTGGTCGAAAGCCTCAACCTCGAGGGCGTGGCGCCCGACAGCATCGACCCGGAGGCGCCGCTGTTCGGCGACGGGCTGGGGCTGGATTCGATCGACGCGCTCGAGCTGGCGCTGGCGATCAGCAAGAAGTACGGCTTCCAGCTGCGTTCGGACAGCGACGAGAACCGTCGCATCTTCTCCTCGCTGCGCGCGCTTTCGGCGCATATCGACCAGAACCGGGCGGCCTGACCCGGCCCCGGCGCCGCCGGTGAACCGCCTCGCCGCGCTGCGGCTGCTGCTCGCGATTGCGTATCCACTGCTGGCCCACGGTGCCAGCGTCGAAGGCAGCGGCATGCTCGCACTCGTGGCACTGGCCGACCTGGCGGTGATCGTCCTGCTCGATCCACTGGCGCGCCTGCGCGGCTGGGCCTGGGCGACGCTGGCCGTGGTGGTCGCCGGCCTGTGGGCGCTCCGCGGCAGCGCGGTGCCGGCCCTGCTGCTGCTGGCACCGCCGATGGTGTTCACCGGGCTGCTGTCGTGGTGGTTCGGCCGCAGCCTGGGCGCCGGCCGGGTACCGCTGATCAGCCGCATCGTCGCCGGCCTGGAAGGCTGCGCGCCGGCGCAGTTGCGGGACGACCTGAAGGCGTACACGCGCCGGCTGACCCTGCTGTGGGCGCTGCTGCTGGGCGGTCTCGCGCTGGTCAACGGCGTGCTTGCGCTGGTCGCGGTGCCGGACGGCGTGCTCGCCCGGCTCGGTCATCCGCCGCTGTTCACGGTCTCGCAGGACGCCTGGTCGTGGTTCGCCAACCTGCTCAATTACGGGATCGTCGGTGGCTTCTTCATCGGCGAATACCTCTACCGCAAGCGCCGGTTCGCGGACCGGCCGTATCGCGATTTCCCGGACTTCCTGCGCAGGATGGCGGCGCTGGGGCCGGCGTTCTGGCGGACCCTGTTCGACTGAGCGGCGGCGGCCCGCCCGCGCCGTGGGCCGTGCTGCCTTATCCTTTGCGACCTCCCGCCGGTCGAGCCTGCCGTGTCCGCCTTTACCATCCCCGCCGATCATCCGAGCCTGCCCGGGCATTTCCCGGGCCGCCCGCTGGTGCCCGGCGTGGTGGTGCTGGACCGCGTCATGGAAGCGATCGAGGCGCGGGACGGGGCGCTGCCTGCCGGCCTGCGGTTGCCGCAGGTGAAGTTCCTGCAGCCACTGCTGCCGGGGGAGGTCGCGCGGGTGGAGCTGGACGGTGGCGCGCCGCGCTGGCGCTTCCGGGTACTGCGCGGCGACGACGTGCTGGCCACGGGTGAAGTCGTCGCCGACACCGGTACCACGGCGTGAGCGCGGACTGGAAGCAGCGGCCCGAGGGTGGCGGCTGGTTCGCCATCTGGCTGATCCGCAACATCGCCCGTTACGGCGGTCGCGCGGTCGCGCGCGTGCTGCTGTATCCGATCACGCTGTACTTCCTGCTCGTCCGCGGACCGGAGCGCAAAGCCTCGCGCGACTACCTGCGGCGTGTGCTTGGCCGCCCCGCCGGGCTGCCCGATGTCGCCCGCCACATCCACGCCTTCGCCGCGACCATCCTCGACCGCGTCTTCATGCTGAGCGGACAGATGGAGCGGTTCGAGGTGCGCATCGACGGGCTCGAGCCGCTGCACGAACAGATCGACCGCGGCCGCGGCGTGCTGATGTTCGGCTCGCACCTGGGCAGTTTCGAGGTGCTGCGGGTGCTTGCGCGCCAACGCCCCGACGTGACCGTCCGGGTGGTGCTCGACAAGGCCCACAACCCGGCGATGACGCAGTTGCTGGACGCACTCAACCCGGAGATCGCGCGCACCGTGATCGACGCCGGCCAGGACGGCCCGTCGATCGTCATGGCGATCCGCGAGGCCACCGACGCCGGCGCGCTGGTGGCGCTGCTGGTCGACCGCACCCACCCGGGCCAGCCGTCGCAGCCGGCAACGTTCCTCGGCGATACGGCGCACTTCCCGGTGGCGCCCTGGCTGATCGCGGCCGTGCTCAAGGTACCGGTGGTGCTGGCGTTTGGCCTGTACCGCGGCGGGCGGCGCTACGACCTCGCCTTCGAGCTGTTCAGCGAGGGCATCGACATGCCGCGCCAACATCGCCAACAGCTGCTGGCGGGACTGGTCCAGCGCTACGCCGGCCGGTTGGCGCACCATGCACGCACCGCGCCATACAACTGGTTCAACTTCTACGACTTCTGGCAGACCGATCATGCGAACGCGCCTCAACCCGACCGCCTGGCTGCTGGTACTGCTGGCAGCGACCGGCTCGCTCCACGCCGCGGCGCCTGAGCAGGCACCGGCCGGTGATGCGGTCAGCAGCGAGTGGATCCTCGACCGGCTCGCCCGGCCGGCGCCCATGCGCACCCGCTTCGTCGAGCTGCGCGAGTCGCGGCTACTGAAAAACCCGCTTCGGCTGAGCGGGGAATACCGCCGGCCGGAAGACGACGTGCTCGTGCGCGAGGTCCGTGCGCCGTATGCCGAGACCACCACCATCGCCGCCGGCGAAGCGACGATCGAGCGCGCGGGCAAGTCGCCGCGCACGTTCGCACTGTCGCGTGCGCCCGAACTCGCCGGCCTGCAGGCAAGTTTCGGCGCGCTGCTGTCGGGCGACCGGGAGCAGCTGGACGAGTACTACACGGTGGAGTCCAGCGGAACCCGCCAGGACTGGGTGCTGACCTTGCTGCCCAGGAAGCCCGAGCTGGCGATGAAGGTCCGTGACATCACGTTGCACGGACGGGGCGCCGAGCTGCGGTGCATCGAGACCCGCACGCCGGATGACCCGGCCCCGCAGCGCACGCTGCTGGCCGGCGCGGCCACCGCCGCGGCGGATATCGGCGACGCCAGTCGTTTCGCCGCGCTGTGCCACGGCGATTCCACCGAGTGATGGCCGGCCCCGGTTCCACGTCGGCGCGACGGCTGGGCCTCGCGCTGGCCTGGCTCGCCGTGTTGCTGCTGGCCGGCTGGTGGATCGCGCCGCGGATCGAGCTCAGCGGCGACCTGCGCAAGTTCATGCCGAGCGCGCAGACGCCGGCGCAGAAGCTGCTCATCGACGAACTCGGCGAAGGACCCGGCTCGCGCCTGCTGCTACTGGCGTTGTCGGGTGCAGACGCGGACGTGTTGGCCGCGCAATCGGATGCCTTGCGCGCCCGCCTTGCCGATGATCCCCGGTTCGTCCTGGTGGCCAACGGCGGGGCGGCGGGGCTGGCGGCGATCCCCGAGCGCCTGCGTTCCTACCGCTACCTGCTGTCGCCGACGCTGGACACTACGTCACTGGATGCCACGTATCTCGGCGACCAACTCGAAGCGCGCGTGCAGGACCTGGGTTCACCGGTCGCGGCGCTGGTGGAGCCGTTGCTGCCCGCCGACCCCACACTGGAGACGCTGGTGCTCGCCGAGAGCTGGCAGCCGGCTGACGCCCCGCAGACCCTGCACGGCGTCTGGTTTGACCGTGCCGGCGAACAGGCATTGCTGGCGGTGCAGACCCGCGCCGCGGGGTTCGATCCGACCGGGCAGCAGGACGCGGTCGGCGCGATCGAAGATGCCTTCGGTACCGTGCGCGGCGTCAGCGGGACGCGGCTGGAGATGACGGGTCCCGGTGCGTTCTCGGTCGAGGTCGGTGGCCGCACGCAACGCGAGGCCAGCCGCATCGGCAGCCTCGACACACTGGTGTTCGTCCTGCTGCTCGCGCTGGCCTACCGCAGCTGGAAGGCGCCGCTGCTCGGTGCGCTGCCATTAGCCAGTGGCGGCCTGGCCGGCCTGGCCGCGGTTGCCCTCGGGTTCGACGGCGTGCACGGGATCACCGTCGCGTTCGGCTTCACCCTGATCGGCGTCGCGCAGGATTACCCGATCCACCTCTTCAGCCACCAGCGGCCCGGGCTGTCGCCCTGGGCCAGCGCCCGCGCGCTGTGGCCGACGCTCGGCACCGGCGTCGCCGCCACCTGCATCGCCTACCTGACGTTCCTGGTGTCGGGCGTGGAAGGGCTGGAACAGCTCGCGGTGTTCACCGTGGTGGGGCTCGGCGTGGCCGCCCTGACGACGCGGTTCATGTTGCCGGGGCTGATCGACCCGGCGCCGCGTGACGTCGCCGATACGCTCTGGCTGGACCGCGCATGGACGCGACGCTCGCGTTGGCCGCGGCTCGGCGTCGCCGGTGGCCTGGCGATCGCATTGCTGGCTGGCGCGGTCGCATGGTTCGCGCCGGGTCCGTTCTGGCAGAACGACCTGTCGCGGCTGACGCCGGTGCCGGCCGACGCCCTGGCCCGCGACGCGCAACTGCGGGCCGAGCTCGGTGCGCCGGACGTGCGCTACCTGATCGCGCTGCGCGGTGACGACGCCGAGGCGGCCCTGCGCGCGGCCGAACGCCTGCACCCTACGCTCGAGCGGCTCCGCGCGGACGGCGGCGTCGCCGGCTTCGACCATGCCGCGCGTTACCTGCCCAGCACGGCGACCCAGCGCACACGGCAGCAGCGTCTGCCCGATCCCGACACGTTGCGTGCCGACCTGGCCGCCGCGGTGGCCGCCAGCCCGTTCCGGGATGACGTGTTCGCGCCGTTCCTGACCGACGTCGCCGCCGCGCGCGAAGCCACGCCGCTGACGGTCGACGACCTTGCCGGCACGCCCTTGGCGGCGCGCGTCGACGGCCTGCTGTTGCGCGGCGACGACGGCGCCACCGCGCTCGTCGCGCTGAGCGGCATCGCCGACCCGGTCGCGGTCGCGCGTGTCGTCGATGCTGCCGGTGCGCAGCTGCTCGACCTCAAGCAGGCGTCCGAGTCGCTGGTTGCCGACTACCGGCAACGGGTGCTGTGGGCGCTGGCGCTGGCGGCGGTCCTGCTGGCGGCAACGGTCTGGGTCGCGCTGCGGTCTTCGCGCCGCGTGCTGCGGGTGCTCGCGCCGATGCTGCTGACCACGGTGCTGGTGCTGGCGGTGCTGCGCGGCGCCGGGGTGGAACTCAACCTGTTCCACCTGGTCGCCCTGATCCTCGGCGCCGGGCTCGGGCTCGACTACGCGCTTTTCTTCGACCACGCCGGTGATGGGCGCAAGGAGCAGTTGCGCGCGCTGCACGCGATCATCGTCTGCAGCCTCACCACGCTGCTGGTGTTCTCGCTGCTGGCCGCCTCGAGCATCCCGGTGCTGCGTGCGATCGGCGGAACGGTCGCGCTCGGCGTGTTGTTCAACTTCGTCCTGGCGCTGCTGATCGTCCCGCGCCCGCTCGCCGCTACGCCGGTGCCGCGCGATCCCGAGGTGGACGCCGCATGAGCGCGACCAACGTGGGAACCGACCATCGCATCGACCGGGCGCGGATCACCGCGCTGATCCCGCACCAGGGCGCGATGTGCCTGTGGGACGAGGTGCTGGACTGGGACGCCGGGGCGATCCGGTTGCGCACCACCGGACATCGCGCTTCCGACAACCCGCTGCGCAGCGATGGCGGCCTGCGCGCGGTGCACCTGTGCGAGTACGGCGCCCAGGCCATGGCCGTCCATGGCGGATTGCTGGCCTCGGCAGCCGGCGGCGCCGCGCCGCCGGGGGTGCTGGTGGCCTTGCGCGGCGTGCAACTGCACGTTGCGCGCATCGACGGGCTTGCAGGGGACCTGGTGTGCGAGGCGGAGCGCCTGGTCGCATTCGACAGCAGCCAGCAGTACGGCTTCCGCATCAGTCACGACCAGGTATTGCTGGCCGAAGGTCGCGCGGCGGTCGTGCTGCAACCGACCACGGCCCCGGAGCAGGGGCGGCCGTAGCAGGCGACAATGCGGCAACCCCGATCCGGAGACCGCCCGATGCCCGCACCATCCAGCGCACCACGCCGTGCCCTCGTGACCGGCGGCAGCGGCGACATCGGCGGCGCGATCTGCATGCGCCTGGCCGCCGACGGCCTGCATGTGATCGTCCACGCCAACGGCAACCTCGCGCGTGCCGAAGCGGTGGTCGCGGCGATCCACCATGAGGGCGGCAGTGCCGAGGCGGTGGCGTTCGATGTCGCCGATGGCGAGGTCACCCGCGCCGCGATCGAGGCCCTGCTCGCCGACGGCCCGGTCCAGGTACTGGTCAACAACGCCGGCATCCATGACGACGCGCCGATGGCCGGCATGAGCGATTCGCAGTGGAAGCGGGTGGTGGACGTGTCGCTGCACGGCTTTTTCCACGTCACCCAGCCACTGCTGCTGCCGATGGCGCGCACGCGCTGGGGGCGCATCGTCAGCGTGTCGTCGGTGGCCGCGGTGCTAGGCAACCGCGGGCAGGCCAACTACGCCGCCGCCAAGGCCGCGCTGCACGGCGCCAGCAGGTCGCTGGCACGCGAGATGGCCAGCCGCGGCATCAGCGTCAACGTGGTTGCGCCTGGCGTGATCGCCGGGCGCATGGCCAGCGCGGCGTTCGAGCCGGAAATGGTCAAGCAGATGGTGCCGGCCGGGCGTCCCGGCACGCCCGAAGAGGTTGCCGCGCTGGTCGCGTTCCTGTGCTCGGACGCGGCCGGCTACGTCAACGGCCAGGTGATCGGCATCAACGGCGGGATGGGCTGAGCCGCCCGATCGACGTTCGCCTGCCCCGTGCCCGGCACGATGACATTCACCCGGCGCTGTGCCGCGCGGCGCAATACTCGCGGCCGACGCCTCCGGCGCCCGCCCCACGTCGATCCGAGGAGGATCCGCGCATGCGTATTTTTTCAACCCTCGTCCTGGGACTTGTCCTTGCCGCCGCCGGTTGCGCCAGCACCTCCAAGGTGATGCTGGGCCAGGCCCGGCCGGCCATCGCGCCCGAGCAGGTGCAGGTGTACTTCTCGGCGCCGCCCGGGCGCTACGAGGAGATCGCGATGCTGGAGACCTCCAGCGGCCAGTTCACCTACGGCGCGCAGAACAAGATGGACGAGGTGCTCGGCAAGCTGCGGGTCGCGGCGGCGGAGCTGGGTGCCAACGGTGTGCTGTTCGAGGGTTCCGCGCAGGGTCCGGGCGGCGGCAACGTCGGCATCGGCGTGGGAGGCGGCCGGTTCGGTGGCAGCAGCCATCTGGGCGGTGGCGTCGGGGTGAGCATCAGCCCCAGCCGCACCCATGCGCGCGGCGTCGCGGTCTACGTGTTCGACCCGCCGCCGATGGGCACGCAGCCCCCGCGTCCCTAGGCCGACGCCTCCGCAGGCGCGGCTGGCGCCTGCACGTCATCGAAGCCGTACCACTCCGGGCCGAGCAACGGATCGGGACCGATGCTTCGTCCGCCGACAAGCGCGCCCAAGCCGTGGTCGTCGAGGTCGGCGTGCACGCCGCGGGCACGCGCCAGCAGTTCCGCGGCCAGCTCCTCCATCAACGCGACGTTAGCCTTGAGCTTGGCGACCAGGGCGTCGTCATCAAGCGGCTCCGACAGCGTGCGGTTGAGTTCGTGGAACCAGCCGAGCCGGTACTGGTCCAGGTTGCGGCCATCCAACGGGGCCGTCGCGGGCGCGTCGTTGCGCCGGCCCCATTCGCGCAGCATCGGTTGCATGGCCGCATTCAGTGCTTCGGCGCGGGCGAAGGCGTCGCGCAGGCGCGAAAGCACCGGCAGGCACGCGAGCCGCTCGGCAAAGTACAGCGGCGCCAGCAGCGACCAGTAGAACGTGTAATCCCAGATCACCTTCAGCGGCATCAGCCGCGCGTCGCCGAACAGCGCGTACTGGCCGGTGTAGAGGCTCAGGGTGTTCTCGTAGAACGACAGGAACAGCTGCTGGTACAGCGCGGCATGGGCGCCGATCGACTCGCCGGCGCGGTCGCGCGCCAGCAGCTCGCAGATATACCCGTTGGCCATCGCGATGAAGTCGCTGCCGGGCGAATAGAACGGGTCGGCAAACACACCCGCCTCGCCGGTGATCGCCCAGCGGTGCTCGGAGAACAGCTGCGTGCAGCCGTACGAAAACCCGCGAAGGAAGCGGAAGTCCTGCGGCGGGTGGTCGCCGGTTTCGAGCGTGGCGGCCAGCCGCGGCTGGTGCTCGCGCAGCCAGTCCATCGCCTTGGCATGCGTGTTCATCGACGCGATGGGATGCATCGTGCCATCGCAGACGATGCCGATGGAGTGCGCGCCCGAGGACAGCGGGATGGTCCAGACCCAGTAGCCCGGGCCGCACAGGTGGTTGGTCGAGCGCCAGCGATCCGGTGGGCTGCAGCGGTTCTGCCACGCCGCATCGGTGGACCAGTCGTTGGGATCGATGTGTCCCTCGACGCGCCACCATGCTGCGTTGGCGTCGTGCGCGTTGGCCTCGGCCAGTCCCAGCTTGCGCTTCAGCAGGCCGGCGCGGCCGCTGGCATCGACCAGCCAGCGCGCCTGCACGGCGTGCATCTCACCGTCGCGTTCGACCTGCACGACGTGTGGCGCATCGTCCCCGGCCAGGTCGATGCCGCGCACGACCGCACCGTCGACGAAATCGACCCCGAGCGCGCGGGCGTGTTCGCCCAGGAAGTTCTCGAAACGGCCGCGATCGAGCTGCCACGACGGCGTCGGCAGCAGCGCGCTGACGCCGACCTCGGTGCAGCGGTCGACCGCCTGCCGCCCTTCGCTGAAGAAAAACCGGAAGCCGAACTTGCGGATCTGCTCGCTGTCGAGGTGTTCGCGCAGGCCCAGCACGTGGGCGAAATAATGCGCCCCGATCTCGACCGTGGACTCACCGACCTTGAATGCCCCTTCCGGTACCGGGTGTGCCTGTCGCTCGATAACGGTGATGGCCAGGCCCGGATCCTGCCGTCGCAGCTGGACCGCAAGGCTCAGGCCGGCCAGCCCGCCACCGACAATGGCGACGTCGACGCGGCCGGGCGGCGCGCTCACCGCTGTCGCGCCGGTTGCGCCGCGGTGAACGTGGCGAACTCACCGCTGGGGTCGTCGATCAGCGGCGGATTGGCGCGGATGCTGCGATACACCTGCGTGATGCCGCCGCGCCGCAACACCTGCCCGACCACGTGGCCGGTGATCCGGCTGAAGTCGCGCAATGGCCTGAAATGGCTGGCGCGGAACTCCTCGTCGGTGTGCACGCAGGCGTAGCGCGATTCGATCGGCACCGACACGCAGCGGGTGCCCAGCTCCTGCGCGGCCGAGATGAGTATCTGCGCCTCGAACACGAAGTCTTCGCCCGGCACGTCGCCAAGCGCGGCGACCGCGGCCGGATACAGGCGCTGGCCGCTTTGGGTGTCGGCGATCCGGTAGCCGGTGCCCCAGGCGATGCCCCAGTCGCCGAATGCATTCGCGAGCCGGCGGTAGCGTGGCTGCTGCGCGCGCTTGCGCAGGCGCGCACCGATCACGATGTGGTCGGGATAGCGGCTGGCGGCCTCCAGCAGGCGCGGGATGTCGGCCGCCAGGTGCTGGCCGTCGCCGTCCATCGTCAGCACGCCCTTGAAGCCGCGCCGCAATGCCTCCTCGAACCCGCCGCGCAGGCTGGCGCCCTTGCCGCGGCGCTGAGGATGGCGCAGCAGCACGATCGGCAGGTCGGCGATTTGCGCGATGGTGTCGTCTTCCGAACCGTCGTCGATGACGATCACGTTCGGGCATTCGGCCAGCGCGCCCTCGACGACCCCGCGGATGCGCAAAGCTTCGTTGAGCGCGGGGATGACCACGGCGATGTTGTTGCGGTTCAACCGATCAGCCATGCACGGGCTCCGGGTAGGTGAGTGCGGCCCGCAGGATCCTTCCGGGGCCGGCCTTGAGGGTGGCCGCCGGCGCGCCCATGGCGAGCGGGTCGAACAGCGACAGCATCGGGGTCATTGCGTTATCCGGCGTGAAGCGCGCAAGTGCGCCAGTCCCGCCGGCGGCCACGCCGTCGTCCAGCGCAACCGTCAGTCTCGCCGCGCCGGGACGCTCCGCGCGCGACAGCACCAGCGCCGCGCCCAACAGTCCCTCGCTGGGCGATACCTGCGCCAGGGGACCGGCCGATGCACCGTCGTAGCCGACCAGCAGTACCGCCTCGGCGCCCGTGGCCAGCTGCACCATCGCCTCGACCAGGCCCTGCGCGAAGGTCGCGTCGAATGCACTGATCGCATTGGCGCCGTGCATCGCGCCGGTGCCGATAGTCCAGTAGCCGGCCGCGGCGTTGTGCACCGAGTTGTGGAAGCGGATGGGCGAGATCGACTGCGGCTGGGTTGCCAGCGTGGTGCACATGTAGTCGGTGATCGCCAGCTCGCCGTGGGTGGAGGCAAACACCGACGGCAGCGTGGAAGGTTCGCGGCCCGCGTCCGCGCAGGCGGCCAGTGCGACCTCGAGTGCGACGGCGACGGTTTCGGGTGCGCGCCGGCGCTCATTGGGCGCGAGCAGCTGCGGGGATGGCCGCGATGGCGCGACGTCCGGCAGCACCCCATCCCGTGCAAACACCCGCGCGGCGTCCCACGACGGGAGGCCGCGGGTCCAGAAGCCGATGCCCTGGATGGTGGCGGCCAGCAGGCTCATCGCGCCCTCCCGAACACCAGCGAGCAGTTGTTGCCGCCGAAACCGAACGAGTTGTTCATCGCGTACGCGACCTCGCCGGCGGCGTTCGCGAACCGGATCTGCGGGCCGCAGGCCGGGTCGGGCGAGTCGCTGTTGAGGATGCCGGGCAGGGTGCCGTGCTCCAGCGCGAGCAGCGCGAACACCGACTCGACGATGCCGGCCGCACCGAGGGTGTGGCCGGTCCATCCCTTGGTCGAGCTGGCGTGCAGGGTCGGGGGGAACATCGACGCCACCGCGGCCGCCTCGATGCTGTCGTTCGCCGGCGTGGCGGTCCCGTGCAGGTTGAGGTAGCCGACCTGCGAGGCATCGATGCCGGCGCGCGCCAGTGCGTCGCGCATCGCGAGCCGCGCACCCAGGCCTTCCGGGTGCGGGGTCGACATGTGGTGGGCGTCGCTGGACTCGCCGTAGCCACGCAGTTGCAGGCCGGGGCCACCGCCGTCCGCGCGTTCGAGCACGGCGTAGCCGCCCGCCTCGCCGAGTGACAGGCCATCGCGCGCGATATCGAATGGCCTGCATGGTGCGGCGGACACCAGCTGCAGCGAGTTGAAGCCGTACAGCACGCTGCCGCAGAGGGTATCGACGCCGCCGACGAGGGCCGCATCGGCGAGGCCGGCGTCGATCAGGCGCGCGGCTTGGGCGAAGACCTTGGCGCTGGACGAACACGCGGTGGCGACCGTCACGCACGGACCCCGGAGCCCGGTCACGTGCTGCACGAAATCGCCGGTGGCGTGCACCGTGTGGACGATCGGCCGGGCGATGTCGGTGGGGAATGCCGGCGCGCCGTCATTGCCGGTGGCGAGGCGGCGGTAGGCCTGCTCGGTTTCGCCGATGGACGACGTCGAGGTGCCGATGACGGTCGCGACGCGCTCGGCGCCATGGCGCGCGACCACCGCGGCAATCGCATCGGGCAGGCCGTCCTGCTGCAGGGCCAGCCACGCCAGCCGATTGTTCCGGCAATCCCAGCGTTCGGCGCCGGCCGGCAACGCGACATCTTCGACTCCCTCGACCCGGCCGATCCAGCACGGTAGCGGTGCCCCGTCCTCGCCCAACGGGCCGAAATCGTTGGGGCGCAGGCCGCTGCGGCGGTCGAGCAGGGCGCGGTGCTGCGCCCCGGCACCGCGGCCCAGCGCGGTCGTCGCGGTAAACGCGCGGATCGCGATCGGGGCCATGGGTGGATACGGGGACGCTGGCGGCACTCGGGCTTCCTGGTTCGATGGAGTTCTGGCGGTGGACGGCCGAGCATGGCCGCCCGGCGTGAGACGCAACGAAGTATGCCAGCGCCCACGGGCTGAACAGGCGGACGCGCGACGTCGGCACCCGCTGGGCACGGCTGATCGGCCACCGCCGGATGCTGTCGCGGGTGACCTGGCTGGTCGCAGCAGGCCCCGCTGTCGTTCCGGTAAGGTTGGTCCGGCACCGTGCGCACGGCCGGTGCCCGCAACCGTCCGACCTGGGGAACCGCATGGGTGTCATGAACCGCAAGCCGCGCCTGACCGGCGCAATCATCGGTGGCCTGATGCTGGCCGCGCTGCCGGCCGCCGCGCAGGAGCCTGGCAAGGTCTATACCGATGCCGACTACGCCCGCGCCGAGCGCTTCATGGGCTACAACACCACGCCGCTGCTCGACCACGCCGTCAGTACCGTGGTCTGGCTGGACGACCGCCATTTCTGGTTCAAGGACCACGATGCCGCCGGCGACCACTTCCGCCGGGCCGACGCCGCCACCGGCACGATCGCCGATGCGTTCGACCACGAGGCACTTGCCGGTGCGCTGGCCGACGCCAGCGGCAAGCCGATGGACGCCGCCAAGCTGCCGGTCAGCGGCCTGGAGATCACCGACGACGGCCGCTTCGACGTCGCCCTGGGCAAGCAGCATTACCTGTGCGACCTGCAGGGCGAACCGGTCTGCGAGGCCGCCAGCGGCACCGCGACCCGCAAGCCCGCCGGCGACGACGCGCCCGGCAGCAATGCCCCGGTGGTCGAGTCCCCGGACGGCCGGCTCGCCGCGTTCATCCGCGACTGGAACCTGTGGGTGCGCGACACCGCCACCGGCGTCGAGACGCCCCTGACGACCGACGGAACCACCGACTACGGCTACGCCACCGACAACGCCGGCTGGACCCACAGCGACCGGCCGATCCTGGTGTGGTCGCCGGACTCGAACAGGATCGCCACCTTCCGCCAAGACCAGCGCCGCACCAGCGAGATGGTGCTGGTTGGCACCCGCGCCGGTGCGCCCGAGGTGGAGCGCTGGAAGTACCCCTTCGTCGGCGACGAGCACGTCACCATGATCGAGCGGGTCATCATCGACGTGCCGGCACGCAAGCTGGTGCGTCTCGACCTGCCGCCCGAGCAGCACCGCTCGACCCTTTGCGACGACGTCAGCTGCTACGGCGGCTGGGAGGACGTGCAGTGGGCGCCGGATGGCGCGTCGATCGCGTTCGCCTCGACGTCGCGCGACCACAAGGACACCTGGCTGCGCGTCGCCGACGCCGCCACCGGCGCCGTCCGCACGGTCTACCACGAGCACGTGCCGACCTACTTCGAATCCGGCAACGGCCGGGTCAACTGGAAGTACCTGCCCGGATCCAACGAGTTCATCTGGTTCTCCGAGCGCAGCGACTGGGGCCACCTGTACCTGTACGACCTGGCCAGCGGCACGCTCAAGCATGCGATCACCGCGGGCGAGGGCAACGTCACCCAGGTGCTGCGAGTGGACCCCGACAGCCGCACCGTCTGGTTCCGCGGCGTCGGCATGGAAGACGGTCGAAACCCGTACTACCAGCATTTCTACAAGGCGTCGCTCGATGGCGGCGACGCCACGCTGCTGACCCCCGAGGACGCCAACCATACGGTGACCCTGTCGCCGGACGGCACCTACTTCGTCGACAGTTACTCCACCCCGACGGTGCCACCGGTGACCGTGCTGCGCGCCAGCGACGACGGCCGCACCATCGCCACGGTGGCCAGCGCCGACGACAGCCGGCTGCGCGCCACCGGCTGGGTGCCGCCCACGCCCATCACGGTGACCGCCCGGGATGGGCGCACGACGCTGTACGGGATGATGTTCACGCCGACCGACCTCGATCCGTCGAAGAAGTACCCGGTGGTCAACTACATCTACCCGGGTCCACAGACCGGGTCCGTGCGCGGGCGCAGCTTCACCGCCGCGCGGATCGACCACCAGGCGCTGGCGGAACTCGGTTTTGTCGTCGTCGCGATCGACGGCCTCGGCACGCCGTGGCGTTCAAAGCGTTTCCACGACGCGTTCGACGGCGACATTGGCGACAACACCCTGCCCGACCAGGTCGCCGGCCTGAAGCAGCTCGCCGAGCGCCATCCCTGGATGGACCTCGATCGCGTCGGCGTCTGGGGCCACTCCGGCGGCGGTTACGCGACGGCGGACGCGATGTTCACCTACCCCGATTTCTACAAGGTCGGGATCAGCGAGAGCGGCAACCACGACAACCGGGTCTACGAGGACGACTGGGCCGAGAAGTGGCAGGGGCTCGAAGTGGTCGACGCCGAGGGCAACAGCAACTACGACGCCCAGGCCAACCAGGCCCGTGCCGGCAACCTCAAGGGCAAGCTGCTGCTCGCGCACGGGATGATGGACGACAACGTCCCGCCGCAGAACACGCTGCTGGTGGTCGATGCGCTGATCAAGGCCAACAAGGACTTCGACCTGTTGCTTTTCCCGCATGCGCGCCACGGCTTCGGCGAGGACAGTGACTACATGACCCGCCGCCGCTGGGACTACTTCGTCGAGCACCTGATGGGCGCCACCCCGCCCAGGCAGTACCGGATGGGTGCGGGCCGGGACTGACCGCTTACTATTCCGCGTCCTTTCACGACTCCCGCCAATGACCGACACCCGCTCCACACTGCCCAGCCCGCTCGGCCCGCTGCCGACGCTGATCTTCAGCTCGCGCTGGCTGCAGCTGCCGCTGTACCTGGGCCTGATCATCGCCCAGTGCGTCTACGTGTTCCTGTTCGTCAAGGAACTGCTGCACCTGATCACCGATGCCAACACCCTGAGCGAACAGGGGATCATGCTGATCGTGCTGGGGCTGATCGACGTGGTGATGATCTCCAACCTGCTGGTGATGGTGATCGTCGGCGGCTACGAGACGTTCGTGTCCCGGCTGCGACTGGAAGGGCATCCGGACCAGCCCGAGTGGCTCAGCCACGTTAACGCCAGCGTGCTCAAGGTCAAGTTGGCGATGGCGATCATCGGCATCAGCTCGATCCACCTGCTCAAGACCTTCATCGAGGCGGGTACGGTCGGCAGCGGCCTGCCGCTGTGCGGCACCCCGGACGCGCTGGTCGCCGCCGTGCAGGCGGCCGAGTTCGCCGCCGCCAATGCGGGTGCAATGGCGACGAAGGTATGCACCAGCACGACCGCCGACGGCGTGGTCTGGCAGACCGTCATCCACTGCGTGTTCATCCTGTCGGCGATCGGCATCGCCTGGACCGACAAGCTCATGCACCCGGCCAAGCCTGCCGCCGCGCATTGACCGGGGCAGGCAGGTTCAGCTGCCGGGCAGGCATGGAGGCCCAATTCATCGGGGCTGACGTATCGTTTCCCGGATGACGCCATCCCCGCTTCGGACAACGCTTCGCCAGGACACCCACGACGCGCACGCCCGTGTCGACGCACTGCTCGGCGGTGGCATCGCCGACCTGGAAACCTACCAACGCTACCTGGGCGGAATGCAGCGCTTCCTCGCCGCCTGCGAGGACGCGCTGCTGCCGGCGTGGCCGATGGCCCCGCTGCAGGCCCTGCTCGCCGACGACATGCGGGCCCTGGCTGTCGGGCCGACACCGAGCTTGGCGGCGCCGCTGCCGGCGACGGATGAGCCGTCCCGTCTGGGCGTGGCCTATGTCGTCGGCGGTGCATCGGTCGGCGCGCGCCAGCTGGCCCGCCAGGCCGAAGCACTGGGCTTCGGCCCGGGCCGTGCCGCGTCTTTCCTGCACGTCTTCGCGCAGGGCTCCATGTGGAACGGCGTGCTGGCGTCCCTGGACGCCGCCCGCCTCGATCCGCACCAGACCGACCGTTGCCGCGCCGCGGCGGTGGCCACATTCGCAACCGCAGAGGCCGCCTTCGGTGGTCTGGAGGAGCTTCGATGATCGACCCGGCAGCCAACGGCAACTTCGACCTGGACGCATGTCTCCGGGCACCGGTGCACCTGTCGGGGGCAATCCAGCCGCACGGCTACCTGGTGAGTTGCTCGTTGGCTGACTGGCGCATCCGGCACGTCTCCGCAAACGTGGAAACGCTGCTGGGCATGCTGCCCGGCGAGCTGGTCGGCCAGCCGGTCAACGAGTTCATCGAGGAGGACGTGCTGTCGCAGGTGTCCGACGCGATCGCGGCCCTCGCGACCGGCGACGCCACGGCCCAGCGCGTATGCACCGCGAACGTCGGCGCCTTGATGACGATCTGCGATGTCACCGTGCATGCGGTCGATGGCCTGCTGCACATCGAACTGGAGCCGCAGCCGACGCGCGGCGACACGCGCGCTCCGACGGCGATCGCGCAACGGATGATCGCCCAGCTAGGACAGGACGATGTCGGCCACGACTTCTTCCGGCAGGTGGCGGCGCAGGTGGCCGGGCTGACCGGCTACGACCGCGTCATGGTCTACCGCTTCCGCGAGGACGACTCCGGGGAGGTCATTGCCGAGGTCGCCGCCGACGGCATGGAGCCCTACCTGGGCCTGCGTTACCCGGCCACCGACATCCCGCCGCCGGCGCGCGCGCTGTACCTGCGCAACCGCATCCGGATCATTCCTGACGCGTCGTACGAGGCGGTGCCGGTCGTGCCGGGGGCCGACGCCTCCGGTGCGCCGCTCGACCTCAGCCAGCACGTGCTGCGCAGCGTGGCGCCGGTCCACCTGGAGTACCTGCGCAACATGGGCGTCGCGGCGTCGATGTCGATCTCGATCATCAGCGGTGGCCGCCTGTGGGGGCTGATCGCATGCCACCACCGCGTGCCGCGACGGGTGTCGGCCAGCGCACGCGCGGCGGCCGACCTGTTTGGCATGTTCGTCTCGATGCGCGTCGCCGCCCGCGAGCAGGAGCGCACGATGGAGCGGTTCGACCGGGCCCAGCGGCTGCGCGAGGCGATGGTGGTGCGGCTGGCACAGGCGCGCGATTTCGACCAGGCGCTGGCCGATGAACTCGAGCTCGTCCGCGAGGTGCTCGAATGCGATGGCGCCGGGCTCGCGGTCGCCGGGCGCTGGCATGCCAGCGGCCGCGCGCCCGCGTCGCGTGATCCCGCGCCACTGCTGGCGTGGGCGGCGGGCCACGGCCCGGACGAGGTGGTGATGACCGACCGCGCCGACGACTGGAACACCCCCGCGCTCGCCGCGCCCGGCCTGGCCGGGCTGCTGGCGATCAACCTGGGCGCGCCGGGTGAATGGCTGTTCCTGTTCCGGGTCGAACAGGTCGAGGAGGTGAGCTGGGCCGGCCAACCGCACAAGGCGCTGGTGGCCACCGACGACGGCCAGCGGCTGGCCCCGCGCAAGAGTTTCGCGACCTGGCGGGAAACCGTTTCCGGCAGGGGCCGGCCATGGTCCGGCAGCGACCGCCGCGGCGCCGAGCGCCTGCACCGCGTGTTGCGGGAACAGCGCGGCCGCTCCCGTGCCCGCGACCCCCGGGATGTCGACGGCCGCTACCAGCGGCAGGCATTGCATGACCAGAAGCTGCGCCTGGACAACGTGGCGATGCTGCTGGAAGGCCTGGTCCACCTGGATGCGGCGGAAACGGCGGGCATCAGCGCACGTATCGACCGGCTGGAAGCCGACCTCCACCGCCTGATGCACCAGACCCGGCCGGCGCGGCTGCTCGCCGCCGACGGGGATGAACGGGAGCGGGTGCTGTCCTGACCCCTGCCAGGTCGCGTGGCGCAGGCCATGCGACGCGCGCCGGTAGAATGCGCGGATGGATGTTTCCCACCTGCTCGACGCGCTGAACCCGGCGCAGCGCGAGGCCGTTTCCGCGCCTCCAGGCCACTACCTGGTGCTCGCCGGCGCCGGCTCCGGCAAGACCCGGGTGCTGACCCATCGGATCGCCTGGCTGCACGAAGTGTTCGGGGTGCCGACCCACGGCATCCTCGCGGTCACCTTCACCAACAAGGCCGCGGCCGAGATGCGCCAGCGTGTCGACGCCCAGCTCGGCGGCGGTACCCGCGGCATGTGGATCGGCACCTTCCACGGACTGGCCCACCGGCTGCTGCGGCTGCACTGGCAGGAGGCCAGGCTGCCGGAAGGCTTCCAGGTGCTCGACTCGGACGACCAGCTGCGGTTGGTCAAGCGCGTCGTGCAGGCACTGGAACTGGACGACAGCCGTTTCCCGCCACGCCAGATCGCGTGGTGGATCAATGCGCAGAAGGACGAGGGCCGTCGGCCGGAGCACCTGCAGCCCGATGCGAACGACCAGTGGGCCGATGTCATGCGCCGCTGCTACGCCGCCTACCAGGAGCGTTGCGACCGCGCCGGCCTGGTCGACTTCGCCGAGTTGCTGCTGCGCGCGCACGAGTTGCTGCGCGACAACCCGGCGCTGCTGGCGCATTACCGGCATCGGTTCGGAGAGATCCTGGTCGACGAGTTCCAGGACACCAACGCGATCCAGTACGGGTTCGTGCGCCTGCTCGCGGGTGACGGCGGCAAGGTGTTCGTGGTCGGCGACGACGACCAGTCGATCTACGGCTGGCGCGGGGCCAAGGTCGAGAACGTGCAGCGTTTCCTGAAGGATTTTCCGGGGGCGCAAACGATCAAGCTCGAGCAGAACTACCGCTCCAGCGCCAACATCCTCGATGCCGCCAACGCGGTCATCGCGCACAACCCCGAGCGCCTGGGCAAGAAGCTGTGGACCGACAGCGGCAGCGGGGAGCCGGTCGACCTGTACGCGGCCTACAACGAGATCGACGAGGCGCGCTTCGTGGTCGAGCGCCTGCGCCAGTGGGTGCGCGACGGCGGCAGCCACGGCGAGGTCGCGATCCTCTATCGCAGCAATGCCCAATCGCGTGCGTTCGAAGAGGCATTGCTCTCCGAACAGGTGCCCTATCGCGTCTACGGCGGCCAGCGCTTCTTCGAGCGCGCCGAGATCAAGGACACTCTGGCCTACCTGCGGCTGGTCGCCAACCGCGCCGACGATGCCGCGTTCGAGCGCGCGGTCAACACGCCGACGCGCGGCATCGGCGAACGCACGCTGGACGAGGTGCGTCGTCGCGCCCGCGCGGACGGCGCGCCGCTGATGGTCGCCGCCCGCTGGCTGGCCTCCGAGCCGGTGCTGGCGGCGCGCGCGCGCAATGCGCTGGCCGGTTTCATTGCCTTGATCGATGGCCTGGAGGCCGACGTCGCCGAGATGCCGCTGCCGGAGAAGATCGACCACGTGCTGGCGCGATCAGGGCTTCGCGAGCATTACGCGCGCGAGTCCAAGGGACAGCTCGACTCACGTACCGAGAACCTGGACGAACTGGTGTCGGTCGCGTCGCGCTTCACCCGCAATGACGAGGAGGACGCGGCAGCAATGCCCGAGCTGGTTGCGTTCCTCAGCTACGCCTCGCTCGAGGCCGGCGAGGGCCAGGCCCAGGCCGGTGAGGACGGCGTGCAGCTGATGACGCTGCACAGCGCCAAGGGGCTGGAGTTCCCGCTGGTGTTCCTGGCCGGACTGGAGGAGGGCCTGTTCCCGAACGCCAAGTCGATCGAGGAATCGGGCCGGCTCGAGGAGGAGCGTCGCCTGGCGTATGTGGGCATCACCCGCGCCCGCGAGAAGCTGGTACTCAGCTACGCCGAGGCGCGCCGCATCCACGGGCAGGAGATGTACGGCATTCCCTCACGCTTCCTGCGCGAGATCCCGCCGGCACTGCTGCACGAAGTGCGGCCAAAAGTGCAGGTGTCGCGGCCGATGGGCGGTGCCGCGCCGCGCCGCAACTTCGGACATGCAGCGATCGAAGCGCCAGCGCTGCCACTGGGGGCCAATGTGCGCCACGCGACGTTCGGGACCGGCGTGGTCACCGACTTCGAAGGCAGCGGCGCGCATGCGCGGGTGCAGGTCAACTTCGACGAGGCCGGCAGCAAGTGGCTGGTGCTCGCCTACGCCAACCTGCAGCCGGGGTAACGCGGTGCGGGAAGCAAGCGACGCCTACCTGGCGTGCCACTTGTCGTCATCACCCTTCTCGTACTTCTGCTTGACGGCGTTCCACGCGACCTTGTGCGCGGTCTCTTCGCGAGAGGCGTCGCCGCGGCGGTCGTCGGAATCGCTGTACTCGTCCCAGGCGCTGTTGAACGCCTCCTTGTAGATCTCCTGCGCGTGCTTGGGCACGTTGTCGCGGACGGAGTCGGGGAGGTCGGAGATCCGGTCGTACGGCATCGCTGTCTCCATGACGGTGGGACCCCCGACTATCCGCGCGCGGTGTAAAGCCGACGCGAAGCGGGCGTGTCCGCAACGACAGACGGCCGGCGCAGGGCCGGCCGTCTGCGTGAGTCCCGGGCCGGCTACTCGGTAGTGCGGCCGTCGAAATGCTCGTCGTCGGACTCGGCGTCGGGCTGGGTCGGGTGAACCACGTCCAGGCGGTGCTCGGGCGGCGCGTACAGCGTGTACAGCTTGAGCGGCGTGTCCCCGGTGTTGATGACGTTGTGGCGGGCGCCCGCCGGAACGATGATCGCGAAGTCGTCGGCGATCGCGGAGGTGGTGCCGTCGATGACCACCTCGCCGCGCCCTTCCTCGACCCGCAGGAACTGGTCGTGGGTGTCGTGGACCTCGGCGCCGATTTCCCCGCCGGGCGGGATCGCCATCAGGACCAGTTGCATGTGCTTGCCGGTGTACAGCACGCGGCGGAAGTCGCTGTTTCCGGTGGTGAGTTTCTCGATGTCGTCTACAAAGCCTTTCACGGGAAGCCCTCGGTCAGTTCCAGTCGAACAGCTTCCACCATACCGGTGACACCGGGCCTTCGTCGTCGGGGCGCCCGTCGCCGTCCTGGTCCATCAGGTAGTACACCGGCCCGCGCGACGGCGTGACCTTGACCACCTTGAGCTGGCCATTGACGCGGTACTGCTCGATCACGTCGCCGTTCTCGGCAACGGTGCGGGTGACGTCGGGGTCCTGCAGCCCGGCGGTGGGGTCCGCGGGCGTGGTGGCGCAGGCGGCGAGCGCGAGGGTCAGGGCGAGCGGTGCGAGCAGTGCGGTGCGCATGGCGGGGGCCTCGTCTGGTGTGGTGGGCGACGGAGCGGGACGTCCGCGCGAGGGCGGGGTGGGGCTGGCGCATCCAGCATAACCCCCGGGCCGCGAAGGGCAGCCGGGCCGCCAGCGGCCCCCGGCGGCCGCCCGTAGAATCCGGGTCATGAAACGACTAGTCCTGATCGACGGCTCCAGCTACCTCTATCGCGCCTTCCACGCGCTGCCTCCCCTGACCAACGACGCAGGCGAGCCGACCGGTGCGCTGTTCGGCGTGGTCAACATGCTGCGCGCGCACCTGAAGGAGCAGCCGGACTACATCGCCTACGTGGTCGACGCACCGGGCAAGACGTTCCGCGACGACCTCGACCCGCAGTACAAGGCCAACCGCCCGCCGATGCCCGACGAGCTGCGTGCGCAGGTGCAGCCGATGTGCGACATCGTCCAGGCGCTGGGGATCGACATCATCCGCGTGCCCGACGTCGAGGCCGACGATGTCATCGGCACGCTGGCGGTGCAGGCCGCCAATGCCGGTGTCGATGTGACGGTGTCCACCAGCGACAAGGACTTCGCCCAACTCGTGCGGCCCTGCGTGAGTGTCGACGGCGACGAGTGCGCCGGCATCGTGATGGTCAATACGATGAGCGGCAGCCGGCTCGACAGCGATCAGGCGGTGATCGACAAGTTCGGGGTGCGCGCCGACCAGATCATCGATTACCTCGCGCTGATGGGCGACAAGATCGACAACATCCCCGGTGTCGAGAAGTGCGGTCCGAAAACCGCCGCCAAGTGGCTGGCCGAGTACGGCACGCTCGACGGGGTCATCGCCAACGCCGACGCGATCAAGGGCAAGATCGGCGACAACCTGCGGGCGGTGCTCGACCGGCTGCCGCTCAACCGCACGCTCACCACCATCCGCACGGACCTTGAGCTGGAGCGCAATCACGACGAGCTGCCCCTGCGCGAACGCGACGCCGACGCGCTGCGCGTGCTGTACGCGCGCTACGGCTTCAAGCAGGCGCTGCGAGAGCTCGACGCCGGCAATGGCACCGTGGCCGGCGATGCCGCCGCCGACCGCGCTGGCGTGCGCAACACCGCCGCCGGCTATGCCCGCGCCGCCACCGCGCCGGCCGCGGTCGACCCGGCGCTGTCGGCGCCGGGCGAGTACGAGACCGTGCTCAACCAATCGCAGCTGCGCGAATGGGTCGCGCGCCTGGAGGCCGCTGACGAGTTCGCCTTCGACACCGAGACCGACTCGCTCGACGCGCTGTGTGCGCGGCTGGTGGGGCTGAGCCTGGCGGTCGAGCCTGGCCGCGCGTGCTACATCCCGCTCGGGCACGACTACCCCGGCGCGCCCGCGCAGCTGGACCGCGAGGTGGTGCTGGCGGCGCTGCGGCCGCTGCTGGCCGATCCGGGCCGGCGCAAGGTCGGCCACAACGGCAAGTACGACCTGCACGTGCTGCGCTGCCACGGCGTCGAGGTGCGCGGCTACGCCGACGACACCATGCTTGAAAGCTTCGTGTTCAACGCCACGGCCAGCCGCCACGACATGGACTCGCTGGCCAGCCGCTACCTGGGTTACGAAACCGTCAAGTACGCCGACGTGGCCGGCAAGGGCGCCAAGCAGATCACCTTCAACCAGGTCGCGATCGACGATGCGACCCGTTATGGCGCCGAGGATGCCGACATCACCCTGCGGCTGCACCGGGTGCTGTCGCCGCGGCTGGCCGCCGACCCGGCGCTGGAGCGCGTGTACCGCGGGATCGAGGTGCCGCTGGTACCGGTGCTGGAGCGGGTCGAAGCCAACGGCGTGCTGGTCGACGCCGCCGAGCTGCGGCGGCAGTCGGCCGACCTTGGGGCGCGGATGCTCGCCGCCCAGCAGCGCGCCACCGAGCTGGCCGGGCGCACGTTCAACCTCGACTCGCCCAAGCAGGTCTGCGCGCTCCTGTTCGAGGAGTTGAAGCTGCCGGCGCTGGTAAAGACGCCCAAGGGCCAGCCGTCGGCCAACGAGGAGGCGCTCGAGGCGATCGCCGACCTGCACGAGCTGCCCCGGGTGATCCTGGACTACCGCAGCCTGGCCAAGTTGCGCAGCACCTACACCGACAAGCTGCCGTTGATGATCAACGCCGAATCAGGCCGGGTGCACACCAGCTACCACCAGTCGGGCGCGGCGACCGGCCGGCTGTCGTCGTCGGACCCGAACCTGCAGAACATCCCGATCCGCACCGACGATGGCCGCCGCATCCGCAAGGCGTTCATCGCGCCGGAAGGCCGCCGGATCGTCGCCTGCGACTATTCGCAGATCGAGCTGCGGATCATGGCCCACCTGTCGGAGGACCCTGCGCTTCTGCGTGCGTTCGCGTCCGGCGCCGATATCCACAAGGCGACCGCCGCCGAGGTGTTCGGCAAAACCCTGGAGACGGTCGAGCCGGGCGAGCGCCGCGCGGCCAAAGCGATCAACTTCGGGCTGATGTACGGGATGAGCGCGTTCGGCCTGGCCAAGCAGCTGGGCGTGTCGCGCGGCGAGGCGCAGGACTACATCGGCCTGTACTTCAGCCGCTATCCGGGCGTGCGCGAGTTCATGGACCGCACCCGCCAGCAGGCGCGCGACCAGGGCTACGTGGAGACCGTGTTCGGACGCCGGCTGTACCTGGAGAACATCAGCGCCCGCAACCAGGGCCTGCGCGCCGGTGCCGAGCGCGCGGCGATCAATGCGCCGATGCAGGGCACCGCGGCCGACATCATCAAGCGGGCGATGGTCGACATCGACGGCTGGCTGGCGGGGTACCGCAGCGGCGGCGGCGACGCCCCCGCGCTGATGATCATGCAGGTGCACGACGAACTGGTGTTCGAGGTCGAGGCAGGGTTCGTCGATACCCTGTTGGCGGAGGTGGTCCCCCGTATGGCCGCGGCGGCCGAGCTCAAGGTGCCGCTGGTGGTCGACAGCGGGGTGGGCATGGACTGGGACGAGGCGCACTGAGGCGCCCCGCCCTTCACGCGAGCCTGAACGAAAGAGGGTCCCCAGGCCCCCGCGCCGCGGTCGAAAGGCCCGTGGCAAAGCGGTTCCGGACGCCTCCCGCTTGACCGAATCTGTCGCTCTGAATCCGTCCTGAACCCAACATTTTCTTAACCCGGATCTTCACGATTCATCCATGTCGGGGGTGGTCAACTACGCCTCGACAGATGCAACGTCTGTCGACGATCTCTCCCTCCCCTGGAGTGATCCCCCGGAACGAAGACCCCTCCCCAGGTCCCGTTCCACCAGCCCCGCCGGCCCCCCCTGCCTGCGGGGCTTTTTATTGCCCGTGATTCATCGCCTGCGCTCAGCGGGCGCGTCGCCGGTGTCGTCGGTGTCTCCGGTCGCACCGCGGGGCCGGGATGGGCCGAAGATGATCCGGGCATGGCGCTGGTAAGTCCAGTACGCCCAGGCCCAGTTGGTCAGCACCGCCAGCCGGTTGCGGAAGCCGATCAGGAAGAACACGTGGGCGACCAGCCAGAACCACCAGGCCACGATGCCCGACAGCTTCAGTCCATGCAGGTCGACCACCGCGGCCATCCGACCGATGGTGGCGAGGTTGCCGAAGTCGCGGTAGCGGAACCCAGGCGCGGGCCGCGACGCGAGCCGCGCGCGGATGGCGTCGCCGACGTGGCGACCCATCTGCTTGGCGGCCGGGGCAACCCCCGGTACCGCGCGGTCGCCCTGCCGCACGCTGGCCAGGTCGCCGGCGACGAAGACTTCCGGCCGCCCCGGGATGGACAGGTCGGGCCCCACCAGCACCCGTCCGGCATGGTCGCGCTCGGCCTGCAGCAGCGCGCCCAGTGGCGATGCGGCGACGCCGGCGGCCCACAGGACCGTGCGCGCCGGCACGCGCTCCTGCCGCCCGTCCCCGAGCTCCAGGGTGTAGCCCTGGTCGTCGATGTGGGCGACCGGCCGCCCGGTCACCACCTCCACCCCGAGCCGTCGCAACTGGGTCGCGGCCTTGGCCGACAGCGATTCGGGGAAAGATGACAGCACCCGCGGACCGGCCTCGATCAGACGCACCCGCGCCTGTGCCGGGTCGATCCGGCGGAATTCGTCGCGCAAGGTGTGCCGGGCGATCTCGGCCAGGGTGCCGGCCAGCTCGACCCCGGTTGGTCCGCCACCGACGACAGCGAACTCCAGCCAGGCCGCGCGCTGGTCCGGATCGCTGGCCGCCTCCGCGCGCTCGAACGCGAGCAGCACCCGCCGGCGGATCGCCAACGCATCCTCGAGCGTCTTCAGGCCGGGCGCGGCGGTGGCCCAGTCGTCGTGGCCGAAGTAGGCATGGGTGGCGCCACTGGCCAGCAGCAGGAAATCGTAGTCGAGCACGCCGCCATCGGCCAGCCGCACCTGTCGCCCGGCGGTATCGATGGCGGTCACCTCGCCCAGCCGCACTTCGACATTGCCCTGACGGCGCAGGATGTGCCGCAGCGGTGCGGCGATATCGGGCGCCGACAGGCCGGCGGTAGCCACCTGGTAGAGCAGCGGCTGGAACAGGTGGTGGTTGCGGCGGTCGACCAGGGTGATGCGCACCGCGTCGCGGGCGAGCGCCCGGGTCGCCCATAGCCCGGCGAACCCGCCGCCGACGATCACCACGTGTGGTTGCCCGTGCATCGCTGCCCTCCGTTGCGTCCGGCCATTGTCCTGCCGTGCGCAGCGGTGCGCTAGGCTCGGGTCAGTCCCCTCGGAGCACGCCGGTGGCGCAAGACGAAAAACGCATCGCCCTGCTGATCGACGCCGACAATGCGCCGGCGGCCAAGCTCGACGTGATCCTCGCGGAGGTCGCGCGCCACGGTGTTGCCAACGTGCGGCGGGCCTACGGCGACTGGAAGAACCCGCACCTCAAGAGCTGGGAGGCGTGCCTGCACCAGTACGCGATCCGGCCGGTGCAGCAGTTCGCCTACAGCCGTGGCAAGAACGCCTCGGACATGGCGATGGTGATCGACGCGATGGACCTGCTGTACGCGCGCAACCTCGACGGGTTCGCGATCGTCTCCAGCGATGCCGACTTCACCCCGCTGGTGATGCGGCTGCTGACCGACGGGGTGAAGGTCTACGGCTTCGGCGAGAAGAAGACGCCGGACCCGTTCGTCAACGCCTGCTCGGTGTTCACCTACGTCGAGGCGCTGGGCCAGCAGGACAGTGGCGCGGCCACCGCCACCCAGCAGCCGCGCACCGCGGCCGAGCTGCGCGGCGACGCACGGCTGTTGCAGATGTTGCGGGGCGCAGTCGAGTTCGCCAGCGGCGAGGACGGCTGGGCCCACCTGGGCGCGGTGGGCCAGCAGATCGGCAACCAGGCCTCGTTCGACTCGCGCAATTACGGCTACCGCAAGCTCAGCGACCTGATCGAGGCATCGGACCTGTTCGAGGTGCGTCGCGACGAGCAGAGTGTCTGGGTGCGGGACAAGCCGAAGGCACGCAAGGCGGCGCAGCGTCCGCGCAAGACCGCCAAGCCGGCACCCCCTGCCACTCAGTAGAGGTCGACCGGGTCCACGTCCAGTGACCAGCGCACGCGGCGCGCATCAGGCAGGGCATGGATCTCCGGGAGTGCGGCGTCCAACGCGGCGTGCAGCTCGCGGCGCCCCGCGGACGACAGCAGCAGCTGGCTGCGCTGGTAGCCGGCGCGGCGTGGCATCGGGGCCGGCAACGGGCCACTGAGCTCCAACGATCCGTCCGCCGCCTGCTCCAGGCAGCGGCGGGCCGCCTGCAGGAACCCGTCGGCGTGTTCGACCTGTTTTGCCTCTGCCCGTAACAGCGCCAGGTGCGCGTACGGCGGGAAACCGGCGGCCTCGCGCTGCTCCAGTTCGATCGTGGCGAACGCACCGTAGCCGCCGGCCAGCAGGGTGGCCAGCAGCGGGTGCCCGGGGTGGTGGGTCTGCAGGGCGACGACGCCCGGCCGGTCGGCGCGCCCTGCCCGTCCCGCGACCTGGATCAGGAGCTGGGCGAGCTTCTCCGGCGCGCGGAAATCGGCCGAGAACAGCCCCTCGTCGATCCCGACCACCGCCACCAGGGTCAGGTTGGGCAGGTCGTGGCCCTTGGCCAGCATCTGGGTGCCGACCAGGATCCCGCGCGCACTGCCGAACTCGGACAGGTGGCGCTCCAGCGCGTCGCGGCGCTGGGTCGTGCCACGGTCGATGCGCATCACCGGCACCTCCGGGAAACGCTCGCGCAGGGCCTCTTCGATCCGTTCGGTGCCTGCGCCCTGCGACTGCAGCGCCAGTCCGCCGCAATCGGGGCAGGCATTGGGGACCGGCCGTCGCGCGCCACAGTGGTGGCATTGCAGCCGGCGCCCGCCGCCGTGCACCGTCATCGCGGCGTCGCAGCGCTGGCATTGGGCGCTCCAGCCGCAGTCGTGGCACAGCAGCACCGGCGCGTAGCCGCGGCGGTTGCGGAACACCAGCACCTGGCCGTCGGCCTCGAGCGCCCGGTCGATCGTGTCGAGCAGCTCGGGTGACATCCCGGCCAGTAGCGGGCGCTTGCGCACGTCGATCACCCGCACCGCCGGCGGCTGTGCGTTGCCGGCGCGCTGGCGCAACCGCAGCCAGCCGTAGCGGCCGGCCTGGGCGTTGCGCAGCGACTCCAGCGAGGGTGTCGCGCTGCCGAGCACCACCGGCACCCCGAGCGCCTGCGCCCGCACCAGGGCGAAGTCGCGCGCGTGGTAGCGGATGCCGTCGAGCTGCTTGTAGCTGCCGTCGTGCTCCTCGTCGACCACCAGCAGGCCGGCTTCGGGCAGCGGCAGGAAGACCGCCGATCGCGTGCCGACCACCACCCGCGCCTCGCCCCGCAGGCAGGCCGCCCAGGTACGCGCGCGCTCACCATCCGACAGTCCCGAATGCAGCACGTGCACGGTGATCCCGAGCCGCTCGCGAAAGCGCGCCAGCAGCTGCGGGGTCAGGCCGATCTCCGGCACCAGTACCAGTGCCTGGCGCCCGCGCGACAGGCAGTCGGCGATCGCGTGCAGGTAGACCTCGGTCTTGCCGCTGCCGGTGACGCCGTCCAGCAACACCGGGTGGAAGGCCCCGGCGCCGGCCAGCACCGCATCGACGGCGGCCTGCTGGCCCTCGTTGAGCCGCGGTCCCGGCCGCACGATGGAGTGGGGCCGCGCGGGGTCGACGATGACCTGCTCGGCGAGGCCGCGGCTGGCCAGGGTGCGGGCGGCGGCGCGCCAGCCGGTGGCCTCGGGATCGTCGTGGAGCCGCGCCTCTGGCAGCGGCGCGTCGGCGGCCAGCCGCTCGGCCAACTGCCGGGGGCGGCCGGGTCGCATTGCATCGATCGCGGTGCGGCCGGCCTCGGTCAGCTGCCATCCGCGCTGGACGGTGTCGGGCAGTGGCTCGCCATGCCGGAGCGGGCCGGGCAGGGCGGTCGCGAGCACCTCGCCAAGCGGCGCGTGGGTGTAGCGCGCCAGCCAGCGCAGCGAGGCCAGCAGCTCGCCGGCGAACAGCGGGGTGGAGTCCAGGACCGCGTGGACCGGCTTCAGCGGACCCGGATCGCCCGGCGCATCAGGGATTGCGGTGACGACCCCGACCAGCTCGCGCGGGCCGAACGGCACCCGCACCCGCGCGCCGACCGCCGCGGCGGGACCGTCCACGGCGGGGAAATAGCTGAACAAGCGCGGCAGCGGCACCGGCAGGGCCACAAGGAGCACGCCGGCCGCCGGGTCGACTGGGGACATGCCATCAGTCTAGCGACGCACGGACCCCTTGGGCGCTGCAGGCTCAACACCCTGCAGGGCTCCTCTGCAAGCAGGCAAGTTGCGCCGCATTACTGTCTGTCATCTGATGAAGTGTGCGCAAGTTCCGGTTTTACAAAGGGATTCGCCGTTATCCACACCGGATGTGGATAAGTCTGTGCACGGATCGGCGGCGGTGGACCGAAATGCCGGTGGCACCGACCCTTCACACAGGTTGGTGAAAAAAGTGCCAAGCGGGCTAAACATAGTTAAATCAGCGACTTGGCCGTGAAACATTGCTGCAACGCGGCGTCCGGCGATGCTGAACGGGCCGTTCAGAAGCGCCTTGGCCCGTCTGTGTACAACCGGTTTTGGCTGTAACCCTCGTCACGCTTCGTTCGCGAAGGTTTACCGGGATTGTCAAGCACGCGGCGTGGCCGGTTCGGTCGCTATGATCCGTGCATGGTGACGCTGTCAGATGAGTAGCCCCGATCCGTTGAATGCGTCCCGCGAGGGCCGCCCGCAGGGTGCCCCACCGGCCCTTGCCGCCTTCCTGCGCGGAGTGGAGCGGCGTGGCGCGGTGTTGGCCGAGCTGCAATGCGGCGATGCGGATGCGGGCGACGCGGCCCTGGCCCAGGCGATGCGCCGGTTCCGTGCGGAGGCCGCCGGCCAGCCCATGAGCCAGTGGCCGCGCCGGTTCTGGACGCTGCTGCTGTCGCAGCCCGGCCTGCGACGACACCACGGGGTCGCGGTCGAACTCGAAGCCGGCGACCAGCTGGCGCGGCTGGGCAGCGGGCCGCGTGCCGCCCTGCTGCTGCGGCTCGCGGCAGGGCTGGACGAGCCGGAAGCGGCGGCGGTGCTCGATGTCGCGCCGGCCACCTACCGACTGGCGCTGCAACGCGCGCTCCCGCGCCAGGCCGACGGCCGCGCGGACCCCGGCGCCTGGCAGCGCCTGCGCGAGCACATCCACCGGCGCATCAAGACGTTGCCGCCGGTGCGGCTGGCCCGGCTCGGGCACGCCCGCGAGGCTGCGGTGGCCGCGGCCCCGGGCGATGCCGCGCCACCGATCCCGGCGCCGGGCGTCGCCGGACGGCCGGCGCCGCGCGGCGTACTGACGGTGCTGAGGGGCCTGCTGGCGTTGGCCGCCCTGTTGTTCGCGGCTACCTTCCTGTGGCCCGAACGGTTCGGCGGGGCCGAACCCGGAACCGTCTCGCAGCTGGCCGACCAGGGCCCCGCGTCCAGGTACGGCGCCGACGCCGCGCTGGTCTCGCACCGTGACTTCGAACTGCTGGCCGACCCCGAAGGTTTGCAGGACGCCCGCGAGCTCGCGTTCCACAGCTGGCTGGCCGCGCAGGGCGCCAACACCCCACTGCCCGGGGCCGAACCCGGCCCGGTGCGTGAAGACGGACCGACGGCTCCGCCGGAAGATGGATTGCAGGGAGGCGTCGATGGGGCCGGCGCCGCGGCCGGCATGGTCGAGGTGCCTCTCGGAGAGACCGCCAATGAACCGGGTTGAGGCATGCCTGCGCCGGATGGTCGTGGCCGTCGTGCTCGCCGGACTGGCACCCGCCGCGGTGGCCACGCCGCCGGTGCTCGACGATTTCGACGACGTGTTGCCGCGGCTCCAGCCCGAGCGGCGTGCCGGACTGCAGCGTCACGCCGAGCGCTGGGCCGGATGGACCGAATCCGAGCGCGCGGCGTTCGAGCAGCGTGCGGCCGAGTGGGATGCGCTGCCGGCGGCCGAGCGCGGCGCCCTGCGCGAGCGGTACCGGGCCGCCAGCGCCCTGCCGGCGCGCGACCGCGACCGGGTGCGGACCGCCGCGCGCTGGTTCGAGGCGCTGCCTCCCGACCGGCAGCAGGCCTTGCGCGACGAGTTCCAGGCGCTGGATGCCAGCGTGCGCCGCGGCTGGCTGCTCGGCCCCGACCTGGGCGCCGACTACACCGCGCTGCAACCGCTGCTGGCGCAGGTGCCGGTGGCCGAGCACGACGAGATCCTGCGCGTGCTGCGCGGCATGACCGCCCGCCAGCGCAAGGACCTTGCGGTACTGGTGCAACGCACGCCCCCGCAGGAGCGCGCCCAGCTGCGGCGCGAGCTGGTATCGACCGCCGCCGCGCGCCGCGACGACTGGCTGTGGGACCGCCTGCACCGCTGAGCGGTCAGCCCTCCGCCAGCCGTGCCATGAACATCACCAGCGTCGCAAAAAGCAACATCAGGAAATAGATGTTCCCGACAACCAGGTACTTGATCGCCGTCAGCCACCAGGCCTGGCGGTAGACGCGGCGTTGCATCAGCAGCAGGTAGATCGGCAGCCACACCATCACCAGCGACCACCCCAGCGCGACCACGATGCCCACCCACGCCGTGTACGGCGCCAGCCAGCTCCCTACGAGCGAAGCCACGAACATCAGCGCCAATGCCAGCAGCAGGTAGGCATGGCTGTACAGCGCCACCACGAGGTGCTCCAGGTACAGGCGCCCGCTGAACAGGTAAACCAGCTTCAACAGTCCGGCGAACACCGGTACCAGCAGGAACAGGGCGGTCGGCGCCGAGGCCATCAGCCCCTGCACCCAGAACTCGGGCGAGGCGAAGTTCTCGCTCTCCATGGTGCGCTCGATGTTGCCGAGCTTGCGGTTGAGCCAGTCGTTCGCGAAGCCCGGCCACCAGCTGACCACCAGCGGATTGGTCTTGGCGTCCCAAACGCCGGTGTGGCCCAGCATGTTGAGCTGCAGGCCGCTGTCGCGCGGACGTGGAGCCGTCGTCGCGTCGCGAGTGGTCGGTGCGGCGGCGTTGCCGGTCCCGGTGCCGTCTTCGCCCAGTTCGACGCGCCGGTTGGCTGCGGCGCCGCGAATGGCCGCCTCGGCCGCCACCAGTCCCATGTCCACGCCGGGCACGTCTCCGGATGCCATGCGCGCCTGCTGGATCTCCTCCATCAAGGCGTCCTCCAGTGCCCGCACTTCCTCGACCGTGTCAGCCTGGGCGAACCGGGCACGGCTGTCGTTGAAGTTGGCATTGCGCTCGTCGATATGTACCGCCGCCGCGCCGATGAAGAACGTCAGAAGGCTCAGCACCACGAACAGCCGCAGCGGCGCGATATAGCGCTGGCGGTGGCCGGCGAGGTAGTTGATGGCCACGCGCCCGGGCGAGACCAGGTCGCGCAGGGTCCGCCACAGGCGACCGTCGAGGTGCCAGAAGGCTTCGAAGAATTCCTCGATCGCGTGGCCGGCGTGGCGGATCGGGTTGTGCACCGATTGCCCGCACTGGTGGCAGAAATCGCCCTGCAGCGCCGTGGCGCAGTTTTCGCAGTGGGTCAGCGGCGCGTGCGACGCGTTGCCGGTCGTGTGGTCGGTCATGCGCGTTGTCCCCGGGGCCGTGGATGGCGGGCGCTAAGATAGCGGCCCGCCACGACCCGGCGCCAGCGCCCGACTGCCGCCTGGCGGCGCGGCCGCCGTCGCCCGACCGGTTCTCCCATGCCTTCCGATGCCTCCCTGCCGACACACGGCCCGCGCCTGTCGACCGAAGTCGGCCGCAGCGCCGTGCTCGCCGCACCCCTGGTGCTGGGCCACCTGTCGACCGGGCTGATCGGTTTCGTCGACAGCGTGATCGCCGGACACCACGGCACCGAGACGCTGGCCGCGGTGTCGGTGGGCACGGCGCTGTTCTGGCTGCCGATGATGGTGCCGATGGGCACGCTGATGTCGCTGCCGCCGGCGGTGTCGCAACTCGATGGCGCCGGCCGGCGGGCGGAGATCGGCGCGCTGTTCCGCCAGGCGATGTGGCTGGCGGCCGTGCTGGGCATCATCCTGTTCGGCTTCATGACCGCCGCCGCGCACGCCCTGGTGCCGATGGGCATCGCCCCGACGATCGTGCCGGGCGCGATCGACTTCATCCACGGCATCCGCTGGGGCGTGCCCGCGCTGACGTTGTACCTGTGCATGCGCTACCTCAGCGACGGCCTGCATTTCACCCTGCCGACGATGGTGCTCGGCTTCGGCGGCCTGGTGCTGCTGGTGCCGATCGGCTACGTACTGACCTATGGCGCGTTCGGCTTTCCCGAGCTCGGTGCCGGCGGGCCGGGCATCGCCTCGGCGGTGATGATGTGGGCGCAGGCGATCGCGTTCTTCCTGTACCTGCGTCGCTCCAGCCGCTTCGCCGGGCTCCGGCTGTTTGCACGCTTCGACCCGCCGCGCTGGGACACGATCCGCGGGCTGCTCGCGACCGGCCTGCCGATCGGGGTGACGGTGGCGATGGAGGGCGGCCTGTTCATTGCGACCGCACTGCTGATCGGCCGGCTCGGCGAGCTGCCCGCGGCCGCCCACCAGATCGCGATCAATGTCGCCAGCCTGTGTTTCATGATCCCGATGGGGTTGGCCGAGGCGACCACGGTGCGGGTCGGCCACGCGCTGGGCCGGTCCGATGTCGATGGCGTGCGCCGCGCCGCGCGCGCCGGCTACCTGATCGTGCTGGCGACCCAGACGTTCTCGGCGCTGGCGCTGTTGCTGGGCAACGATTGGATCGTCGGGTTCTACACCGACGATGCCGCGGTGGCGGCGCTGGCGGCGACGCTGCTGCTGTACGCCGCCGCGTTCCAGTTCCCGGATGGCGTGCAGGTGCTGTCTGCCGGCGCATTGCGCGGATTGGGCGACACGCGCGTGCCGATGCTGCTGGCAGGACTGGCCTACTGGGCGGTCGGCATGCCGCTGGGCGCGGTGCTCGGGCTCGGCGTCGGCGGCCTGACCACCGGTTGGGGCCCGCGCGGCATGTGGCTCGGGCTGATCGCGGGCCTGCTGGTCGCGGCGGTGCTGCTGTCCCTGCGGTTCGTGCGCTCGAGCGACCCGGCCCGGCTGCGGCTGATCCTGAACGAGACAGGTCCGGACCCCGCCCCGGACGCGGCGCGGGTGACCTCCGACCGATGAACCACGACGGCGCAGCGGGTACGCTGGCCCATCGCCCGCATTTCCGCGGGCCGTTCCACATGAGAACCACGACGCAATGAACCAGACTCCGCAGCGCGGCCCCATCGCCCGCTTCTTCATCGGCCTGTGGGATGCGATGAACTTCACCCGCCGGTTGATCCTCAACCTGCTGTTCTTCGTGCTGCTGTTCCTGCTGCTGGCGGTGATGGGTTCGGGCGACCGGACCGAGCCGCTGCTGGACCGCACCACCCTGGTGATCGCCCCGACGGGCGCGCTGGTCGAGCAGTACAGCGTCGACCCGGCCACCCGCGCGCTGACCCGCGCGCTGGGCGAGGAGGCCGGCGAAGTGCAGCTGCGCGACCTGCTGCGCGCGCTGGACGAGGCGGGCCAGGACGACCGGATTGAGCGCGTACTGCTGGACCTGGACGGACTCACCGGCGGCGGCATGGCCAGCCGGGGCGAGGTCGCCGCGGCGGTGGTGCGCCTGCGCGAAAGCGGCAAGCAGGTGGTCGCTTTCTCGGAAATGATGTCGCAGGAGCAGTACCTGATCGCCGCCCAGGCCGACGAGGTCTACCTCGACCCGATGGGCGGGATGCTGCTCGAAGGCCTGGGCCGCTACCGCCAGTACTACCGCGAGGGCCTGCAGGACAAGCTCGGCGTCGACGTGCACCTGTTCAAGGTGGGCGAGTACAAGTCCGCGGCCGAGCCGTTCGTGCTCGACGCGGCGTCGCCGGAGTCGAAGGAGGCCGACCTGTACTGGATGAACGACCTCTGGAACCGTTACCTGGCCCGGATCGGCGCGGCGCGCGGGATCGAGCCGGCGACGATCGCGGCCGGCATCGCGCAGCTGCCCGAGCAGATTGCCGCGGTCGACGGCGACCTTGCCCGCCACGCGCTGGAGCACGGCTTCGTCGACGCCCTGAAGACCCGCGAGCAGGTTGCCGACCTGCTGGCCGAGCGCGGCGCGGCCGATGCCGACGCCGAGGGTGGCTTCCGCCAGGTCTCGATGGCCGGTTACCTGGCCCACGTCGACAACGCGCTCGGCCAGGTCACCAACGTGCGTCCGCATGTCGCGGTGGTGGTCGCGGCCGGTTCCATCACCGGCGGCAAGCAGCCGCCGGGCACGATCGGCGGTGAGTCGACCTCGGCCCTGCTGCGCGACGCCCGCGACGACCGCAACGTCAAGGCGGTGGTACTGCGCGTCGACTCCCCGGGCGGCGAAGTGTTCGCCTCCGAGCAGATCCGCCGCGAGGTGGTCGCGCTCAAGGAGGCCGGCAAGCCTGTCGTCGTGTCGATGGGCGACCTGGCCGCCTCGGGTGGTTACTGGATCAGCATGGACGCCGACACCATCTACGCCGACCCGTCGACGATCACCGGTTCGATCGGCATCTTCGGCATGATCCCGACCATTCCGCGCGCACTCGAGCGCATCGGCGTCAACACCGACGGCGTCGGCACCACGCCGTTCGCGGGCGCGTTCAACATCACCCGCGAGCTCGACCCGGCCGTTGGCCAGGTGATCCAGTCGGTGATCGAGAAGGGCTACCGCGACTTCATCGGCAAGGTCGCGCAGGCCCGCGACCAGCCGGTCGCCGCGATCGACGAGGTGGCGCGTGGCCGCGTGTGGAGCGGCTCGCAGGCCAAGGCGCGCGGGCTGGTCGACGAACTGGGCGGGCTCAACACCGCGATCGACGCCGCCGCCAAGCTCGCCGGGCTGGAGGACAACTACGCGGTCCATTACCTGGAGAAGGCCGCCACCCCGTTCGAGCGCTGGTTCACCGGCTTTGCCAGCAGCCGGATCGGCGTGGCCATGCTGTCGGATTCAGACATCGCGCGCGGCCTGCTGGCGCGCGCGGTGCCGCAGGCGGCGGCCGACCTGAAGCTGCTGGAAGGCGCGATCACGCCGGTGGCCGGCGTACCGGTGAAGTCGCTGGCGTACTGCTTCTGCGGCGAGTAGGCGCCGGCTAGCCGTGCGTGGCCTCGGCCGCCTGCGGCTCCGGCGGCCGTTCCGGGTCGGGCGCGTCGGGTTTGGTGCAGGCCGCCAGCAGTACCACGGCGGCCACGGCGGCGACCCGCAACAGGGTGGTCGGCGACATCGCGGCATCCTCCGGTTGACTCGCGGCTTATCCTACGCCGGTCGTGACACCGCGCCCGCCCGGCGCGGACCCCGATAGGAGCAGGCATGGATCCCAGGCGCTGGCGGCTCGACGGCCAACTCGCACTCGTCACCGGCGGCAGCGCCGGTATCGGCCGCGCGATCGCGCGAGAGCTGCTCGGCTTCGGCGCCGACGTGCTGCTGGCCGCGCGTGACGCCGCCGGCCTCGACGCCGCCCGCACCGAACTGCTCGAGGACTTCCCCGAGCGCGAGGTGCAGTGCTTCGCCGCCGACGTCGGCATCGAGGAGCAGCGCCGGGAGCTGCTCGACTGGGTCGAGGACTTCGGCGAAGGCCTGCACGTGCTGGTCAACAACGCCGGCATGAACATCGGCAAGGCGAGCACCGATTACGGCGACGCCGAATGGCGCGAGATCTTCGAGGTCAACCTGTTTTCGGCGTTCGAACTGTCGCGCTACCTGCACCCGTTGCTGACCCGCCATGCGGCATCGAGCATCGTCAACGTCGGCAGCGTCTCGGGCCTGACCCACGTGCGCACCGGCGCGCCCTACGGCATGAGCAAGGCGGCGTTGCACCAGCTGACCCGGAACCTGGCGGTCGAGTGGGCCGGGGACGGCATCCGGGTCAACGCGGTGGCGCCGTGGTACATCCGCACCCGCCGCACGTCCGGCAAACTGGCCGACCCGGACTACCTCGACGAGGTGCTGCTGCGCACGCCGATGGGGCGCGTGGGCGAACCGGAGGAAGTGGCCGCGGCCGTGGCGTTCCTGTGCCTCCCAGCCGCCGGCTACGTCACCGGCGAGTGCATCGCGGTCGACGGCGGGTTCCTGCGTTACGGGTTCTGAGCCGGGCGGTCGCGGCTCGCAGTCAGCCGTCGCAGCGGTTGCGCTCGACGATCGCGCGCACGCGCTCCAGTTCGGCGCGTGCCGCCACCGGGTCGTCGCTGCGGGCGAACTGGACCGTCGCCTCGCTCGCCTGCAGCAGCTCCTCCCAGCGTGCGCACCGGTCCGCCTCGGGCACGGGCTGGCAGGCGTCGACCACGACCATGCAGGCTGCCCCGGCGCCGCGGGTCGGGTCGCCGCCCAGACCGGTGGTGCGCATCGCCGCACAGCGCTCGGCGGGGACCTCGCTGTCGGTCAGGTAGTCCTCGCGCTCCCAGGTGCGGCACGCGAACAGCGGTGGCGGCGGGCGGCGTTCGACCGGGACGTCGCTGTCGACCTCGACCAGGACCGTGCCATGGGTGTCCGGCGGTGGGGGTTCCACCGGCATCGGCATCAGTGATGGCCGCGCGGCCGGTGTTGCGGCCGGCGTCGGCACGGGGATGTACGGCTCGGACGGGGGCGGCGTGGTCTCGACCACGCGGCGCTGCTCGCGGCTGCCGCGGGGGCAGGGGTCGTCGTTCTGCACCGTGACCGCGCCATCGGCGGCGGTGCAGCGGTAGATCACCACTTCGTCCTGCGCAGCGACGGACGTGGCGGTGGCGCACACCAGCAGCAGTGCGAGACACCACTGCGCGGCCCGGCGCGGACGGTACATCGCCCTCATGGCGGGCACTCCGCGGCCAGTTGCGCGTCGATCCGGCGCTGCTCGGCATCGATGGCGTGGCGCTCGCCCTGCAGCGCGCTGTTGTAGCGGCGGCCAAGCTCCCAGTGGCGATCGCGCAGCCGCTCGCAGACCTCCGCCTGCGGCAGCGGCCGGCACTCGTCGCGGATCCAGGTGCCCGGTGTCGCCGCCAGGCCGACGTGAGGCGGCAACGCAGGGAGGCGTGAGTGGTCGGCCGGTGCCGACGGGGTCGGCCGACCCACTCCGTCGTAAACGAGACCGCTGCCGTACGACGTTCCCGCGGCAGCGGGGCGGACCGGCGGCATGGGTCGCTGGTGTGGTCGCCGCGGGGAGGTCCATGCCGGATAGCCGAGCGTCCACAGCGGCACCCAGCGCGGGTTCCCGGCGGGGTTGTGGCTGGTGTAGCGGTCCCCGTCGGGCGTGGTGCATTCGTAGGTTGGCGTGGGTGCGTGCACCACCACCACCCGCGGCGGCGCGGGGCCGACCGGCGACGAAGCGGGCAACGCGGGTGCGGCCGCCGGCGGCTGGGGAGGCGGGTCCTGCGGCCGCAGCATGCCGCGGGCCTGCTGGTGCTCGCCCGCCGCGCACGGTGTGTCGCGCAGGGTGAGCTGGCCGTCGGCGCCGACGCATCGGTAGATGGTGACCTGCCCGGGAGCGGATGCGGCAGTGACCGCAGGCATCGCCGGCGAGAGCCCTGCCAGCAAGGCGAGGATGGGCAATGCGGGACGACGGGCAGGCACGCGCGGCATGGTGGCCATGGTGCCCCGGCCCGCGTGAACGCCTCCCCGCCGCGTGCCGATCACCCTCGCAACACGTCGCCGGTGCGCGCGTCGCGGATGGTCGTGGGCGACTGCAGGTTGCCGGTTTCGCCCGCCACGACCGCATCCAGCTGGGTCAGCAGGGCGGGATCGAGCTGCTCGCTTCGACGCGCCGGTGGCTGGCCGGACAGGTTGGCGCTGGTCGATACCAGCGGCCGGCCAAACCCGCGGCAGAGTTCGACCACGGTCGGATGCGCGCTGACCCGCACCGCCACCCCCGCGTGACTGCCGGTAATCCAGCGCGGCACGCCGGCGGTGGCGGGGACGATCCAGGTATGCGGCCCCGGCCACGAGGCGAGCACGGCCTTGCGGCACGCGTCAGGCAGGGCGGACCAGTCGAGCAGGCCGTCGAGCTGGTCCGTGCCGGCCGCGATGAGGATCAGCCCCTTGTCGACCGGTCGCTGCTTGATGGACAGCAGGCGCAGCACGGCGGACTCGTCGAACGGATCGCAGCCCAGGCCCCAGACCGCCTCGGTGGGGTAAGCGATGATGCCGCCGCTTCGCAGGGCGGCAATGGCGGGGGCGAGGTCGGTGCTCATGGGCGGGCGAAGGGGCGACCTTCTTGTAGGAGCGGCTTCAGCCGCGACAGTGCAGTCGACGCGCGCCGGCCATCCGATCGCGGCTGAAGCCGCGCCTGCGGAGGAGCGGTCAGGCGTCGGTCTTGGCCGCGGCGGTCTTCTTTGCGGCGGCCTTCTTGGCAACGGTCTTTTTGGTCGTTTTCTTGGCAGTCTTCTTGGTGGCCTTTTTGGCCGTCTTCTTGGCCGGTGCCTTCTTCGCGGCGACCTTCTTCACCGCGGCCTTCTTGCCGAAGCGGCCGCGCGCGGGCTTGCCGGTCTCCTCCAGCAGCTTGGTTACTTCCTCAAGCGTCAGCGAGGCGGGCTCGCGGTCCTTGGGGATCTTGCCGTTGAGCTGGCCGTTGCTGATGTACGGGCCGTAGCGGCCATTGAGGACCTGGATGTCGCTGCCCTCGAACTCCTTGATGATCCGGTTGCGCGCGATTTCTTCCTTCTCCTCGATCAGGAACACCGCGCGCTCCAGGTCGACCTTGTACGGGTCGTCCTCCTTCTTGAGCGAGGCGTACACGCTGCCGCGCTTGGCGAACGGCCCGAACCGGCCGATGCCGACGCTGACCTCCTCGCCGTTGTGCTCGCCCAGTGCGCGCGGCATCTTGAACAGCTCGAGCGCGTCCTCCAGCGAAATCGTGTGCATGCTCTGGCCGGGACGCAGCGAGGCGAACTTCGGCTTGTCCTCGGCGTCCTCGGCGGTGCTGCCGATCGCGGCATACGGTCCGTAACGGCCGAGCCGGACGCTGACCGGCTTGCCGGTCTTGGGGTCGGTGCCGAGCTCGCGCGCGCCAGTGGCCTCGCTGCGGTCGACCGACTCCATCTTGTCGTCGACCATCTCCTTGAACGGGCTCCAGAACCGCTCCATCAGCGGCACCCACGCTTCCTCGCCGCGCGACACCGCGTCCAGCTCGTCCTCGAGCCGGGCGGTGAAGTCGTAGTCGACGTACCGGGTGAAGTGACTGGACAGGAACTTGCTGACCGCGCGGCCGACGTCGGACGGGTGGAAACGCCGGCTCTCGAGCTCCACGTACTTGCGGAACAGCAGCGTCGCGATGATCGAGGCGTAGGTCGACGGGCGGCCGATGCCGTATTCCTCGAGCGCCTTGACCAGGCTGGCTTCGGAGTAGCGCGGCGGCGGCTCGGTGAAGTGCTGGTCGGCGTGGATGCGATCCAGCGGGATCCGGTCGCCCGGCTGCATCGGCGGCAGCTTGCGGCCCTCGTCGTCCTCTTCCTTGCCCTTGGTGTCCTTGCCTTCCTCGTAGACGGCCAGGAAACCCGGGTCGAGCACGGTGGTGCCCGAGACGCGGAAGCCGTGCTCGCTGCCGGCGGCCAGCTCGACGCTGACGGTATTGAGCGTGGCCGGCACCATCTGGCTGGCGACCGCGCGCTTCCAGACAAGCTCGTACAGGCGGCGGGCGTCGTCCTCCAGGAAGCGCGAGACCTGCGCAGGCGTGCGTAGCGCCGAGGTCGGGCGGACCGCCTCGTGGGCTTCCTGCGCGTTCTTGGACTTGGATTTGTAGACGTTGGGCTGGTCCGGTACGGCGCCGGTGCCGTAGTCACGCGCGATGACGTCGCGGATCTCGGCGACCGCGTCGACCGACAGCGCGACCGAGTCGGTACGCATGTAGCTGATCAGGCCGACGGTGCCCTCGTCCCCCAGCGCCACGCCCTCGTACAGCTTCTGCGCGACCTGCATGGTGCGTTTGGTGGTGAAGCCCAGCTTGCGCGCGGCCTCCTGCTGCAGGGTCGAGGTGGTGAACGGCGGCGCGGGGCGGCGCTTGCGCTGCTTGCTGGTGACGTCGGTGACCTGCAGCGCGCCATTTGCGGCCGATACCAGCCGCTGGCGGGCGGCCTCGGCGGTCTCGCCGTCGGTGATCGTGAACTGCTCGAACTTCTGCCCGTCCAGCTTGACCAGGCGCGCACTGAAGGCCTGGGACGGGTGCTGGCATTCGGCCTCGATCGACCAGTACTCGCGCGCCCGGAACGCCTCGATCTCCTCCTCGCGCTCGACGATCATCCGCAACGCCGGCGACTGCACTCGGCCGGCCGACAGGCCGCGCTGCACCTTGCGCCACAGCACCGGCGACAGGTTGAAGCCGACCAGGTAGTCCAGCGCCCGGCGCGCCTGCTGGGCGTCGACCAACGGTGCGGCGATGTCGCGCGGGTGGGTCATCGCCTCCTTGATGGCACGCGGGGTGATCTCGGTGAACACCACCCGCTGCAGCGGCTTGCCGTCCAGCAGCCCCCGCTCGCGGAGGATCTCGGCCACGTGCCAGCTGATCGCCTCGCCCTCGCGGTCCGGGTCGGTCGCCAGGAAGATGGATTCGGCGCCCTTGGCCGCCTTGGCGATGGCCTCGACGTGTTTCTCGTTCTTCTCGATCAGGTCGTAGCGCATCGCGAAGCCGCGCTCGGGGTCGACCGCGCCCTCTTTCGGCACCAGGTCGCGCACATGGCCATACGAGGCGAGGACGATGAAATCCTTGCCGAGGTACTTGTTGATCGTCTTGGCCTTGGCGGGCGATTCGACGATGAGGAGGTTCTTGGCCATGCGGGGCAGGTTCCGGGCGGGCCGTGAAGGCCACGCGAGAGGGCGCGAGAGAAGACGACGCCCGCGGCAGGTGCCACGGGCGCCGGAGCATTCATTTATTAGTGGAATCACGCGGCGCCTGCCGCTGTCAAGCAGATTCCCGCCGCGGACAGGTCCGGGCGCGGCGGCATTATGGCCCGCCGCGGCGCGGGTGCACGGTCAGTGCACCGGTTCGGGCTCGTCCTCGAACATCTGGGTCTCCATCCAGGCGTAGGCGGCCTCGCTGCCGGGCTGGTTGAACAGCACCATCAGCACGACCCACTTGAGGTCGTCGAGGTCGAGGGTGTCCTGGTCGAGCGCCATCGCGCGGTCCAGCACCAGCTCGCGCTGGCCGGCGTCCAGCACGCCGTGCTGCTCCAGGAACAGCAGGAAGCCGCGGCAGTCGGTGTCCAGGCGGTCCAGCTCGGGGCCGGCGTAGACCCGGACCGGGCCGTCGGCACGCGCCGGCGAGGCGGACGGCCGCTGGCGTGCCAGCGCGTCCAGCCACTCGAAGGCCTTGTTGATCTCGGCGGGGCTGAAACCGGCCTGCCCGAGTTCCTCGAACAGCGGGCCGCTTTGCAGGTTGTCACGGTCGCGGACGAGGTCCGCGTCGTCGGTGAGGTAGTGCTCGAACAGGTACAGCAGGACGTCCAGGATGCTTTCTTTCATTTCCCCTCGGCCTGCGCCGCAGGCGGCGCGGTGGGTCAGGAGTGGTGGCCGCCACGCCCGCCAGCGACGGGTTCAGCGGCTTCGGTAGTACCGGCCGTGCTGCGCCTCCACGCGACCCTCAAGCTCCATGAGCAGCAGGATGGATGACAGCCGGGCAGGCGTCAATCCGGTCCGGGCGACCAGCTGGTCCATATCCGTAGGGTCGTGACCGAGTGCCTGCCACAAGCGCTTGTGGTCGGGGTCGCCGGGAGGATGGGCGGCGGGGGACGCGCCCGAGCCGGTGCCGGGCGGTGGTCCGGGTTCCGAGATGGGGGCCTCCAGCCGCGTGCGCAAGTCCCCGGCCAGCCGCGCTGCGAGCGGCGCAAGCAGTTCCATCACGTCCTCGGGGGACTCCACCAGCGCCGCGCCGTCGCGGATCAGCCGGTGGCAGCCGCGCGCCAGCGGGTTGTCGATCGATCCCGGCAGGGCCATGACCTCGCGCCCGCACTCGGCGGCCAGGCGCGCGGTGATCAGGGCACCGGAGCGATGCGCGGCTTCGATCACCAGGGTCCCAAGGCTCAGCCCGGCGAGGATCCGGTTACGGCTCGGGAAATGTTCGCGGCGGGGTCCTGCTCCGGGAAGATGCTCGCTGATAACCGCGCCTTCGGCGACGATGGCAGCATGCAGGCCGTTGTTCGAGCGCGGATACGGCACGTCGGGACCAGTGCCCAGGACCGCGACCGTGCGTCCCCCGGCGGTCAGGGTGGCGTGGTGCGCGGCGGTATCCACCCCGGCGGCGAGGCCGCTGGTCACCGTCAGGCCGGCGGCGGCCAATGACCGTGCGAATGCCCCCGCATGCTCCCGGCCGGCCGGGGTCGGGGAGCGACTGCCGACGATCGCCACTGCCGGGTGCCAGGCCAGGGCCGCGTCGCCCGCCACGAACAGCGCCAGCGGCGGATGCGGGGTGCGCCGCAGCAACGGCGGGTAGTCGGGATGGTGCCAGCCGAGCAGGTGGTGCCCCGGCTGCGCCAGCCAGGCGTGCGCGGCCTCCAGCGTGCGGCCGTCGGGCTGGCGCAGGGCGCGCTGCTGCGAGGCCCCAAGGCCACACCGGTGCCACCGCGAAGGACCTGCGGCGAGGGCGGCCGCGGGAGCGGCGTCGGCAATCAACCGCCGGCGGGGTTCCGCCGGGCCGCCGCTGGCGACCAAACGGAGCAGCGCGTCGATATCGGCGGCGCTGTCCACACTGGAGTCGGTGCGCGCGGTCCGGGCCTGCCCGAAAGCCGGCGGGGCGGGAAAAGCGGGTGCGAACAGGTCGGATGGGTGCATCCGGCAAGCGTCGGCCACAAACGACGACGGCGCCCTCGGGCGCCGTCGCGTACTGCTGTAGGAAAACCCGGTGCCGATCAGTACGGCGCGTCGGGATGCTTCAGCTCGTGACCCACCCGGACCGGGCGGATCGTGTCCATCACCAGCGCGTAGCTGACCGTGTCGAAGGTGCGGAACACCATCATGTGGCCCGCGAACTCGTCGGGCAGGCGCACCTTGCTGGACCGCCCGAAGGTGTCCTCGCTGCGGTCCCACGGGCCGTTCTCGACGCGGTCGACAACCGCCTCGCCAATCGACCAGCTGGAGAACACGGTGCCGTTGTCGACGCCGTCGCGGGCGCCGACCGACAGCGCGACCACGTCACGGTTGCCGCCGGTGGTGAGCATGTCCGAGACCGCCAGCACGCGGGCGCGGCCGTACTCGAACTGCTGTCGCGGCGCGTGCGGGAAGAATTGCAGGTCGTACGGCTGCGCCTCGACCGGGATCAGCCGGTCGCCGACGCGCACCTCGCGGCCGCTGTCGTCCAGCACCAGCGTGGTGGCCTCGATCCCGCCCACTTCGCCGCGGGTGACGGTGCCGGTGTTCTGGCGCATCAGCTCGTAGCCCAGTAGCTCGTGGCCGTTGTCGGACACCACCGCATTGGTCCAGAACTGCTGGAAATCGACCGTGCGCTTGCCACGGAAGTCCAGGTCGTCCTTGTGGAAGATGTCGCAGCACGCCTCGCGGTCCAGCCGGGTGTAGCGCTGGATCGGGCGGACCACCTGGTAGCGCTGGCCGGGCTGTGCGCCCTCCAGGCCGTCGACATAGGCGACCTGGCCCAGCGAGCCGCGGATGCGGCCTTCTTCCAGCGCGACCACGTGCGGCAGATGCTCGAACGCATCGACCACGCGCAGGTCCTTCAGGAACGGTTCGACCTCCGATAGCGGCACGCCGGTGACCGGCGCGACCTCGCGCGGACCGGGATCGGCGACCACGCGGTCGAGGTAGGCCAGCGACAGCACGTCGCCGGGGTAGATCAGGTGCGGGTTCTGCACCTGCGGGTTGGCCTGCCAGATCTCCGGCCACAACCAGGGCTTCTCGAGGAAGCGTCCGGCGATGTCCCACAGGGTGTCACCCTTCTTGACCACGTAGGTATCCGGGTGGTCGCCTCGAATCTCGGCGGCCAGCGCATACGTGGCAACGGTCAGCAACGCTACGGTCAATGCCGCGCGGATCGGTTTCAACATGGCGGTGTACCTGATTCCCCTTGCAGGTGCGCCCGTGCGTCGTTAACTGACGGGGGGCGTCGGCACTATAGCCCAGATGAACCGCGCCATTGCAAGGGTCGGGGGGGCGATAACGGCGTTACAATCGCACCTCTGCTTGTGGTTGTGACCCACGCCCCCATTTTTGCCGCCATGTCCCTGCTCCCGATCCTCGAATTTCCCGATCCGCGCCTGCGTACCGTCGCCGCGCCCGTCGACCCCGCCGGGATCTCCTCGCCGGAGTTCCAGCGCTTGCTCGACGACATGTTCGAGACGATGTACGCCGCGCCCGGCATCGGGCTGGCCGCCAGCCAGGTCGACGTGCACCAGCGGTTCATGGTGATCGACATCAGCGAGGAGCACGACCAGCCGCTGGTGTTCATCAACCCGGAGATCACCGCGCGCGACGGCGAGCAGGTCTACCAGGAAGGCTGCCTGTCGGTGCCGGGCATCTTTGCCGACGTGACCCGCGCCGACCGCATCACCGTCAAGGCGAGAGGCCGCGACGGCCAGCCGTTCGAAATGGAGGCCGAGGGCCTGCTGGCGGTCTGCGTGCAGCACGAGATGGACCACCTGCTGGGCAAGTTGTTCGTCGACTACCTCTCGCCTCTCAAGCGCGAGATGGTGCGCAAGAAGCTGGCCAAGGCGCGCCGCAACGCCGCCTGATCGCGCGCCGGCGGCCGTCCGGGGTTTTCGGCGCCGGTAAGATGTCGCGATGAGGATTATCTTTGCCGGTACCCCCGATTTTGCCGTGCCTTGCCTGCGCGCGGCGGCCGCCCACGATGAGGTCGTCGCGGTCTACACCCAGCCCGACCGTCCTGCCGGGCGCGGCCGCGGCCTGGCCGCCTCGCCGGTCAAGCGCGAGGCGATCGCGCGGGGCATCGAGGTGCTGCAGCCGGAGAATTTCAAGGCGCGGGTCAGTCGCGACGCGCTGGCGGCACTGCGGCCGGACCTGATGGTCGTGGTCGCCTACGGCCTGATCCTTCCGCAGTCCGTGCTGGATATCCCGACCTGGGGTTGCTGGAACGTGCACGCCTCGCTGCTGCCGCGCTGGCGGGGCGCCGCGCCGATCCAGCGTGCGATCCAGGCCGGCGACACCCAGACCGGCGTCTGCCTCATGCAGATGGAGAAGGGCCTGGATACCGGTCCGGTGCTGCTTTCCCAGTCGCTCGACATCGGGCCGTCCGAAACCGGCGGCGAGCTGCATGACCGCCTGGCCGCGCTCGGTGCCCAGGTGCTCCTCGATGGCCTCGGCCTGATGCGCGCCGGCATACGGCCGGTGCCGCGTCCGCAGCCGACCGAGGGCGTGACCTACGCCCACAAGCTCGACAAGGGCGAGGCGCGGCTGGACTGGACGCAACCGGCGACGGCGTTGGGCAACACGGTGCGCGCATTCAATCCCTGGCCGGTCGCCGAAGCCCAGCTGGCCGGCGAGCGCGTACGCGTGCACGACGCCACCGCGCTGCCGCTGGCGCACGGCCGGGCCCCGGGGACGGTCCTGCTGGCCGGTCGCGACGGCATCGACATTGCCTGCGGCGAGGGCGCACTTCGGCTCCGGACCTTGCAACGCGACGGTGGCAAGCCGATGGCTGCGGCCGACTACCTCAACGGCCGCCGCGAGCTGCTGTCGGCCGGGCAGGCATGAAGCCGGTCCCCGGCGTCGCCACCCGTGTCGCCGCCGCGCGCGTGCTGGACGCGGTGCTGCACGACGGGCGTTCGCTCAAGGGCGAGCTGGCGACCGCGCTGCAGGCACTGGCCGACCCGCGCGACCGGGCCCTGGTCGAGGCGATCTGCCTGGCCGTGCTGCGCCAGTCGGCGCGCTACGACGCCGCCCTGGCCGCCTGGTTGCCGCGGCCGCTCGCCCGCCGGGACCGCGAGCTGCGCGCGCTGCTGCTGGCCGGCTTCGCCCAGCTCGATCCGCTCGGGCTACCGCCGCATGCCGCCGTCGCCTCGACCGTCGAGACCGCGCGTGCGCTCGGTCGCCAGCACCAGGCCGGCATGGTCAACGCCCTGCTGCGCCGCGCGCAGCGCGAGGGGCTTCCGGCCGGTGATCCGCGCGCGCAGTGGCCGGACTGGTTGCGTGCGCAAGTCGCCGCGGACTGGCCCGACCAGCACGACGCCATCCTCGCCGCATCCGCCGAGCCGCCCCCGCTGTGGCTTCGCGTCAATGCACGCCGCGTGTCGCGCGACGAGTACGCCGGGCGCCTGCGCGACGCCGGCCTGCCTGCCGACACGGTGGACGGCATGCCCGATACCCTGCGGCTGGACACCCCCGTTCCGGTCGCCCTGTTGCCGGGCTTCGCCGATGGCCTTGTGTCGGTGCAGGACGGTGCCGCCCAGCGGGTGGCCGATGCGCTCGCGCCAGCGCCCGGTGCGCGCGTGCTCGATGCCTGCGCCGCGCCCGGCGGGAAGGCCGCGCACCTGCTCGAACGCGCGCCCTCGCTCCGGCTGGTCGCGCTCGACATTGATCCCCGGCGGTTGCGGCAGGTCGCGGCGACGCTCGGGCGGCTGCAACTGGAGGGGGCGTCGCTGCACGCCGCCGACGGGTGCGACCTCGACGCTTGGTGGGATGGCACGCCGTTCGACGCGATCCTCCTGGATGCGCCGTGCTCGGCGACCGGCATCGTCCGCCGCCAGCCCGACATCCTGCTGCACCGGCGGGCGTCCGACCTCGAGCAACTGGTCGCGACCCAGTCCGGCCTGCTCGACAGCCTGTGGCGCACGCTGGCGCCCGGTGGCGTGCTGCTCTATGCGACCTGCTCGGTGCTGGTCGAGGAGAACGCGGCTCAGGTGGGCCGCTTCCTCGCGCGCACCCCCGATGCACGCGCCGAGCCGCTGGACGACCGCTTCGGCCGCGTCAGCGGCGCCGGACGCCAGCGCTTGCCGGGCGAGGCGGGGATGGACGGGTTCTTCTACGCGCGCCTGCGCAAAGTGTGAACGCGGCCGGCCCGGCGCGTCGGTGAAGCGCGCCGGCGGCTATGCTGGCGACCGTTTTTCGTTGCGGGCAGGCGTTGCATGGCACTGGTCAGGATCCTCGGACGGGACAACGGTGCCGGGCTGAGCCGCGACATGCAGCTGGTCTCCTCGCTCGTGGAGCGGGCCGGGCACGACGTCGAGGTGGTGGGCTTTGGCAACGAGAAGGGCGTGCGCATGCTGCGCGAAGCCGGCATGTGGATCGCCCGGGGCTGGCGCGGTCGCGCCGACGTGCAGATCTCGCTGGAACACCTGTACCCGCTGTCGCTCGGGCTGGGCCGGCGCAACCTGCTGATGCCCAACCCCGAGTGGTTCCGCGACAAGTGGCGTCCGGTGTTGCCGCGGCTGGACGGCGTGCTGTGCAAGACCCGCCACGCGGAGCGGATTTTCGGTGCACTCGGGTGTGCGACCCGGTTCGTCGGCTTCACCAGCGAGGACCGGCTCGACGCGGACGTGGCCCGCACGGACACCTTCCTGCACCTGGCCGGCCGCAGTCCGGTAAAGGGCACCGAGGCGGTGTTGGAGGCGTGGCGCCGACACCCCGAGTGGCCCACGCTGGTGGTGGTGCAGGGGCCGCGGTACGCGCGGCCGGGGGCGCCCGCCGACAACATCGACCACCGTATCGGGCGCATCGATGACGCGGAGCTGCGGCGGCTGCAGAACGCCTGCCGGTTCCACATCGCGCCGTCGGAGGCCGAGGGCTTCGGCCATTGCCTGATGGAGGCGATGAGCGTCGGCGCGGTGGTGATCACCGTCGATGGCGAACCGATGAACGAGCTGGTCGATGCCACCACTGGCGTGCTGGTGACGGCGGCGCGCACCGGCACGCTCGGCTTGGCGCGCAGCTTCCATGTGGCGCCCGCAGCGGTCGAGCAGGCGGTTGAGCAGGTGCTGGCGATGGCGCCGGCCGAACGCGCCGCGCTCGGGCAGCGTGCACGCACGCGGTTCGAGGACGGCGACGCGGCTTTCCGCGCGGGCTTCGCGGCGGCGACAATGGAGTGATGATGGGAAACAACCGGTATCTGCTGTACGGGTCGGTGCGTTACGCGCTGGGCATCCTGCGCCCGCTGCAGGACGCCGCGCGCGCGCGCGGCGACGAGGTCGCGTGGTTCTTCGATGGTCGCGAGGACGAGGGTCCGAACGAGCTCACGGCCGACGAACGCCGGCTTGTGACCGTCGAGCAGGTGCGCCAGTGGAACCCCACCGCGGTGTTCACCTCCAGCAACGCGCTGCCGCACTTCTTCCCGGGCGTGAAGGTGCAGACCTTCCACGGCTTCGACGCCGGCAAGCCCAGGCACATCTACATCCGGCCGTTCTTCGACCTGTATTGCACCACCGGTCCGCAGGACACCCGCGCGTTCGAGGCGCTCGCCCGCCGGCACGGCTTCTTCCGTGTCATCGAGACCGGCTGGCCCAAGCTCGACCCGTTCATGACGCAGCTGCCCGACACGCTGCCGCCGGTGCGGCAACCGCCGGTGATCCTCTACCACTCGACGTTCTCCCCCTCGTGGAGCGCGGCGCGGACCCTGCACGACGAGGTCCGGCGGCTCTCCCGCGACGGGCGCTGGCGGTGGATCGTCACCCTGCACCCGAAGACCGACCCGGAAGTGGTGGCGATGTACCGGGCGCTGGAGAACGAACACCTGCGGTTCGCCGACGACGACAACATCCTCGACCTGTTCGGCCAGGTCGACATGATGTGCTCGGACACCTCCTCGGCGCTGAGCGAGTTCCTGCTTACCGGCAAGCCGGTGGTGACGTTCCGCAACCGTCGCCCGGGTCCGCAGCTGATCGACATCGACGATGCGGCCGACTTCGAGCCGGCGATCGAGCGCGCGCTGTCGCGGCCGCCGGAGCTGATGGCCGCGATCCGGGCGTTCGCCGACGCCATCCATCCTTACCGCGACGGTCGCTCGAGCGAACGTACGCTGGAAGCGGTCGACCGCTTCATCGCCGAGGGCGGCGTGGCCTCGCTGAAGCGCCGCCCGCTCGACCCGTGGCGCAAGTTCAAGCTGCGCCGCCGCCTGCGCTACTGGGGACCCGCCTGATGCGCATCGTCCACCTGCTGCTGACCAGCCGGTTCGCCGGCAGCGAGCGGCATGCGCTTGAACTGGCCGCCGCCCAGGCCGCCAGCCACGACGTCACCCTCGTGCTGCGCCGCGCGGGCACCGCCGACCGCATCGACGCGATCGCCCATCGGGTGCACCCGAAGGTGCGGGTGGAGGTGGTCGGCAACCTGGCTGCCTCGTGGCAGGCCCGCCGCTTGCTGCGGCGGCTCCGCCCGGACGTCGCCCACGCCCACCTCAGCGGTGGCTGTCGCGCGCTGCACGGGCTGGAAGGGCGCGACTGCCTGCGGGTGGCGACCCTACACATCGCCTACAAGCCGCGCCAGCACGCCAAGCTGGACGGGTTGATCGCGATCGCGCCGTGGCAGATGGCCGACATCCCGCCAGGCCTGCGCGAGCGCTCGGTGCAGATCGACAACTGGACCCTGCCGCGCACGCCGACGACCGACGCACGGGCGCGGTTGCGCGCCGAGCACGGCATTGATGACGACACGTTCCTGATAGGTGCCCTCGGGCGCGCCGAGCCGGGCAAGGGGCTGGACGTGCTGGTCGACGCGTTCGAGCGCGCACGGTTGCCGGGAGTGCGCCTGGCGATCGTCGGGCAGGGCAGCGCGTGGGATGCATTGCGTAAGCGCGCCGGCAACGACGTGCTCATGCCGGGTTTCGCCGAACGTCCGCACGACTGGCTGGCCGCGTTCGACGGTTTCGTCAGTGCCGCGCGCCGCGAGCCGTTCGGGCTGGTGCTGCTCGAAGCGATGCAGGCCGGACTGCCGATCGTGGCCACCGCCACTGATGGCGCGCGCCACCTCGCGCCGCAATTGCAGTCGCCGCTGGTGCCGGTCGACGACCCGGATGCGATTGCGCTCGCCCTGCAGCGGATGGTCGCCGGCGGGCAGCGACGGATGGCGTACCCGATGGAGCAGTTCCGGATCGAATCGAAGCTCGAGCAGATCGAGGCGTTCTACCTGGCCGGGCTAACGCGCTTGCGCGGCGGCTGAGGCGCTACCGGCGTCACCAGCGCAGCGCACGCCGCGCGACCTCCCGGGACAGCCGCTCGTAGACCGCTTCAACCTCGGCGACCGGCAGGAAGCGCAACCTCAGCGGCGGTGCCATCGGCGAGGCGCCGGCCGTGTCCAGCCACAGCGTCGCCGTGCCGCATCGCCGATCAAGGGGTGAGCGCACCAGGTGCAGTGCCTGCAGCTTGTCCAGCTCGGCGAAGCGCCAGTGTCGGGTCAGCCAGCCCTCGCGCACGGACACCAGTGCCGGACCGATCGCCCACGCGGCGCGCGCCGCATGGCGTCGGGCGACGAAGGCCGACCACGGCAACCACGCCAGCGCCAATAGCCCGGGGTTGCCGAAGTGCCACGTCAGCACGGCGGTCGCCAGCACCGCCAGCGGCACCGACGGCAGCCACAGCCGCCACCAGCTGCGCCGGGGCAGCGGCTGCCATTGCAGTTCGTCCCAGCGCGCACGTGGCAACAGGTGGTCGATCAGCGCCGCGCAGCGGTCGGGGGTGGCGATCGGGGCGACTTCACGCAGGGCCCGCTGCTGGTTCTGGTCCTCGGCGACGGCGGTATCGACATCGAGCGAGCGTCGCCGCAGCCAGCGGTGCATCAGCCCCTCCCGCAGGGTCCAGGCCTGGATGCGCCGGCGCGAGGCACTGGTGCGCCAGCGCGCGGCCAGTCCCCGCTCGACGGTCAATCGACGGCCGTGTTCGCTCAGGCGGAAGCCGTGGTACTGCAACAGCGCCAGCACCACTGAAAGCACGCGCAGCAGCACGATCGCCAGCAGCACCAGGCTGGTGCCGGCAAGCACGTACTGCGCCGGGCCGAAACTGTGTTCCCCGGCCCAGCCGAACAATGCCTCGCCCCAGCGGTCGAACAACTGCGGAATGAGTTCGCGATTGAACTGCGAGACGCCCGCGAAGGCGGCGCCGACCAGGATCAGGCCGCGGTTTGAGACCAGCCCGAGCCTAAGTACCTCGGCGGTGGACAGTTCCAGCAGCGGGGTCGGTGCGTCGACTTCCGCGCCGGCTACGGCCGCGCCGGCGTCCCGTCCGCGGCGACGCACCAGCGCCTCCAGCGCGAGCGCGTCGTCCAGGCGCAGCACGCGCATCTCGGCCTCGGGCTTCTTTCCACCGGCCGACTCCAGCCGGACTTCGGCGACGTCGAACAGCCGGTGCAACACTGACTGCTGCAGCGCCACGTTGTGGATCCTTGCGAACGGAATCACCCGCACGCTGCGCTCGAGCAGTCCGCTGCGGACCACCAGCGCATCGTCGGCCACGCCGTAGCGGTAGGTGAAGTACTGCCACAGCGAGAACAGCGCGAGCACGCCGACGCCGATCAGCGGCCACAGCTCGTTGCGATCGCCTTGGCCGAACACCAACAGGGCGAGCAACGGGACGATGAACTGGCGCAGCTGCGCGACCAGCACGAACAACCAGGACATCGGGTGCAGCCGTCGTTCCGGCGCGGCTCCGGCCGTGTCGGCGACCACCCGCGCTGGGGGCGAAGGCTCAGTCATCTTCGGCGTCGATGGCACGACCGAGTCGCTCGCGCAGGTGTTCGGCGTCGGCGGCATCGAGGTTGGGCACGGTAACCGAACTGTGGCGGGTGCCGGCCGTGTGCACGACCAGGGTGGACAGCTCGCGCCCGCGTTGCAGTGGCCCGCGCTTGATGTCGAGGTGCTGGACCCGGTTGGCCGGTACCCGGGTTTCGCGCTGCCACAGCCGGCCACGGCGCACTGCCAGTCCCTGCTCGTCCAGTCGCCACGCGGTGTGCCGGTATTGGCTGGTTCCCAGCCAGACGCCGAATGCCGCGCCCACAAGGCCCGCCAGGCCGGCAATGCACGCCACGACCAACGTGCGCGGGAGGTCCAGCACCGTGCTGGCGATCAGGGCGACGAAGCCACCGGCCACCAGGCCGGCAATCGCCAGCGGCACGACGGCGCCGATCAGGAACAACGGCCGTGACCGCGACGGCAACGGCTGCCACGTAGCGGCAACGGATCCCGCCGTTTCATCGGCGGGTGGCATTAGGTGCATGTCGGTCCCCGGTTGCTCAATCCCATCGTCGCTCCCCCTCCGATCTCGACCCGGACCGCGCCGCGCGCGTCATCCCGACCAGCGACTGTAATCCCCGATCGCGCGATCGGCAGGGTCTCAGTAGCACCCGGGCCAGTACGGATTTTCCTCGCCGCTGCCGGGCGGACGGACGGAGAAGCGCTTGTAGGTCCACTGGTACTGCGCGGGATCGCGCCGGGCGATGCGCTCGACCGCGGCGTTGAGTGCGGCGGCGCTCGTGGCCGGGTCCGGGTCGGACACCGCCGCCGGTGCAGGCTCCACGTGCAGTGCGAACGCCGGACCGCGCCCCTCGTCGTCGATCCGCTCGCACCACGCCATCAGCACGGTCGCGCCGCTGCGGGTGGCCAGTCGGCCCAGCAGCGTCATCGTCAGCGCCTGGAGACCGAAGAACGGAGCGAACTCGCCATCGCCGCGCTTGGGCTGCTGGTCGGGCAGGATGCCGACCACCCCACCCGCGGCCAGGCGCTTGAACAGCTGGCGCACCCCGGCGCCATCGGCCCGCACCTGGGTGATCCGTGCCGCGTCCTCGTCCGCGCGGGCGAGGTTGAGGAACGCCTCCCCGACCCTGGATTCGGGCGGGGCATAGAGGATTGCCAGCGGCGTGCGCGCGGCGAGCCACTGGTTGAGCAGTTCCCAGTTGCCGAAGTGCGGGGCGGCCACGATCACACCATTGCCAGCGGCCATCGCGGCGTCAAGGTGCGCGGCGCCGTGGACTTCGCGGATCATCGCCAGGTTGCCCGCGCGCGGGCCGGTCCACAGGCGCAGGGTTTCAAACACCTGCCGGGTGGTGCTGCGCATCACCGCCCGCTGCAACTCCGCGTGCTCGTCCGCCGATGCGTCCGCCCGCACCAGCTCGAGGTTGCGTGCGGTGATGCGCGCCTCTCGGCTCGACCGCCGGATCGCGGCGTCGGCCAGGGCATCGGCCAGCCGGGTGAGCCAGCGCCACGGCAGGCGTGCCACCAGCGTGGCGAACAGGAACAGCAGGCGCGCGGCAAGTCGGGTCATCGCGGCAGTGTAGCGACGCGCGCGCATCGACCGTTGGCAGCGGCCAGTGGCATCGGGCGGCGCGGCCGACTAGGCTGCCGGTCCCGCCGGGAGCCGCCGATGCTCGCATTGATCCAGCGCGTCACCGAAGCCAGCGTCCGCATCGACGGCGAGACCGTCGGCGCCATCGGGCCCGGCCTGCTCGCGCTGGTCGGGGTCGAACCCGGCGACGGCCCCGCGCAGGTCGAACGCATGGCCCGTCGGCTGCTGGGCTACCGCGTGTTCGCCGATGCCGAGGGGCGGATGAACCTGGGGCTGTCGGCGACGGGCGGTGGCCTGCTGCTGGTCAGCCAGTTCACGCTCGCCGCCGACACCGCCAGTGGCATGCGACCGGGTTTCAGCACCGCGGCCCCACCGGCGCAGGCTGAACCGCTGTTCAACGATCTGCTGCGAACGTGCCGGCAACTGCATGCGGGCGGGGTGGAAACCGGCCGTTTTGGCGCCCATATGGTGATCAGCCTGACCAACGACGGTCCGGTGACCTTCCTGTTGCGGTCCTGACCGGCCGCGCCGGCCCCGATCCCCGTCCGCGCCAGCGGCCGCGGCGGCCGGCTGGTATAATAGAAGGTTCATTTCCCCCCAATAACGTGGTGGCGCAGCCGTATGGCCAACGAACGTCAGGCCCCCCAGTCCGACATCAAGCAGCTGATCAGCAAGGGCCTGGAGCAGGGCTACCTGACCTATGCCGAGGTCAACGATCACCTCCCCGACGACATCGTCGATCCGGAGCAGATCGAAGACATCATCAGCATGATCAACGGCATGGGCATCCAGGTGCACGAGGTTGCGCCCGATGCCGAAACCCTGCTGCTCGCCGGCGAGAGCGGCAGCGGCCGTGACGTCGACGACACCGCCGCCGAGGAGGCCGCCGCGGCCCTGACCGGCCTGGATGCCGAGGGTGGCCGCACCACCGACCCGGTGCGCATGTACATGCGCGAGATGGGCACAGTCGAGCTGCTGACCCGCGAGGGTGAGATCGCGATCGCCAAGCGCATCGAGGAGGGCCTGAACCAGGTCCAGGCCTCGCTGGCGCTGTTCCCGGGCACGATCGACCTGGTGCTGCAGGACTACGAGCTGCACAAGGCCGGCAAGAAGCGCCTGGCCGAGCTGCTGGTCGGCTTCCTGGACCAGCTCGAGGACCCGACCGTGGCCGCTTCGCCGGTGACCGTCGAGACCGAGGACAAGGCCGAGGACGCCACCACCGAAGCCGAGACCGACGATGACAGCGACGAGGACGATGACGACACCGCCGCCGCCGACGAGGGTCCGACCGGCCCCGACCCGGCCGAGGTCGAGGTCCGCTTCGAGGCGCTGAGCGCGCTGTACGCCAAGTTCGAGAAGGCCTACGCCAAGCACGGCCCGGCCCACAAGTCGGTGGTCAAGCTTCGCGAGGACATGGCGGAGATCTTCGTCACCTTCAAGCTGCCGCTGCCGCTGACCGACATCCTCGTGCGCAACCTGCGCGACACCGTCGCCCGCATCAAGCTGCACGAGCGTCGCATCCTGGAGCTGGCCACGCGCGTCGCCAAGATGCCGCGCAAGGACTTCATCCGTTCCTGGGACGGCAACCAGACCAACGTCGAGTGGGTCGACGAGCTGCTCAAGCGCAAGCAGAAGTGGGCGTCGGGCCTGCGCGACGTCAAGGACCAGATCATCGCCGAGCAGGAGGCCACCCTGGCCCTGGAGCAGGCGATGCGCGTGTCGCTGTCGGACCTGCGCGAGATCAGCCGCACCATGGCCTATGGCGAGGCCAGGGCCCGCAAGGCCAAGCGCGAGATGGTCGAGGCCAACCTGCGCCTGGTGATCTCGATCGCCAAGAAGTACACCAACCGTGGCCTGCAGTTCCTCGACCTCATCCAGGAGGGCAACATCGGCCTGATGAAGGCGGTCGACAAGTTCGAACACCGCCGCGGCTTCAAGTTCTCGACCTACGCCACCTGGTGGATCCGCCAGGCGATCACCCGCTCGATCGCCGACCAGGCGCGCACCATCCGCATCCCGGTGCACATGATCGAGACGATCAACAAGCTCAACCGCATCTCCCGCCAGATGCTCCAGCAGTACGGCCGCGAGGCCACGCCGGAAGAGCTGGCGAAAGAGATGGACATGCCCGAGGACAAGATCCGCAAGGTCATGAAGATCGCCAAGGAGCCGATCTCCATGGAGACGCCGATCGGTGACGACGAGGACAGCCACCTGGGCGACTTCATCGAGGACACCAACGTGATGTCCCCGGTCGACGCCACCACCGACATCAACCTGATGGAGACGGTGCGCGACGTGCTCGCCGGGCTGACCCCGCGCGAGGCCAAGGTGCTGCGCATGCGCTTCGGCATCGACATGAACACCGACCACACCCTCGAGGAAGTCGGCAAGCAGTTCGACGTCACCCGCGAGCGCATCCGCCAGATAGAGGCCAAGGCGCTCCGCAAGCTGCGCCACCCGAGCCGCTCGGAACAGCTCAGGAGCTTCCTCGACATCGATTGATCCGACGTAGCGAAGCAACGCACGAAGCCCCGCACAATGCGGGGCTTCGTCGTTTCGGGGCTACAATTCCCGCCCCGCGGGCCTATAGCTCAATGGTTAGAGCAGAGGACTCATAATCCTTTGGTTCCAGGTTCGAGTCCTGGTGGGCCCACCAAACTATTGTCCATTGCCGTCCGGCAAAGTCCATCGAAGTAGCCTGAAACCTTGCTGTGTATGGGTTGAAGCGCCACTAACGTCCGATGCCGTCCAGTGGAATCCAGCTAAAAAGTGTGTCACGGTGTGAGTCAAGGAGTCAGCCAGGGGAGGCTGACTCACAAGTGGATGACTCACATGCTCACTGACACCAAGCTGCGCACACTCAAGCCGCGCGCTGGCGCGTACCGCATCGCTGATGCGAATGGCCTGTGTGTCGAGGTGCGCCCCAGTGGCGCGAAAGTCTGGCGGTATCGCTATCGCTACGCCGGCAAGGCCAGCATCATCACTCTCGCGGAGTACCCGACGATGAGCCTGGCAGAGGCGCGCGCTGAGCGAGAGCGCCTGCGCGCTCTGGTGAAAACGGGCAGAAATCCAGCGTACGCTGCGCGCGTCGCCAGAGCCGCAAAGCTTGAGCTTGCGGAGACCACATTCGGCGCTATCGCCACTGAGTTGCTTGCCAAGCGTGCAAGAGAGGGCCTCGGCTCAGGATCAGTGAAGCGCGAACGGCGATTGCTAGAGAAGGACATGGCCGCAATCAGCAGCCTGCCGATCACGGACGTAACCGCGCCGTTGTTGCTGGCATCGCTGCGTAAGCTGGAGAAGCGAGGCGTGATTGAGACGGCGCACCGAGCTCGGTCATGGGCCGGGAGGGTGTTCCGCTATGCGATCGCGACGGGACGCGCAAATAACAACCCAGCTGAAGATCTCGTCGGAGCGCTGGAGCAGTCGCAGACGACGCACCTGGCTAGCGTCACTGATCCCGCGAAGATTGGCGATCTGCTCCGAGCCATGTATTCCTACCAAGGGTTTCCTGTGACCTCGGCAGCGCTGAGGCTTGCCCCGCTCCTTTTCGTCCGACCTGGAGAGCTTCGAAAGGCGCAGTGGGCTGACATTGACTTGGCTGCTGCCGAATGGCGCTTTACAGCGAGCAAAACCGGCACTCCGCACATCGTCCCTTTGTCATCTCAGGCCGTAGAGATATTGACCGAGCTCGGTCCTCTCACGCGGCGAAGCGAGTTCGTCTTCCCGGGAGTCAGAAGCGCAAAACGGCCGATGAGTGAGAACACCATCAACGCTGCTTTGCGCTATTTGGGCTACGACGGAAACACGATTACAGGGCATGGCTTCCGAGCCATGGCGAGAACTGTCTTGGACGAAGTGTTGGGCTTCCGGCCTGACTACATCGAGCATCAGCTGGCACATGCGGTCCGCGATCCGCTTGGGCGCGCCTACAACAGGACTGCACATCTGGCGGAGCGCAAGAAGATGATGCAGGCGTGGGCAGATTATCTGGATAGTCTGAGACTTAACGCCAACGTTGTGCCTATACGTAAGGCAGTCTGATCGGGCGACCTTCAGCTTTCGACCCACTGCAGTGTTTCGTAGCGTCTCGGTCAACGCCTGCTGTGCTTTGATAGCAGTCCGTCGTTTCGCCGAACAGCGCCCCCGGAAGCAGCCGTTTAGCTTCCCCCCCCCCATACAGAACGCTCTTGGGTCAGAAGCGCCGCGACTTCACCCCCGGGGGATCCTCTGCCCTCAACAGGTCTACGCCGCGTAGCGGTGCGCGCTTGTCAGCTGGCGGCCTGGATCGGAAACACGAGTGGCGCATTACGCAAGATCGTCGAACTCGGCCCCGTCGCTCGGCCCTGGCGGCGGCGCATTCTTCAGCTTGGGTGGATAGAACCCTTGCCGTCCGCGAGTGTAGTCGTCGGTGAACTCGATGGCATGCAATGCGCGGGCCGTGATCGGATCCACCGTTTCGTTTTCCAGAACGACAATTTGGCCAGGGCCTTGGAAGCGAGAAAGCCAAGCGTAGAAGCTCGTGTTCACCGCGGCCGTGGGGATCTCCCGGTCGTTGTCTGGCGTCTCTTTCTGCGCGTAGGCTTTCAACGGCGAATCCAGCACGACGACGCCGAGGTGAGGGTGGCCCTTTCTTAAGGCATGCTGCATCAAGGCGATCGTCATGGCGGACAGGAACAGGCCACGTTTCCCCGCGCCATAGCTGAGGCGTCGGCGGTCATCGATGACCAAGTCACAGGCCTTCGGATCGACGTACACGGACTGGATGGACGTGAACCCCCAGTCGTTGAGTATCTGGCGTGCGATCGCTCCGACATCCGCTCCGTGCTGTCCAACGTTGCGTACGAGGACCGTCTGCTTCTGTTTCGTTGCTTCCTTGAGCCGCGCGATCTCGCCCGTCAGTCGATCGGTTTCATCAAAGGCGTCGATGAGCGATGAAAACCGCGTATGTGACTCGGCGAGATCGCGCGGGTCTGAGTCGAACTCCAGCGACGCACTACGCAGCACCGCCTTCTCCTGCTCCTCCAATACCCTCAGTGACGCTGTGAGCCGCTGCACATCAGCAGTAGCAGTGGCCAGGCGCGTCTGCTCTCGGGCCAAAGATGGCTGCAGTCCGCGACGGAGTGCGAGGATTTTTTCCGCCTCGGCCGCAATCGCATCGCGGTACTTGGTCGGCGCCTTGGGCTTCAGGCTACTAGGATCGACATGCTGTTCAACCGGCGTGCCGCAGAGCGGGCACGGCGTCTCGGCCAAAGCCTGGAAGAATGCGATGCCTTCGTCGGTGGCTCCGAGGCGGGCAAGGTCGCTTGCATACTTCAGGTCCAGTAGCGTGAAACGTTCCCGCATGGACGTGGCCCCGGCAAGTTGTGTCGTTGCGGTAGTGAGAGCTTCTCCCTCCGCAAAAATCTGCTGCCGCAGTCCCTTTAGGACCGCAGAGCGCGCCTGGAGCTGCGTAGCGAACATATCCAGCCGCTCATCGACTTGCGCCAGGGCTGCAACCACGGATGCCCGATCTGTGTCAGCCGGAATCACGCCCTGCAGACGCGCCAATTCCGCCTCGGCCGCTGCCAATCTTCCCTTGGCCTGGTCTTTTTGGGACGCTGTCTTGTAAAGCTCGACTGCGGAGTCATCGAGGCCGCTCAGAAACAGCGAGTAGGAAGAGACGTGCTTTTCCGAGCCATGACCCTTGCCCTTCGTCGCGTCCTCGGAAATCATGCCGGGCTGGGAGAGCAGGGCCCAATGCCGCAGGTCGTCACCAGTGACGGGGCCTTTTTCACTTCGGTTGCGAAGCACCTGTTTGCCTGCGGCGCCAGACAGCCTGACGAGCAGCTCGCCAAGATCCTGATCGACTTCTTCGAGCGGGTTCGCCGTACCGTCCGGAACCCGAGGATCGTCTAGCCGCACCAGAACGCGCGCCGCGCCGCCAGACATCGCCTTGCGAACGAGGTACTCATGCTCATCATGCAGGAAGGCGAGCTCCAGCGAATTGTATCCCTGCGATTCCGGAGGCGGTTCAAGTGCTGCGGTACCGCCCAGTAGGAACCAGATGCACTTCCAGATGTGCGATTTGCCAGTGTCGCTAGGGCCGCGGATGAGTGTGCGACGACCGTCGAACATGACCTTCGCGGGCAATACGCCCGGACCGTGCACCGACAAGTACTTCAGCGTTATTGCCACTGGCTCCCCCTCGCGGCGGCGCCTTCAAACTCCGCACCCCAAAGGTGGCCCTGTTGAGCGAATCTCTCGGTCATTTCTCTTGAGCTCAGGGTGGCGAAGGTAGCAGCTGCCCAGCGGCATCGCCTGTCCAGTTCGCGCAGGTAAGGCGAGGTCAGCGCGCCGACCATGCTTCTGGCGGTCTCGCCGGCGAAGTAGGTGATCCCGGTTTCATCCATCGACACCGCGACGAGGCCACGGGTGCTCATCAGGTACAGGCTTTGGGCGATGAGGTCGCGGCGACTCAAGTATTCGCTGCCGCGATAGGGGACCGGCGTGTGAAGACTTGGTGGCCCATCGAGATCGTCGGAGTACACGATGGCGTAGTCGAGCAGAACCAGCTTTTGGAGGTCGGCGCCAGCCGGCTGCAACGAATTGAGTAGATACACCATCCGAACGCCCAATTCGAACGGCGAGTTGAAAGCGGGGGGGCTTGGACTTTTTCATTTGACCCACTTCAGCCGACCTCTAACGACTAAGTGATGGCAGGTGCCAGGTAGGTCACCTCCGCGAAGCTGGGGCGAGAGGCGGCTCTCCTGGACCTGCAGCGTCGACGCTCGTTCTACTGCCGCGTCGACCCGTGCCATGCCCGTCTGGAGGCGGAATTGCGCGATCGTGGGGCGGATGCCCGCAAGGACCATGTCCAGCAGCCGATCAAACTCCGGTTCGTTGGGGTAGATGTCCCGGCTGAACCGCTGCAGGCCTTCTGCGCAATAGAAGATCTGTCGATGCGAATCGAAGTGGTCTTCGTACTCGCTGCCCGGCAAGTCGGCCAGGACGACAGGCGATGCTTTGTGCTCGGTGTAGACGCGCAAGAGCTCGTCGACATACTTCCCCTCGTGCAGTGCCGGCTGGGCGGGCATCGGATCATCGTCGCCGCGTTCAGGCACGATACCGAACAGGTGACAGTGGGCAGCCTTGTCGAGCGCGTGCCAAGCCAGTAGGTCATGTACCGGGCACTCGATGAAACGATCGAAGTCAAAATCGTCGATAGCAGCCTGGACGTCAGGGGTGAGCTCGGCAGCCTTGCCTTTCATCCCGGTGTTTTCGTTCTTCCATGCGTCGACGAACTTCGCCTTGAAGGCCGAAGCCCCCGAGGCCATCGTGTTGTGAAGCTCGTTGCCGACAGCATGCGGGCAGCAGAAGTAGTAATAACTCGGACGCGGATAGGTCTTCAAGGCCAACTGCTTGAAGAACTTCGCCATCTCGGGAAATGCATCGCTCTGCGTCAGCCCCTGTTTGTAGTGCTTGGCTTGGTACAGGTCCCAGCCGTCACGCGCTAATGCCGGGCCATAGCGCGCCTCGATGTCGCGGCCACCGTCGCCTGCGCCACCCAGCCGCTTTACAACTGCATAGGGCACGCCGCCTGGGAGAGTTCGCTGGCGTGCGGCGGCCAGAATGACTTCTTCCCATTGATCGGGACTCAGCAGAAGAACTTGCGACGATGGCTGGATGACGCCGCCCGCTGTAACGTGCTGGGTTTTCCGCAGTTTGCGCGTCGTGCCTGATTTTGGTGGCATGGATCTGGAGTTGTCCTTGGCGCGAAATTCTCAGTGATGGCGCAGCCACAGATTCTTCACAGTAGCACCTAGTGTGGTCGCCATCCGCTGGCGCTCTGTAAGAGGGCAGGAACAGTCTCACCGTGCATGGTCTCCGGGTACATTCCGAGATAGCAACAACGATGATCAAAGCTTGCGTATTACGGATGGGCGGTAGTGCGCGGTCGTTGACTAGTCGTCCCGCGCTTAGGTGCCGCAATGCAGTCGCGGGTGAACTTTTGCACTCAGCCTGACGCTTTCGCTTAGAAGTCCGTTATGTCCGGCGGCTCCGGGCCGCAAGTAGTCGCAGCGCACAAAGTTGTGTTCGCAGCTGGGTAACTACAGTTAGTCGGGCGACAATGGCCATACGGGGCCGCGGTCCCGTGTCCCCCGTAGCTGCAGCACTACGGGCTTATTTCATCCTCTTCGAAGTGCTTGGGCGTGTAGCGTTCAGCCGGTGCCCGCCACGCCCGGAAATGCGGCATTGGGTCGGTTGGGCCAATCAGTTCGCGGGCCAGCGCCAGACGTGCCAACAGGGGGCCACGTTCGGATGCCGGCAGGCCGGCGATGTCCTGTTCCAGACGCTCAAGGAATTCCGATCGCGCTCTGATTTCGGACCAATGGTGGATGAGGGCGTCCAGCTGATCTTGGCTTTGCCTGGTGGATTCCTCGATGCGTCGCCTGTTCTCCCGGATCGCGCGTTGCCGTTCTTCGACTTCGTACTGACGGCGTTCGCACTCCAGCTGCGCCTCCCCCCGCGCGACCAAAGCAGGCATTCTGGCCCCGAAGGCTTGGATGCCGGCGACGATATCGGGCAGGCGCGCGAGCAGTCGAGACTTCCCACTTTCCTGCCAGTGTTCGGCCAGATCAACGCGGCAGTGCGGCGCATAGGCCATCAGGCGCAGTCGGCCGGTCGGGCACTCCCGGGTGATTGTCCATGTATCGACTGGATGGCGGAATCGACCCTTCGGAGCGATGTAGTCAGTATCGCGCACGTAGGTGTTGTTGCCGACATAGCGCAGCAAGGTAGGCACGGCTACTTCGACGAGCGCCAAGCCCACTATATGTCCGTCGATATGGACCACGGTCAAGCGCTTGGGCGCCCAAGACCTGTCGTTCGGGTCGTATTCCTTCTGCTGGACAGGTTGTTCCCCGGTACCGAAAGCGAGCCGGCGTGCCGACCCGTAGTTGCGGTCGATCAGGCTGACACGGTGTCCTTTGGCTTCGAGCGCTAGGAACAGGGCGTTGGCGAAGGTCAGTGCATGCTCCAAGCCTGTCCGGCTGGCTGTGATGTCCACTAGGTTCCGCTTGTAGGGCTTGAGATAGCTCCACCACTCTTCAAGCTTGCGTGTCTTCAGAAAATCGCCCATCGCGCCCTGGATCAGGCCATGTGTTTTCGGGCATGCGTTCCTGAGGGCGCGCTCGGTTGCCGGCTTTGCGCGTGGCATTGATCGGCGGACGAGGACGCTGCCTCCGGGCTGCCACTTGGTTGGCTCGCCGGCCCGGGCCGCCGGAAGAGCAGGCGGTGGCGGGGCCTTGCCGGCGTCCTTCTTCGCCCAGTAGCCCGCATCCGGGCGCGGGACATTGAGCGAGTCGCACACGCGTGCCAAGTAGCTGTCGGAAACCTGAAAACGCTTTGCAAGCTTGCGCAACGGCTCGGTCCAGACGGCTGCGTAGAGTTCCTCGCGCGTGGCCATAGAGGTGGACCTCGATCCGGGGCGGCAATGGGAGTGTGGGCGGTTTGATCGCTAGCCAAGCACAATGGCATTCAGCTTCTAATGGATCGATGATCATAAAATAGTTAAGTAAAATCAATTAGATAGTTATTTTTTTTGAATGGGTCGCTCCTCGATCGATGAGCGTTCTTAGGAGAGGAAAGTGTCAGAAAAAGCATGTATTCTTCTGACGAGGAGCATCCCATGACGTCCCTGAGCCAAAAAATCCTGACCCACGCCGCCAAGTTGCCCGAGGGCGCACCTCTGGTGGCCAGCGAACTGCTGCATCTGGGCAATCGGGCCGCTATCGATCAATCGCTCTCCCGGTTGGCCAAGCGCGGCCAACTGATCCGGGGCAGCCGTGGCGTTTACCTGTGCCCGGTGACCAGCCGTTTCGGGGCGCGCCCGCCGGAGCCTGCCAAGGTGGCGGAAGCGATCGCACGGTTGGGGGGTGAAGTCGTGGTGCCCAATGAAGCGGCCTCTGCCAATGCCCTTGGATTGACGACCCAAGTGCCGATGCGACAGACATACCTAACTTCCGGCAAGTCGCGGCGGGTGCAGTTGGGCAAGCAGGTGCTGGAGTTCAAGCATGCCCCAGCGTGGAAGTTGCGTCTCGCGAATCGGCCCGCTGGCCAGGCGTTGCGCGCCATTGCCGGGGCAGGTCCGAAGAATGCCCATGTGGTTGCTCGCGAGTTGCGGCGTCGCTTGAGCAAGGCGGAACTTGTCGAACTGGCAGGCGCGTCGACCCATTACATGCCTACCTGGCTGGCCAAGGAACTCCGGGGATTGAGAGCCCATGGCTGAGGCTTTGCTCGGCTTGAGAGAAGGTGATCGACGCGAGGCTCTACTCGTCGCCGCCGACAGGATCGGGCGTCCTGTCTATCTTCTGGAAAAGGATGTCTGGGTCGTCTGGACACTTGGCGTGCTCTTCGAAAGTGCGCTCGGGGAGCATCTGGTTTTCAAGGGCGGCACCTCGCTATCCAAGGCCTATGGCGGCTTAATGCAGCGCTTCTCCGAGGACATCGACCTTACCCACGACATCAGGCAACTGATTCCAGACATGGCAGACGCCGGCGATGAGCCGATCCCGGTTTCTCGCAGCCAGGCCAGGAAGTGGACGGATGCCGTTAGGAAGAAGCTACCCAGCTGGATTTCAGACGAAGTCGTGCCAGTGCTTGGTGCTGCGATCAAGACAGCTGGCCTGGATCTGACGCTCATCCAAGAGGGCGAAAAGCTGCGTTTGCAGTATGCGCAACTCACGGAAGGAAATAGCTATGTCCGACCGGAGGTGTTGCTGGAGTTTGGTGCCCGCAGTACCGGGGAGCCTGCGTCTGCTAGGAAGGTAACGTGCGACGCAGCACCCGTATTGCCCGAGCTGGCTTTTCCCGTAGCCATGCCCCGCGTGATGGCAGCAGAGCGCACCTTTTGGGAGAAGGCGACGGCTGCGCACGTCTACTGCCTCAAGGGCGATTTTCGCGGCGAGCGCTATGCACGGCATTGGCATGACATGGTGCGGCTGGCGGCAGCAGGTATCGCGAATGCAGCGATAGTCGATCGAGAGCTCGCAAATCGTGTTGCGGATCACAAGCAAGCGTTCTTCGCCGAGAATGCGTCGGACGGAAGCGTGATCGACTATGGGAGAGCGGTTTCAGGTGATCTCAGACTCGTCCCGGAAGGCGATGCCCTCAACGCCCTCAAGAGCGACTATCAGGAAATGATCAGCAGCGGCCTCTTCGAGGAGGAGCCGTTTCCATTCGAAGTACTGATGAATCAGTGTCGCGAAATTGAGTTGGAGGCCAACAGGCAGGCTGCGCCCTGAGGAATAGGCGGGATCGACCCAAAGCAGTCGCCGGCCGGCACTAGGGTGATGGCAGCGAAGGCAGGACGCACAGCAGTAAATTGTCGGGAAGGGTAGGCTCTCATGACGAGCCATGCTTGAAGGGGGAAGCATGTTTCGACGGATTGAATCTATTGCAAGCGCGGCGGTGTGGAGCGGCTACTCTCTGAGTGCGAGGACCCTCAGGGGGACCAATGCCGCAGCGCAGTAGGACGCCAGGTATCGCGACGCATAAGTCCTTCGACGAGTCGCGCGCCGACTCGTAGACGATCGCTTAGTTCTAGGTGGAGTGCGCCGGGGCGAGAGACTGGCTCCTCTCGTAGCCCCCGGTCGGTCCACAGTTTGCGTGCCCGATCACGCGGCATCTGTCTTCCAAGCCGGTCTGACTAGCCTGGTGGGGCTGATCGGCTCATGTCCGCCTTCGACGGCGGTTTCATACGATCGATGCAGCACACAGCTAGCTGCCTTTGCAGCAGGAGTGTTGCGTATGAAGCGACGGACCCGGATCCGGTACACCGACAGCCAGAAGGCCCTGATGTGGGACCGGTGGCGGAAAGGCGAGTCGTTGCACCAGATCGCAGGGCTGTTTGATCGGCATCATTCGTCGGTTCGCCGGATCCTCGCCGAGACGGGCGGCATTCGCCCGCCGGATCGTCGTCGATCGTTACGGGCATTGAGTTTGGCAGAGCGGGAAGACGTTTCGCGGGCGCTGGTCGCCGGACACTCAATCCGCTCGATCGCGGCAACGCTGGAGCGGTCGCCATCGACGATCAGCCGCGAGATCCGGCGTAACGGTGGCGCCGCACGGTATCGCGCAAGCCATGCGGATCAGGCGGCTTGGGACCGGGCGCATCGCCCCAAGGCTTGTAAGCTGGCGCTGCATCCCACGCTGGCGGCACGGGTGGCGGACAAGCTGCAACAACAGTGGTCGCCACAGCAGATCGCCGGCTGGCTGATGCGTACCTACCCAGACGATGCGACCTGCCAGGTGTCCCACGAGACGATCTACCGCACCCTCTTCATCCAGTCGCGGGGCGCGCTGAAGAAGGAGTTGCTGGAGCACCTTCGGCGGACGCGGGGGATGCGTCGATCGCGCCACCACACGCAGAAGACGGCCGACCACGGCCGGATCAGTGACACCGTGTCGATCCGCGAGCGCCCGGCCGACATCGAGGATCGGGCCGTTCCGGGGCACTGGGAGAGTGACCTGCTGTGCGGCAGCGGCAACAGCCAGATTGCGACACTCGTCGAGCGCAGCACACGCTACGTCATGCTGGTGAAGGTCGATCGCAAGGACACGAAGACGGTCGTGGACGCACTGATCCGCACTGCGCATCAGCTGCCGAACGAGCTCTACAAATCACTGACCTGGGACCGCGGCAAAGAGATGGCGGACCATCGCCGCTTCACTTTGGCCACCGACATCCAAGTCTATTTCTGCGACCCGCAGAGCCCTTGGCAGCGCGGCTCGAACGAGAACACCAACGGTCTTCTGCGGCAGTACTTTCCGAAGGGCATCGACCTGTCCGGCTTTTCCCAAGCCAAGCTGGATGAAGTTGCAAGAAGCTTGAATGAGCGACCACGGAAGACCCTGGACTTTGAGACACCCATCGAGCGATATCGACAAGCTGTTGCACTGACCGGTTGAAACCGCCGTCGAGAGCAGACATGTGCCATGACCGCGCATCGAGCCTTCCTAAAGGGGCCGACTACTCGGTGAGGGAGCGGTCCAAATTCAGTCTTGCTTGTACACAGAGCGCTGGCCGATCCGGCTGCTATTTTTCGCCGTCGGCCGGCCCAGTCCAGGGATCAGGAAGTCTGCGACGCTCTGACCTCGCTTCGTCCTGTCTATAAGCCAGCGTGGCATCCGGCCACGGCCAGACCATGTATGCCGTTTGTTCTCAGGATCGCGGTACTTCGCAGCCACCCGTACTCGTTTCCGTCTCTTCGCGGTTTTGTCAGCTGCAGGAGCAGACCTGACATCGACGAGTTCATCGATCGCGTAGCCGTAGGAGACAGCAAGCGCGATCAGTTCTCTGCGTACGACGGCAACAGGACGACGACTGGACAGCAGCTTCTTCCGTCGCTCGGCGGCGGTCAAGAGTGCATCGAGCTCGCGCAGGCTGAGCTTGTCGACATCTATCTTCATGGCGGCGAGCGTCAGGCCGGGTCAAGAGTCTGTCAACCAAAGCTTGGCGCGTAGATGGCACCGCCCACAAAAATGCCCGGCCTCGCGCAGAAAGGTTGGCTTTCGACCCGAAGCAGACGGTGGTCCGCAAGCTGCGACCACAATGAGCAGACGTTCGCCGCGCTTTGGCGTTCACCGATTCAACAAGACCACTCAAATGGTTTAATCATCATCCATGAGCCGTATTGATCTGAAACATCTCGCTCGGGCTACACTCGGATAGGTTCGGGGGAGTTCCCCCCCCCCCCCTCTGCCTCCGTCCTTGGTCAATTTTCCGCGAGCAGAGATAGTCAGTTTCTCAACGAGCGCCAACGGCATCCCAACCGCACGTGGGGGGCGTTTGCCTGCCGGCGAGGTTACGGCGGTCCATGGCATCAATTCAACGTCCACAGAAGGGGTATCGATGAGCACTCCAAGTCCGCCTAAGTCGACTGGTGCAGCGCCTACCGCATCCGCGCCGGTGACTCCAGCGATAGCGCTTCCCCCTCTTCCTCCCGTCAAGTACGCGGCCGCTACCACTGGTGGCAAATGGGCGATTGTTGCTAGATCGGACGACACGGACGCAACAGATGCAAACGCAAAGGCACAGCAGGAAGGCCGGCGACGCGTAAAGCAAGCACTCGCAGCCGTCCTGGGTAGCGAGCAATTAGTTGTCCTAGTGGGCCTAGGCCCGTCCGCTGGGGTGGGCGGGCCGAAAATGAGCGACCTGTGGCGGAAGGTGCGGGACAAGGATCAGGCGAGTTTTGAAGCGATCCAAGCGAAGGTTGGCGACACCACGCCTCTGGGCGAGACAGGGGATATCGAAGCACTGCTTTCTAAATGCCAACTGCTTGCACATCTTCCCGTTGGTGTAGACCCTTCGGTCGCAACGTTCATCTCGGAAGCAGAGAAAATAATTGCCGATGCGTGCCGTGACTTCGTTGCGACCGCCGACCTCTCCGACCATGAGCACTTGGTACGTGTCCTTGCGCGGCGCCCCCAAGGTAAGCCTCGCACGCGGATCTTTACCACAAACTACGACCTTTGTATCGAGCGTGCCGCGGGAAACAGTGGTGCGCATATTGTCGACGGCTTCGGTAGAGAGTCAACGCCCGTTTTCGATGGAATTAACTTCGACATTGACTTCGTGCGACGAAGAATTGAGTCAAAAAGCCCCGAGTACTTAGATGGCGTTGTGCATCTCGCAAAGCTGCACGGCTCTGTCGACTGGGCGACCGAAGACAACCGGATTGTTCGACGCGAGAAGCCCGCTGCGCCGGTCTTGATCTATCCTCGTAGCGATAAGTTTGAGCTCTCCTATCGGCAGCCATTTCTCGAGATGATGTCGCAGCTGCAGTCGGCACTACGACAGCCTAATATTGGTCTATTAGTGCTTGGTTTTGGATTCGCTGACGCCCACCTTTCTGAGATGATTCTCTCCGCAATTAAGCGGAACCTCTCGATGAAAGTTGTTGTTGCCACCCTTCACTGCGAACAACATTGCAACGATGCCAACAACTGGGCGTATCGTCCGAAGATTCACCTTATGCAGAAGCTGTTGAGTCAGGGGGATTCACGAATTGCCTTGGTTGATGCGACGTTCCCGGATCTCGTTCGTCTTGTACCCGACCTTGGCACGGAAACCGAGGAGGATAAGCTTCGTGCAATGCTCAGGAAGCTCATTACATGACCGGGATCACTGCTAGGGAGAACGTACTTGATCCGAATCGCCGTATAGGCGTAATTTCGTCTGTCTTTCCAAGCCGAACTCACGTCAACCTCGGTGACGAAGCCGCTCGTTCTGGAACGTCGCTGTACGGGCATGCGCTCGGAACGGGTCAGGTTGGCGAGTTTGTTCTTGTCGATTGCGAAAGCACGGTTGCCATCGGTCGTATCTCGACCCTCCGCCTCATTGAACGAGACCGCCTCGTGGTCAATCCATCGCTTGGCGATGAAAGGCGAGTTGATCCGATTGGCGAGATCGATTTGCTCGCGACTTTGGACAAGGAGACCGGGCGTGTATCGCAAGGTATCGCTTCTAGACCCCGACTTGGAGCCCATGTTTATTCACCTGCGCCGAATCTCATGTCGGCGCTTGTCGCCGATGCACCTTCTGACAAGGCGAGCGCGAAGGCCAGGCTTCATCTGGGAGTCGTGACATCTCTTCAGGACGCTACTGCATCCGTTACGCCGGAGCGTCTATTTGGCCGACACTGCGCGATTCTTGGCGCCACTGGCGGCGGCAAAAGTTTTACCATCTCGAAATTGATCGAGGAAAGCGCGAGGCACAAATGCAAAGTGATTCTTATTGATGCAACGGGCGAGTTCTATACGTTAGGAGGCATTGCAAGACACTTGGCTCTCGGGAAACCACTAAACGGTGAGAGCGAAGTGCACCTTCCGCACTCAGCTTTAGAGGAACAAGATTTGTACGGCCTGTTCCAGCCCTCTGGGAAAGTACAAGGTCCGAAGCTGCGCGAGGCGATCTATAGCCTGCGCATTGCACACGTACTTATGACACAAACATCCGCGCCGGTGCTGGCGTTAAAGATGGCTTTGACGGCATCCGGTTCGCTTCAAGCCAACGGGTTACTCTTGAAGGCCGGCCTGCAAAGAAAGCCCTACGATGACGCATTGAACGCGTTACGTCACGTGATTGAGGCGCCAGACGCTCCCTTCAATGTGAGGCTTCTTGCCGGACAGATCGTGTGTGAATGCATTTGGCCGACCGACTTCAAGAAGGCGGGTTACTACGGCGGAGGAGATGGAAACGAGGCATACTGCGCACCGCTTATCGCGCGAATTAACGCAGTGGTCGCTGGCCCGGACTTGCGTGTCATATTTGAACCTAAAGGGCCTAGCTTGCTTAGCGACATTGAATCATTCCTGGCGGGCGATGAGCGTGTTCTTCGAGTCTCGCTTGCGTCAGTTCCGTATGGGTTTAATGCAAGAGAAATCGTCGCGAATGCGATTGGCCGTCGACTTCTCATGCTTGCACGTGCTCAACGGTTCAAGACCGCTCCGGTCACAGTGTTCCTGGATGAAGCGCACAACTTCTTGAATAGAAAGATTGGCGAGGACGACGCAAGCGTCCGGCTGGATGCTTTCGATCAGATCGCCAAGGAAGGGCGGAAGCACTGGTTGAGCATTTGTCTCGCTACCCAGCGACCACGCGATTTGCCTGAAGGGGTGCTGAGCCAGATGGGTGCAATGATCGTTCATCGCCTCATCAATGACCGCGATAGGGATGTAGTGGAGCGCGCGTGCGGAGAAATTGATCGGGCAGCAGTTGCCTTTTTGCCAACGTTAGCGCCAGGGCAAGCGGCATTCGTCGGGGTGGACTTTCCATTTCCGTTGACGGTCTCAGTTGATATGCCCAGCTATCCGCCCGACTCCCGTGGCCCAGACTTTCAGGCAGCTTGGGGACGTAGCTGAATGAATCGCGAGCAAGTATCAGCGCTGACCGGAGACGCTATGGGTCGCGTCGTGCGCGACCACCTCCAGTTGCTTGATCTCAATGTGTGTGAGTGCGTTGCAAATTCCGGCTCGCGCACTACATCGCACGGTCTCCTCTGGTCGCACCACCACTTAGTGTTGACTGCGAGTACAGCCGCCGTCTCCGCATTCAGAAGAGGTTGTTGCTGCTTGCGAGAGACGAAGAAAGCAAGGTGTTCCCGGACATCTTGATTCACCAACGGAACTCTGACGACCACAACGAACTAGTGCTTGAGCTGAAGCGTCTGGGCCAGGTTCTTGGGCCAAGCTAGAAGCGTTCGTGACGTCTGCTCATAGCCGAAGCAGACGCTAGAGGACAGGGTGCCCGTTGCTTTGTGACAGTTAAGCTAAGCCGCTTGCGAAGGGGCTCCCCGTGTGGTGTAGCGCTGCTTCGTGCTTTTAGAGGCTCATCCCGTTCCAGGTTCCGGCTTTGAGATGACGATGGATCCTGCTGACAATCCCCTCATGGGTATGCTCGCCGAGGCATCGGAGGCGTGGAAGCGTCGCGCCGAGGAGCACGAAGAACTACGGGCCTCGCCGGAGTACATACAGGCATCGATGGCCATTCAACGAACCGTCAGAGGGCTGTTCCAGACGTTGCGCTACTGCGAGCTTGCGGTAACTCGATGGCCGGAATACGGCGAGCGATTTCTCTTTCCCAGGCATCAGGCTGATGTCGCCGAGGCCGTGGTGGTTGCACAACTAGCAGTAGAAAACGGCGGCCTAAACGCGGCGCGCCGAGAGCTTCGTTACGCGCTGGAAGTTGCAGTTAACACGGCGTATGTCGACGAGCAAGCTGCCTCCGAGGACCTCGAAGGCAAGGTCCGCTTCTACCGCGGCTCGCACGTCAAGAAGCAGAACGTGGACCATGTGCAGCACCTCCCATTGAGACTTCTAGGGTCAGAGCGCGTCTCGTTCGTGAACGCGACGCGTGCTGCGTGGGTAGATGCTTCCAACTACGTGCATCTCACCAAACGCGGAATGGACGAAAAGATTCGGCTGCGGGCAGAAGGGGTCCGGCTGGGTCTCGAAACCGTCGAGATGATGTCAGACGTCGCCCGAGAGTTTCATCGCGTTTGCAGCATCTTCGTGGTGCTCGCCTTTGAAAGTATCGGGCCGAGCTTCACGGGTGACATCCTCGTGGGCGGGCTTGATGAGAACGAGGAGTGGCCATTTCACGAGTGCCCGTTCATCGCCGCGGTCGATGCGTACTTCGACTACAAGCACGAGCGGCAAGACAGACTAATGGAGCACAGGGCCCGACGTACCGGCCGCACCAGATTGGCCAAAGGCTGACATTGAGGCGCGGCATCCACCAAGGGCGCGCATCCGCTGGACCGGGCACTCTTCCCTGCCCCGGCGCTAGGCCACCACTGAAGCTGTCAAGGATCGTGCAGCGGAGTCCGGCCGAACGGAATCGAAGCACAGTGCCGAGGCCTCCCTCAACCTTGGATCGCAGGCATGTAGCGGATCGTGATTGCAAGACTGCTCGCCGGGTCTTGGCTCAACCTTGTTTTCGGCTTGCGAATCGCCCCCCAGATGCAAGGCCGCGCCCGTGGCCCAGCACGCCTGCGCATCGCAGGACTAGTCGTGCGATGCGTACACGCCATCAAAGACCCACTGGCTGACGTCTTCGGCCCCATAGGTCAAATAGGCTGGGTCGGTGGGGGTAAACATGTCTACCCCTCGGTTGAAACACTCAAGGACTGCGGCTTTCTGTTGCGACGAGGCTTGCTCCCACCACACTGGGGAGAAAGCGGTGTTCTCACAGTTAGACAGGACCATTCGAAACATGGCATCCGCGCCGGCCCTTGGGTCCTCATGGCTAACGGTTGCAAGGGACCGCATGAACTCCCGGCAAGTCGGAGCACTAGACTTGTGCCATGCGAACAAGAATCCCCAGCCATTGTGAGTTGGCACCGAACAGAATGTCAGGAGATCCAAGCGGCACTCCGGGTCCATCAGGTCCTGAAGAGTGCGACCCAGGAAATTGAACTCGGGATAGAACAATCCCGAAAACGCTACAAACTGAGGCTGTCGACATGTAAACAGCACGTATTCGATGTCTACGTGCGCGAGGTCGTCTATCAATGTGTCGAGTGCAGACTTGTGAATACGGAGGGCTTCGAGCGAGAACGACGTTCCCGAGTGCATTGCATCGAAGGTTCGACGCAGCGCACTTGTTTCGGGGAGGGCTTCGATCCGTCCTTCAATCAATGCAAGGGCGTTCTCTTTGACGAAAAGCTCTCGACACACAGACCTGTAGGCATAGAGCAGAACTTGCTGGCTCGTGGGAACAAGAAATGCCTTGTCGATCGGGGCAAAAAGCTCGTTGTCATGCTTGTCGCAAAACCCGAAGAACGTTGATGAGACGCCAATTCCACATTTGACGAGCGAAGCGCTGCCGTCATTCTTCTTTAGGTCGCCCACGTTCATCGACAATGTGTAGACATGTCCTTCGTGCGCGATCACGGAGAGCTGGCCGTTCCTCTGTATGGAGTGCGCGCTGATGAACTCACCGCATTGATCCCCGCTCTCAGGATGAAAGCATCGCCCCGTTCTTGATAACTTCTTCTTACTCCCGACATATGCATTTAGATCGAACAGCCCTGGCTCGTCGAATGCCATTGGTCCTGCCTCGGTAAGCCCATCCTTTGACCAGCAGGTGTAAACAATTGCAATGCCTTTCGTCTGTGCTGTCCGAAATTGGATCAGCCCGATCTCACGGCCTTCAAATGACGTCTCGACCACTTCAGTGGGTGGCGTTTCCACCCCGACGACTTCCCACTCGCTCTTCGCGACGAAAAACCGTGCTTTTGTATACGCAGCTTCGGGATTTGCTGCTACGACCCAACAGGCCGCATAGGCACCGCCGACAGCGGAATACTGTGTGTTAAGCGTGGTCGGAACCGCCTGAAAGCAAACAAAGAATGTAGCCTTTGTTGGCAAGGAATGGCGATCTGCACTTGCGGTCATTGGTTTCGTCCGCGATGAAAATTTGGCTATTCTCTGTCGTGCACGATGTGATCAGAGTTCGACATGAATGTCTGCTTCGGCTGGAAGCGGACGCTTGAGCCTACTTACGTTCTCGGCAGCTCCTGATAGATCAAAGTCAAAGTAGCGGCTTTTGCGCATTCCAAGGCACATCTTGAACTATGGGGCGCAGCTGCGTCTTAAAGCGCGTGTCGTCGTAGTAGGAGCCGCGCCCCGGGACGTACGCGACCACATAAAGACCTTTCCGATACGGCAGGTGATTGCCGAAGCAGTCAACCCGCTGGTCGCCCTTCATGTAGCTGGCCAATTCCCCAAAGAACGGTTTTGGATCATCTTCCGCGGGTTCATGTCGCCACATCGCCTGCTCCCGCAAAACTAGCTGATTTCCCTTCTGTGTCGGAACGCGCTTCTCCCGGCACTCCTGATTGACGACTCGTATGACGCTGTGCCCCAACATCCTCGACAGGAACGGAGCGCTTGCGATATGAATCCAATGGCGGTTGTCGGCGCGCTCCAAGACGTGGTGGGCGAATGTCGCTTTGTCTTGCAGGTCTTCATCAGAGACATCGGCGAGATCAATCTCCATCATGTTCAGCCCTTGGGCCATCACACGTTCGCGCTTGGACCAGTCCACCGCGTGTGAAACTTTAATTTCGACGTAAAGCGCTTGAAGTAGGGCTTGGCCGGTGAGCGCGATGACTTTGACATCAGGGCGCATTTGACCTTCACGCAGCACCACTTCCTGAGCGCTACCGGGCGCCAAGGTCGCGGGAACCGTAGAAAAAGAAAGCTCACCGTCCAGTGCCGACCAACCTGGCAGTCTAAGTTGCGTCGCGCACTCGACAATCTCCTTACCCATGCGGTGAAGTGCGCTCTCGCGTCCTCCGCACCCGGGGGTCTGCGAGGCGTGGGCGAAGTAAGGCGCACGCTTACGCGTCGGTGAGGGAAGGTTGCGGGCGATCAGCGGCTTGGCGCACGCAGGATCTGGGCAAGTGCAGTTGCATGCCAGCCCTGTATCCACCTCGGAAACATAGTGCAGCACGCCTTCTCTCAGGCCAAAGGGAACCTTCCGTTCGTTCATGGGTACTTGTTATCCCTTTGAGTTCTCACGTGATGAGACTAGAGCGGCGTCAACCAACTCTCAGGCCTCAAGAGGATGCCGAGCTTTGGTAAACCGCTTTGATAGCCCAGGTCGGATGCGGTGCGGAAGCAAACAAATTTCAGACACATACCACTCTACTGAGACCGGTAGCGACTGGTCTCGCGTGAGAGCGCTCCGCACCGACGCGCTGCTTTGGGATGTCTGAGATATGCCTGAGAAAACCGATGTCCTGACCTGCGTTCTTGTCGTGGCCGCCGCACTGTTGGTGGGCTTCGCCAAGTGCGTAGGTTGCACGTCAAGGTTCCCCGATTGAACACATCCGCGCGCATCGCGCACGAGGCCCGGTCTATCCGGGCTTCGTGCGTTTATGGCGTCTAAGAAGGAGTCAAACATGCATCAAGTTGAGTCGATGGCCTATGCCGGCGAGAAGCCGTGGCATGGGCTGGGCACCAAGCTCCAACCCAACCAGTCGATCGACGACTGGAAGGAAAGCGCCGGGATGGACTGGTCCATCCAGGACTCCGAAGTGCGCTACATCACCGGCCAAAACGGGATCGGGACCATCAACGCGTTCCCCGAGCAAAAGGTGCTGTACCGATCGGACACCAAAGCACCGCTTGCGGTGGTGTCCAAACGGTTCCAAGTCGTCCAGCCCGGCGAGATCCTTGAGTTCTACCGGGATCTGACCGAAGTCGGTGGCTTCGAACTGGAGACAGCGGGTGTCTTGCGTGAGGGGCGTAAGTTCTGGGCGTTGGCCCGGACCGGCCAAAGTGTGTCCCTGAAGGGGCGCGACCGAGTGGACGGCTATCTGCTCTTGGCCACCGCGTGCGATGGCACGCTTGCCACCACAGCACAGTTCACGTCGGTACGCGTCGTGTGCAACAACACGTTGTCGATCGCACTGGGTGACAACCGTGGCGCGATCAAGGTGCCTCATCGGAGCCAATTCGATCCCAACATGGTCAAGCGGCAGCTTGGTATCACGGTCTCGGCTTGGGACGGTTTTGTCGTCCGGATGAAGGCACTGGTGGATCGCCCGGTGGATCCGGATTCCGTCGAAGGGTTGCTTCGCCGCATTCTCACTTACCCAGGGCAGGGCGGGGACAGCACGGTGGTCAACGAACAGGCGGTCAAGGCCGTGCGCTCGCTCTATGACGGTGGTGGCAAGGGCGCGTTGTATGCCTCCAGCCGAGGTACGGCTTGGGGGTTGCTCAACAGCGTGACCGAGTACGTGGACCACCATCGGCGTGCCCGGAGTGATGACCACCGCCGGGATGCGGCTTGGTTCGGGCAAGGAGCGCAGATCAAGCAGAAAACATGGGACGAGATGATGAAGCTGGTGGCGTGATGGACGACCGGTCGCGCGTGCGTGAGTCGGCCCGGGTCGCGTCCCCCCAGGAGGCTGCCCGGGTCCGGGAGGATCGGACCATCGCCCGGGCTTTGGGCATCCTCGAACGAAGGGCTTCTGAAGCGGGCCTATCGCTGGGCGATGTCGCCACCTGCGGGGCGTTCTTCCGGTTACGTTTGGGCAGCGAACGCCGGGAGCACTTCGAGGTTGCGTTCCTCGATACCAAGCATCGGCTCATCGCGGTGGAGCGGTTGTTCTCTGGATCGGTGGATGGAGCGGAGATCCATCCGCGCATCGTGGTCCAGCGGGCGTTGGCCCTGAATGCGGTTGCGGTGCTGGTGGCCCACAACCATCCCAGCGGCCATAGCGAGCCGTCGGCCGCCGATCGGGCGGTGACCGCCCGGTTGAAAAGTGTCTTGGGGCTGGTGGATATCCGGCTATTGGACCACTTCGTAATCACCGCTGGAGAGGTGGTCTCGATGGCGGCCCGCGGGCTGGTGTAGACGTGCAGCTCAGTAACGGCGTAGCGCCCGGCCCGATGGCCGGGCCTTCGCTGGGAGGAAGAGCCATGATTAACGCGACCGATATGCCAGGCCAATAGCCACACGCCGCGAACCGATCGAAGCCGATACGATCTCCCTGGCATCGTGATGGCGCCATGGCCGAGCCCGAGGGGCGATCCCGCTCTCAGGCCTTGTCGGTCAGAGTCTTTAGCGCCTTGGACTGTTCCCGCTTGGGCAATTGCAACAGTTTCACGAGCCGGGACAGCAGGGTCGGGTCCTGGATCAGAGCAGGGATCAGCGTAGCCAGTACATCTCGCTGGGATTCGTCGGCCTCGGACAGCGCCAAGATGGCATCGGCCATGGCTGCATCATCAGCCAACAGGTAAGCGACGGGTACGTCCAGCACTTCCGCCAGCTTGTCCAGGTTGTCGAAGCCAATGGCGGTGACCTGGTGCTCGTATCGGTTGATGCGCGATGAACCTTTGTCTTTACCCAACCCCATGCGATCCCCCAGCGCCCGTTGGCTGAGTCCACGCAGTTGCCGCGCCTGAACCAGGCGGGCAGCGAACAAGGCGCGTGCGGAGGAGTCGGACACCGAGCACAGGGATGAGGGAGACCGCCCGGATCATGACCAAACCTCTAACCGTGTGGCAGACTCTATCTTTCAGATAGAGGGTCGGCCGCGTCAAGTTGAACGTCGAGACGCCTCCGCTGGGGTGTTGTTTCGGCATGTAGAGACAGGGGGGAAGACGTGTCCGAAGAGGACTATTACGAAATCTTGGGTATTCGCCCAAGTGCGGGTCGCGACGAGATCGACCTTGCCTACAAGGGTCGACGCCGCCGACACCGAAGTCCCGGGCAACGCTCAGGGCCGCGCTGCAGGGATATAAGTTCAACGCTGATTCCTTCGAGCGGGTGTTTGTGGCCCCGCACATTCCGTTGAAGAAGCCCTGCGGCCCTTTGGACAGCTATGGCCAAGGCCCGCGCGTTGTACGCAACCACAAACAAATACGAATCAACCTTCCCAACCGAATCTAATGAGGCGATCCAAAATGCAATATTTCATAGTCTTTGCTGGCTTCTTTGCAATGTCCGCCCTTCTGATGGCCACGTTTTACTGGCTTCCGAAAGGGCAGGCTGCACACGACAAGTTCATCTTCAAGTGTGGCGTCAACTTCACCGCCATCCTGCGTGGCAACTCCAAGTGGAAACACGTGATTTACTGGGGCGTTCCGGTTCTCGTCCTCCTGTTCTCCAATTTTCTGGGCGGGCTGGCGATGCTGGCAGCTGCGATCATCGGCCTGACTTTCAATAGGCGCTATCTGGCTTCGGCCACTCCGGCAGTCTCCGAGCTGGGGCAGGTCGAAGTCGCCGCCTCCAAAAATGCCCCCGATACCGTTCCCTGAAGAAGGAATCACGACACATGAGCAAGATCTACTTGTGGGCCCTGCTGGGTCTGAGTTGCTTGTTGACGGCATGCAGTGGCGATATGAACTGCGAGGACGACGAAGTTATCGACACTATCCGCCAGATCATTGCCGAACATACAAGCAATGGCGCGGCTAATGCCATCCTCGCTGCCGAAATCAATGATGTATTCGCCTTCAAGAAATCTGATGATGGTAGGTGGACCTGCAAGGCACGGATGATCGTTCAAACGCCGGAGAACACCTTCGAGGACGAGTTCCATTACGCCGTCAACAACTACGAGTCCGGATTTGAAGTTGAGGTGGATGACGACGCTGCGCCACTGTTGAATCGGGTGAATGGCGTCTACGTGAGAATCGCCAACGCAGAAGCTGCAAAGCAGGCAAACGAACGTGCGGCCGAACGGCAGGCGGAGATTGAAGCCTTTATGGACAGGTTTCCGTCTGGCAACGTCTGTGCCGAAAAACTCCACCAAAATGCCTTCGTCAGCAACCACGTCGACACTCAGGTGACGATCAACGACGTTGGCTATCACGTAGGCCAGTTCCCTCCTGAAATCCAGCGGCAGGTCGTGGACGACTTCGCCAGCGCGAAGGTCGGCGTCGCTGAAATACAAACCATCGAAAGGTCGCCGGTGAGCTGGGAGGACCTAGAGAACTCGCAGATGAGCTACAGGTGCACTGGAGCTCTTCAAGCTATGGTTGGGGGCAGCAATGTCAGGGGCGACACAGTGTCATTTTCTCTGCTGTCCACCGATGGCCAAAGCTTCACGCTCAACTACAGCGGCGGTATCGACAAAATGAAAATGCCCGTCGTCGTCAACAACTACGCTGATCAACTGGTAACAGGAAAGTAATCCGGTAGCACCGCGAAGAGGGAGCGCTCCCCTGGCTGCGGGTCAGCAAATTGATTTAGGGCCGTCTCGTGCGGTCCTTTTCACGAAAATGAGCGATGGCGCGTATCTGCATGGTTAGTCATGCAGGACAGCAGCAACCACACACAGGCCGCCCCGTCGAGGGGCGGCCTTTTTCATTTGGGAGAAGGAGATGGGAAGAACGACGGCCTTGCGCCTGGTGGATACCCGCACGCTCGATCGCGAGCAGTGGCTGGAAGTGCGAAAGGGCGGGATCGGCAGCTCAGACGCTGCCGCGGCAGTCGGGTTGTGTCCGTACAAGAGCCAGCTGGAACTGTGGATGGAAAAGACGGGGCGTGCAGCTGCAAACGGAGAAGAGCCTGGCATGGATAGCCCGATGTTCTGGGGAACGCTTCTCGAACCCTACGTTGCGGTGGCGTACCAACAGAAGACGGATCACAAGGTGCGGAAGGTCAACGCCGTACTTCAGCACCCGACGTTCAACTTCATGCTGGCCAACATTGACCGCGAGGTCGTGGGTTGCCCGGAGGTGCAGATCTTGGAGTGCAAGACGGCCGGTGAGTTCGGCTCGCGCCTATGGCGTGACGGCGTGCCTGAGTACGTCCAGCTCCAAGTCCAGCACCAACTGGCGGTGACGGGCAAGGCAGCGGCCGACGTTGCTGTCTTGCTCTGCGGCCAGAAGATGGAGGTGCATCGCATCGATCGCGATGACGAGGTCATCTCACGATTGGTGGTGCTGGAAACCCGTTTCTGGAATTACGTCGAAACCGATACCCCGCCACCTGCGGATGGCAGTGAATCGGCTGCTCGTACGCTGCGCCAGCTCTACGCCGGTAACAGCACCACGCTGGACTTCAGCCAGGACGCCACCTTGTGCCAAGCCTTCACTTCGCTGGCGGTGCTCAGGGCCGAGCTGGACGAACAGGAAGCGCAGGCCGAGCGTCTCAAACAGACGATCCAGCAGGCCATGGGCGATGCCTCACGGGCGTTGTTCGCCGAGGGCGAAGTGACCTTCAAACGATCGAAGGATGGAATCAGCTTGGACGCCAAGAAGCTGGCTGCCGACCACCCCGAACTGGTTGCGCGATACAGCGTGGCCCGATCCGGGTCGCGTCGATTTGTATTGCGCGCCTCCAACAACTGAGGACATCAACATGTTGAAAGGTTTAGCGATAACCCCGCCCGTCGTCGGTCGAATATCTATCGGTCGTGTGGTCGAACGCAACGGCAAGCGCCTGCCGGAGAAGGATGACCAGTTCACCCTGACCAGCCAAGTGCAGAACCGGGATGGATGGGTGCTGCATCCGATGGATGAAGCGCTTCGCAAGGAGGCGGGCGGCAAGCTCCGGTCGATTCCGGTGCGTCTTGTGTTCAACGACCCGGGACTGAACCTGCGGGCCGACTACTCGCTGTTCGATCGAACGACTGGCCGGCCTGTCTGCGTGGGCAACGGTGAAACCAGCCGACGGGTTGGAAACGAGGGAGTGACCCAGCAACCGTGTCCCGGACCGGAGGTCTGTCCGTTCGCCAGTGGCGACTGCAAAGCCTACGCTCGGTTCAACGTCATAGTGGGTGACGGCGAGGAGGATGCCTTGGGGAGCTTCGTGCTGCGCACCACGTCCTTCAACACTATCCGCACACTGGCGGCGCGATTGCAGTACTTCAGCGCGGTATCGGGTGGGCGGTTGGCCTGCATGCCGTTGGAACTGAAGCTGCGAGGGAAGAGCACGGCAATGAGTTTCCGCACAGCGATCTACTACGTCGATCTGGTGGTGCGCATGGGGATGACGTTGGAACAGGCGATCAGCCAGGCTCGGGAGCTGGACGCGGGCCGCAAGGCCAGCGGCTTTGATCAGGATGCGTTGGACGAGGCGGCTAGGAGAGGGTTTTCAAACGGGACGTTCGAGGACCTGATCGAGGACGTGCCGGCTGTGGTCGAGGAGTTCTACCCCGAGGATCGAATGACAGATGCAAGTGAGCCGTCGCTTCGTAAGGCAGCGACTAGCTTGGGAAGCAAGTTGGAAGCCAAGGTTACTCGCGCGGCGAATGGTTGACGATGGTGTTGGTAGGTTACCCATGTGGGAGCGGCAGGGGAGCTTCGGCTCCCCTGCCGGAGCGCGCTGCCGCGCTCTTCATTTTTTTGCCTAGGCGCTACGCAGTATCGGTGAACAACGCAGTGACGCTGCGATGACGGCGGTGGACGCAGTGAGAACGGTCTAGGAAGTCTGTAGTCAGGGTTGAAGCGAGGTGCGTTGCTTACAGGCGTGCTCATCCGGGGCCACGAACGGGCCAGAAGCACGAAAAAGCATCGGCCTGCTACCGAAACCGATGCGATTAAGCGATTGGATCGCTTAATCGCATCGGTTATCAGGCGGCAGCCCCGAAAATTTTGGACTCGCGAAGTCGGTTCGCCCCATCTGGAGACGTCGCGGCTACAGAACTGGAGGCTCACCGTCGACCAGGCGGCTCTTTCGCCTGCTCGCGGTGTACTCCCGCCGTTCCTCTCTCGTCATTCTCTTGATCCGTGCCGGTCCCAGGTGGACTCCCGGGGCTCGATCGATTCCTTGTTCTCGGAGGCTCCGGTGATCGACGCGAACGTCCCATCCGGCTTCGGCCAGTGCTTCGTTCTGAAGAGCGGCGATCTCCTCGCGGGTTGTGATCAGGTCGTCACGCATTTGCTGACGCGTCTTGCCCCCGCTGAGCTTCCTGCATCCTCCTCGTTCGGGGTGCGCTGGGTTGTATCGCGAGAAGTACTGCTTGGGCGGGCGACAGACGCCGTCGGGTGCGCGGTCCGAGATCATTACGTGGATGTGTGGGTTAGGGTTTCCCGAAAGCTCGCCTTCAGGACCGTGCAGTGCCATCTGCCAAGGGCGAGTTCCGGCAACGGCCTTCGCAACCTTCCGGCCCAACATCGTGTTCTGCTCGTCATCGAATTCGTTCGGGAGGGATATGATCCATTCGCGATAGGCTGCTGCGTTCTTGCGCTCGTGCCTGTCCGCATGCTTCCAGAAGGAGAGCGGATGGTCTGTGCACCAATCGGGCATGTTGCCGAACTCGAACGCGAGTAGGTCTTCCTTGTCCGAGTACTTCTGTCCTATGCGAGCGTCGTAGCGGCTGTGTTCGACACAGGTACCTTTCTTTCCACTCTTTACTTCAACGCGATAGCTGGCCATGTTCGTATCCTGTTCTTGCCACAACAAAAAACCGGCGAGGGAGGCCCGCGCCGGTTGGTGTATTGCAGGGTGATTGATAAAGGTTGGGGAGAAACGTTAACTGCGCTTCCTCATCTCCCCCTAAAACTAATGACAGAGCCAACCCTGATATCACTAGGTGACGATGGTCAGCTAGTAGGCCGGACCTCAGTGACTAAGCCAGTCCTACAAACGGTTACCTTTCCTATGTATAGAAATACGTACGACCCTGTTAGCTATGTGCGCACTACAACAATGTAGCTGTCGAGAACGGGCTAAAGCAGGGCGCTGTACTTCCGACCATCAGCCTGCGACGACGGTAGGATGTGGTACTCCATGCCACTGGCGACCGCCATCTGGCTAGCGAACTCCTTCTTGGCCTGCACGACAGCGTCATCGATCTGATTGTCGGCCTTCACTTCGACGATGACGTATTTGAGCGACCCGTCCTCTTCCACTCGCTGGAACACGAAGTCTGGGTAGTAGCTTCGGACAGTGTGGGACTCTGGGTCGATGTACTGGATGAAGAAGTCGGATTGCCCATGCGTCAGCATGCCGGTGAAGTAGAGCTTCTTCACCTTCTTCTCCCCGAGCAGATCCCAGAACAACTGGCGCTCCGACCCCGAGTCGAAGCAGTAAGTGTCCAGATGGAAACTCTTGGTTCGCGTCTCAACGGACAGCGATGCGTCGTCGTGCTTGATGATCTTGTCCTTTGCCGCGCTGATCTCGTAGTAGCCCTTGTCGGGGATCTTGATGAGCTCAACCTCGTGCTCTTCCTTCTCTTCGGACGGGTCGAGTTCATACAACAGGCGGAATAAGCGGGGGATGATCTCGTCGTACAACAACTCGTTGAACTCGTTGGCGATGGCCGCCAGCTCATCCGATCCTTCCTTGGTAGAGTCCAGAATGCCTTCGACTTCCAGCGGACTACGATTGAGGTAGCGTGCAACTTCCGCGACCAGTGTCAGGCGCGAGAACTCGCGCTTTTGCCGTCGGTGAGTCAAGTCACGCACATCCATTTTGCCGGACTGTGCAGCGTCATCCAGGCTCAGGCCTTCCTGTTTGCTGGCAAGCAGGCGATATTTGTCGGTCAGCTCTTTCCAGGCCAACGTATTTGTTCGGTCCAGCCCAAGCGCGATGCCCGGCTTCAGCGTCTTCTCCTTGATGAGGAACTGCTTTCGCACCCGAACTAGCTTGATCTTCACGGGAGGCGGGACGACCTTAACTTCGACACGTACTTTGCTGTCGTCCTTCTTCTGTAGCTCCTCCGTACTGATGCGAAAGTTCTGCTGCAATTCCTCATTGAGGATTTCAAGGTTGTCGTCGGAAAGGAATACGTGGCCGGTGTATTGGGCTTGGCCAATGGAGCGGAGGCACCGCATGGTTGCCTGAAGCACAAACACCCGCGATTTCGGCTGACGGAACAGGCCTACGCCGAACAACGAGCGACAGTTCCAGCCCTCTCGTCCCTTGTTTACCAGCAGAATGTACTGCTTCTCAGAGCCTTCGGTATCGAGCCGGTTGAACTCGCGGATGTCGTCGTTGGAGGTGATCTTGCTGTCGCCCACGTTGACGAGAATGCGGGATGTGGGAATTCCGTGCTTGACGAGGGCCGCTTCTACGGCGGGCTTCAGTTCGCCCATCAGTTCTTCCACCGTGGCGGCAAAGAACGCGATCTTCGGAAGCATGCCTTCCGGTCTCAGGTCGGTGGTCTGCCCCAGGAACTCCTCGATGGCGATATCCACGAACTCCTCGGTGCGACTATTGGTGTAGCCATGGAGCTCAACCTGCTTGAGGAAGCCCTTGTGGATCGCTTCCTTCAGTCCGTACGCATACACGACTTCCGGCAGGACCTCACGGCCGACGTAGGGTGTGCCGGTGTAGTTGAAGCAGGCTACGACGTGTGTACCAGTGTTCTTCAGGCTCTTCGCCAGTTCATCGATCGTGGTGCGTAGGCTGGTGTCGGTTGCCTTCTGGCCCACGCCCATGTCCTTGGCCAGATTTTTGCCGAAGGCGTGGTGAGCTTCGTCCACGTAGATGCCAATCTGTTCCAGCCGGCGTAGCTTCTCGAAGCGCTGATTGGTGGTCAGGTCACCCTCGTCCTCAGGCTGGTCGAAGCCGTACAAGTCGGCGTTCTCGTCGTACACGGTCGAGGGGGTAAGGACTTGCGCCGTGGCTCCGAAGAGCTTGTCGGTGGCGTTCTTGTCCTTATGCCGACGCTTCAGGATGATTTTCTGGGTATTGGAGACGATGATGTTGAACTTGGACTTGTCCATCGTATCCAGCGACGTTCCGGCTTCTTCCAGGTAGTGGAAATGCAGGTTTGCGGTCATCCATGAAACGTATTCCGGCGGCACGACCCCGGACAGGTCAAACCCTTCGATTTCCTTCAGTGATTGCAGCACCGTCTTGTCGGGCGCGAACACTAGAGCGTTGTGGCAGAAGTGGGGGTCCTTCGGGAACTTGTTTGCAAGCAGGAACTCGTAAAAGATGCACGTCGCCATCAGGATGGTTTTGCCCGTGCCCATCGTCAGCGCGAAGATGTAGTTGGGGTACACCCGGCTGTTTTTGCGCATCCGGTCGAACAACGACTTGTACGAGGTCAACTCCAACTCGTCGCTGTCACCGAATTGGAACATCTCCTGCCCGGCGGTACCGCGGAACGAGCCGAACTGACGGCCTTCGAACTTGCCGCTACGCTCGTACCATGCCTTGAAGATCTCCTCGACCTTGGCGTTACCCAGGAACTCCTTCAGGAACACGTACGTTTCTAGTGCTTCGAACTGCGGTTGGCGCAGGAACGCCTTGGGGTTCTTTGCCGGGTCGTTGAAGTCTAGGAACTTGCGGGTCAGCTCGCGGTAGCTCTTGCGGATGTTGCCGTCGTTGGCTTGGTAGAACTGCCACAGGAAGCGGAAGAAGGCGAAATCGAGTGAGGCGGCCACGCTTGAAGTGCCCTTCTTGGCAGCCGTGTGAGCGCCCTTAGCCATTGTCGATGCTTCCTTCCCACGATTCCGACAGCAGGTCGGTGATCTTCACGCGGATGGTCCCCGCGTCGGCCGGCACCTTGTACTTGCCGGAGACAAGCTCGTTCTTGCCAGGGATATCCACTTCGGCAGGCTGCAGTACCGCGCCATCGTAGTTCCAGTCGATCAGTACGCTCTCGACCAACTCGCGCCAATCGCTAGCAGCTTCCTTCTGCAAGGACAGCTTCTGCAGCAGGTTCATCGGATAGAAGCGCTCGACGAGCAGCTCGCCGTTCTTGATGACGACCTTGGCTTCGGAATCGCGCTTGAACTCTAGGTTGGACTTGTCGCGCAGGATGTCCACGACCTGCACCTCAATCAGGTAGGGTTTCGCCTCGAATACCAAGTGAGCAGCCAAGTCGGGCTCGTGCCCCATACAGACAAGCGTGACCTTTTCCACCGGGCGCGTCGGCGCTTCGGACTTTCGGCGGTCCCATGCTTTGTAGTCGAAGCCGGCAATCAGTTCATTGAGGTCGGCGCGGGTGGCGATACGGTTGACCGGCATGATCTTGACCATGCGGCCGTCCTTCTCGCCGTCGAATACGGTGCTGAATTCGAGCTTCTGGATTTCCAGTGCCTCGATCAGCAGCTCCTTGGCTTCCAAGGGATTGCGGAACACGTCGTAGTGATTGACGTTGTAAATCTCAAAGCCGGTGTGACGCTTATCCTCGTCGCCAAGCGTCCGTTGTCGTAGCCGTTCCGCTACTCCGATCAGACGCTTGGTGGTTGTCTGGATGGCACCTAGGTTGATGTCAGCACCGATGTATCTCCGACCAAGGTTCTGGGCTGCCACAAGGGTCGTTCCCGAGCCCATGAAAAAGTCGAACACGAGGTCATCCTCATTCGATGAGGCTTTAATTATTCGCTCAAGCAAAGCGACGGGTTTTTGGGTTGGATAGCCTACGATTTCTCCAGAAGGCCCATAAAGGCCTTTTATGTCTGCCCACACGTCAAGCGGTATTCCTTCGCCCTCAGCCAGAAAGCAATCCATCCAGACGTCAGTTGGGATCTTTCCGGCTTCGTTAGGTGTCCAGGTATAGCCATCCTTGAAGCCAGGGCGTTTCTTTGCATTCTTCTCGAAGTTGTAAGTCTGGGACTTTATGTTTTCCGTTTTGTAGGGCACGCGAACGCTGTCGGCGTTGAAGATTCGATCGCTTTCTTTCTTGGACTTGGTGTAATAGAAGATGGTCTGGTGCTTCCTTGAGAAGCGCAGGCCAGAAGTGCCGCCACCTTCAGCAAGCCAAATAATTTCATTGGAAAAGCAGTCCGAGCCGAACACTTCGTCCAATAGTAGGCGCAGGTGGTGACTTTTATGCCAGTCGCAATGTAAGTAAATACTGCCTTTCTCCGACAGGAGTTCGCGCGCCATGATGAGCCGTTCAAATATGAACTGAAGGTACTCATCGTTGTTCCAGATGTCGGTATATTGCTTCTCCTCGAAATTGGTCTGATTGGACTCCGCCTCTTTCCCTTTGCGTGTGATTCGACGCTTGTAGTCCGCCTTCGAGTCAAACGGTGGGTCGATATAGATCAGATCGACCTTCCCGCGAAACTGCTTCAGTAGATGGCTCATCACCTGAAGGTTGTCGCCCCAGAAAACCTTGTTGCGCCAACCGTCCACCTCCTCGCCGTGAACTTCCTTTAACTGCGCCGGATAGAACTGCGTCGCCGTGAACGGACGCTTGCCGCGCCAGTTCAGCATCGGATAGCCCTTGATCGGCTCGAACTCGTACTTGTCGACAGTGGTGGTGCCGCCATCGGGCGTGGCCAGTTGCAGGTTGTCCTGCGCCGGTGTTGTCGTCTTGCTCATGTTCCAGTCTTCCTGAATTTCCAATTCTTGTTGTCGCAGTAGGCTCGCATGTCGCACTCGACACACAGCTTGGTCGGTCGCGCCACCATCTGATAGTCCTGCCGCTCAATTCGAGCCACGATGTCATCAAACCGCGCAATCGTCTTGCCGATGGCACGGTCGTCCTTTGGGAACGAGACGTAAGGATTGCCGCCTTCCTCCCCGGTGTAATACAGGTGCATCCGGCTGACCCGCTGCCCGGTGCGCTCTTCGACCAGATGGGCGTACACCTCCAACTGGTGCCGATACTGGTTCAGCCGTTCCTGGTCCTTCTCCAGGTCGGGCTTTTTTTCCGACTTGAAGTCGATGATTTCGACCGTGTCGTTCTCGCCCCGGATCAAGTCGACGTTGCCCTTGAGGATGTAGTCGTCCTTGACCAGCGAAATCTCGACCTCGGCCTCCCTGATCCTGTCCCAATGGGCCTTCTCGCGCTCGTAATAGCGCAGGACGTGGTTCAGCGCCGCTTGCTGGGAGCTGGTGGCCAGGTATACGCGCTCCTTCTTGGACAGCGTGGCGTAGTTGGCAGAGAACCACCCGGCAATCCTGTCTCCGTCCAGAGTGCTTTCCTCGCCCCGCAACACTGTCTTGTGAATGTCCTCGATCGTCTGGTGCACCAACGTACCGAACAGGATCTGGCTCTCGCGGATGGGCGCAAAGTTCAGGTCCTTGAAGAACCGGTACTGCTCGGCGCAGTTCTCAAACACGGTGATGTGCGAGGTGAACGAATACTCGCGCTTGAGGTTGATCTCCTTCACGGGCTCGTAGTCGAGCGCGCCAAGATCCACGTCACGCCACCGTGGCAGCTCGTCAAACATGCGCTCGAAATGCTTGGAGGGCGAGCGACGCTGACCTTTGCCCATACGCTGGTGTGCGGCGAGCAATAGCAGGTTTTGTGCCCGCGAGAAGGCGGTGTAGAACAGTCGCCAAAAGTCAAAGATCTTGATTTGCTCCAACGGCTCGAAGGTGGTCTTGGAAAGATATCCGCCTTCCTCCAGCAGCACGTCCATGTCCCGGTGTTGCTTACGTGGACCCGCCTCCATCGACCCGCACACCACAACGGGGAACTCCAGTCCCTTTGACTGGTGGATGGTCAGAAACGAGACGCAGCCCTTGGGCGCGTAGTCAGACAAGTCCTCGTACTCGCCAATGCCACCGTCCTTGAGGAAGCGGAGGTAGTGGTTGAGCAGGTCACGCAGGTTCCTTTCGAGCCATTCGGGGCTCAGTACGCTGACGTAGTGCAGGTACTCGAATTTGGTGAGCAGGCTGGAAAAGGTGGCTAGGTTGCGAGCCGCACGTCCCTTGTCCACACCTCGGATCGACTCTTCGCTCAGATAGCGCGAGAAAAGTGGAAACTGAAGTAGCTGGTAGAACAGACTAGAGAAGGCGTAGTCAGTGGTCTGCGTCAGCACGACGTGGCGCTTGGCCAGCGGCCGTGCCCACTCTAGTAGGGACTTGTTCTCGGGTTTGCGCAGCTCGTCGGCGAACGGCTTGAAACACTGCTGGTCGTAGTAGTCCCAAATCGGCATCGTCGCGCCGTCGGCCCACACACGGACCTTGGAAAACTGCGGGAACAAGAAGATCATCCCCCCGATCATCAACCGGACTTCTTCGCGTTCAAAGAACATGTTGGAGCGCGGCGAGTAAACGGGCACCCCGGCCTCTTCAAGGAAGCGGGCCAGGTCTTGGGCGCGGGTACTCTTCACTGACTGGTACAGGAAGGCGACCTGGTTCCAGTCGGTCACTTTGCCCGAGTCCTTCAGTGTGGTGAGGAACGCCAGCACCTCGGCGTTCCAGTTGGCGCTCTGTCCGGCGGGGTCGGCTGCCTTGAGCTTCAGAACGGCAGGCACTTCGGGAAATTGCGCCTCGCGCGCCAGTATCTTCTTGTCGAAGCGGAACTTGCGTTCGCCGTCGTCCCACGTCTGCTCCCGCATCCACTCGTTGTAGAAGCGGATGATGTCCGGGTGAGAGCGGTAGTTGACGGAGAGTCTGACCTGCTTGCAACAGCCGTCGGCGAAGAGCTTCGGGAACTCCAAAATGTTTCGGATGGTCGCGCCGCGGAAGCGGTACAGGCCTTGGTCGTCGTCGCCCACCACACACAGGTTCTTGCTCTCTCCGGCCAGAAGCAGCAACAGCCGTTCCTGAATGGTGTTCGTGTCCTGGTACTCGTCCACCATCAAATAGGAGAGGTTGGCCTGTACGGCCTCCAGCACCCGCGGGTGCCTTTCAAGTAGTTGCAGAGCCTCAAACTGGATGCCGGAAAAGTCGAGTGCGTTGTGCTCGGCCAGAAGCTCCTGGTAGCGGCGGAAAATCAGCCCCAAGGCCTTGACCTCGATCTCCGGTGCCTGCGCCAGAGTGTCCGCATCCAAAGCCTCCTCACTGACCTTGTTGAGCCAGTGCAACAGGTTCTCGGATTGGTGCCAACGGCCAACGCCGTCACCCATGACCAAGTTCGAGTCTGGGATTGCACGGAACTCTTTGATGCGCTGGTAGAGGAAGTACTGCTGATCGAACTGGTCGAACAGAGTGAAGCTGCGCTTCAGGCGGGTGTATTCCTGATGGTCCTCCAGCAGTCGCAGGCAGATGGAGTGGAAGGTACCGAGGTACATGTCGTTCAAGTTGAAGCGAATGTCCAGCTCGGTCAGGCGGTTCGAAATACGGGTGGTCAGCTCCCGCGCGGCTTTGTCTGTGAAGGTGACGACCAGCAGAGACTCCGGGGCCACGCCTTTCCGGGTGATGAGATAGACGATGCGCTCGACCAACGTGTAGGACTTGCCAGAGCCAGGTCCAGCAATGATGAGCACCGGGCCCTCCGTAGTCTGGATGGCCTCGCGCTGCTGGGCATTGGCCCTGCTAAGAAGCGTCTCTTCTTCCGCCGACATCACAACCCCCGGTCAAAGCTTTCAGAAGCAGCGCCCTCGCCGACTCAACTCACCATCCCGTAGAGGGAAGGGCGGCACCCCCGGCCGGCGGGCGGGCTTCCATGGTCGCATGTCATGGCGAGAAGCGCCGTTGCTCAGCTACCTTTACGAACATCAGAGTGACGATGCGCTCTCAGGGGGATTACGGTGGCGTCGAATTACGAAGAAATTTGCCGGCAGAACCGCGAGGACTATGGCAAGAAGGGGGCGAAGAAGTCGGGCGACCTGGCTGCCGGTCTCTATGACGATGAAACTCACTTCATCTACGAGCTGCTCCAGAACGCCGAGGATGCGCTCAAGCGTCGAGGGGAGGATTGGAAAGGCTCCCGGCAGGTCAGTTTCACACTGAGCGATGACCGGCTGCTGGTATCTCATTGCGGCCACCCGTTCACCGAAAACGATGTGCGGAGCGTTTGTGACATTTCTGAGAGCACCAAGGACGAGAACTCGATTGGGCGCTTCGGGCTGGGCTTCAAGTCGGTGTACAAGGTTTCGGATCTGCCGGAGATCCATTCCGGTGACGAAGACTTTGTCATCGAAGGCTATGTCTTCCCGAAAAGGGCTAACAAGACTCGGCGTGATGCCGAGGAAACCCAAATCTTCCTGCCGCTGAAGGCGGATAAGGCCGCACTCAAGGCCCGCGTTACTGATGGCCTTAAGGCGCTGGGGGCGACTTCCCTGCTGTTCCTGCGCCATATCCGGGAGGTGTCCTGGAGCATTGAGGGTGGCGCATCCGGCTTGTATTTGCGGGATGAGCCGAAAGTATTGGACGCCAACGTCAGCCGGATCAAGGTCATCGGCCAAGCCTCCGGCGCGCCAGATATTGATCAGGACTGGTTAGTGTTCCACCGGGACGTGGGGAAGGGGTGCGTCGAACTGGCCTTCTCGGTTATTGCCGAAAAAGGCGACCAGAACAATTGGACGGTGCAGCCATTGCTGTTGTCGCCACTAGTCGTGTTCTTCCCCACGGCTTATAGAACCAATCTTGGGTTCTATCTCCAGGGGCCATTTCAGAGTACGCCAAGTCGCGACAACATCCGGAGCGACGAACCCTGGAACCATCACCTGATGTCCGAAGCGGCCTCGTTACTTGTCGAGGCCATGGCATGGCTACGCGATAGTGGGCGGCTAGACATCAATTCCTTGCGCTGCCTGCCGCTGGATAGGGCCAAGTTCCCAGACGGCGGCATGCTCACCCCTCTTTTCGAAGCAACGCTGGCGGCGTTCAAGGCACATCCGTTTTTGCCGAACAGCGAGGGTGGCTACTCGCATGCCGAAGAATCCAAGCTGGGCCGCACATCGGAACTGCGTGAGCTGTTCGATGGAGACCAGCTTTCGTCGCTGTACGGTGTGGAGGGTACTCGTTGGCTGACCGGAGACATCACGCAAGACCGCGCTAATGACATTCGGCAGTTCGTCATCAAGGAACTTGAGGTCAAGGAAATTCATCCGCGCGACATCTTTCCGATGTTGACCACAGAGTTCCTTGAATCGCAGTCCGATGAATGGATCGTACGCGCTTATGAGTTTTTGAAGGATCAGGGTGCGATCAGGCCACTTCTTGGGAACACGCCCATTGTTCGATTGGCTGATGGGACGCATGTCACAGCCAAGAAGGACGGTCAGCTGAATGCCTTCTTGCCTACAGGCGAGGAAACGGGATTCCCGACGGTGAGGCCATCAGTTTGCACATCCGAATCTGCTAACGAGTTCCTCGCCTCGCTCGGGTTGCACGCACCTGATCCAGTCGATGCGGTCATCCGGAAGGTCCTTCCCAAGTATCAGGTGGACGGCGAAATTGATGTCACCAGCTACGAGGATGACGTTGCACGAATCCTTTCCGCTTTCAACACGGACTCCGCGTCCAAGCGTTCCGCACTGGTCAATGAGCTCAAGAAGTCCAACTTTGTCATGGCGGTATCCACGGGCGATGGCAGCGACTATTTGGAACGGCCTGGACGGGTCTACCTCGCCACTGATCGGCTGACACGACTGTTCGACGGCGTCGATGATATTTCCATTGTGGACAGCGGCTACAGCTGCTTGCGCGGCGAAGATGCCCGCGAGCTGTTGGAGGCGTGTGGGGCAGTGCGGTATCCGAGGCCAGAGCGGGCGACCCACGAGCACTCGTGGAGCGATCGGCTGAAGGCGCTTCGCGTGCTTTCAGGATATCCGGAATCCTCCGGACAGAACGATTACGTCGAAGACTGGGAGCTTCAAGGTTTTGCAGAGTTGATCGAGCACCTGCCGAATCTAGCGGTGGAGCATCGGGTCGACCGTGCTCGTTTAATCTGGGAAAGCCTTGGTGACCTGGAGGAGCGTCGTGGACGCGGAGTCTTTGAGGGAACTTACACGTGGACGCATCACGGCAAGAGAATTGCCCCTCCATTTCCCGCATCTTTCGTTCGAAGTCTCAATGAAGCAGCCTGGGTGCCTGATGCCAAAGGTGATCTGGTTCGGCCACAGCTTGTCGTGTTTGAGGCCCTTGGCTGGAAGGAGAATCCGTTCCTTCAATCCAAGATCATCTTCAAGCCAAATGTCCTCGACCAGTTGGCAATAGAAGCTGACATCGACCCCGCGGCACTCGATATGCTGCGAAAGCACAAGCTGACCGCAGCTGACTTGGCGGCCTTGCTGACCGCAAGGTCCGGCATTGAGCAACCATCGGAACGCGACATCACGTTGACCGAGCCGCAAGCAGAAGCTGCTTCGGCTGGTACAGAGGACGCCGCCGCCGTAGTTCCGGAAGGTTCCGTCTATGACGAGAACAAGGACTTATACGGCGATGACCTGCCAGACAGTCCCGAAGGCACGTATGACCCTGAAGGTGGCGATGGTGATCGTCCTTTTGATGGACACGCCGGGAGCGGCCCATCTGTGAAAGGTAGGGGCGACGTCACTGACGGGAAGCAAGTTGGGCCATCTAGCGATGGCGGTTCCCGACAACGCACCGGGGAGCGTGGCAGACGCCCTCCAGGTAGCTTGGGCGGACGGGCTTTCATTTCTTATGTCGGCGCCCACCCAGACCTGGAAGAGAGTGACCCCGATGGCCTCGACCAAACACAGCGCATGGACATCGAAGCGGTAGCCATTCAGTACATCTTGGAGGCGGAGCCGCATCTGCATCGGACCAGTACCGGCAACGCTGGCTTCGATCTGTTGGAGAAGGACGGTGGAAATCAGCCGGTACGCTGGATCGAGGTCAAAGCTATGACGGGCTCACTGGACCATCGCCCCGTAACTCTGTCTCATACCCAGTTCGAGCATGCGCTACAGAAACGCGAGGCTTATTGGCTTTACGTGGTGGAGTTCGCCACGGCCCACGATAATCGCCGCATTTTGCGAATCCAAAACCCGGCAGGAAGTGCCAAATCGTATACCTTCGATAAAGGGTGGGCTGAGATCGCCCAGGTCAGGCCGCCGGAGTGACATCACGTTCCTTTGTCGAGGAATGGCATACAGCCAGCCCCGATGGGCTGGCTGGCTAAGGAAGGCCCTAGGATGCTTGCGCAAATGCATGCCTGTGACTGATTTTGTACTTTCGTTTGTCTTTTTCATCGGAGACGACGTAGATGTCACCGCGTCGGCAAAGCACATCGACCGCTGAATCCAGTCTGATCTTCGGACGAAGGCCGCAATTGTGCGATACCTCCCTGCTGTCGACCTCATGCACGCCGAACCGCCAGTAACGCTTGTGCAGATAGCGCAATAGCATATCGGCGTCCAATTCTTCGGGGGAGGAAATGCTTGCAACGAACACCCGATGAAACTCGTGGAGATGCCACTTAGCAATGTCAATGCCTCGGCGCAGCGTGTCTTCGGTGATATCCCCGTCGTAACCCTCGAAGTAGTGCATGATCGCTGCAATTCGGCTTGCCATCTCCATGAGCTTGGAGGCGACATCGCCGACCTCCTCACACATCCCCCCCGGGCGGAGTTCTAACTCGACATCGTCGGCTGCTCGACGCCAAAGCGAGATCGCATTGTCGTCAAACTTGAGCGGGTCGAGCGCAGGTTTGCCTGACACAGATATTTGATCGTATTCCTTCAGCAATTCACGCATGCGCTCCTGGAACTTTTCGAGTCCGGCCAAGGTAGGACTGAGATCGCGCAACATGCGATTGCCCTTCTCGGACGGCGGCATTGCAATCAAGAATCGAGCAAGCGTGCCAGAACCGTGTGCTACATCACCCCTCTTCTGAATGAACCGGTGAACTACCACAGGGTGAGTCATGATGTTGATGGAAACCCTGGGGTTGTGGATGGAAAGATTCGTGTCGTTTGCCCTGTCCAGCGGGAGCGTTCGCGGGCCATCCCAAAGCTTATTGTACAGACCAAGATTCCGCATCGACGCTGAGTCAAACATCATCTGGCCTTCGTCCGTGATGAATGAGATTCCCTCGCGGTCGCCCGCCAGGGCTTCGTAAACCGCGGTCGAAGTCATGTCTTGGCGAATCATGCGGCGCAGACGCGGCCGAGTGGGTTCCTTGGCATTGTGTTCCTCCAGTTCGTGCTCCAGTTGATCGATGGGAAGCCCGTCCGCGATGGTCTTCTTCAGTCGCTTCAGGATCGGTCGCTTAGCAGCGGACCAGATCTCGCGCCGCGTTCTGTAGGCGCGCACGGCTTCGTCGTGAGCTTTTGTCGCGTGTTCGTCACGTTCGTAAATTGGTGCGGAGATAAGCGCGTCGACGGCGCTACGCCGCTCGCCAGATTCGCCGATGAACATCGTGAAAAGAGACGTTGGTCGAACGAGGCCGCCAGCGACAGGAAGCACCACGTCGACACTTCGCTGACACACCGATGATGCGGCGGAAAGCAGAACGAGCGCGACCAATGCGTCTGGGGCTTGGATGGCCTGCCGCACGTCCATGCCAGCTTCGAAGAGCCGAGGCGTGAACGAATCGACTGGATATTTTTCGTGGTCATGAAGATTCATTACGCGACCTCCTTCGGTGAAATTTCAGTTGTATTTTCGGTTGCCAAAGTTTTCGAGTCAGGCGATGCGCACGGCGTCAAGCTGTGGCCGCACGTCGGACACGTCGCGCTACTCCCCCCTGCCAAGCGGACATCCCGTTCGTTCTTGAGCAGCGTGCGAAAGCTGGCCGAATGCAGCTTCAGGTCGTAGGTCTCATTCACCAGGGCAATGACCTCCTTTTGCGAAAGTCCCTTGTTGAGCGCAATCTCGATCAGCTCATAGGTCGCGGAGAAGGTGGTCTCCACGCTGGGTGCTTTCATAGAGAGGGCTAGATCGACTTGGCGCTGGAGCTTGGCCATGCGCTCATCTTTCGGCTTGGTGATCTCGTTCTTGATCTTCATGTTGTATGAGTCCTGTTAGCGGGTACGCGACGCAGCGGCGCGGATTTCGAGGTAGGCGATGACTTCCGAGTACCACCAGACGGATGGCGAGCGCTCGGAGTTGCCCAACTTGAACGGCTTGGGTGCCAACGGGTCGTAAGAAGGGGAGCGCGCGTTCAGACGCTGATACCAGCTGCTCTTGCCGATGCTCAAGATGTGCAGCACATCAGGCAGGCGGATTGCGCGATCATTGGAACGATCGTTGATTCGAGCGAGCTGAAAGATGTCCTTGAGGCGGTCCAGGACGTTGCTGTTGCCGAGCTCTTGGAGGAACTCCAGGTCAGAAGCGGCTGACGACTGGCTACCGGGCTTGGAGATGGGAGCAACGATCGGATCGGATGACCAGACCTGACGAGGTGCGACTTCAGAATGGATCTTGGTTGCGAGCATTTCAGACTTTCCCTTTGGTTGCCTAGGCCGCGGTAGTGCGTCCCAGTGCGGGCAAAGCCTAAAAAAAAGGGGGGGATCGACCTAAAGGTCAGCGGCAGACCATTTGACATGTGCGGCATGAATGACGTAAAGGCGCTGCGCTCTGCGGTGCAGTGAGTATGCGGTTGCCCTATTGATCCTGATCGTGGGCCAGACGCAGGCTCAACACGTCGCCATTGGCCAGAAGATTGAAAATGCGCGTGTGGTAGTCGGCCGTCTCGAACTCAAATGCTTCGCTGGTGGTTCTCGCAGGGCCGGGGGGAACAGGCGAGCCCTTCTTTCGGTCGAACATAGCGAAAGCCTCGGTCATTTCAGGGTAGGGGCCTTTGGGACTGGACCATGACTTGAGCGTGCTCTCAAGCCGGTCGATAGCGTCGTTATCGTCGTTGTGCTTGGAGTTGTCTGGTGTTAGACGGTCGAGCTTTTCCAGTTCCGATAAGAGCACGTGCTTTCCTTCCGAACTCTTGTAGCTTTGGATAAACCTGATGACCGCCCTCCTGGCTTCGGCGACGCTGGTAATCGACTTGTCGGCCTCAAGCCTCTTGAGGACCTGCAACACGATGGCACGTTTGTACTCGCTGTCCTCGGCCTTCTCCTTGGCGGCATAGGTTGCGAACATGTGTGAAGCGGATTGCGTCGTACTCAGGCCAAGGTTGTAGTAGGCAAGAGCTACGACGTGCCATATGCGACTCATGTCGTTGCTGTGGCACAGCCGCCGGGCCTCTTGGAGATACAGGGCGGAGATCAGCAAACCCTTGTAGGGATAGGGCTCTAGCGTGTTCCACGAATCCGGAGCTAGGGTATTGACGATGACTTCCTGGCGAAGCCATTCCAGATAGGAGTGGGTCGGCGTCTGATCTCGATTCTCAAGAAGCACTTCGGCGTAGGCCCAGAGCGGGCTGACGTCGTCGAGCTCATTGGCGTGGATTTGTTCGTGCCAAAGCAAGATGCCGTTCTCGACGAGTACGGCCGGGTCCACGGCCCTTTCGCCTTCGTATTCGTAGAGGAAATGAGTCCGGGGATAATTGGTGTCGGCGGGATAGAGGTACTTGCTGGCTTCTAGATCTGTCTTCTTCTTGCTCATGGTGCGGTTCTGGCGTTGCTGATGGTTGATGCGGAATCGTAATCGTTCGTTGGGCGGTGCGAGCATGCGTTTTGTACTGGACTCGGTCATGACTTGAGATGCTCGGACTTGGAGGACGGGTACTGCTTCCGTCGAGCTCATGAGCTCACGAGCTCACGAGCAGGCGAGCGGCACCAAATTGTTGTCCACTGCAGCCCGGCACACAGTCCATCGAAGCGACACCGGCATACAGTGAAATTGTGTAACCCCGCGTCCCACAGGTACCCTGCGCGACCATGATGCGTTTGCGCCCCCGCCGCTGGTTGCCGCTCCTGCGCGTTCTCGTGCTGGGGCTCTTTGCGCTGGGGTTGGTGCTGCAACCGGTAATGGCAGCCGTCGGCGAGATCCACGAGCTTGCGCACGATCCGACCGGTTCGCATGTTCACGGCCAGCATGCCGACGATCTGGACGCGGGCCTGGACGCGGGCGACGAGCAAGACGAGGACGGGGCGAGGACGCTGCATGTGCTGTTGCATTTCGCCCACTGCTGCGGCGCGACCGCAGCCCTGGTGCAAGTGCTCGAACCGGTCTCGTCCATGCCGATGGATGCCAGCCTGGCTACTGCGGTGACACTGATGCCGCCACAGCCGCGGCTGAGCTCGCCCTTCAAGCCTCCGATTTTCGCGTGACCGCGCCGCCGGCATGACGCCGGCACCTGTCATCTCGAATAATCGGAGCATTCCCCATGCGTTTGCGATTCGCGGCCTTGGCCGTGCTCGTCGTCGTGTGTGTCGTGGCCTTTCCCACGCACGCCGCCGACCCTTTGACCCTGGACGACGCGTTTCAACGCGTTGCCAACACCCATCCCAACCTGCGCCTGTTCGGCACACGCCGCGATGTGCTGGAAGCCGAACTGGATCGCGCCTCGCTGCGGCCTGCACTGGTCGCCGGCGGCAGCATCGAGAACGCCTTCGGCACCGGTGAGGCCAGCGGCCTGGACGGTGCCGAGATCACCCTGAGCCTGGCTTCGGTGCTGGAGCGCGGCGGCAAGCTGGATGCGCGACGGACCTTGGCGCAGAGTCGGATCGATGCGTTGGCCGTCGAGCGCGAGGCCCAGCGACTCGACCTGCTGGCCGAGGTGGCGCGTCGGTATCTGGCGATCGTCGCCGCGCAGCAGCAAACCGTGATCGCGCGGTTCGATATCGAGCAGCGCGAGCGTACCGTCGCCGAAGCCCGCAAGCGGCTGCAAGCCGGCGCCTCGCCTGAATCGGTGGTACTGACCGCGCAGGCGGCATTGGCCCGTGCCGAACTCGACCAGGCACGGGCGCAGCAACGCGAGACGGCCGCACGCCAGCACCTCGCGGCGCTGTGGGGCGAACGTGCCCCCACGTTCGAGGTAGCCGGCGGTGATCCGCTGGCGCTGCCCGAGGTGGCCGACTTTGCGGTGCTCGCCGATTGGCTGGCGCGGACGCCGGAGCTGGCGCAGTTCGTAGGCGAGGCGCGCATTCGCGAGGCGCGCCTGCAACTGGCCCGCAGCGAGGCCACGCCGGATCTGGACTGGCAGGTGGGCGTGCGCCGATTCCAGGGGAGCGACGACTTCGGCCTGATCGGCAGCGTCTCGATCCCGCTGGGCAGCGCGAGCCGGGCCCAGCCGGGCATTCGCGCCGCGCGGGCGGAACTGGCCGGGCTGGAGATCGAGCGTGAAGCCAAGGGCCTCTCGCTGTACTCGACCCTCGCCGAGGCCCACGGCCGTTACCGCGTCGCCGAGGTCGAGGTCGATCGGCTGCAGAACGACGTGCTGCCTCGGCTGACCAAAGCCGAAGCCGCTACGCGCGCGGCCTACCGCGCCGGCGCGGCCAGCTACTTGGAATGGGCGACCTTGCAGGCCGAGCGCACCGCCACGCGCAAACAACAACTGGAGGCCGCACTGGATGCTCAGCGCGCCCTGATCGAAATCCAGCGACTCACCGGCCAGGCGTTCGTTGCCGGCGCCGGGTCCAACACCGAACAAGGAGTTTCACCGTGAAGCCTATCCACCTGATCAGCGCGCTGGCGCTGGCGCTGTCATTGGCCGCCTGCGGCGGAGAGTCCGGCGGCGACGACCACGCCGACGAGGCCGCCGGCGAGCATGCCGCGGAAGAATCCGGCGAACACGCCGAGGCGGAAGCCGCGACCGGCGAGCACGGCGGCCGATTGCTCCAGCAGGACGGCTACACAGTGGAACTGGCGATGGCCGAGGACGGCGCGCCGCCGCGGTTCCAGGCCTGGTTGTATGAAGACGGCGAGCCGCTGCCGGCATCGAGTGGCAAGGTCGAGGTGCGGGTCACCCGCTTGGGCGGCAGGACCGAGAGCTACACGCTCGCCCCGCAGGAAGACGGCAGTCTGGCCGCCGCCAAAACCGTCGCCGAGCCGCATTCCTTCGAGGTCGAAGTGCTGGCTAGCATTGGCGATGAAATGCTGCGTTGGGAGTATGCGAGCTACGAAGGCCGCACGGCCATCACCGCGGCTACCGCCGATAAATCCGGCATCAAGGTGCAACCAGCCCAGCCAGGTGTAATCGCCGACGAGCACGAGGTCCAAGGCCTGCTGACGCCGATCGAAGGTCGGGTCGCCGAGGCCACCGCACGTTTTCCCGGCCCGATCCGCTCCCTGAAAGCCAATGTCGGCGACCAGGTGGGCGCCGGACAGACACTGGCGACGATCGAGAGCAACCTCAGCCTGAGCAACTACAGCGTCGCGGCGCCGATTTCCGGCGTGGTCACCGCGCGTAGCGCTTCGGTCGGCGGCCTCGCCGGCGAAGGCATGCCGCTGTTCGAGATCGCCGACCTGTCGCAACTGTGGGTCGACCTGCACATCTTCGGCGCCGACGCCCAGCACATCCAGCCGGGTGTGCCAGTGGAAGTCACCCGCATGAGCGACGGCAAGACGGTCGAAACCGTGCTCGAACGCGTGCTGCCGGGCATGGCGACGGCCAGCCAGAGCACGGTGGCCCGGGCCACGGTCGACAACGCCGATGGCCTTTGGCGGCCCGGCTCGGCGGTCAAGGCGCGGATCACGGTCGAACAGCAACCCGTCGAACTGATGGTGCCGCTGTCGGCGCTGCAGACCATGGGCGGCGAGGAAGTGGTGTTCGTCCGCGTTGGCGAGGTGTATCAGGCGCAACCGGTCGAGGTTGGCCAACGCGACGGCCAACGCGTGGAAATCCTGTCGGGGCTGACGAAGGGCGATCAGGTCGTGGTCGAGGAGAGCTACCTGATCAAGGCCGATATCGAGAAGTCGGGAGCGTCGCATGCGCACTGACCTAAACCACGATGAATCCCCCGGCATGTTGGAAAAGATCGTTCGTTTCGGTATCCATCATCGTTGGCTGATGATGGTGGCGACCCTGGCGCTGATCGGCGTGGGCATCTGGAGCTTCACCAAGCTGTCGATCGATGCCACCCCCGATATCACCAATGTGCAGGTGCAGATCAACACCGAGGCGACCGGCTATTCGCCGCTGGAGTCCGAGCAGCGCGTCACCTATCCGATCGAGACCGCCCTGGCCGGCCTGCCGCAACTGGACTACACCCGTTCACTGTCCCGCTACGGGCTGTCGCAGGTCACCGTGGTGTTCGAGGACGGCACCGACCTGTACTTCGCGCGCCAGCAGGTGGCCCAGCGGCTGCAGCAGATCCAGTCGCAGATCCCGGAAGGGCTGGAGCCCCAGATGGGACCGATCTCGACCGGTCTTGGCGAGATCTTCATGTATACGGTCGACGCGGCGCCGGAGGCGCGCAAACCCGATGGCACGCCGTGGACGGCGACCGACCTGCGCACCCTGCAGGACTGGGTGATCCGGCCGCAGATGCGCAACACGCCCGGGGTCACCGAGGTCAACACCATGGGTGGCTACGAGCGGCAGATCCATATCACCCCGGATCCGTCCAAGCTGGTCGCACTCGGCTTCACCTTGCAGGACATCGTCGATGCGGTGGCCGCCAACAACCAGAACATGGGCGCGGGCTACATCGAGCGCAATGGCCAGCAGTACCTGGTGCGCGTGCCCGGCCAAGTGGGTGGACTCGACGAAATCCGCAACATCGTGCTTGATCGGCGCAACGGCCTGCCGATCCGCGTAAGCGATGTGGCGCAGGTCGGCGAAGGGCCAGAGCTACGTACCGGTGCGGCGACCCAGAACGGCGAGGAAGTCGTGCTGGGCACGGTCGCGATGCTGGTGGGCGCCAACAGCCGCGAAGTTGCGCAATCCGCCGCCGCCAAGTTGGAAGACGCCAACGCCAGCCTGCCTGCGGGGGTCGATGCCACGGCGGTGTACGACCGCACCGAGCTGGTCGACCGCACCATGAAGACGATCTCGAAGAACCTGGTCGAGGGCGCGCTGCTGGTGATCGTGGTGCTGTTCCTGCTGCTCGGCAACTTTCGCGCGGCGCTGATCACGGCCGCGGTGATCCCGCTGGCGATGCTGTTCACCATCATCGGCATGGTCAAGGGCGGCGTGTCGGGCAACCTGATGAGCCTGGGCGCGCTCGACTTCGGCCTGATCGTCGATGGCGCGGTCATCATCATCGAGAACTGCCTGCGCCGGTTCGGCGAGATGCAGCACCGGCTCGGCCGGGTCATGACCGATGACGAGCGCAAGGACCTGACTGCCACCGCCACGGTCGAGGTGATCCGGCCCAGCCTGTTTGGCTTGTTCATCATCGCAGCGGTGTATCTGCCGATCTTCGCGTTGACCGGCATCGAGGGAAAGATGTTCCACCCGATGGCGATCACCGTGGTGCTGGCTTTGACCGGCGCGATGGTGCTGTCGCTGACGTTCGTGCCGGCGTCGGTCGCAATCTTCCTGAGCGGCCGCGTCGAGGAGAAGGAAAACCGGGTGATGCAGTGGACCAAGCGCCGCTACGCGCCCGCGTTGGCGTGGTCGCTGCGGCGCCGCCGGTGGGTACTCGGCGGTGCACTCGCGCTGGTCGTGGTCAGCGGTCTGGTGGCGATGCGGCTCGGCAGCGAGTTCATTCCGAGCCTGGATGAAGGCGATATCGCGATGCACGCGATGCGCATCCCCGGTACCGGCATTGAACAGGCAGTGAAGATGCAGATCGCGGTAGAGGAGCGCGTGATGCAGATCCCCGAGGTCGAACGGGTATTCAGCAAGATCGGCACCGCCGAAGTCGCCACCGACCCGATGCCGCCGAATGTGGCCGACACGTTCCTGATGATGAAACCACGTGACGCTTGGCCCGATCCCCGCAAGCCCAAAGAGGTGCTGATCGCGGAGATCGAAGACGCGGTATCGACGATTCCCGGCAACAACTACGAGTTCACCCAACCCATCGAGATGCGCTTCAACGAGCTGATCTCCGGCGTGCGCGCGGACGTGGCGATCAAGGTCTTCGGCGATGACCTGGATACGCTGGTCGAGGTGGCCGAGCAGATCGAGGCGGTGACCAACCAGGTCAGCGGCGCGTCCGACGTGAAAACCGAACAGGCCACCGGCTTGCCGCTGCTGACAGTGGTGCCGGACCGTGAGGCGCTGGCTCGTTACGGCCTGAACCCGAGTGTGGTGCAGCAGACCGTCGCCACCGCCGTGGGCGGACAGGTCGCCAGCGAGTTGTACGACGGCGATCGGCGCTTCGACATCGTGGTGCGATTGCCCGAACAGATGCGGGCGGATCCGACGGCGCTGGAAGACCTGCCGATTCCCTTGGGCGGCAACATCAACGCCGACGAATCCAGCCGTGATCCCGCATGGTCGGACGACACCCCACAGACCATCCCGCTGCGCGAGGTGGCGACGATCGAGAAGATTCTGGGACCGAACCAGATCAACCGCGAGAACGGCAAACGCCGCGTGGTGGTCACTGCGAACGTGCGCGACCGTGACCTGGGCAGCTTTGTTGCCGAGTTGCAGCAACGCGTCGAGCAGCGCGTCGACATCCCGGGGGGTTATTGGGTCGACTACGGCGGCACGTTCGAGCAGTTGATCTCGGCCAGCCGCCGACTGGCGGTGGTGGTGCCGGTGACGCTGGTGCTCATCTTCGGCCTGTTGTTCATGGCCTTCGGCTCGGCCAAGGATGCGACGATCGTGTTCAGCGGCGTGCCGCTGGCACTGACCGGTGGTGTGTTCGCGCTGGCGCTGCGAGGGATTCCGCTGTCGATCACCGCCGGGGTCGGCTTCATCGCATTGTCGGGTGTGGCGGTGCTCAACGGCCTGGTCATGATCGCCTTCATCCGCAAGCTGCGCGAACAGGGCGATCCGCTGGAGGATGCCATCGTCGATGGCGCGCTCGGCCGTCTGCGCCCGGTGTTGATGACCGCGCTCGTGGCCTCCCTAGGCTTCCTGCCGATGGCGTTCAACGTCGGCACCGGCTCGGAGGTACAGCGGCCGCTCGCAACGGTTGTGATCGGCGGCATCGTGTCCTCGACCCTGCTCACGCTACTGGTGCTGCCCGCGCTCTACCGTTGGCTGCACCGCGACACCGAGTCTAGTCAGAAAGTCCTGGAGGGCTGACCCATGGGTGATTCATGCTGCAGCGGCACTGTCGATATCCGCGCCATGGAGGCGCGGCAGCGGCGGGTGCTGATGATCGTGCTGGCGATCAACATCGCCACGTTCGTGATGATGCTTTCGGCGGCCATCTACAGCGGATCGTCGTCGCTGCTATCGGGCAGCCTCGACAACCTGGGCGATGCGCTCACCTACCTGCTGAGCATCGCTGTGATCGGTGCCAGCACACGGGCCAAGGCCAAGGTCGCGCTGCTCAAGGGGTTGCTGATCCTGGGGGCTGCGATTGCGGTGGCGGTCCAGATTGGCTGGCGCCTTGCGCATCCGGAAGTGCCGATCTTCGAAGCCATCGGCCTCGCCGCGCTGCTCAACCTGGCGTTCAATGGTATCTGCCTATGGTTGTTGACTCCGTACCGCCATGGCGACGTGAACATGGCCTCGGCTTGGGAATGCTCGCGCAACGATGTGTTTGAAGGCATCGCAGTTCTGTTGGCAGCCGTCGGCGTTTGGCTGTTCGAGGCTGGCTGGCCCGATCTGCTCATCGCCGCGGCGTTGCTGGTGATGTTCCTGCGCTCGGCGTGGAGGGTACTGCGCTCGGCGTGGCGTAGCTACAAAACGGGAGATGCATGATGGGCGCAGGACATGATCATGGCGGAGGCGAGGTCAAGCACGAAAAGCCCTTGTGGTGGGCACTCGGCCTAACCGCCACCTTCCTGGTCGCCGAGGTCATCGGCGGCCTGCTGACCAATAGCCTGGCACTGTTGTCGGATGCGGCGCACATGGCGACCGACGTAATCGCCTTGACGATCTCATTGGTCGCCGTGCGCCTGAGCCGGCGACCGCCTGATGCCAAACGCACCTACGGCTATGCGCGCATGGAAGCGATCGGCGCGCTCGTCAATGGAGGCATGCTGTTCCTGGTCGCCGGCTACATCCTCTGGGAGGCGGTCGGCCGCTTCAGCGAGCCCCCGTCAGTAGCCTCGACCGGGATGCTGGTGATTGCGGCACTGGGATTGGTGATCAACCTGATTGCCATGCGCCTGCTAAAAGCCGGAAGCGGCGAGAGCCTCAACGTCAAGGGCGCCTACCTGGAAGTCTGGGCTGACATGCTCGGTTCGGTCGGAGTGATAATCGGCGCGCTGATCATCCAGTTCACCGGGCTCTACATCGCCGACCCCATCATCGCGGTACTGATCGGGCTATGGGTGTTGCCACGCACCTGGACACTCCTTCGCGCGGCCGGACAGGTGCTGATGCAGGGTGTCCCTGACGGGCTGGATCTCGAAGCGGTGCGGGCAATGATGCTCAGCCATCCAAGCGTCGAGGCCATCCATGACGTGCATGCATGGGCCTTGGCATCAAAAGAGCCGATTCTTACCGCTCATATCGTCCTTGCCAGTGCGACAGACGATGTCGACAAGGTGCGAGAAACCTTGGCGGCTGCGCTTGATGAGCAGTTCGGTATCGCCCATGCCACATTGCAGGTAGAACTGGTTGCCTGCGCCGCGGAGAATTCGCACGTCTAGCTGAGATGCGGTCAACAGAACCGACCGCAGCCCGGCTCCTCCCGTTGCTACATACGGACAGCGGCTCCGGTCAAAAAGAGGGCTGGAGAACCGACCGAAATGGCTGATTCCTGCTGCGGCGCCACCATCGGCATTGGCGTCTTTAAAACGCTGGTGACGGACGCGAGAGGCGGAACATGATTGCGGTCCTCAAGGTCACTGCCATCTTCGTCCTCACCGCTGTCGCGGAGATCGTCGGCTGCTGGCTGGTGCTGTTGTGGCGCAAGGAAGGCGGAACCGTATGGCTGCTACTGCCGGCTGCAATCAGTCTCGCGGCATTCGCTTGGCTGCTGACGCTTCACCCAGTAGCGTCTGGCAGGATCTACGCCGCATATGGCGGCATATACGTCGCAACGGCATTGGTCTGGCTGGTGCTCGTTGACAACGGCCGACTCAATCGCATCGACTTGCTCGGTGGCGGATTGATCCTCCTTGGAGCACTGGTGATGGTCGCTGGACACTGGCGTGTGTGATCGTCGACGCAGCTACACGCTAATTGCCGGCTCTCTAGGACCGCCCGACTATCTGGCTTGCCGACCGTTCTCGTCTAAGGCTATGCGACTCGTCCGATACCTGCGGTAGGGTGAGCGCCAAGCCATCTAGAGCCGCTTCAGCTGCCATTCCGAGGCGTACTCAAAAGTGAGTCAGATGGTGAGTCAACAATAAGTCGCATTGATTAATTAGTTCACTCTATCAATAGTTTGCAGTCGTTATGTGGTTGCTGGTGGGCCCACCAGTCGCGGAAGCGGCGGCGTGTTTTGCGACGCAGCGATTGCTGGATTTCATCGCCTCCGATGTCGGCGATGGATGCGTGCGCGGGCCGCGCCCAGCGCGATGATCACCAGCGCGTAGACCGCTGACACGGCCAGCAGCCGGGCCTGCGACCAGTCGCCGTGCCTCGACCAGAACAGGATGCCGACAAAGCTCGCCATCACCGCGGCGTAGACCAGCCCGTGGCGTAGCAGGGCATGGCGTTCGGCGCGGCTGCGGGCCCGCCGCATCGCGAGGCGGACGTCGATCAGCACCGCGCCGAGGACCAATGCCAGGGCCGCCAGCACGCTGGCGATCGCACCCACGGCCCACTTGGCGCCCGCGGCCGATGCGGTGGTGGCCGCCGCGGCCTCGCGTGGCCCCAGGGAACCCACCACCAGTGCGGCGAAGGCAACGCCGGGGGCGCTGTGCCGGGCCACTTCGCCGACCTGGGCGAGCACCTCGGACTGCAATGCATCGCGGGCGCGCTGCAGCCGTTTGCGTACCGCGGCGTCGCTGAGGCCAAGCAAGGCGGCCACGTGGCGGCTGCTCTGGCCCTCGCGGTAATACAGCAGCAGCACTTCGCGGCTGTCGTCGGGTATGGCGTCCAGCGCGCGCGCCAGCTGTCCGGAACGTTGGCTGTCGTGCAGCCAGGCGTCGGGTTCGGGCCCGCGTCCAGCCGCACCCTCGATGCGTGGGTCGTCCATGTCGAGCGCGACTTCCAGGTGGCGGCGCCTGCGCACCTGGTCGATCGCCCCGTTGCGCGTCACCTGGCGCAACCACGGCAGCAGGCTCTCGGGCGTCTGCAGTGCACCGATCCGCTGCCACGCCTTCGCGTACGTGTCCTGGGCGATGTCTTCGCTCAGTTGCACGTCGCGGGTCACCGCCAGCGCAACGGCGGTGACGGTCCTTTGCGTCGCCAGCACCAGCCGCGCAAAGGCGTTGCGGTCGCCCCGCTGGGCAGCCAGGAAGTCGTCATGTGCGACCGGGTTCATCGCGGGAGCTGCGTCGTTCATCGTCGGCCTTGTGTCAGGGATTGTTGCCTTCAGGAACGAACGGGCGGGGCGGATGTGACAGGTTCGGCTGGTGGGCGAACCGCGTCGCCTCACGGCGACATGACACCACGGGCGCGAAGCTGCCGGGTGATGACCGGGCGGCAATGTCCCATTCGCCGCGCGCGCCCTGCCCACCCGCACCCAGGAGGACCGCCGTGGCCGTCGCTGCCGATCCACATCCCCACGCGCATCACGTGCGCGACTATCCATCGACGCGGGCCCCGCTCGCGATCCACCCGCTGCACGCGGTCGTGCTGGCCGGAACGCTGCCATTGCTGCTTGGCGCCCTGCTGACCGACCTGGCGTACCGCGCGAGCCACCAGATCCAGTGGAGCAACTTCGCCTCGTGGCTGATTGTCGGCGCGATGGTCCTCGTCGGCGTGGCCCTGGTATTCGCGCTTGTCGACCTGTTCCGGGCCGGCAAGGGCCGCGGCGTGCCGTACTTCGTACTGCTGGTCGTAACGTTCGCGCTCGGCGTGGTCAACGCGCTGGTCCACGGCCAGGACGCGTGGGCGATCATGCCCGAGGCGGTGGTGCTGTCGGCGGTGGTCTTCCTGCTGGCCTGCGTGGCGACCTGGCTCGGTTTCTCCGGATATCGTCGGGGTGCGCCATGAACCGCCGTGTCGCGTGCACCGCGATCGCCGCCGTAGTGCTGCTGGCTGGATGCGGTGGCAATCCCCCGCCACCGGAGTACGGCGCCAGCCCGACACTGCCCGAGCCGCAACGTGGCCTGCTGCCGAGCATGGTCATCGCCGACCCGGGCGAATGGGGCGACCGCAGGCCGGTCGTGCCCGACGGCTACCGCATCGACGCGATCGCGACCGGATTGCTGATCCCGCGGCAGACGCTGGTGCTGCCCAACGGCGACATCCTGGTGGCCGAGGGCCGTGGCGGCAACGCACCCAAGCTCAAGCCCAAGGACGTGGTCGCCGGGCCGATCAAGTCGGCTGGCACCACGTCGGTCGAGAGCGGCAACCGCCTGACCCTGCTGCGCGACGCGGACGGCGACGGCACCTATGAACTGCAGACGGTGTTCGCCGAGAACCTCGACGCGCCCTACGGGCTCGCGCTTGTGGACGGGTCGCTGTATGTCGCCAACCAGGGTGCGCTGGTCCGTTTCGACTACACCGAGGGCCAGACCCGTGCCAGCGCGGAACCGGTCGAAGTCACCAAGCTGCCGTCGGAAATCAACCACCACTGGACCAAGGCGATGACGGCCAGCCCCGACGGGCGGTTCCTCTATGTCGGCATCGGGTCCAACAGCAACATCACCGAGCGTGGCATGACCGCCGAGGTCGACCGCGCGATGGTGTGGCGGATCGATCCGCAGACCGGCATGCACAGTCCCTACGCGACCGGGCTGCGCAACCCGACCGCGCTGGCGATCCAGCCGGGCACCGACCAGCTCTGGGCGGTGGTGAACGAGCGCGACGAGCTCGGCCCCAACCTCGTCCCCGACTACCTGACGTCGGTCCGCGAGGGCGGCTTCTACGGCTGGCCGTACAGCTACTGGGGCGGCAACGTCGACCCGCGGGTAATGCCCCAGGACCCGGAGAAGGTCGCCGCGGCGATCGTGCCGGATTACGCGCTCGGCTCGCACGTGGCGGCGCTCGGGCTGGACTTCTCGACGCCCGCGATGGGCGCAGCGTTCGCCGAAGGGGCCTTCGTCGGCGAGCACGGAAGCTGGAACCGCAGCGAACCGGTCGGTTACAAGGTCGTGTTCGTGCCGTTCCGCAACGGCCGCCCCGCCGGTGACCCGGTCGATTTCGTAACCGGGTTCCGGGTCGACGGCAAGACCTACGGCCGCCCGGTCGGCGTGACGGTGGATCCGCGCGGCGCCCTGATCGTCGCCGACGACCTGTCCAACACCATCTGGCGGGTGACGCCCAGCCGTTGACCCGCGGCAAGCGAGCCACGCTCATGCCGGGCCCCGATACCCCGGCGCGGGCTATCCTTGCGGGCCGGACACGCCACCGGCGTGCCCACTCGCAATCGCGCCTGCGCGACCCCAGATCGGCTGCATGAAAGTCCTCGGTATCGAAACCAGTTGCGACGAGACCGGCGTGGCCGTGTACGACACGGAAGCCGGCCTGCGCGCGCACGCGCTCTACAGCCAGATCGCCCTGCACGCCGAGTACGGTGGCGTGGTGCCCGAGTTGGCCAGCCGCGACCACGTGCGAAAACTGCTGCCGCTGATCCGCCAGACGCTGGCCGAGTCCGGCATGGCGGTCGATGACATCGACGGTGTGGCCTATACCGCCGGCCCGGGGCTGGTGGGCGCGTTGCTGGTCGGGGCCGGGGTTGCGCGTGCGCTGGCCTGGGCCCTCGACGTGCCGGCGGTCGCGGTCCACCACATGGAAGGCCATCTGCTAGCGCCGCTGATGGAGGACGACCAGAGCGATCCGCTGCGCGGCCGGCCGGAGCCGCCGTTCGTCGCACTGCTCGTCTCCGGTGGCCATACCCAGCTGGTCGCGGTGGACGCGATCGGCCGCTATCGCTTGCTCGGCGAGACGCTCGACGATGCCGCCGGCGAGGCTTTCGACAAGACTGCCAAGCTGATGGGCCTGCCGTACCCGGGTGGACCGCAGCTGGCGGCGCTTGCCGGCCAGGGGCGCGCGGGTGCGTTCAGGTTCCCGCGGCCGATGACCAACCGGCCCGGCCTCGACTTCAGTTTCAGCGGGCTCAAGACCCAGGTGCTGCTGGCCTGGCGCGACAGCGACAAGACCGACCAGACCCGCGCCGACATCGCCCGCGCGTTCGAAGAAGCTGTGGTCGACACGCTGGCGATCAAGTGCGAGCGCGCGCTGGACGCGGCCGGCTGCGACACCCTGGTGGTGGCCGGCGGCGTCGGCGCCAACACGCGGTTGCGCGAGCGGCTCACCGCGATGACCGCCGCGCGCGGTGGCCGTACGTGCTTCCCGCGGCCGGCCTTCTGCACCGACAACGGCGCCATGATCGCCTTCGCCGGCGCGCTGCGGCTGCAGGCCGGCCAGCGCGAGGACGCCTCGGTGCGCGTCACCCCGCGCTGGGACATGGCCACGCTGCCCGCCGTCTGAGGAGACGCATGGACAAGGTATTCATCGAAGGCCTCGAGATCGAGGCGCTGATCGGCATCTACGACTGGGAGCGACGCATCCGCCAGGCGCTGGTGTTCGATATCGAGATGTCGTTCGACAACCGCATCCCCGCCGCCAGTGACGCAATCGAGGACACCCTCAACTACAAGGCGGTCAGCAAGCGGGTGATCGAGTTCGTGTCCGGGTCCGGCTACGGGCTGGTCGAGACGCTGGCGGAGAAAGTCGCGGCGATCATCCTCGACGAATTCGCGGTGTCGCACGTTCGGCTCAAGCTCAGCAAGCCGGGCGCGGTGCGCGGTGCGCGCGCGGTCGGGGTGATCATCGAGCGTTCGGCCGCTACCCTTGCCCGATGATTGATCCCGCCAGCATCGAACTGCTCGCCCCGGTTTCCGGATTCCCCTATGCCCGCCCCGTGCTGGGGCTGCTCGCGCTGCTGCTGGTCGCCTGGCTCGCCAACTGGGTGACGCGGCGGATCCTGCTGCAGGTGGTGGGGCGCGTCGCGGCGGCCTCGCCGATGCACTGGGACGACGCGCTGATGCGCCGCAAGGTGCTGGCCAAGCTGTCGCAGGTGGTGCCGGCGATCATCATCGCTTCCGGGATCCCGCTGGTGCCCGAACTGCACCCCGGCGTGGTCACCGTCGTGCGCAACGTGGCGCTGGCGTGGATCGCGCTGACCGTCGCGCTCGCGCTGAGCCGCCTGCTCGACGCGGCCAACGACCTCTACGTCGACCACAGCCCGCGGGCGCACGAGCGGCCGATCAAGGGCTACCTGCAGGTCACCAAGATCGTGCTGTTCGTGTTGGCCGCCGTGATCGTCATCGCGACGCTGATCGAGCGCTCTCCGCTGCTGCTCCTGTCGGGCTTCGGTGCGATGAGCGCGGTGCTGCTGCTGGTGTTCAAGGACTCGATCCTGTCGCTGGTGGCGAGCGTGCAGCTGGCCGGCAACGACATGCTGCGGGTGGGCGACTGGATCGAGATGCCGTCCCAGAACGCCGATGGCGACGTCATCGACATGGCGCTCAACACGGTCAAGGTCCAGAACTGGGACAAGACCATCACGACGGTCCCGACCTACAAGCTGATCAGCGAGAGCTTCAAGAACTGGCGCGGCATGCAGGAGTCGGGCGGTCGCCGGATCAAGCGCTCGCTGCTGATCGACCAGAGCTCGATCCGCTTCCTCGAAACCGCCGAGCGCGACCGGCTGTGCCGGATCGCGCTGATCGACGACTACCTCGAGCAGAAGCGCGGCGAACTGGAGGAGTACAACCAGGCGTTGCTGGCCGGTGGCAAGGATCCGGTCAACACCCGCCGGGTCACCAACATCGGTACCTTCCGCGCCTACGTCGAGCAGTACCTGCGCGCGCATCCGGGTATCAACCAGGACATGACGCTGATGGTCCGGCAGCTCGCGCCGGGCGCCACCGGGCTGCCGCTGGAGCTGTACTGCTTCACGGCGACGGTGTCGTGGGAGCCGTACGAGAACACCCAGTCGGACATTTTCGACCACCTGATCGCGATGCTTCCCGAGTTCGGCCTGCGGCTGTACCAGGCGCCGGGCGGGGCCGACGTGGCCGGCGCGCTGGAGCGACTCGGGCGGGACGTGCCCGGGGGGGCGGCAGCGGGCGACAATGCCGCGAGCGCCGGGCCATCCGGCCCCTGACCGAAAGCCCACGCCATGAGCCGTGCCTACCTCAGCCTCGGCAGCAACCTTGACCCGGCCCGCCACCTGCGCGGCGCGATCGACGCGCTCCATCGGCGCTTCGGTACCGTTGTCCTGTCGCCGGTGTACCGCACCCGCGCGGTGGGGTTCGACGGCAGCGACTTCCTCAACGCGGCCGCCGTGATCGAGACCGACCTCGCCCCGCAGGCCCTCAACGACTGGCTGCACGCCCTCGAGGACGAGCACGGGCGCGACCGCAGCGGTCCGCGCTTCGGCGACCGCACGCTCGACATCGACGTGGTGCTGTTCGACGACCTCGTGCTCGGCGGGCCCGGCAACCTGCGCATTCCGCGACCCGAGCTCAAGCACGCTTTCGTATTGCGGCCACTGGCCGACATCGCGCCGGACGTGATCGTGCCGGGCGACGGCCGCACGCTGGCGGCGCTGTGGGATGCGCACGCCGAGCGCGATGCCGGGTTGGAGATCGTCCGGATCTGAACCGCGCCGGGATCCACTCAGCCGGCGAGCATCCGCCCGCCGTCCAGGTGCAACACCTGGCCGGTGCTGTAGCCCGCGTCCTGCACCAGCCAACGCACCGCCTCGGCGACCTCTTCGGGGGTGCCCGTGCGGCCGAGTGGGGTACGCGCCAGCATCGACGCGCGGTCCTCCGCGTCACCGTTTTCCTCCGGCCAGAGGATTGCGCCCGGCGAGACCGCGTTGACGCGAACCTCCGGGCCGAGCTCCAGCGCCAGTGAGCGCGTCATCATCAACAGCGCGGCCTTCGCCATGCAGTAGACCGTGTGCTCGCGCAACGGGCGCTCGGCGTAGACGTCGACGAGGTTGACGATCGCGCCCTGCGAAGCGACCAGGTGTGGGGCGGCGGCCTGTGCGAGGAAGAACGGCGCACGCGCGTTGCTGGCCATCAATGAATCCCACTGCGCCGGCGTGGTGGTGCCCACCGGGGTCGGCTCGAAGGTGGAAGCGTTGTTGACGAGCGCGTCGAGCCGACCGAAGCGACCAACCACCTGGGCGACCAGCTCGGGCAGCCGGTCGAACGCGGCCAGGTCGGCCTGCAGCGCCAGCGTACTGCCGGGACGCCGCGCCTCCAGTTCCGCCGCCAGCGCGTCGCGCTCGCGGACGGACGTGCGGCAGTGCAGGGCGACGTCGTAGCCGGCGGCATGCAGCGCGCGCGCGATCGCCGCGCCGATGCGGCGTGCACTGCCGGTGACCAGGGCAACCCGGGTGTCCAATGGCGTTCCTCCAGTGTGGGTTCGCGCGATGCTGCCGCGCGTGCCGTTATCCTGCGTGACTGCCCCAGCGGATGCCACCGTGACCGACTTCAAGTTGCCAGTCCCCGATGCCGACGCCGCCGCCCACAGCGCGCGGCTGGCGACGCTGATCCGGGAGCAGATCGAGGCGGGCGGTGGCGTGGTCCCGTTCTCGCGATTCATGGAGCTGGCGCTGTATGCGCCGGGGCTGGGCTACTACAGCGCGGGAGCGAGCAAGTTCGGTGAAGCGGGCGATTTCGTCACCGCGCCGGAGCTGGGGCCGGTGTTCGCGGCCTGCATCGCCGAGTCGCTGGCCCCGGTACTGCAGCAGATCGGCCCGCAGGCGCGCCTGCTCGAGCTGGGCGGTGGCACCGGCGCGTTCGCCGAGGTCGCGCTCAAGCGCCTGCTCGAACTGGACGCGTTGCCCGACCGCTACGCGATCCTCGAACCGAGCGCCGAGTTGCGCCAGCGCCAGCGTGATCGCCTGCAGCAGCGGCTGATCCCGCCGGTATTCGAGCTGGTCGAGTGGCTCGATGCGCCGTTTGCCGACGACTGGGAGGGCGTGCTGTTCGCCAACGAGGTCATCGATGCGCTGCCGACCCCGCGCTTCGCGATCGAGGGCGGCGGTGGCGGCGAGGCCGGCGAGGTGTACGAGGAGCATGTCGCACTCGAGGACGACGCGCTGGTGCGCGTGCTGCGGCCGGCCGATGCGTTCCTGACCAATGCGGTGCGGCACATCGAGCGCCGCCTCGAGCGTCGCTTCCCGTCCGGCTACCGCAGCGAGGTGCTGCCGCAGTTGCCGTACTGGATCCAGGCCGTCGCTGGCGGCCTGCAACGCGGCGCGATGCTGTTCGTGGATTACGGCCATCCGCGAGCGGAGTACTACGAACCCGGACGCGACGACGGCACTTTGCGTGCCTACTACCGCCATCGCATGCATGCCGATCCGTTGCTGTGGCCGGGCCTGCAGGACATCACCGCGTCGGTGGACTTCACCGCGCTGGCCGAGGCCGGCGTCGCGGCGGGCTTCGACTTCGCCGGTTACTGCAGCCAGGCCAGTTTCCTCCTGGGCAACGGCCTGGCCGGCGTGCTGCAACGGATCGAGGCGATCGATGATGCCGTCGAGCGCCAGCGCCGCACCAACGAGGTCAAGCGGCTGACCCTGCCGTCGGAGATGGGCGAGCGATTCCAGGTGATGGGCTTCGAGAAGGACGTCGAGTTCGGTGCCGCGTTCCTGGCAGGCGACCTGAGCTTCCGACTGTGAGCGGGGCCGGGCCGGCGGGGCGCACGCTGCGCGCGTTCCGGCACCCGGTTCTGTGGGTCGCGGGGTGGGTGCTGTTGTTTGCGCTGGTCGCCGTCGGCTCGCTGTGGAGCGCCGATGACCTCCCGAGCCCTTCGATCAGCGGCTTCGACAAGCTGCAGCATTTCGTCGGTTACGCGGTGCTTTCGGCCTGGGCGGTGATGCTGTTCGCCCGGATCCGGGCGCAGGCGCTGGCGGCGCTGCTTGTGATCGCCTTCGGCATCGCTATCGAGGTCGCGCAGGGCCTGATGACGGTCGACCGCAGCGCGGAAAGCGCCGACGCGGTGGCCAACGCATTGGGTGCACTTGCTGGACTGTTGCTGTCACCCACGCCGCTGGCTGGCGCGCTGCAACGGCTGGATGCGCGCCTGGGCCGTACGCGCGCCTAGGGGCGTACCTCGACGTCATTCCGTGAAGAACGTCACGATTTAGCAGGCGCGTGTCGCCGCGCGAGTGCTTGCGCGTGGCCGGCGGATGCTGGAGTCTGCGCGACGACAGGGGATGTCCACGACACACGGAAAGGAAACCGATATGCGCTCCATCGCACGTCACCGGCTTGCTGTGGCGGTCGCCGCCATGCTCGCGGCCAGCACCACGACCTCCACCGCATTCGCCCAGTCCCTCGACGACGTCGCGGCGCAACCAGCGTCGACCACTGACGAGGAGCCGACGGTTCTCGACACGGTGTCGGTCCTGGGTTCGCGCACCAAGCCACGCACCGAGGCCAGTTCGGCGGTGCCGATCGACATCCTCGATGGCGAGGAATTCCACCGGCAGCCGTCGGTCGACGTGCTCGACAAGATGCGCACGCTGGTGCCGTCGTTCAACGTCAGCACCATCCCGATCGACGACGCCGCGACGCTGGTGCGCCCGGCGAACCTGCGCGGGCTGCCGCCGGACAACACCCTGGTGCTGGTCAACGGCAAGCGCCGCCACCGCGCGGCGGTCATCACCTTCCTCGGCCACGGCCTGTCCGATGGCTCGCAGGGGCCGGACATATCGGTGTTCCCATCGATGGCGCTGGAGCAGGTGGAAGTCCTGCGTGACGGCGCCGCCGCGCAGTACGGCTCGGACGCGATCGCCGGCGTGGTCAACTTCAGCCTCAGGCAGCGCGACCGGGGCGGCGCAGTCGAGGCGTTCGCCGGCGAGTACTACGAGGGCGATGGCTTCACCGAGCAGTATTCGGCGCAGGTTGGCCTGCCGCTGACCCAGCGTGGCTTCGCCACCCTGACCGCCGAGTGGCGCAGCGCCGATGCGACCTCGCGCAGCGTGCAGCGCGACGATGCCGCGGCGGTCGCCGCCGCCGGTTACCCGGGGGTCGCCGACCCGGTGCAGGTGTGGGGTTCGCCGCAGACCCACGAGGACATGAAGTTCGTCGCCAACTTCGGCATCTCCGGCGACAGCGTGGATTTCTACGGCTTTGGCAACTACGCAAAGCGCGACGTCGAGGGCAGTTTCTACTACCGCAACCCGACCGACCGCGCCGGTGTGTTTTCCAATGACGGCGCCCAGACCCTGCTGGTCGGCGACCTCGATACCGGCAACGGCGTCGGCTGCCCGACCATCGCCCTGCGCGACGCCGACGGGAACCTGCTGCCGTATGCCGGCGTCGCCGCCGCGGTTGCCGCGCTGCCGGCCGAGTGCTTCACCCATCTGTCGCAGTTCACCGGCGGCTTCACCCCGCGCTTTGGCGGCCGCATGGAGGACCGGTCGCTGGTACTCGGCTTCAAGGGCATGTGGGGCGAGGGCTGGTACTGGGACATCAGCGGCAGCCGCGGCCGCAACGAAGTCGAGTTCTACATGCTCGACACGGTCAACGCCTCGCTCGGGCCCGACCAGCCGGCCGACAACGAGTTCGCGCCGGGGGCCAACGTGCAGACCGAGACCAACTTCAACTTCGACCTCGTGCGTGACCTCGACGTCGGTTTCGGCACCGGCGTGCTGAGCCTGGCGATGGGCGCGGAATGGCGCGAGGAGGAGTTCGAGGTCATCGCCGGCGACCCATCGTCGTACGCGATCGGCCCACTGGTCGAACAGGGTTTCTCGCTCGGCTCCAATGGCTTCAACGGCTTCAACCCACGCGTCGCCGGCAGCCACAGCCGCGACAACTGGGCGCTTTACATCGACGCCGAAAGCCAGCTCACCGAGCAGCTGCTGCTGGCCGCCGCGGTGCGCCACGAGGACTTCAGCGACTTTGGCGGCACCACGAACTGGAAGCTCACCGGCCGCTACGACGTCAGCGACGCGTTCGCGCTGCGCGGTGCGGTCAGTACCGGCTTCCGTGCGCCGACGCCGGGCCAGGCCAACGCCGAGCAGGTCATCACGGAGTTCGCGGACGGCCACCTGCTCGACAGCGCCTCGCTGGCCCCGACCAACCCGATCGCGGCGTTCTACGGCGCCGAGCCGCTGCAACCCGAGGAGTCGAGCAATGCGTCACTCGGAGTGGTCTGGAACAGCGGTGGCTGGCTCACCACGCTCGACGCCTACCGCATCGAGACCGAAGACCGCATCGCCCTCAGTGCCGGCTTCGAAGTCACCGACGCGGACCGCGCGGCGCTGGTCGCCGGCGGCAACCCGGAGGCGGCATCGATCAGCCAGGTGAAGTTCTTCGTCAACGACTTCGACACCACGACCACCGGCGTCGACCTCGTCTCCAGCTACACCAGCCAGCATTTCGGCGGCGACACCACCTACTCGCTGGCGGCCAACTGGAACCGCACCGAGGTCGACGACTTCACCCCGGGCATCATCTCCGAGGCGCGGGTCAAGAAGATCGAGGAATCACTGCCGCGGACCAAGGGATACCTGGGCATCGAACACCAGCGCGAGGTGTTCCACGCCAGCCTGCGGTTGAATTACTACGGGTCGTTCTACGAGGACCACCTCGACAGCGACGTGGTGCTGGCGGCGGACGGCGGGCTGCCGATCCATGGCGACAGCGCGGTGACGGTCGATGCCGACATCGGCTGGAAGTTCGCCTCGGGCCTCTACTTCAGCCTCGGTGCGCAGAACCTGTTCGACGAAATGCCCGACGAGAACCCGTGGGCCGGCGTTGCCGGCGCGCGCTACCCGGTGCACACACCGTACGGCTTCAACGGCGGCTTCTATTACGCGCGCGTCGGCTACGAGTTCTGAGCCACGCCCTGCTCGGGAATGCCGGGTACCCGCGCGGGTGCCCGGCGATCCGGTCTAGGGCTTCTTGCCGGTCGCCGCCGCTACTGCGCGGATGCGCGCGGCGCGCATTGCCTCACCGATCGCCGGGCCTTCCAGGCCTTCCGGCAGGTCCGACGCCCGCACCGCACAGGCTGCCGCGTGTGCCCGGCGCAACAGCTCCGCCGACGGGTAAGGCGCGTCCTGCAGACCCGCGCGTCCGCGTTTGTCGGCCTCGCAGACCGTCGCGATCTGCGCGATCCGTTCCGGCCGGCGGAAACCGTCGCAACGCTCGATCAGCTTCACCGCGGTCGATGCGCGCAACTCGTCGAAACGGTGCACGTTGAGATGCTCGCGGCAGCAGGCGATCGCCAGCTCGCGGTGCGCGACCGGCACCTTCAGGCGTTCGCACACCCTGCGCACCGGCGCCACGCCCGCCTGCTCATGGCCGATGTGCTTGGGCAGCACGTCCTCCGGTGTCAGGGCCTTGCCCAGGTCATGCACCAATGCGGCAAATCCGATCAGGTCGTCGCCCGGTGCCAACCTGGCGGCCATGTCGCAAACCAACTCCACGTGCACCCCGGTGTCCACTTCCGGGTGGTACTCCGCGCGCTGGGGCACGCCGTACAGCGCATCGACTTCGGACAGCACCACCGCCAGCGCGCCGCAATCGTGCAGCGTGCGCAGGAAGGCCGACGGGCGTTCGCTCGCAAGCGCACGACGCAGTTCCTGCCAGACCCGCTCCGGCACCAGCTCGGCCAGTTCGCCCGAGTCGACCATTGTGCGCATCAGCGCCATGGTCTCGTCGGCGACCTGGAACCCGAGCGACCCGAACCGCGCCATGAAGCGCGCCGCGCGCAGCACCCGCAATGGATCCTCGACGAAGGCATCGCCGACGTGCCGCAACACGCGCGCCTCGATATCCGCGGCTCCGCCGAACGGGTCGACCAGCTGCCCGTCGACGTCCTGTGCGATCGCATTGATGGTGAAGTCGCGCCGCCCGAGATCCTCCTCCAGGGTCACCGTCGGGTCGGCGTCGACGACGAACCCGCGATAGCCGCGGCCGGATTTGCGTTCGGTCCGCGCCAGCGCATGTTCCTCGCCGGTGGCGGGATGCAGGAACACCGGGAAGTCCCGCCCGACCGGCTTGAACCCGGCCGCTTCCATCGATGCCTGGGTTTCGCCGACGACCACCCAGTCGCGGTCGCCGGGTTCGAGCCCAAGCAACCGGTCACGCACCGCACCGCCGACAAGGTAGGTCTTCATGCCGCCCATGATGCCGGCGAAGTCAGCCGGCCGGGCAGGCGAACTGTTTGCGCGGCCCTTCGACGCGTCCTTCCATACGGTCGGTCAGCCGCAGTGCGTCGCCGTCGAGCCGCCAGTCGTAGATGACGCTGAAGGCCAACACCCGTGCGACGTAGTCGCGGGTTTCGGCATAGGTGATCGTCTCGATCCAGAAATCGGCGTCCATGCCCGACCGGTCGTCCTGCCAGCGGCGCAGCGGGGTCGGCCCGGCGTTGTAGCCGGCAATCGCGAAGTACGGCTTGCCGCCGTACTCGTCCAGCATCTGCCGCAGGTAGGCGGTGCCGAGCACGATGTTGGTGTCTGCGTCGTACAGGCTCTCGCCACCGCCCCAAGGCTGGCCGATGCGCCGGGCCACCGCCGCGCCCGTCGACGGCAGCACCTGCATCAGGCCGCGTGCGTCCGCGCCCGAGCGCGCCTGCGGATTGAAGATGCTCTCGGCGCGGATCTCCGCCGCCACCCAGGCCGGGTCGATCCGGTTGCGACGGGCCTCGCGCCGGATGGTGTCGTCGTGGTGAAGCGGGAAGCGCAGCGCGTAGTAGTTGCGCTCGTCGGACTCCAGCCCGAACACACCACGGTCGAACCAGCCGTTGGCCTGCGCGACTTCCACCGCGATGCGCCGCTGGCGGTCGTCGAAACGCTCCAATGCGTCCTTCCACTCCGCCACCGCCCAGCCGTGGCGGCCGAGCCGGGCCAGGCGAACGGCGCGCTGCAGCGCCGCGTCGCTGGCCACCGCCGCCTTGGTCGCGGCGTCGGCGTCGACCTGCGCGGGGCACAGCGCGTAGGGCTGGTCGAGCCGGTCGGCCGCGAGGAAGCCGTGGAACTCGGGCTGGTCGGCCGCGGCGGCGTAACGGGCCCGTGCGGTCGCCCGGTCGCCGGTCAGTTCGGCCAGTCGGCCTTCGAAGTACTGGTATTTCGAATCGTTGCGCTGCTCATCGCCCATGCGACGGATCGCGTTGAGCGCCGCCGGCCAGTCCGACCGCGCGATCGCCGCGCGCACCTGCCACTCGTGCAACCGTTCGTCGTAGCTGGCCGCCGGCACCGCGGCCAGGCGTCGCCCGGACTCGGGCAGCAGCGATGCCGCGGTCCACAGCGCGACCATGTACAGCGCGCGGCCCCGGTCGGCCTCGGTGAACTGGAGCGCGGACGCGTACTGCGGGAGCAGTACTTCAGCGCGATCGGGGTCGGCCTTGCCGAGCCTGGCCAGGCCGTGTGAGGCGACCCACCGGCTGCGTTCGGTCTTCGGCCATTGCAGCGCGCGCGTATGTGGCGCATCGATGAACGCCGCGTAGTCTTCGGCCAGCACGCGCTCCGCCTCCGGCAGGTCCCGGGCGATCGCGCGCATGACCCCCGGTTGCCACGCGGCGGCGGCTTCGTCGAATCGCTGCCAGCGCATCGCGCCGGTCAGGCCACCGCGCTCGGCCAGCGCCGCGAACACGGGATCGCAATCGTCGGGCAGCGACTGCCCCTTGCTGCCGTTCCAGATCGCCTGCGCGTCGGTGGTCCACTGCGTGTCCGTACGGCCCAGCGCCAGCTCCGCGCCCAGCTTGGCGCACCGCAACTTGGTGGAGTCGACCTGGTCACTCCACGCGGCCAGGAACGCGGCATCGTCGTCGCGCCGGGCGGCGGCGGCCAGCCACACTTCGCGGAAGGTGTCGGCGACCGCGTCACCGCGGTAGCGCTGCAGGAACTCCATCGCGCGGTCGGCCGTGATCAAGTCGATGTCGCGGCGCAGGCCGGCGTACTCGACCCACCGGTACAACGGGTGATCGGTCAGGTCACCGTCGCGCGCGGCGTCGAAACTGCCGCGCTCGGCCGCCTCGATGGCCGCGCCGATCCGCTCCAGGCGCGGGTCGACCACCGGCGCTACCGCGGGGCCAGCGACGGGCGGTGCCACGGGTGTCGCGGTCCGCGTCGGGGGCTCGGCGGGCGGGACGGGGTTGGACTGGGCGCAGGCGACGGTGGCGAACGTCGTCGCCAGCGCGGCGAAGGCGAGGTAGAGCGGGCGGGGGACCATTCGGCGAATATAGCGAGGCGAAAGTGAACGTTTCAGCTTCGCGCGTTCACCTCACCGACCCGGAGTCCGCATGTCGATCGAGTGGTTGCTGTTTCCATTGCTGGGCGTTGTCGCGGGCGTGCTCGCGGGCCTGCTCGGCGTGGGGGGCGGGCTGGTGCTGGTGGCCGCCCTGGCGTGGTTGCTGCCGCTGCTGGGCGTGCCGGCCGAGGCGGCGATGCACGCGGCGCTGGCGAGTTCACTGGCAAGCATCGTGCTGACCGCGGCGGCCTCGGCGCGCGCGCACGCGCGGCGCGGCAGCGTGCTGTGGCCGACGGTCGCCTGGATGGTCCCGGGATTGCTGCTGGGCGGCTGGCTCGGCAGCGGCCTGGCGGTGCGGATCGATGATGACGTGCTGCGCTACGTGGTGGCGGGCTACTGCCTGCTGGCGGCCGCGCAGTTGCATTTCGGCAAGCCGCGCACGGGCGGCGGAGATGCGGTGGTGCCACGCGGTCCGGCGATGAGCGGCGCAGGCGCCGGCATCGGTGCACTGTCGGCGGTGGTCGGCATCGGGGGAGGCAGCATGACGGTGCCGCTGCTGGTCTGGCGCGGTGTCGCACCGGTGCGCGCGGTGGGGACCTCGTCGGCCTGCGGCGTGGCGATCGGGTTGGCCAGCGCCGCCGGCTACGCGCTGCACGCGCCGCCCGGGGCGCTGCCCGAGCACGCGATCGGCTATGTATACCTGCCCGCCGCCATCGGCGTGGCGGTGGCATCGGTGTTGGCCGCGCCGTACGGCACCCGGCTTGCCCACCGGCTGCACGGCGACGTCCTCAAGCGGGTGTTCGCGCTGTTCCTGGTGGCGGTCGGGGTGAGCCTGCTGGCAGGCCGATAGCGGTTCGCGACCGGCCTGGGCCCGGGGCGGGTGCCCTTTGCCTGTTGTGGCGGGGTCATGAATTGTTTACAACCGGAACCACGCCGCAGACAGGGGTGCGGCGCCCTTGATCGTTTTTCTATGGAGAGAGAAGTCGATGAACGCACCCCATCGCCATCGCCTGGCGACCGCCGTTTCGTTGTGCCTGATCGCCGCCGCCCCCGGGTTGGCCGTTGCCCAGGACGCGCCGCAGCCATCCAGCGCCACCACCCTGGACACCGTCCAGGTCACCGGTACCCGCATCAAGAAGGCGGAGATCGAAAGCCAGACACCGGTCCAGACCCTCAGTCGCGAGGACCTCGAGCGCACCGGCCTGACCTCGGTCGGTGACATCCTGCAGGAGCTCACCGGCGCGGGCTCCGCGCTCAACACCAAGTTCAACTCGTCGGGCAATTTCGGCTTCTCGCCCAACGGCGACGGCGTCGGCGCGGGTTCGGCCCAGGTCGACCTGCGCCACCTGGGCGCCAAGCGCGTGCTGGTGCTGGTCGATGGCATGCGCTGGGTCAACGAGTCCTCCGCGTCCGGCGTGGGCGCGACCACCGACCTCAACACCATCCCGCTGGCGATCGTCGAGCGCATCGACGTGCTCGAGGACGGTGCGTCATCGCTGTACGGCTCGGACGCCATTGCCGGCGTGGTCAACATCATTACCCGGCGCAACTTCGAAGGCGGGCAGCTCTCGCTCAACGTCGGCCAGTACGGCGAGGGCGACGGCACCAGCAAGGGCGTCGACGTGGCATGGGGCATGAATACCGACCGCAGCAACCTGTTCCTGGGAGCCAGCTACGTCGAGCAGGACGAGATCCTGGCGAACACCCGCGAGCAGGCGAGCTTTCCGGTGCCGGGCACCGGCCTGGCATTCGGCAGCTCGGGCACGCCGCGTGGCCGCTTCATCTTCACCGACCCGGCCACCGGCGCCACGCTCGACCTGACGCCCAACGAAGGCGCCAGCGACCCGACCTACGACCCGGCCCAGACCGGTTGCGAGCGCACCGACGACTACCACTGCTTCGGTACGCCGGACCGCTTCAACTTCGCCCAGTACAACATGCTGCTGACGCCGTCCAAACGGATGGGGCTGTTCGGCCAGTACCGGTTCTACTTCAGCGACACCGTGCACGCCTACGCGAAGGCCCTGGTCAACCGCCGCGAGTCGGTCAACCAGGCCGCGCCCGAGCCGATCTTCCTGGGCGCGGACGCCGGCACCGGCAACCCGATCTCCGACGGCATGTTCATCTCGGCCGACAACCCGTACAACCCGTTCGGGTTCGACCTGGTTTCGGTCGACGACCCGGCGACGCCGGAGAACGAACTCAACTTCATCCTGCTTGGCCGGCGTCCGGTCGAGGGCGGTCCGCGCGTGTTCGAGCAGGAGGTCGACACCCAGTACGTCGGCGCCGGGCTCGAAGGCAGCTTCACCGCCGGCGATCGCACCTGGTTCTGGGACGTCAACGCGGCGCACAGCCGCAACGAGGCCGAGCAGACCAACTTCGGCAGCTACGACATCCGCAACATCGCCCTCGCGCTGGGTGACCCGGCGGCCTGCGCCGCGGTGGCGGGCTGCGTGCCGCTGAACCTGTTCGGCGGCCCGGGCACCATCACCCCGGAGATGCTGGCCTTCATCCAGCCGGTCGTGCACGACCGCAGCGAGCAGAAGCTCAGCCAGTTCACGGCCAACATCTCCGGCGACCTGCTGGAACTGTGGGCCGGCCCGCTGTCGGCCGCCGCCGGCATCGAGCATCGCCGCTACGAGGGTTCGTACACGCCCGACCCGCTCACCGTCGCCGGCTTCTACAACGGCGTGCCGTCGTTGCCGACCTCGGGCGACTACGACGTCAACGAGGCCTACCTCGAGCTCAACGTGCCGCTCATCACCGAGGGCGCGTTCGGCAAGAGCCTGGACCTGAGCCTGGCCGGGCGCTATTCGGACTACTCCACCTTCGGCGGACAGTTCACGCCGAAGTACGGCCTGCGCTGGCAGGTGGCCGACGAGCTGCTGTTGCGCGCCACGTACGCCGAAGGCTTCCGCGCGCCGTCGATCGGCGAACTGTTCGGCTCGCCGAGCCGGGCCGACCTGCAGATCGACGACCCCTGCCTGGTCGGCACCGACGGCAGCGCGCCGACCGGCGACCCGGGCAACTGCGCCGCGCTCGGCGTGCCGGTCGGGGCCGAGCAGACCAACTCGCAGATATCGGTCACCACCGGTGGCAACGAGGACCTCGAGCCGGAGACCGCGCGCAGCTTCACCGCGGGGCTGGTGTTCAGCCCGTCGCTGGCCAGCGGCGTGTCGTGGTCGGACCGGCTCGACCTTGAGCTGACCTACTACCGCCACAGCATCGACGGCGCGGTCCAGGCCATCGACGCCCAGACCCAGCTCAACCTGTGCGTGGAGACGCTTGATCCGCTGTACTGCGAAGGCATCGAGCGTTCGCCGATCGGCGGCATCAGCGCATTCAACAACCGCCTCACCAACCTCGGCTCGATCAAGACCGCCGGCTGGGATGCCGACGTGTTCTGGACCCTGCCGGAGATGGCGGCAGGCCAGTTCAAGGTGATCTGGCAGAACACCTTCGTGACCGGCTACGACGCCGTCGGCGCGGCGGGCCAGCGCCAGCCGCAGGGCGTGGGCATCGAGGTCAACGACAGCGCGATCCCGGATTGGACCTCGACCGCTACGCTCGACTGGCGCCGCGGCCCGTGGAACGCCTCGTGGAGCGTGCGCCACATCAGCGAGCTGGAGGAGAACTGCGGTGACGCCGCATCGTTCGCGATCTGCGGCAACCAGGCCGAGGGCACCAACACGCTCGAGGCGATGACCTACCACGACCTGCAGGTCGGGTACCGGTTCGAAGTCTTCAGGAGCCTGCAGCTGACTGCCGGCGTGAACAACCTGCTCGACGACGATCCGCCGATCTGCCTGTCGTGCTCGCTCAACGGCTACGACGCTTCCACCTACGACATCCCGGGTGGCCGTTACTTCTACATGCGGGCCGACCTGCGGTTCTGATCGGAGCGGTCAAGGCGCGGCCGGTGGTTCGCCACCGGCCGCGTGTCAGGACAGCGCCTCTTCGGGGACGTCCAGCTCGAGCGACAGCGCGAGGTGGTCGGACATCGCCGCCGGCATCGCGCAGGTGTCGGAGCACGCCAGCCCGTCGCTGATCAGGATGTGGTCGATCGCGCGCTGCGGACGCCAGCTGGGGAACGTCGGCACCACGCACGCAGGCGGCTGCAGCCGGGTGGTGCGGAACAGTGCCTGCATTTCCGGCCGTTCGACCGGACAGTTGAAGTCACCCATCAGCACCGCGTGCGGATGGTCCTGCAGCAGCTCGGCGATGAAGCCCAGCTGCGACGCGCGCGACGTCGCCCCGAGCGACAGGTGCGCCACCGCGATCACCAGCCCCGCGTCGCCGTCACCGAAACGTGCCATCAGCACGCCGCGGCCACTGATGCGTCCCGGCAGCGAGTGGTCGATGACCTCCCGAGGTTCGAGCTTGCTGAGCAGTCCGTTGGCGCTGGACGCCACCCCGCCGACCCGCCGGTTGGGCTGGTGGCTCCAGTAGTCGAAGCCGCCGCGCTGGGCGAGGTAGTGGGTCTGGTTGGTGAACCCCGAGCGCAGGCTGCCGGGGTCGCTCTCGTTGAGGCCGACGATGTCGTACTGCCCGGCCAGCTGCGCGATCAGGTCGAGGCTGCCGCGTTTGTTGCCGGCCGGCAGCACGTGCGACCAGCTGCGCGCGACGTAGTCGTGGTAGCCGCGCGTGCTGGACCCGGCCTGGATGTTGGCGCTGAGTAGCCGCAACCGCCGCGCGCCGCGCGGCGGCGCCGCAACGGCGGGTTGCTGGTCGGGACCTGGGCTGGACACGGTGCCCGGTGTCGCTCAGTCGGCGCTGGCGCCGTCGGCGGGGGCCGACGGGGCGGCACCGGCATCGGCGGCGCGTTCCATCGCCACCAGGTGCTCGGCGATGCGCAGGTTTTCTTCGTGGCTGCGGCCGGTGACGCGGTACTTGCCGTCGACGATCAGGACCGGGGTGGAGTCGACCCCGCTGCGCTGCAGGAACTGGCCGGCCTGGTTCATCTTGGCCTTCACCGCGAAGCTCGACATCGTGCTGGCGAACTGCTTCGGGTCGACCCCGAATTGCGCGTAGAACTGGCCCAGCTGCTCGTCGGTCGGCAGCGGCTGCACCGGCAGGCTGCGGTCGACGTGGACAGCGCGGAACATCGCATCGTGGCTGCGCTCGGCAACACCCATCGCCTGGGCCGCGTAGAACGCCTTCGCATAGGGCTCCCAGTAGCCGCCGAACGCTGCTGCCACCGGCTCGAAGCCGACGTCGGCCGGCAACTTCGCCGCCCAGCTGCTCACCAGCGGCTCGAACGTGGCGCAGTGCGGGCAGGTGTAGCCGAACACCTCGACCACCTCGATGTCGTTACCCGGGGTGAACTGGGTGCCGCCCGGGATCACGATGTAATCCTGGCCGGCCACCGGCGCCGGGCCGGTGGGCGGGACGACCGGGCCCGGCGTGCGTGCCGGCGCCTCGGCGACGGCCGGGGCGTTGGTGCCAGGCGTCGCGGTATCGGCGGTGCCGGCCGGAGCAGCATCCGTGGCGGCCGGGGTCGCCGGCGCGGGCGCTTCCTGCGAGCAGGCGGCCAGGGCGAGGGCGCCCGCGAGGGCGAGGCCGAGACGGTGGAACGTTGCCGGGCGTGCGGTCATGGGTGGATCTCCGGATTCGGAAGGGTTGGAATGACGTTCGGCCAAGGATACCGATCGGTGGCTGGTCGCCGGGTGACGTAGGTTCAGTTGCCTGCGGTCGACCGCAGGCGCGCTCGCTCGCGGGCGATGAGCGCGTCCACGGTGTCCAGTACCTGCTCGAAGCTGCGTCCAATCACGCGGTAGCGGCCGGCCACGACCAGGCTCGGGGTGCCGTCGACGCCGCTGCGGCGGATGAATGTCCGCGCGCGTTCCAGCTGCGCATCGGTCGCGGCGCTGGTCATGGCGGCGGCGAACGCGGCCGGGTCGGCGCCGTAGCCGGCGTAGAAGGCGGCGATCTCGGCCGGCGTGGCCCGCATGATCGGGAGACGTTGCTCCTCGTGGAGCGCGCGGAACATGTCCGCGTGGGTGCGCTCCACAAGCCCGTGCGCCTGCGCGGCGTAGTACGCCCGTGCATACGGCAGCCAGTAGCCACTGAAGGGCGCCGGCACCGGCACGAACGACACGTCGTCGGGCAGCCTGCGCTTCCACGCCGCGACCGCCGGTTCGAACGCGGCGCAGTGCGAGCAGGTGTAGCCGAACACCTCGACCACTTCGATCCGGCCGGGCGCAGTGTCGAACGGCATGCCGCCGGGGATCTCGACGTAATCCACGCCGGCCACCGGCGCTGCAGGAGCCGCGTAAGCGGGGGAGAGCGCGGCGATCGACAGCAGGGCCAGGACGGCAAGGCGCGAGAGCAGGATCATGGGCGGGTTCCTCTCCTCGGGGCCGCTCGGTCGCGCTACGGCGGCCGGCAGTCCACAAACAAAAGCGCCGGCCGTGAATGTCACGACCGGCGCAAGGACCAACAGGAGTGAGCAGCGGTTGGGACCGGCGCACGCGCCGGAAGTTCCCGGTCAGCCCTGTTCGGGTTCGGCGGCCGTGCTGGCAGCGTCTTCGCTCTCGGCCGGCACGGTGCCGGTCGCGTCGACCTCGGCCCCGTCGACGCCGGTCGCCTCGGGCCCGGTCGTGGTGTCCGCCGGCTCGGCCGGCGCTTCGGCCGCGGGGGCCGGTGCCGCAGCGGGAGCCGGGGCCGCGGCAGGCGCCGGTGCGGCGGCGAGGTTGGCCGCGGCGATATCGTGCGCGGCCGGGTGCAGGCCCTGCAGGTAGCTCGACAGCGCGCCGATCTCCTCGTCGGTCAGCTCGGCGGTGACCGCGGCCATGATGTTGAACAGCTTCGGGTTGCTCTGGGTGGTGGTGCCGGCGCGGTATTCCTCGAGCCGGCGCTGGCTGTAGCTGGCGTGCTGGCCGGCCACGTGCGGGTAGGACGGGCCCGGGTTGCCGGTGCCGTCGGGGCCGTGGCACGCCATGCAGGCCGGGATGCCACGCGCCGCGTCGCCCGAGCGGTACAGCTGCTGGCCGATCTGGAAGAACTTCATGCCCGCGTACGGGCCGGTCGCCACCAGGGTGTCGTCGGCGACGCCGGCGCCGGCGGTCTGGGTCGCGTAGTAGGCGCCCACGTCGCGCGCGTCCTGCGGGGTCAGCATGTCGGCGAACGGCTTCATCACCGCGGCCATGCCGGTATTGCGCTCGCCGCTGCGGAACAGTGCCAGCTGCTGGGCGATGTAGCGCTCGCTCTGGCCGGCCAGGTTCGGGTACATCGGGTCGGTGGCATTGCCGTCCAGGCCGTGGCAGGCGGCACAGGTGCCGGCCAGCGTCGCGCCCTTCTGGGCATCGCCCCAGTGGGTGGCCTCGGCCGCCGTGGCCACCTCGGTCAGCGGCGCGGATTCCACCGGCGGCGTCTCGGGGATCGGGGTGACCGTGGTCTGGGCGTAGGCGACGGCGGCTGCCGCGAGGGCAGTGAGGCCGACGATGCCGAGGACGCGGGCGTGGCTCATTGGGCTGGGCTCCGGGGAAAACGCTGGAAGGACGGCCGATGAAAACGGACGTCGGAACCGAAGAATTATCGTCGTCACGGCTAACCGGGTCAACGCGAGCCATGCGATCCTTGTCCGCATGGCCAATCCCTTTGCCCGCGCGCGCTACATGCTGGCCGCGCACAATCCGCCCCAGCTGCCCCCCGACGGCGGCTTCGAGGTCGCTTTCGCCGGCCGGTCCAACGCCGGCAAATCCAGCGCGCTGAACGCGATCTGCCAGCAGAATGCGCTGGCGCGGGTCTCCAAGACCCCGGGACGCACCCAGCAACTGGTGTTCTTCGACCTGCCGCCGACCACCGACCGGTTCCTGGTCGACCTGCCCGGGTATGGCTACGCCAAGGTGCCCAAGGACCTGCAGGCGCACTGGCAGGCATTCATCGACGGCTATTTCCGCACCCGCCAGGCACTCAAGGGCCTGGTGGTGGTGATGGACATCCGACACCCGCTGAAGGACTACGACCGCCAGATGCTCGGCTACGCGGTCAGCCGGGGCCTGCCGGCGCACGCCATCCTGACCAAGGCCGACAAGCTGGGCCGCGGCGCACAGGGCAATGCGATGCTGGCGGTGCGCAAGGAGATGAAGGCCGAGTACGGCGACCTGGTCAGCGTGCAGCTGTTCTCCGGCGAGTCGAAGCAGGGCGTCGACGAGGCACGCGAGGTCATCGCCGGCTGGCTCGAGCTCTAGCCCGACCGTCCCGCCGGCGGGCTGCTGCGTTGCGCGACGCGACATAACCGGCACAGCCGCGCTCGCTACACTGCCGGCTCGCTTGCGATGGGCGTTGCCGCCCGCATATCGCCGGCTCCCGTCGAGCGAGGTGCACGTGTCCGGTCCCAGCCAGGTCAAGGATGTTCCGATCGAGTCCGGTGCCGCCGGACGCGCGCAGCTGGTCGAGTACCTGGCGTCGGGCGTGCGCCCGCGCGACGACTGGAAGATAGGCACCGAGCACGAGAAGTTCGGTTTCCGCACCGACGACCTGCGGCCGCCGACGTTCGACGGCGAGCGCGGGATCGAGGCGCTGCTGAAGGGGCTCGTACGGTTCGGCTGGACCCCGGTCGAGGAGCGCATCGGCGACGGCCCCGCCCGGGTCATCGCGCTGACCCGCGACGGTGCGTCGGTGTCGCTCGAGCCGGCCGGCCAGCTGGAACTGTCCGGTGCGCCGCTCGACAACCTGCACCAGACCTGCCGCGAGGCCGCCACCCACCTGCGCGAGGTGCGCAGCGTGGCCGAGCCGATGGGCCTGGGGTTCCTCGGCATGGGCTTCCAGCCCAAGTGGACGCGCGAGGAGATGCCGTGGATGCCGAAGGGCCGCTACGCGATCATGCGCCGCCACATGCCGACCGTCGGCAACCTCGGCCTGGACATGATGACCCGCACCTCGACCGTGCAGGTCAACCTGGATGTCGCGTCCGAAGCGGACATGGTCAAGAAGTTCCGTGTCTCGCTGGCGCTGCAGTCGGTGGCGACCGCGCTGTTTGCCGACTCGCCGTTTACCGAAGGCAAGCCCAACGGCTACCTGTCGTACCGCTCGCACATCTGGACGGACACGGATCCGCACCGTACCGGCCTGCTGGACTTCGTGTTCGAGGACGGCTTCGGCTACGAGCGCTATGTCGACTACCTGCTCGACGTGCCGATGTACTTCGTCTACCGCGACGGCCGCTACATCGACGCCGCCGGGCAGTCGTTCCGCGACTTCCTCGACGGTCGCCTGCCGGCCTGGCCGGGCCACACGCCAACGCTGCTGGACTGGGCCGACCACAGCACCACCGCGTTCCCGGAAGTGCGGCTCAAGAAGTACCTGGAGATGCGTGGCGCCGACTCGGGGCCGTGGAACCGCATCTGTGCGCTGCCCGCGTTCTGGACGGGCCTGCTGTACGACGACGCCGCGCTCGACGCCGCCTGGGACCTGGTGCGCGACTTCACCCGCGACGAGATCCATGCGCTGCGCGACGGCGTGCCGCGGCACGCGTTCAAGCTGCCCGCGCGCATCGGCAACACCCGCGGTACCGTGCTCGACCTCGCCCGCCGCGCGCTTCAGATCGCCGCTGGCGGCCTGGCCCGGCGCGCCAGGGTCAATGAGAACGGCAGCGACGAGACGATCTTCCTGGGACCGTTGATGGAGCTGGTCGAGGCGGGCATCACACCGGCCGAACGCAAGCTCGAACTGTTCCACGGCGCCTGGGGCGGCAATGTCGACCCGGTGTTCCGGGAGTTCGCCTACTGATTGCCCGGAGGTAGCGGGGTCGAACGCCGGGCCGCGGTGTCCACACGCTGCGTTGTAGGCTGGCGCGCATGACTGCGACCACCGATCCGACCTCCCCTTCCGCATTGCGCGAGCAGCTGGACTTCGCACCGACCGACGCGCTGCTGCGCGAAGACGTGAAAATCCTCGGAGCGCTCGTGGGGGAGATCCTCGCCGAGCAGCGTGGTGACGGTTTCCTCGAACGTGTCGAGCGCCTGCGCCGTGCCGCCATTGCCCGACGCGAGGCCGACGCGCCCGTCGCCGAGCTGGCCGAAGCGCTGTCCGACACCGGGTTGGCCGAAGCGGCCGACCTGGTGCGCGCGTTCTCGACCTATTTCCAGGCGGTGAACCTGGCCGAGCGGGTGCACCGCATCCGCCGCCGCCGCGACCACGAGCGAGCCGGCGACGGCGCCCAGCCGGGCGGCCTGCGGGCGGTGATCGGCGAGCTTGCACGCGACGGTGTCGACGCCGCGGAGCTGGCCGCGCTGCTGCCGCGGCTGCGGATCGAGCCGGTCTTCACCGCGCATCCCACCGAGGCGGTGCGCCGGGTGCTGCTCAACAAGGAGCGACAGATCGTCGCCGCGCTGGTCGAGGATATCGACCGGTCGCGCACGCCGGCCGAGCGCAGCGCCGGGCTGCAGCGGATCCGCCTGGCGCTGGGCGCCAGCTGGCAGACCGCCGAGGCACCGACCGCCAAGCCGAGCGTTGGCGACGAGTTCGAACACGTTGGCTTCTACCTTTCCGAAGTGCTGTACCGGGTGTTGCCGGTCTTCCACGAGACGTTCGAAGCAGCCCTGCGCGAGCACCACGGCGGTGATTGGCACTTGCCCGACGTGCTTGGCTTTGGCAGCTGGGTCGGGGGTGACATGGATGGCAACCCGAACGTCGGCGCGGACACGATCGCCGCGACCCTTGCCGCCCAGCGGCGCATGGTGCTGGCGGCCTACCGCCGCGACATCGAGGCATTGGCCGAGCTGCTGAGCCAGTCGACCACCCGGGTCGGGGTCGATCATGCGGTGTTGGCGCGGGTCGACGAGTACCGGGCGTTGTTGCCGGCCGCGGCCGCGCGCCTGCATCCGCGCCACGCGGACATGCCCTATCGCAACCTGCTGGTGCTGGTGACTGCGCGCCTGTGGGCCACCACCCACGATGAAACCGAAGCCTATCCGGACGCGGCGGCGTTCGAGGCCGACCTGGCGCTGGTTGCCGACAGCCTCCAGGCGAACGGCGGCGAACACGCCGGTGGCTTCGCGGTCCGGCGGCTGCAGCGGCGCGCCCGCTGCTTCGGCTTCCACCTCGCCAGCCTCGACCTGCGCCAGGACTCGGCGATGCATGACGCGGCGCTTGCGGCCCTGCTGGACGACGAGGGCTGGGCCGAACGCGCGGCCGGTGACCGGGCGGCGCGGCTGCATGCGCTGCTGGACCGCGCGACAGTGCCGCAGCCAGAAGCCGCGGCGGCGCGGTCGGTGCTGGATGTGTTCCGCACCGTCGCCGCGCTGCGACCGCAGTATGGCGAGCGCGTGTTCGGACCGTACATCGTCAGCATGAGCCGCAGTGCCGCGGATGCGCTCGCAGTGCTCGCACTGGCTCGGCTGGCCGGTTGTGTAGAGGATGACGAAGTCCCGCTCGACGTCGCCCCGCTGTTCGAGACCGTCGCCGACCTCGAGGCCGCGGAGGCGACCTTGCGCGAGCTGTTCGCCGACCCGGCATACCGGCGCCACCTCGCCGCGCGCGGTGATCGCCAGGTCGTGATGCTCGGCTACTCCGACAGCGCCAAGGACGGCGGCATCATCGCCTCGCGCTGGGCCTTGCAGCAGACCCAGATCGCGCTGTCCGCGCTTGCGCGCGAAAGCGGAGTACGGATCGCCTTCTTCCACGGTCGTGGCGGCTCGGTCAGCCGCGGTGGCGGCAAGACCGAGCGGGCGGTCATCGCCGCACCGCGCGGATCGGTCGACGGCTACCTGCGCCTGACCGAGCAGGGCGAAGTGATCCACCGCAAGTACGGCATCCGCGCCATCGCGTTGCGCAACCTGGAGCAGACCACCGGCGCTGTTTTGCGCGCGAGCCTGCGGCCGCGCCCGCCGGAGCCCCGCGAGGCCCGCTGGCGCGAGGTGGCCGCCGAGCTGGCCGCCGACGCCCGCGCGCACTACCGGGCGCTGGTACACGAGCATCCCGACTTCCCGGCGTACTTCCGCGCGGCGACCCCCATCGACGTGATCGAGCGCCTGCGCATCGGCTCGCGGCCGAGCAAGCGTGGCAGCAGGGGCGGAGTGGAATCGCTGCGGGCGATTCCATGGGTGTTCTCGTGGTCGCAGAACCGCTCCGGCCTGACCGCATGGCACGGCGTCGGCACCGCGCTCGAGCGCGCGCTGGAAACCCACGGCCGCGAACTGCTGGCGGAGATGGCGCGCGACTGGCCGTTCTTCGGCACCCTGGTCGACGACGTCGAGATGGTGCTGGCCAAGTCGGACCCGGCGATCTTCGAGCGCTACTCGCTGCTGGCCGCCGGGCTGCCCGAAGGCGACCTGCACGCGCGGCTGCACCCCGGCATCGCCGCCGAGTTCGCCCGTACCCGCGATGGGATCCTCGCGATCAAGGACGAGGCCGACCTGCTTGCGCACGACCCGCGGCTGCGCCAGTCGATCCGGCTGCGCAATCCGTACGTCGACCCGATCAGCCTGCTGCAGGTCGACCTGCTGGCACGCTGGCGCGACGGCGGGCGCGAGGATGACGCCCTGCTGCAGGCCCTGATGGCGACAGTGAACGGGATTGCCGCGGGGATCCAGAACACCGGGTGATCGCGAAGCAGCGGACCCGCTGTAGGAGCGGCTTCAGCCGCGATCGGGCGGGCTTCGTCGCCGCACGACGGTTACGCCCTCGCGGCTGAAGCCGCTCCTACAGGTGCATCGCTCCGTGCGCCAACGGCCATGTCGTGGAAAAGCGACCACCGCGTCGTCGGCCTATTATTCAGCCAGTCCCCGTACACCGGAGTTCCCCCGATGAAATCCCGCGCCGCCGTCGCCTTCGCCCCCGGACAACCGCTGCAGATCGTCGAGCTCGACGTCGCGCCGCCGAAGCAGGGCGAGGTGCTGGTAAGGATCACCCACACCGCGCTGTGCCACACCGACGCCTTCACCCTGTCCGGCGATGATCCGGAAGGCGTGTTCCCGGCCGTCCTGGGCCATGAGGGCGCGGGCATCGTGGTGGAAGTCGGCGAAGGCGTCACCAGCGTCGCCCCCGGCGACCACGTGATTCCGCTGTACACCGCCGAATGCGGTGAGTGCCTGTTCTGCAGGTCGGGCAAGACCAACCTGTGCGTGGCGGTGCGTGCCACCCAGGGCAAGGGCGTGATGCCCGACGGCACGACGCGCTTTTCGTACAACGGCGAACCGGTCTACCACTACATGGGTTGCTCGACCTTCAGCGAGTACACCGTCGTCGCCGAAGTCTCACTCGCCAAGGTCAATCCCGACGCCGATCCCGAGCAGGTCTGCCTGCTGGGCTGCGGCGTGACCACCGGCATCGGCGCGGTGCACAACACCGCCAAGGTGCAGGAAGGCGACAGCGTCGCGGTGTTCGGCCTGGGGGCGATCGGGCTGGCGGTGATCCAGGGCGCCAGGCAGGCGAAAGCCGGGCGCATCATCGCGATCGACACCAATCCCGACAAGTTCGCGCTGGCGAAGGAGATGGGCGCGACCGACTGCGTCAATCCGAAGGATTTCGACAAGCCGGTGCAGCAGGTCGTCGTCGAGATGACCGGCTGGGGCGTGGACCACAGCTTCGAGTGCATCGGCAACGTCAACGTGATGCGTGCTGCGCTCGAATGCGCGCATCGCGGCTGGGGCCAGGGCGTGATCATCGGCGTCGCCGGCGCCGGGCAGGAGATCAGCACGCGGCCGTTCCAGCTGGTGACCGGTCGCAAGTGGATGGGCACCGCGTTTGGCGGGGTCAAGGGCCGCAGCCAGCTGCCGGGCATGGTGGAGGACGCGATGCGCGGCGACATCCAGCTGGCCCCGTTCGTCACCCATACGTTGCCGCTGGATCGCATCAACGAGGCCTTCGACCTGATGCACGAAGGCAAGTCGATCCGCGCCGTGATCCATTACTGAGGCCGGGAGCCAGCCATGCACAGGATCGAACAGCACGCCTGCTTCGGCGGCCGCCAGGAAGTCTGGCAACACGATTCGAGCACCCTCGGTTGTGCGATGCGCTTCGGCGTCTACCTGCCGCCGCAGGCCGCGCAGGGCCCGTGCCCGGTGCTGTACTGGCTGTCGGGGTTGACCTGCACCGAGCAGAACTTCATCACCAAGGCCGGCGCGCAGCGGTACGCCGCCGAGCACGGGGTGATCCTGGTCGCGCCCGACACCAGCCCGCGCGGTGAGGACATCACCAACGACGACGGCTACGACCTCGGCCAGGGCGCCGGGTTCTACGTCAACGCGACCCGGGCCCCCTGGGCGCGGCACTACCGCATGCACGACTACGTCGTCGAGGAGTTGCCGGCGCTGGTCGACGCGCACTTCCCGACCACGACTGCGCGCGGCGTCAGTGGGCACTCGATGGGCGGCCACGGCGCGCTGGTGACCGCGCTGCGCAACCCGGGTCGCTACCGCAGTGTGTCGGCGTTCTCGCCGATCGTCGCGCCGTCGCGCGTTCCCTGGGGCGAGCGTGCGTTCGAGGCGTACCTGGGCGACGACCGCGCGGTGTGGAAGCAATGGGATGCCTGCGAGCTTCTGCGCGACGCGCGCGAGCGGCTGCCGCTGCTGGTGGATCAGGGCGGCGACGACGAGTTCCTGCAGCGCCAGTTGCGCCCTGAGCTGCTTCGTGACGCCTGCGCCGCCGCAGGCCATCCGCTGGAACTGCGCATGCAGCCCGGCTACGACCACAGTTACTACTTCATCGCCAGCTTCATCGGCGACCACGTCGCCCACCACGCACGCGCGTTGCACGCCTGACCGCTGGCTGGCGTCCTCAGCCCGCCAGCTTGAAGTCGGTGAAGGCGAAGCGGCCGTTACGCAGCACGGTTTCACCGGGCACCACGTTCACCGGCTGCCCGAACATCGGGCCGGCATGGACAAGCGTGTGGAACTCGCCGTTCTCCCCGCACGGGTCGCAGGCGGCCGGCAGCGCGTCCAGCAGTTCGTGGTCGAACGCTTGGCCGGCGAAGCGGGCATCGAGTTGTGTGGTGTCGACGCAGCACAGTCGGGTTTGCAGGCCGCCGGCGATCATCCCGCGCGCCAACGCGGCGGTGTCACGGCCGAACAGCGGGGTCTCGATCGACCAGCCATGGCGGTCACACAGGGCCTCGCGCCACGCACGCACGTCCGCCAGTTGCAGGTCGCCGAAGGCAACGGTGTCCAGCTCCGGCCAACGCGCCCGCGCGCGTTGCAGCGCGCCGGAAAACGCGTCCTCGTAGGCGGCGTTGTCGCAACCTGTCCGGATGGGCGATTCGATCAGCGGCAGTCCGGCGGCACGTGCCTGTGCGTGCAGCACGTCGCGGCGGATGCCGTGCATGGCGATGCGGTCGTAGTCGACGGTGACCGTGGTCAGCAGGCCGACTACCCGCACATCGTCGCGTTGGCGCAGCGTGTGCAGGGTCCAGGCGGCGTCCTTTCCACCGCTCCACGCGAGCAGGAGATCTTTCATGCCCGCATTGTGCCCGGCAGCGGTGCGCGCGGACCACGCCGCGCAGACCTGCCGTCAGGCGACGGGGGCTCAGGCCGCGGTCACGTCGCGCAGCTCCCACGCGCTCCCGGCGAGCAGGCGCAGGCGCTGCTTGAGGATGGTGCCGGGGATGGTCGAGGTCACGACCAGGTCGATGTGCAGGTCGTCCTGCTCGCCGTGCACGGTCGCAGTGGGGTCGGTGGCGCCCAGGGACGGGTCGACTTCGTCGGGCTCGTCCTGCTTCATCCGCCAACGCTCGAACAGCCGGTCGCTGCGCAGCGCGTCCTGCAGCTCGGCGGCAAAACCGGGCCCGCTCTGCGCGGTGAACGACAGGTCCGGATCGCTGCCGCGCGCGCGGCGGCCGTCGGGCAGGGTGATGTAGTAGCGCGTGGCCATCGGGTGTTCTCCTGGGGACGCCGCCAGCCTAGGCAGCGTCGCATGCGGACTTCGTGAACGGGGCGTTGCAGGACGGCGACATCAGTCCAGGTGAACGTGCGCGCCGTGCGCCTTCGGACAGTGGCAGACCGCGGTCGGGCCGAACTCCAGGCCGAAGGTCTGGCCGTCGCGGTGGCGCTGCCAGTAGAACTCCGGCGCCGGGGCCGCGGCGTTGCCGATTTCGGCCATGTCGGCGTCGACGTCGAACAGGCGCCCATCGACCATCACGTAGCGCGTCTCGATGGTGTTGCGGATCTCCTCCAGCGGGTTGCCGTCCAGCACCACCAGGTCGGCCTGCTTGCCGACCTCGAGCGAACCGATCTCGTCGCCCAGGCCGAGGTAGTCGGCGCCGTCGATGGTCGCCGCGCGCAGCGCCTCGAAGTTGGAGAAGCCGCCCTGGGTCAGCATCCAGATCTCCCAGTTCGGGCTAAGGCCCTGCAGCTGCCCGTGGCCGCCGACCTGCACCTTGATGCCGGCATCGCGCATCGTCTTGAGCGACCTGGCCACCTCGATGTGCCAGTAATCCCAGTCCGGCGCGATCTCGCGGCGGATGCTGCGCGCATCCAGCGTCTCGCGTGGAAAGAAGCGGTTGAGCTTGTCGTTTTCCCAGACGTTGTCGCGGGCGTACCACCAGTACTCGCCCGACAGGCCGCCGTAACTCACCACCAGCGTCGGGGTGTTGCGTACGTCGGTCTCCTTCCACAGGTTGACCACGTCCCTGTAGAGCGGCGCGACCGGGATGTTGTGCTCGATGCCGGTGCTGCCGTCCAGGATCATCGTCATGTTGTGGTGGAAGGTGGAGCCGCCTTCCTCCACCACCAGCATCCCCAGCTCGCGTGCGGCCTGGTTGATCTGCTGGCGCTGCTCGCGACGGGGCTGGTTGTAGCTCTTGACCGAGAACGCACCGTTGGCTTGCATCCGGCGCAGATGGCTGCGGGCGTCGTCGAGTGAATTGACCTCGGCCTTGAAGTCGCCGTCGGCGCCGTAGAGGATCGTGCCGGTCGAGAAGATCCGCGGCCCGACCATCCGTCCGGCCTTCTGCAGTTCGGCCTCGGAGAACACGAACTCGGTCGTCGCCGACGGGTCGTGCATGGTGGTGATGCCGAACGCGAGGTTGGTGTAGTACGCCCAGTTCTGCTGCGGCACCACGCCCTGGCCGAAGTGCGCGGCGTGGGCGTGGACGTCGATGTAGCCCGGCAGGATGGTCTTGCCGGAGGCGTCGATCACGTTTGCGCCGGCCGGGACCTCGACCGAGGCGGCCGGGCCGACGGCGACGATCTCGTCGCCGCGCAGCACGATCGTGCCGTCCTCGATCACCTCCTCGGTGTTCTCCGCGTCGCGCATGGTGACGATGCGCGCATTGGTGAACGCGACCACCGCGTCGGGCGCGTCGACGGGCACCGTCAGCCCGACCGCGATGCCGCCGCCGTGGACAGGGTCGGCGATCTCGGCAGGCGCACCCGGCAGGAACGCGAAACTCTCGTCCAGTGCGCGCGAGTGGTAGCGGTCGCCGACCATCCAGTGCAACGACTTCGAATCCGCCGCCCAGTGCAGGTAGCTGCCGACGTCGGCGCTGACCTGCGAGACCGGGATCGCCTTGCTGTCCTTCGACAGCTCGACCGCCTTGCCGGTCTCCACCATCGGCGCGACAAAGGCGTTGAACAGCTCGGTGAAAGCGACCCACTGGCCATCCGGGCTGACCTGCACGGAATCCACGTACTTCAGGTCGAACACCTCGCGCGGGTCCTCCCCGTGCAGCCCGACCGACATCAGCTTTTTCTCCAGCCCACCGCCGGTCAGGTAGTAGATGCGCGACCCGTCGGCGTTGAACTGCGGGGACGAGCCATTGTCGGCCACCCGCACCGCCTCGCCGCCGCGCGCCGGCATCACGTAGATGCCGCGGTCGCCCGACCACAGGCTGCCGGTCAGGCCGCCGCCGCCGGACTTGCTGTAGACGATGTGCCGGCCGTCAGGCGAGAACCGCGGGTGGTAATAGAAGCCCTTCTCGTCGGTCAGCCGCGTGCCCTTGCCGCCGCCATTGGCGCTGCGCACATAGATCGCGCCCAGCGCCTCGTCCGACCAGGTCGTGTAGAGCAGCTTGCCGCCATCGGGGCTGAAGCTGGGCTCGTACTCGTACAGGCCTTCGTTGCCGGTCAGGCGCCGCGGCTCGCCACCGGGGAGCGACTTGCGCCACAGCTTGCCGACCGCATGGAACACGAGGGTGTCGCCGTCGGCAGAGGTCGCCACGTCGCGGATCATCTTCGGGGCGAAGCGGCCTTCGTCGATGTCCTGGTCGAAGCGCAGCGCCTCGGTAACGGTCTGCTCGACCGGCGCGTTGAACGGGATCGGGGTGGGCGTGCCACTGGCCATGTCGACCCGCCACAGCTTGCCTTGCGCCCAGATCACGACGGACCTGGAATCGGGCATCCAGTCAAAGCCGGTGTACGGCCCGAAGATCGCCCACGCCTCCTGCTGGTCGTGGCTCAGGCCATCCCATACCGGGCGCACCGCGCCGCTGGCGAGGTCCAGCACGTGCAGCACGGACTTTTCGCGCACCCGCTTCACGAAGGCGAGCGACCGGCCGTCGGGGGACGGCTGCGGGCGCACCGCGCCCCCGGGCGTGGCGATGACGGTGTCGACCATGCCGGTCTCGCGGTCGAGCCGCTTGATCGCATAGATCACGTCGTGGGGGTTCTTGTTGTACTCGAACGTCTCGCCGCCACTGACGTCCTCGGAGTAGTAGACGTACCGCCCGTCGGGCGACAACGCCGGCTCGCCCAGGTCCTGCTGGTCGTTCTTCTTCTCGACCAGTTGCAGGCCCGCGCCGCCGCCGCTGGCGTGGTACATCCACAACTCGCCCGCGCCGAGCGAGCGCTCGGAGGTGAAGTGCTTGCGGCCGATGATGAAGCGGCCGTCCGGCGTCCAGGCGGGGTTGTTGAGCAGGCGGAAGTCTTCCTTGGTGACCTGCACCGGGTTGCCGCCGTTGGCGTCGACCGTCCACAGGTTGTTGCCGCCGCCACGGTCGGAGGTGAAGGCGATCCGCGAGCCGTCCGGCGACCAGCGCGGCTGGACTTCCCAGGCGGGGCCCGAGGCGATGCGCCGCGCGTTGCCACCGGTCACCGGCATCCGGTAGAGGTCACCCAGCAGCGAGAACACCAGGTCGCGGCCATCGGGCGAGACGTCGACGTCCATCCACGTGCCTTCGTCGGTGTCGAATCGCACCGTGCGGGTCGGCCCGTGCGGGGCGTTGACGTCCCATCGCGCTTCTTCGGTGTCCTCACCGGGGCGGCTGACGCCCTTGGCCACCGCGGGTGCGGCCTGCGCCGGATCGGTGCCGACCGGGTCCAGCGCATCCTGCTCGAGTTGCACGGGATCCTGATCGGTGTCGCTGGTGTTGCGGTCCACCGGCGGTGGTGGCTGCGGTGCCGGCGGCGGGTCCTGTGCCCAGGCGGGCAGGGCGAATGAAGCGGACAGCGCGGACGAGAGCGCGACGGCAAGCAGGCGACGGGTCATGGGCGGGCACGGATGACGAACGAATCCCGCAGCCTACCCGTGCCCCCGGTGCCGCACCTAGGCTGAAAGTCCCGGTACGGCTTTGCCGATGGTGGCCGTCAGGCCTCGAACTTCGCGGTGCCTTCCGAGGCGAAGCCCACCACCAGCGCGCCCTTGCCGACATTGACCATTCCGGTCAGGCTCATCACGCTTTCGAACACCTCGACGTTGTGTTCGTCGCAGACCGCACGCAGTTCGTGGTAACCCGGCAGGGCACGCATCTCCGACAGCTCGCCGCCGTAGCTCAGGCACAGCGTCGGCGTCATGAGGCCCTCGCGGACGCGCTTGCCGGTGAACTCGAACAGTTTCTGCACCGCCGGCTCGAAGCCCTTGATCTTGGCCACTGGCCCGGTCTCGCCGCGGTGGCAGTGCAGTACCGGCTTGATGTCGAGTGCGCTGCCGAGCGCGGCGCTGAGCAGGCCGACGCTGCGGTCGCCCTTCTTGCGGGCGCGTGCACGCAGGTAGTAGAGGTCCGGCGGCACCAGGTACCCGTGCGTGTGCAGCGCGAGGTTTTCGAGCCGCGCGCGGATCTTCGGGGCGCCTTCGCCGGCGGCGCGCAGTCGGATCGCCTCCACCGCGGTGATGCCCTGCGCGGAGAACAGGTTCTGGGTGTCGATCACCCGCAACGCGAACGGCGTGGTGTTGCCGGCCGCCGCGCGCGCCGCCTTGTAGTCGTTGAGGATGGCGAAGCTGGCCTGCTGCGCATTGTCGTGGATCGGACTGCGCGACTTGGTGATCGTCATGCAGAACACGTAGTCGTAGTCGATCACCAGCCGCTCAAGGAACAGGTCGCGGATCTGCTGCACGGTGTAGGGCGTGGTCTCCGCCTCCGCACCGCGCTCGGCGACGTGGGCGTGGAGGAACTCCAGCGTGGCCTCCTCGTTGCGGTGGTCGGCCAGCACCGCCTCGCCGATGCGCACGGTGATCGGCAGGATCGTCACCTCATTGCGTTGCAGGTACTCCAACGGCAGGTCGCAGGCCGAGTCGACAACAAGTCCAATGCGCATGGCTCCCCCGAGGATGCTGGATTGTGGAACGTGATCCGGAGCATATCCGTCCGTGACCCGCGTCGCACTAAAGGGGGTGCCTGTCAGGTTCGGCCCGGGGCGCGGGCCGATCCTGGCTGTGGCCGGCGCTTACTCCGGGCCGAGCGCAACGGGCCCGCAGGGGCGGGCCCTGTGCTGGGACAAGCGAAGCGGCTCAGCGGCTGTCGGTGGCCGGATATGCCCGCGGCAGGCCGCCGCTGTCGCGTGGCACCAGGGTGCGCAGGTACCGGTCGCGCAGTTCGGTCTGGCGGCTGCTCATCGGGATTGCCTCGCCGTCCATCCAGACCTGCAGCGCGACCGCGTTGACCTCCAGCGGGTCGCCGCTCCAGAGCACCAGGTCGGCGCGCTTGCCCGGGGCGATGCTGCCGAACCGGTCGGCCACGCCGAACGCCCTGGCGGGCACCGACGTCAACCCGGCCAGCCCGTCTTCCCACGGCAACCCGTTGGCGACCGCGTTGCCGGCGAGCTGCCTGACCTTGCGCGCGTTGTGGGTATCGCCGCCCTGGGTGAAGCCGACCGCCACGCCCGCTGCCTCCAGCCGCGCGGCGTTCTCCATGGTGGCGCCGATCTGGTCGAATCCACCCGGCAGGTTCGCCAGCGGATTGACGAACACCGGCACGCCGGCCTCGGCCAGCGCCGGCGCGAGCTTCCACGCCTCGGCGCCACCGGAGATCGCGATGTCCACCCCGTGGCGGTCCGACCAGCGCAGCAACTGGCGGATGTCGGCGGCGCGGTCGACGTTGACCACCACCCGGCCACCGGCGTCGAGATAGCGCTTGAGCGTGTCGCGGCCGGCCGGGGTCAGGAGCGCGGCATGCGAGCCGGCCGGGATACGGCCGCGGACTTCGTCGACCAGCTGGTCGAGCAGCATCCACTGCGCCGCGCGCGAGCGGCCGCTGAGTTCGGCGGCGTCGCTGCCCAGGTCGATGAACAGCACGTCGGGGCCGGCCGGGTCGGCGCTGCCGTCGAGCCGCACCACCGCGCCCTGGCCGCCGATGATCGAACCGCCCTCGGTGCTGCCCGCTTCCAGCAGGGTCCAGCCGATGCCTTCGATCCGGGTCACCGGCACGAGGACCGAGGCCGGGTTGTAGGCCAGCGTGACGTCGAACTCCGGACGCACCGTCATCAGGTGGGTCTCCGCACCCAGCGCCAGTGACGCATCGACGGTTGAGCGCTCGCCGGACACTTCCTCCAGGCCGATCGCGGTGATGCCGCCGAACAGCGTCGGGGTCAGCGGCCGCGACTGGGCGTCGACCACCTGCACCCCGGCCGGCGCCGGCAGCCCGGTACCGACGGCGGCGATCACGCCATCGCGGACCAGCACGTCGGCGCCCTGGAGCGTGCCCTGCGGACCGGCGGTGTGGACGGTGGCGTTGCGGATCAGCAGGTCCTGCGCGCCGGCGGCAAGCGCCACGAACGACAGCGCCGCGGCGGCCAGCGCCTTCAGCGGGAGGCGGCTCACAGCACACCTCCTGCGTGGACCGCGTCACCGGTGGACTGGCCGAGCATGAAGTCCGCCTCCGGTTGCCGCGACGGGTCGGCGCGGTCGTACAGCCGCGCGCCGTCGATGTAGACCTGTTCGGCCTGCGCGTAGACGCTGAACGGCGTGCCGTTCCAGACCACCACGTCGGCCATCTTGCCCGGCTCGAGCGTGCCGGTCCGCTCGAGGATGCCCATCGACTTGGCGGGGTTGGCGGTCAGCCAGCCGATCGCGTGTTCGGGGGTGATCTCGATGCCGGCCAGGCGGGCGTGCGCCATCACCTTGGCCGCCTCCTGGTTGAGGCGCTGGATGCCTTCCTCCGAGTCACTGTGCACGATCGCGCAGCTGCCAGCCGGGCGGTCGACCAGCGCGATGTTCTCCTGGATGCCGTCGAAGGCCTCCATCTTGAAGCCCCACCAGTCGGCCCACAGGGCGGCGCAGGTACCTTCCTCGGCCAGCCGGTCGGCCAGCTTGTAGGCCTCCACGCCGTGATGGAAGGCGGCGACCTTGAAGCCGAACTCGTCGGCCAGGTCGAGCATCGTGGTCATCTCGTCGGCGCGGTAGCAGTGGATGTGGACCAGGATGTCGCCGTTGATCGCGCCGGCCAAAGTGTCGAGCTTGAGGTCGCGCTTGCCGCCGGTGTCGCTGGCGCTGTCGGGCTCGTCGGCGCCGAACCAGCTGCGCTTCTTCGGTGCGTCGGGCTTGTGCTTGGCGAGGTACTCGGCGGCGTCGATGAAGGCCGCGCGGTAGCCGGCGATGTTGCCCATCCGGGTGGACGGGCCGCCCTTCTCGCCGTACACGCGCTTGGGGTTCTCGCCGCAGGCCATCTTCATCCCCCACGGCGCGCCGGGGAACTTCATCGCCTGGTAGCTGGTTGCCGGGACGTTCTTGAGGGTGACGCCGCGGCCGCCGACCAGGTTGGCCGAGCCGGGCAGGATCTGCAGCGAGGTGACGCCGCCGGCCAGCGCGGCGGCGAAGCCCGGGTCCTGCGGCCAGACGGAGTGTTCGGCCCAGACGTTGGCCGTCACTGGTGAGGTTGCTTCGTTGCCGTCGCTGTGCGCGCGCACGCCGGGACTCGGATACACGCCCAGGTGCGAGTGCACGTCGATGATGCCGGGCGTGACCCACTTGCCGGTCGCGTCGACGCGGGTGGCGCCGGCGGGCAGCTCCAGCCCGGCGCCGACCGCGACGATGCGGCCATCGGCCATCAGCACGTCGGCGTTCTCCAGTCGCGCGCCGGTGCCGGTCAGCACGGTCGCGTTGTCCAGCAGTACCGGCGGCGCGGCGACGCGCTGGTAGGTGCTGGGGTACGGGTCGTGCGCGAAATGCGACGGCGTGGCGGCGTCGTCGGCGCTAGCGGCGCCACCGGCAACGGCCAGCCCGAGCGCGGCCGCGAGTGCGGCAATCTGTGGTGCGTGCATCGTGATCCCCTTGGTGGCCCGGTCCGGGCAGCCGCGTCGCGACGAGGGTCGGGACGTCATGGCCACGCTAGCCGGGGCCATCGGCGGTGCCAACCCTGACGATGGTCACGATTGGTGACACATTGCGCAAAGCCGCGCCGGGGATTCGCAGACCCTGCGATGCGCGCACCGCACACTGGCGTCCTTGCCAATGACGATCGAGGGGCGCGCCACGGGGCGCGCCGGGGAGGAACGATGGAACAACTGATCTACCTGCTGGCCGGCGCGGCCCTGACCTGGGCGTTCTATTTCGTCCAGCGCCGGGTCGAGCGCCGCGGCGCGGTCGATGCGATCGAACGCAACCAGAAGTTGCTGGCGCTCAAGCAGGGCATGGACGAGGCCAACACGAGCCTGGACGAGCTGCGCCGCTTCGAGCACCGCCTGATCGGCAAGGCCGAGACGGCCGTCAGGATTGCCGACCGTTATGTCGCCCAGGCCGAGGAAGTTGCCCGTGCGGGGGAGGAGCCCGTGCTCGACGAAGAGGCCATGAACCGGCGGGCGATCGACTCGTTCCAGCGCATCGACGACCGGCTCGACGCCCTCGTGGCACGCCTGCGCGGAGAGCTCGACCAAGAGGGCCTGGCCGCATTCGACGCCGTACACATGGCCTGGCTTGGCTACCGCGAGCGCTACGCGCGCTTCATCGCGGAGTCGTATGCCGGCGGTGCGATCCAGCCGCTGATCCACGCGGTGACGCTGGAGAGCATCACCGCCGCGTGGGTAACTGAAATCGAGACCCAGCTGGGCGACAGCGACGGCGAGGACGAGTCGGACTGACACCCGCCGGGTGCGGGGTCTTGACCGCGGGCGTCGCGCCACTTGCTAACGTGGCCCGTCATTCCCTACGCGAGGTGCCTGCATGGACGTCACCGCCGATGATGTCGTCGCCTTCTGGCGCGAAGCCGGTCCCGACAACTGGTTCGGTGGAGGGCCCGCGTTCGACATGCGCTGCCGCGAGCGATTCTTCGACGCCCACATGACCGCCTCGCGCGCCGAGCTCGGGCACTGGGAAGACACCGCGACGGGGGCGCTGGCGCTCGTGCTGTTGCTCGACCAGATCCCGCGCAACATCTTCCGCGGCAGCGCGCATGTCTACGCGACCGACCCGCTGGCACGCAGCGTTGCCACCCGCGCGATCGGCCACGGCCACGACATGGAGGTCGAGGTCGCCCTGCGCACGTTCTTCTACCTGCCGTTCATGCACTCCGAAGCGCTGGTCGACCAGCAGCGCGCGACCGAGTTGTACCAGTCGCTGGAGGCGCCCGGCGCCGACAAGTGGGCGGTGCACCATCGCGCCATCATCGAGCGCTTCGGCCACTTCCCGCACCGCAACCGGCTGATGGGCCGGCCGACCACCCCGGCCGAGCAGGCGTGGCTCGACGAGGGCGGCTTCGGCGGCTGATCAGTACTTCGGCACCTTAGTGTCGGCCTGCTCGCTCCAGGCATCGATGCCGCCCTGGACGTTGTGCAGGCGGGTGAAGCCGAGGTTGCGGAAGTGCTCGGCGACCTCGGCGCTGCGGCGCCCGTGGTGGCACAGGAACGCCAGCGCGGTGTCCTTGGGCAGGGCTTCCAGGTGCCGGCGCGCGTCGTCGTCGAGCGCCGAGAACGGCACGTTGACCGACGCCTCCGCGCGCTCTTCCGGCGGGCGCACGTCCACCAGGGTCAGGTCGCCGGACGCGGTCCGCTCGGCGGCCTCCGCCGGGGTGATGGTGGCGACCTTGGGCGGCGCGTTGGGGTTTTCGATCACCAGCCCGCGGCCACGCTCGTCGTCGACCCAGTCGATCGTCAGGCCACGCGCGCGCTGGGCGCCGGCGATGTCGAACTGCACGCGCAGGCCGGCCGCCTCGGTGGCGATCGCGTCGGCGTCGACCGGGGCCAGTTGCAGCTTGGCGTTGAAGCGCGGGTCGACCTCGACCTGAAGCGCGTAGCCGTCGCCGGCGTTGCGGACGGCGTCACCCAGCATCTGCGCCGCCGCCGGCGTGATCGTGATCGATGGCGGGGTGCGGTCGGGCGCGGGCATGCCCAGCGCGGTGTGCAGGTCGCCCGAGTTGGCCATCTGCTCGATGATGTCGCTGCCACCAACCAGTTCTCCGCCGATGTAGAGCTGCGGGATGGTCGGCCATTGGCCGTATTCCTTGATGCCCTCGCGGATCTCGGGGTCGGCCAGCACGTTGACGTGCTGGTACTCGACGCCGGTCGCGCCGAGCGCGGCAACCGCCTTGGCCGAGAAACCGCATTGCGGCGCGCGCGGCTCGCCCTTCATGAACAGGACGACCTGGTGGTCGTTGAGCAGGGTCTGGATGCGCGTGTGCAGGGCGGGGTCGAGCGGCATGGCGGTGGTCCGTGGAGCGGGGGGAAGCGGGCAGTGTAACCAGCGCCCCGGGGCACTGGCATGATGCAGGTCATGGCAAAGCCCGACCTGCACCGCGTCCCACGCCACCCGCACGCCTGGGCCGTGGTGCTGGTGCTGTCGCAACTGGCGGTGGCCGCGCTGTGGTGGCGCCTGGGCTGGCCGGTCGGGCTGCCGGCGATGCTGGCCACCCACGCGGTGTTCCTGTGGGGCGTGCTGGTGCCCGACTCGGGCCTGTTCAGTCCGGTACTGAAGCGTTTGCCGACCAGCGAGCCGGTGGTCTGGTTGACGATCGACGACGGCCCGTCGGAACAGACGCCGGCCGTGCTCGACCTGCTCGACGCGCACGGCGCGAAGGCGACGTTCTTCGTGGTCGGTGAGCGCGCGCAGGCGCGACCGGAACTGTTGCGCGAGATCGCCCGGCGCGGCCACGGCATCGGCAACCACAGCCACAGCCACCCGCAGGCCTGGTTCTGGGCGCTCGGCCCGGCAGCGATGCGGCGGCAGGTCGCGGACGCGCAGGCAGCGATCACCGCCATCACCGGGACCGCCCCGCACTGGTTCCGGGCCGTGGTGGGCATGGCCAATCCGTTCGTGTCGGCGCCGCTTCGCACCCACGGATTGGCGCGCGTGGCCTGGAGCGCGCGCGGCTTCGACGCGGTGGCGGCCGACCCTGATGCCGTCGTCACCCGGATCGAGCGCGGCCTGTCGCCAGGTGCCATCGTGCTGTTGCACGAGGGTGCGCGCCACGGTCGAAACCTCGAGGTGCTGGCGTTGCTGCTGCGGCGCCTCGATGCGCTCGGCTACCGGACCGTATTGCCGGAAGCGGGCGCGGAGGCCGACCAGTGGCTCGAAAAAACGCGGGAAGCGGAAATGGAAACGGCCCGGTTTCCCGGGCCGCCACCGTGAGACGCGTTGACGGTCAGGCCGCGAACAGCGCGCGCATCTTCTTCAGCGCGTTGGCCTCGATCTGACGGATCCGCTCGGCGCTGACACCGTACTCGTCGGCCAGCTCCTGCAGCGTCACCTTGTTCTCGTTGCCCAGCCAGCGGCGGGCGACGATGTCGCGCGAACGCTCGTCGAGCTTGGCCAGCCCTTCGTGCAGCAGCGACAGTTGGCTGTCTTCCTCGTCCTCGCGCTCGTACATCTGCGAGGGGTCCTCGGCGTCGGCACGCAGGTACGCGGCCGGCGACGGCGGGGCGCGGTCATCGTCCTCGTCGGCCGGGGCGTCGAAGCCGATGTCGCGGCCGGACAGGCGCGACTCCATCTCCAGCACCTCGCGCTTGGAGACGTTGAGATCGGCGGCCACGGCGGTGACCTCGGCATCGTTCATCCAGCCCAGGCGCTTCTTGCTCTTGCGCAGGTTGAAGAACAGCTTGCGCTGGGCCTTTGTCGTGGCGACCTTGACGATGCGCCAGTTCTTCAGGATGAACTCGTGCATCTCGGCGCGGATCCAGTGCACCGCGAAGCTGACCAGGCGCACGCCCTGTTCGGGGTCGAATCGCTTGACCGCCTTCATCAGGCCGATGTTGCCTTCCTGGATCAGATCGCCCAGCGGCAGGCCGTACCCGTTGTATCCGCGGGCCACGTGGACCACGAAACGCAGGTGGGAATGGACCAGCTCGCGGGCGGCGTCGAGGTCCTCGTCATCGCGGAAGCGGCGGGCCAGGTGCTGCTCGTCCTCGGCGCTCAGCACCGGGATCTTGTGGACCGCACCGATGTAGGCATCGAGCGAGCCGAGCGGGGTCAGCGCGTTGAGCGCGGGCACCGGCAGGCTGTTGGAAACCAGGGCGTTGGCAGTGATTTCGGTCATGGGGAGGATGTTAGCAGTCGGCAAGGGTGAGTGCTAAGGCCGGAATCGGGGCTTTATCGTCCCATTCACGGAACAATCGAACGGATGCGAGCAGTAAGACTGCCGATCCGATCGTAAGTTCCGGGTCAACGCGCCGTGCATGCGGCCATCGCGGCCAACAACTCGCCAGCCGATGCCAGGAGCCTCATTCCGGTGACGGCAGCGACCAGTCGATCGGCGTACCGCCGCGCCGGGCCAGGTACTGGTTGGCCGCCGAAAAGTGGCCGCAGCCGATGAAGCCGCGGTGGGCCGACAGCGGCGACGGGTGGGGAGCCTTCAGCACCCGGTGGCGGCCGCGGTCGATCACGGCGCCCTTTTTCTGCGCGTAACTGCCCCAGAGCATGAACACCAGGCCTTCGCGCTCGCGGTTGAGGGTGTCGACCACGTGGTCGGTGAAGCCCTCCCAGCCCTTGCCGGCATGCGCCCCGGCTTGGCCGGCCTCGACCGTCAGCACCGCATTGAGCAGCAGGACGCCCTGCCGCGCCCACGGCAGCAGGCAGCCATGGGATGGCCGGGCGATGCCCAGGTCCCGCTCGAGCTCCTTGTAGACATTGAGCAGCGACGGCGGCACGGGAACCTCGGGGCGCACCGAAAAGCACAGCCCGTGGGCCTGGCCGGGGCCGTGGTAGGGGTCCTGGCCCAGGATCACCACCCGGGTGGCATCGAACGGGGTCGCTTCGAACGCGGCGAAGATGTCCGGTCCCGGCGGGAAGATCCGCGCACCCTGCGCCTGGCGCTGACGCAGGAAGGCCGACAACGCCTGCATATCGTCACGCTGCAGGTAATCGCCGACGCGGGCTTTCCAGGATGGCTCGAGCCTGATGCGGTCTTCGGTCATCGCGGTGGCGACGCGTACGGCGACAGGTCCGGCTAGGCCAGCTTGGCCAGCCGCAGCTGGAACAGTGTCTTGGTCACCAGCAGGCGCTCCTCGATCGGCTTGAGCACGAGGTCGTTGGCGCCGGCGCGCAGCAGCGCGCTCTGGTTCTCGGGGTTGGCGTCGCCGGTCATCACCAGCACCGGCAGGCGCCGCTTGCCGTAGCCGAAGTCGCCGCGTACGCGCTCGAGCAGGTCGTGGCCGTCGAGCTCGCCCTTGAGGTAGACGTCGGTCAGCACGAGGTCGGCGCCCGGGTCGTCGGCCCCGCGGTGCGTCTCCAGGTACTCGAGCGCTTCCTCCACGCCGACGAAATGCAGCACCTGCAGTTGCTGGCGCTCCAGCATCCGCTTGGTTGCCAGCGCCACTACGCGGCTGTCCTCGACATACAGCACCCGGGCACCCGGGATCGGCTCGGGTTGGACGTAGCCGCGGATGAACGCCGCCAGCGCCGCGTGGCCAAGGGATTTGTCGAAGTAGTCGGTCACGTCCTCGGTGAAGCGGCGCGACTCCAGGTGGGTCTGCGCCTCGCCCGACACCACGATCACCGGCACGTAGGTCTGGCCAGCCGCCTCGCGCACCGCGCGGGCGAGCGCGATGCCGTCGCCGTCGGGCAGCGCCAGCGACGTCGTCACCAGGTCGACCGGCCCGGCCGCCAGCGCTTCGCGGGCCTCGCCGATGCCCGCGCAGGCGACGACCTCGGCGCCGGCGAGCTCGCGCACCAGCACGTCGCCGATCAGCCGGCGGACCAGCTTCGAGCCGTCCACGACCATCACCCGTGGGGCATCGGCGGCCACGTGGCGCAGCTTGTTCTCGGGCGTGGTCATGTATCGGTCGGCCGGGTCTGTCGGAGGTAGTGGCCGGTGACCAGCCCGGCGCCGATCCAGCCAAGCAGGCCGGCGCCGAGGATGATCGCGGCCGCGTGCTGCAGGCCGAACCCGCGCAGGGCGAAGTCGCTGCCGTAGGAGCGGGCCAGCTCGGCCAGCGGCGCCCGCAGCGACAGGTCCGCTGCGGTCAGGAGGGCCAGCGCCAGCGCACCGGCCACCAGCCCGTAGCTCAGGCCAAGGTACAGGAACGGCCGGCGGATGAAGCCGTCGGTGGCGCCCAGCAACTGCAGCACGCCGATCTCCTCGGTGCGTTGCTGGATGTCCAGCCGCACGGTGTTGCCGACCACCAGCAACGCGCCGAACCCGAGCATCGCCGCCAGCACCCAGGCCAGCCGTCCGCCGAACCGCAGCCAGCCGTCGAGTCGCTCGCGCCAGGCCGCGTCGTGCTGGACGATTTCGGCCTCGGGCAGCTCGGACAGTGTTTCGGCCAGCAGGCCCTCGTCGCCCGTCGGGGTCACGATCAGCAGGCTCGGCAGCGGGTTGCCGTCCAGCCCGGACAGGGTGTCGCCCAGTCCGCCGGTATCGCGCAGTTCGGCCAGGCCCTGCTCGGGCGTGCGGTGTTCGACCGCGGCGACGTCATCGCGCGCGCGCAGCCGTTCCGCCAGTGCACCGGCGTCGTCGACCGCGACGTCGGTCCTGAGGAACACGCTGACCTGGCGTGCCTGCTGCACGTCGCCGGCAAAACGCTCGATGTTGGACAACGCCGCCCACAAACCGAGCGGCAGCGCCAGCGCGACCGCCATCACCCCGATGGTCAATGCGGTCGACCAGGGCTTGCGGACCATCCGCCCGAAGCTCGCGACCAGGCTGTAGACATGGTGGTCCGACCAGGTGCCGACGCGCGAACGCGAGCGGGCGGGGCGGGCGCGCGCATCGGCGGAGGCGGGGGCGGCGGGATTCCGGGCGGTGCTGCTCATTCGGCCAGGTCCTCCGGCGCGATGTCGTCGGCCAGCTCGCCCTGGTTGAGCACGAGCACGCGCTTCTTCATGCGCTTGACCAGGCCGAGGTCGTGGCTGGCGATCAGGACACTGGTACCGCGCTCGGGCAGCGATTCGAACAGCGCCATGATCTCCGCCGACAGGGTCGGGTCGAGGTTGCCCGTCGGCTCATCGGCGACCAGCAGGGCCGGCTCGGCAACGATGGCGCGGGCGATGCCCACGCGCTGCTGCTCACCGGCCGACAGCTGCGCCGGCAGCGCCTGCGCACGGGTGCCGAGGCTGACCCGGTCCAGCACCGCGCGCACGCGCTTGTTGATCTCGGCGCGCCGCATGCCCTGCAGCAGCAGCGGCAGGCCGACGTTGTCGGCGACGTTGCGGTCGGCCAGCAGCCGGTGGTCCTGGAACACCACGCCGACCTGGCGCCGGTGCATCGCGACCTTGCGGCCACGTACGCGCAGCAGGTTCTTCTCGCCGAACAGCACCGCTCCGCGGCTGGGGCGCTCGGCCAGGTGGATGAGCTTGAGCAGGGTGGTCTTGCCGGCACCGGAGTGCCCGGTGACGAACAGCATCTCGCCCTCGCCGACTTCGAAGCTGACCTCGCGCAGGGCCTGGCGGCCACCGCTGTAGAGCTTGCTGACGTTGTCGAAGCGCAGGACGGTCATCGCGCCACCTGTCGATGAGGGTGGCGCCAAGTATCGGCGGGGGCGCCGGTGATGACCAGCATCGCGTCGCCGCGACTACCCATGACGACGATGGCGCGGGGGTCGCCCGCGCCATCGCCATTCAGCCGGTTCCGGTGCGCGGCTCAGTGCTGCGAACGCGGACCGCGGGTCACCAGCGACTTCAGGCCGCGGCCGATGCGCCCGATCAGGCCGGGCTTGTCGGCGGACGCCGTATTGGCGGCCGGGGTTTTCGGCGCGGGCTTGCCGGCGGCGACCTGGGTCGGACCGGACGTGCGCTGCGCCGGGCGTGGCGGCCCCTCGCGCGGCGGCTGCGGCGCAGCGGCCTGCGGGCCAGCGGATGCGGTCTCGCCGTCGGCCAGCTTCCGGCCACCGCGGCGCCGGCGACGCTTGCGCGGCGGCCGTGCGGCGTCGCCTTCGCCCATGCCGGGAACGGCATCGGTCGCGGTCGCTTCGGTCCGAGGACGCGGGGCGCGCTCGGGGCGGGGCGTGGCGGCGGCGTCGGCGGCCGGCGCGGCGTTGGTGGCTGCCGCGTCCTCGCGGCGCGGGCGACGGGGACCGCGGCTGCCCTCGCCACGGCCGCCTTCACTGCGGCCGCCACCGCTGCGGCCGCCCGGGCCGGAGCGTCCGCGACCGCCGCCACGGCGCTCCTCGTCGGCCGCGCGCTGCTCGCGCGCCTCCTTGAAGATCGCGCTGACGCTTTCCTGTTCGCCGTCGTCACCCTCGACCGGCTTGCGCTCCGGGCGTGGCAGGGCGACCAGCAGGTCGGACTCCACCGGCGCGGTCGGGAGCTTCTGTTCGATGTACGCCTCGATGTCCGGCAGGCCCATCGCGTAGCGCTCGCAGGCGAAGCTGATCGCGTCGCCCTCGGCGCCCAGGCGGGCGGTGCGGCCGATGCGGTGGACGTAGTCCTCGGCGTCGAAGGGCAGGTCGTAGTTGTAGACGTGCGACACGCCGTCGATGTGCAGGCCGCGCGCGGCGACGTCGGTCGCCACCAGCAGCTCCAGCTGGCCCTTCTGGAACTTGTTGAGCAGCGACTCGCGCTTCTTCTGCGGCACGTCGCCGCTGAGCACGCCGACCCGGTAGCCGCCGCGCTCCAGCGCACGCGCGACCCGCTCGACCCACACCTTCGTGTTGACGAACACCATCGTGCGGGCGCCCTCGCTGCGCGAGAGCAGGCCCAGCAGCAGCGGGATCTTTTCCTCGTCGGCCGGGAAGTACACCACCTGGCGGACCTTGGCCGCGGTGATGGTCTCGGTCTCGACCACCAGCTTCTCGGGCTCGTTCATGTGCTCGTAGGCGAGCTCGAGCACGCGGTGGCTCAGCGTCGCCGAGAACAGCAGCGTCTGCCGCTCGGTCCGGATCGGCATGCGCCGCAGCAGGAAGCGGATGTCCTTGATGAAGCCCAGGTCGAACATGCGGTCGGCTTCGTCGAGCACGCAGATCTCGCAGGCGTGCAGGCTGACCACCTTGTGCTGCTTCACGTAGTCGATCAGGCGGCCGGGGGTGGCGATGATCACGTCCGCGCCGGCCTGCAGCAGCTCACGCTGCTTGTCGTAGTCGACGCCGCCGTAGACCAGCGCGAACTTGAGGCCGAGGTCGCTGCCGAACTTCACCGCGTCCTTGTGAATCTGGATCGCGAGCTCGCGGGTCGGCGCGAGGATCAACGCGCGCGGGTCCTCGGGCTTGCGGTCGGCCAGTGCCGGGCGCGTCAGCAGGCGGTTCATCACCGCGACCAGGAACGCCAGGGTCTTGCCGGTGCCGGTCTGGGCCTGGCCGGCGACGTCGCCGCCGGGCAGCGCGACCGGCAGGGTCAGCGCCTGGATCGGGGTGCAGCGGGTGAAACCGGCGGCCTCCAGCCCGGCCAGCAGGCTCGGGTGCAGGTCGAACGATGAGAAGGAGATATCGGTAAGGGGCTTGTCGCTCATGCGGATCGGGGTGCTCTGGTAGGGCTTGCGTGCGTCCAGCCCGGCCTGCCGGCCGTGGCGGTGGAGCGCCTTGCGTGGGTGGCGTCCGCCAAGCAGACTGCCGGGGTCGGCCAGTTTCGTCCCTGACCGCAGCGTGCGGGGCCTTGAAGCCGCCGCGAAACACCCCAGTCTAACGCGTAACCCCGGGCGTTCGCCGGGCGGCCATGCTGCCGCCGGCACCCGCCCCCCCGCAGGAGAAGCTTGTGAGCGACAAAATCATGCAGGTCGGCGATGCCGATTTCGATACCGCCGTGCTGCAGTCGTCCGAACCGGTGCTGGTCGACTTCTGGGCGGAGTGGTGCGGCCCGTGCAAGATGATCGCCCCGGCGCTGGACCAGCTGGCCGAGGAGTACGACGGCAAGGTCAAGATCGCCAAGGTCAACGTCGACCACAACCGCGCCACCGCGATGAAGTACCACGTTCGCTCGATCCCGATGCTGCTGCTGTTCAAGGACGGCCAGGTGCAGCAGACGCAGATCGGCGCGGTCGGCAAGGGCCAGCTGGCCCAGATGATCGACAAGGCGCTTTGACCGCCGGCGCCGGCCCTGCCGGCGCCTCTGACATGAACCGGACGCCCGCCCCCGCTTGCGGGCGCCCCGGCGGCGGTGCTAGTTTCGCAACACCCGGCGCCTGAACGGTTGCAACGGCCTGCCCACGGCACCTGCCGCGGCTGGTTTCGCCAGACCCGCTCCCCGCCGCACCCATCTCGACACCTTTCGTCCCAGACGCTCCGCCCGCCCGCCGCGGGCGCTCGCCGCTTAGCGAGGAATCCCCGCTTGTCCGATAACACCCCCGACGCCGGCGACACCGCCGAAAAGCGCGTGCGCAAGCCGCGCGCCAGCAAGGCCGACGCTTCGGCGGCCAGCAAGACCGAGTCGGCCGCCGCCGACAACGCCAGCCCGGCGCCGGCCAAGGCGGCCCCCGCAGCTGCCCCGGCCGCGGAGCCCAAGCCCGCCCCGGTGAAGGCCGAGGCCCCCGCCGCGCCGGCCCAGGACAACCAGGGCAGCGCCGGCGCATCCGGCGAAGGGCAGGCCGAAGGCCAGCGCCCGCCGCGCAACGGTGGCGAACCGCGTAGCGACAACGCGCCGCGCGGCGACAACGCACCGCGCGATGGGCAGCCCCGCGACGGCCACCCCCGCGACGGCCAGCGTAGTGACAACGCGCCGCGTGGCGGCGACCAGGAAGGCGGCCGCGGCAACCGGCGCGACCGCTTCCGCAGCAAGCGCGACCGCAACCGCAACCGCGACGGCCTGCCCAGCGACGACGGCGGCAACGAGACCTTCGTCCCGCGGCCCAACCCGCAGGTCCCGGAGGGCTTCCCGAGCTACTCGCTGGGCGACCTCAAGCGGATGCCGGCGCAGAAGCTGCTCGACATCGCCGAGCAGCTGAACATCTCCGAGGGCGTCGCCCGCGCCCGCAAGCAGGACGTCATCTTCGCCGTGCTGAAGGTGCTGACCCGCCACGGCGAAGGCGTCGCCGCCGACGGCGTGCTGGAAATCCTGCCCGACGGCTTCGGCTTCCTGCGCGCGGCCGAGGCCAGCTACCTGGCCGGTCCGGACGACACCTACATCTCGCCCAGCCAGATCCGCCGCTTCAACCTGCGCACCGGTGACCACCTGTCCGGCCGCATCCGCTTCCCGAAGGACGGCGAGCGCTACTTCGCCCTGTCGATCGTCGACACGATCAACGGCGAGCCGCTGGAAGCGAGCAAGAACAAGGTCCTGTTCGAGAACCTCACCGCGCTGTTCCCGCGCCGCAAGTTCAAGCTCGAGCGTGGCGACGGCAGCACCGAGGACATCACCGGCCGGATCCTCGACCTCATGGCCCCGCAGGGCAAGGGCCAGCGTGCCCTGATCGTCAGCCCGCCCAAGGCCGGCAAGACGATGATGATGCAGCAGGTGGCCACCGCCATCACCCACAACCATCCCGACGTGCACATGATCGTGCTGCTCATCGACGAGCGGCCCGAGGAAGTCACCGAGATGCAGCGCACCGTGCGGGGCGAGGTCATCAGCTCGACCTTCGACGAGCCGGCCGCGCGCCACGTGCAGGTCGCCGAGATGGTGATCGAGCGCGCCAAGCGCCTGGTCGAGCACAAGAAGGACGTGGTGATCCTGCTCGACTCCATCACCCGCCTGGCCCGCGCGTACAACAACGTCGTGCCGAGCTCGGGCAAGGTGCTGTCGGGTGGCGTCGACGCCAACGCCCTGCACCGTCCCAAGCGCTTCTTCGGTGCCGCGCGTAACGTCGAGGAAGGCGGCTCCCTGACCATCATCGCCACCGCGCTGGTGGACACCGGCAGCAAGATGGACGAGGTGATCTACGAGGAGTTCAAGGGCACCGGCAACTCCGAGGTCCACCTCAACCGCCGCATCGCCGAGAAGCGCGTCTACCCGGCGATCGACATCAACCGCTCCGGCACCCGCCGCGAGGACTACCTGATCGAGCCCGAGCTGCTGCAGAAGATCTGGATCCTGCGCAAGCTGCTGCACGGCATGGACGAGATCGGCGCGATGGAGTTCCTGCTCGACAAGATGAAGAACTCGAAGTCCAACGACGAGTTCTTCGCTTCGATGAAGCGCTGAACCGCTCCGGCTCACCGGCCTCCGGGCAGCGAGCGCGGCGCCTTCATCTCAGCTCTGGGAGGATGTCCGGATGGGCCGCCTCTCCCGCCTGTGGTACCGCGTCACGTCGACGTTCTGGTTCGCGCCCGCCCTGATCGTGGCGGGCGCGGTCCTGCTCGCATTCGGCACGGTCGAAGCCGATGCCCGGTACGTCACCGCTGGCGCCCTCGAGGCCTGGCCGCGACTGTTCGGGGCCGGCGCCAGCGCATCGCGCAGCATGCTCGCCGCGGTGGCGGGCTCGATGATCACGGTCGCCGGCACCGTGTTCTCGATCACGCTGGTCGCGCTTTCGCTCGCTTCCAGCCAGTACAGCTCGCGGGTCCTTCGCAACTTCATGCGCGATCGCACCAACCAGGCCGTGCTGGGCGTGTTCGTCGGCATCTTCGCTTATTGCCTGGTGGTCCTGCGCTCCATCCATGGCGAAGCCGACGAAGCCTTCGTCCCGTCGGTCGCTGTGTTCCTGGGCCTGCTGCTCGGCTTCGGCGGCATCGGCATGCTGGTGTTCTTCATCCACCACATCGCCGAGTCGATCCAGGCCTCGCGGATCCTCGAGGCCGTGCGGAGGGAGACCTGCGGCGCGATCGAGCGGTTGTTCCCGGATCGAGCCGGCGCCGACGACGACCCCGACTCTTGGCCCGACGGCTCCGGATGGCACGAGGTGCGTCGCGCCGACACCACGGGATACCTGCAGGTAGTGGAGTTCGAGCGGCTGTGCGACCTCGCCAGCGCCCACGGCGTGCGCCTGAAGGTCCACGTCGGGCTCGGCGATTACATCCTTCCCGGCCAAGTCCTGCTCTCGACGTGTCCCGCCCCGCCCGAAGGGCTGGGCGACGAACTGGCAGGCGCCTGCACGATCGGCAGGCAGCGCACGTTGGAGCAGGACGTGGGCTACGGCATCCGGCAACTGGTGGACGTCGCGCTCAAGGCGCTGTCTCCCAGCGTCAACGACACGACGACGGCCACCATGTGCATCGATTCGCTCACCGCGATCCTCGCGGAGCTGGCACACCGCGACTTGCGGTTCGAAGGTTGCGAACGAGGGGGCACGCGCTGGATCGACGCGCCCCATCCGCGGTTCGAGGACCTGCTCGACCAGGCGATGGACCAGATCCGCCACTTCGGCCGCGGGAACGTCGCGGTTCTGCATCGGCTGCTCTGGTCGCTCGAATCCCTCGGAGCAAGGACCTCGATCCGCGCGCGGCGCCTGGCACTCAGTCGACAGGCGCGCCGTCTCCACGGCGTCGCCGGCCGGGAACTCGACGATCCGGACGACCAGCGCAGCGTGCTGGAAGCGGCGGGCGCGCTCCTGCGCACGCTCGACACCGACCACGGCTGAGGGCGTCATTCCGCGGGGCGCGATGATGCTAGGCGCCCCCTGATGGCCCAGAGCATCGTGCCGATCACGTCGTCAATGAGCTTTCACGCGCGAGTCCAGTGGCTGCACGTCGCCCTGCGCGAGCATCCGGCAACTCCGAGGTCCACCTTATCCGCCGCATCGCCGAAAAGCGCTGCTGCAGAAGATCTGGATCCTGCGCAAGCTGCTGCACGGCATGGACGAGATCGGCGCGATGGAGTTCCTGCTCGACAAGATGAAGAACTCCAAGTCCAATGACGAGTTCTTCGCCTCGATGAAGCGCTGAGTCGCCCCTCGACGTAAAAAAGCCCCGCAGGTCGCGGGGCTTTTTTTTGGTTCATCGTGTAATGCCGGGCGCGGCCCACGTCCCCGCGGCGCCATAATCGCCGGGACGGAGGTGCCTGATGCACGGTGGTGGACTTGAGCTGGCCCTGGTTTTCCTGCTCGCCGCGGTGATCGCGGTGCCCGTGTTCCGGCGCTTCGGGCTCGGCGCGGTGCTGGGCTACCTGGCCGCGGGCGTGGTGCTGGGGCCCTATGGGATCCGGGTGATCCGCGATGCCGAGCCGGTGCTGGCGGCGTCTGAGATCGGCGTGGTGATGATGCTGTTCGTGATCGGCCTGGAGCTGTCGCCGGCGCGGTTGAAGGTGATGCGCAGGCCAGTGTTCGGCGCCGGCGGCGCGCAGATGCTGGTCAGCGCGGTAGCGCTGGGCCTGCTGGCGACCCTGGCCGGTTTTGGCTGGCGGACCGCGGTGGTGGTCGGTGCGGGGCTCGCGCTGTCGTCGACCGCGGTGGGACTGCAGCTGCTGTCCGAGCGCAAGACCCTGACCAGCGAGCACGGCCGACTGGCCTTCGCGATCCTGCTGTTCCAGGACCTGTGCGCGATTCCGTTGCTGGCCGCGATCCCCCTGCTCGGCAAGGCGGCGGCGGTGGACGCCGGCGGACTGGGCTGGGACGCCGTGCTGAAGGCGGTCCTGGCGATCGGGGTGCTGGTGGTCGGCGGACGGGTGCTGCTGCGCCATGTGTTCCGGATGGTCGCCCGATCGATGATGCCCGAGGTGTTCACCGGCGCAGCGCTGCTGACGGTGCTGGGATCGGCGTGGCTGATGCAGATGGCCGGGCTTTCGGCGGGGCTGGGCGCGTTCCTGGCCGGCGTGCTGCTGGCCGACTCGGAGTTCCGCCACGAGCTTGAAGCGCAGATCGAGCCGTTCAAGGGGCTGTTGCTGGGCCTGTTCTTCATGGCGGTGGGCATGAACGTCGACCTCAAGCGGGTCATGGCGGAGCCACTGCTGATCGAGCTGATGGTGCTGGCGTTGCTGACGGTGAAGTTCGCCATCCTGTGGGCCGTCGGCATCCGGCCGGGCGGTCTGTCGGGGCGCGAATCACTGCAGCTCGGCGCGGTGCTCGCGGTCGGCGGCGAGTTCGCGTTCGTGGTGTTCTCCGAAGCGGTCAGGGCGGGCCTGCTTGACGACGTCATGCGCGACCGGCTGGTCGCCGCGGTGGGCGTGTCGATGGCCCTGACCCCGTTGTTGATGATCGGGGTGGCGCGCCTGTTGCGGGGGCACCCGGTCGCCCGGCCCGAGCGCGATTACGACCCGCTGCCGGAGGACGGTCATCCCCAGGTACTGATCGCCGGGTTCGGCCGCTTCGGCCAGATCGTCGCGCGGTTGCTGGTCGCCCAGAAAGTCCCGTTCATCGCGATCGAGCACAGCGCAGACCAGGTCGATTTCATGCGCCGGTTCGGCAATCCGCTGTTTTACGGCGACCCGGCCAAGCCCGAGCTGTTGCGCTCGGCCGGCGCGGCCCACGTGCGGGTGTTCGTGGTCGCGATCGACGACGTCGAATCGAGCCTGCGCACGGTGCGGGTGATCCGGCGGATGTACCCGGATGCAAAAGTCCTCGCCCGGGCGCGCGACCGGCGCCACGCCTGGGCGCTGATGGACCTGGGCGCGCAGGCGCTGCGCGAGATGCTGCTCTCAAGCCTCAAACTGGGAGAGGACGTGCTCGTCGCGCTCGGCGTGCCGGCCGATGTCGCCCACGAGCATGCGCAGAGGTTCCTGGCCCTCGACCAACGACTGCTCAACGCCCAGTACCTCGTCCACGACGACGAGGCCGCGGTGCTGCAGGCGTCCAGCGACGCGCGGCGGGAGCTGGAACAGCTGTTCGATGCCGACCGGGGCGAAGGCGTGCTGGGCGGCATCACCCGCGAAGCGGCACCGCGCGCCTGACCCCGGTTGGTGTCCGCCGCAGGATCAGGGCGGACACCGTCAGGGCCGGAAGGTCAGCTCCCGTTGGGTCCCGTCAGCAGCCGTGGCCCGTGTTGCCCGAGCGGGTAGATGCCGCCGGCCGCCAGTGCGTCCGGCGAGAAGCCGCGCTCGTCCTCGCTGATCCAGGGGATTTCCTGTCGCGGACCCGGCACATAGGCCTGCCACTGGCCGTACTCCGGCTTGCTGCCGCGTCCGATGTTGAAACTGACCGGCACCCGCACCGACCAGTGGGTCTCGCCGGCGGCCAGTCCGTCGGTCGGCGGGACGAACGTCCATCTCCGTGCGGCAGCGATGCTGGCCTGCGCAAGGGTCCGACGGTAGAGCCGCATCTGGTTTTCGCCGGCCACGACCTTGAGGTTGACCTGCTCGGCAATGACGTCCTCGACGGTCCCGTCGATGCCGAACCGGGCCACGAGATAGACCGTGCCCGATACCCCCGCGACCAGCATGCTGCCGGGGTAGCGGGGCGGCGTACGCACGCCATTGCGTGGCATCTGGCCGGGGGGGACCTCGCCGAACTTCGCGCTGCGGACTTCGGCAACGTACTGGTCCTCATCGAGCTGGCGTGCGACCAGCCGCAGGCTCATCGAGGTTCGGGCCGGGGCGGCGACGCCATCCACCAGCACCGGTTCGAAGCGCCACGCGCCGGCCGCCTTCGTGACGAGATCGACCACGGCCGGCGGCAGTTCGTCAACGCGGTCCAGCCGGTAGCCGCTGACGCGGCCGTCGGGCTCGATGTCGACCGTGCCGGTGACCAGCATGCTGGCCTCCGCCGTCTCCCTCACGCCGCGCGGGCCGGTGGCCAGCACGCTGCCCGCGGCCAGCAGCACGACCAGGGCCAGGCCCCATCGCAAGAAGTTCCGTTCCATGAATCGTCTCCTGTCGGCGAAGCCCGGAGTATAGACGGCGCCGGGGACTGGCCCCGGCGGGCTGGTGTCAGCCGCGGTCGCGCAGGAAACGGGCCATCGACACATCGCCGCCGGGCGGTCCGGGCGGCGCGAACTCGGCGGCGATGTCGACGAAACCGCGCATCACGGCGATCTCGCGCGGGCTGCGGTTGAGGCCATCGCGCAGGTCCGGATCGGCGCCGGCGCGCAACAGCCACTGCACCACCTGCAACAGGCCATGCAGCGCGGCCAGGTGCAGTGGGCCGAAGCCGCGCGGGTCCTGCACGTCGAGTCGCGCATCGTGGTCGGTCAGTTGTTCCAGCGCGGCGACAAGCACGGCCTCGTCGGCAGCGCTGCCGGGCTCGGCGCGTGCGCCAAGCAACAACAGCAGCGGCGTCGCGCCGCCGGCATCGGCGTTGATGTCGGCCTCGCCATTGGCCAGCAGCAGGGTGTCGAACAGCGCCACCAGGCGGGTACGCTCGCGCGCATTGAAACCGAACATCGCAGCGCAGTGCATCGCGGTCCGCCCCTGGGCGTCGACTGCATGCACGTCGGCGCCGGCGCCGAGCAGGCGCGCGGCGAGGTCGGGCAGGCCGAGCGCGCAGGCAACCATCAGGACGGTGAGGTCGCCGGGCAGGCGCTGTTCGATGTCGGCGCCGGCGGCCAGCAGACGGTCGACGATGTCGGCGTGGCGCATGCTGACCGCCGCCGACAGCGGCGTCGCGCCCGAGCCCGCCGCGCGCTGGGGGTCGGCCCCGCGTGCCAGCAGCAGGTCGACCACCGCGCGGTGGCCGCCACCAGCCGCGCGCAGCAACGCGCTGCAGCCCTGGCTGTCGAGCGCATCCACGGGAAGGCCCAGGTCCAGCAGCCGGCGTACCGCATCGGCATCGCCAACGATCGCGGCCGCCGGGACGTCGGCCGGGCCAAGGCGACGGCGCGGCAGCGGCCAGCCACGCCAGTCGAGCCAGTCGGCCAGGTCGCGCCGGCCGGCAGACAGCGCCACGCCGAGCGGCGTCTGGCCATCGGCGGCGCGCAGGTCGGGCGAAGCCCCATGCGCGACCAGCTGGCGCAGCATTCCGTCTCGGCCAAGCGCGGCCGCCAGGTGCAGCGGGCTCATGCCGTGGCTGTCGCGCACGTCCAGGCCGGCGCCGCTCTGCAGCAGGCGGTCCAGGACGCGCGACCAGCCCAACCGCACCGCGAGCGCCAGCGGCGGGTCGCCGGCCGGGCTGGGCGCGAAGGGGTCGGCGCCGCGGTCCAGCAGCTCCAGGGCAGTGGGTTCCAGCTCGCGCGCCATCGGCTCGGCGGCGGCGCAGGCGGCCATGAAGCGGGCCAGGTTGCCGGCGCCCGCAGGCGAAACACCCCGGCGCAACAGCGCCTGCAGCGTTGCGAGCGCGGACGGGCCGCGGTCGAGCAAGAGCACCAGTGGCGTACGTCCGCGGCCGTCGCGAACTTCCGGGTCGGCGCCGCGCGACAGCAGCCAGTCGACCTGGTGTGGCGGCACCACGCCGTCGCCGTCGTGCAGCAGCGCGCCGAGCTCGGCCGGGCCGAGCAGCGCAGCAACCGCATCGAGCTGGTGTTCGCGACCTTCGCCCAGGCCTTCGCGCAACAGCGCGGCCGGCGCGCGGTCGGGTACCGCCTGGTCACCGCCGACACTGGCCGGCAGGGCATGCGCGGGGTCCAGCACCGCGACCAGCGACCAGCGCCCGGCGGCCGCGGCGCGCTCGATCGCGCGCTTGCCGTCGGCATCGGTGCGGGCCGGATCGATGCCGAGCGCGAGCAGCCGCTGGACCAGTTCGGGGCTGCCGCCCTCGGCCATGCAGGCCAGCATCAGCAGGTCGCGGCCCTGATCGTCGGCGGCGCTGGCCGCGTCGTGGCGATCGGCCGGCACCGCATCGAGCAGGCGACCCAGCAGGGCCAGGTGCCCACCGCGTGCAGCCTCGTGCAGCGGTGTGCGGCCGTGGTCGTCGGCGGCGATCGGGTCGGCGCCGGCCGCCAGCAGGGCGTCGACGATCGCCTCGTGCCCGGCCAGTGCGGCCTCGTGCAGGGCACGGCGGCCGTCGCGGCCACGGGCGTCGACCTTGGCCTTGAGCTTGAGCAGCAGTTGCACCCCGGCGACGTCGTCGTCCTCGCCACCGGCGGCCGACAGCAGGGCGGGCTGGCCGTCGACGGGCTCCGGACGGGCACCACGCTCGAGCAGGAAGCGGGTGAGCCGCCAGTTGCCGGCCGCGCACGCGACCCCCAGCGGCGACAGGCCGTCGTGGTTCAGCACCTCCAGTTCCGCCGCGGCGTCGCGCAGCAGGGCGGCCACGCCCGGGTCGGAGCTGCGGGCGGCGAAATGCAGCGGGGTGTTGCCCTCGGCGTCGGTCACGCGCGAATCGGCGCCGTTGGCCAGCAGCGTCATGACCGCATCGGGGCGTCCATGCCAGCTGTCGCGGGTGGCGGCCAGCAGCGGCGTCATCCCGGCGTGGGCGACGTTGAGGTCGACGCCGCGCGCAATGAGCTCGCGCAGCAGGCGCAGGTCGGGCAGCACCGCGGCCAGCACGGCCAGGCTGCGCTGATCGCGGTCGTCGGAGGGCGGCGGAGCGTGCGGATCAGCGCCGGCCTCGATCAGCTCGAGCGCGCGTTCCACCCGGCCACCCCTGGCGGCCTCGTACAGGGCCGGCTCCAGCGGTTCCGCCGGTGGTGCTGTTGGTGCGGCCACCGGGGACGCGATGACGATGTCGTCCACCAGCGGCGCCGCGGCCAGGGCCGGTTCCGCTGCCAGCGCGGGCTCCGGTGCGGGTGGCTCGGGCAGCGCTTCGTCGACGTACTCGTCCTCGTCGAAGAACCGCAGCGCCTCGGGCGGTGCGACGCGCTGCAGCCAGGCGTGCAGGCCAGCCGAAGCCAGCAGCAACGCCACCGCGGCGACCCAGCGCAACGCGCCATCGACCAACGCCGGCCAGGCCAGCAGCACCACCAGGCCGGCGACAGCGGCAATCGCGACCGCCACGCCAAGTCCGCGCCACGCACCGGGCTCCAACCCGGCCAGCGCGCGCCAGTGGTCGCCCAGCGCACCGTCGTCGCGCTCCAGTCCCTGCCAGAGCGGCCACAGCCGCCACAGCACCAGCAGCGCCACGCCGACCACCGCGCTCAGCGCGAATGCGGCCATCAACGAGCCACCGTCGAGCAGCGCGGTCAACGGCCAGGCCACCGCCAACGCCAGGCCGGCCACCACGCCGGCCCACACCACCACCAGCGGCATCGCGCTGCGGCGCAGGCGCTCCAGCGCAAGCGGCTGGCGGGTGCGCCAATGGCGCGCGGCCAGCGCGAACAGCGGCTGTGCGAGGGTGCCCGCGAGGGCGCCGGCCCATCCACCGATGCCGGCGAGCAGCGCCAGCACCGCGGCGACGGCACCAAGGCCGGCCAGCGGGGCGTGCTTCACGGGCAACTCAGGCATCGGTGCCCCAGTCCTCGGTCATCGGGTCCACCGCGCCGTTGGGCGGCATCTGCAGGTGGAACCCGCGGGTCGCCAGGTTCTCGCGGACCGTCGCCGCATCGCCGCGGGCCAGCTTGCGGTCGGGCGTGACGTCAAGTTCCATGACGAACTGCAACCGGCCCAGCGCGTCGCGCACGGGCGCGGGCACGCGGTCGAAATCGTCGCGCGCGGCGAGGAACACGTAGGTGTCGTCCTTGCGGAGGCTCTTGTAGATATGCGCTTGCATGGGCGGCGGCCGGGGAAGCTGCGCGACGGGGGCTGGCGACAAGCATACCCGCAGCCCGCGGGGGCGCGAATCCAACGTTCAGCGGGGGTCGATGCCCGTCGCGCAAGCGCTTCAGTGATAGCCGGCGTCCGCCGCCACCTTGCCCTTGAACACGCTGTAGGACCACCACGTGTAACCCAGGATCGCCGGCAGCAGGAACACCAGCCCGGCCAGTACGAACCCCTGCGACGACGGCGGCGAGGCCGCGTCCCAGATGGTCATGGCAGGCGGCACGATGTTGGGCCAGATACCCAGCACCAGCCCGGCGAAGCCAAGCGCGAAGAAGCACAGCGTGAGCACGAACGGGCGTGCGTCGCGCCCCTCGCGCATCGCTGCGCGCCACAGCGCGACCGCATTGGCGAGCACCAGCAGCGGCACCGGTGCGAGCCACCAGAAGTTCCCGTCCTCGAACCAGCGCGCCATGATCCGCGAGTCCAGGAACGGCAGCCATGCACTCACCAGTCCCATGAACGCGGCGACCACGAGCACCAGCGGCCGGGCCAGCACGCGCGCGACTTTCTGCAGTGGTCCTTCGGTCTTGAGGATCAGCCAGCCGGACCCGAGCAGCGCATAGCCGAACACCACCGCGATGCCGGTCAGCATCGAGAACGGGCTGAACCAGCCGAACGCGCCGCCGAGGTACTGGCCCCCTTCCAGCGGCATCCCTTCGACCAGTGCGCCGAGGATGACGCCCTGCGCGAACGCGGCCAGCATCGAGCCCAGCGAGAACGCCGCGCCCCAGAACGGCTTGGCCCGCCGCGCCTTGAACCGGAATTCGAACGCAACGCCACGGAAGATCAACGCGATCAGCATCAGCAGCACCGGGAGGTACAGTGCCGACAGCACCAGCGCGTACGCCTTCGGGAACGCCGCCAGTAAACCGGCACCACCCAGTACCAGCCAGGTCTCGTTTCCGTCCCAGATCGGCGCGGCGGTATTCATCATGTGGTCCAGCTGGCCCTCGTCCTCGGCGAACGGCGCGAGGATGCCGAGGCCGAGCACGAAGCCGTCCAGCAGCACGTACATCAGCACGCCAAAGCCGATCACGCCGAACCAGACCACCGGCAACACCGTCTGCAAGTCCATCAGCGGGCCTCCCTGATCACGTCGGCATCGTCGCCGGTACCGGCGGGGCCGGGAGTGGCTTCGCCGTGCCGGTTGCCGACCGACAGCGGCCGCGCGGGCGTGCGCTCGCCTTCGTCATGTTGCGGTGCCGGCTCGTGCGGCAACGGCCCGCGCCGGATCAGCGCAAGCAGGTACCAGATGCCGGCACCGAAGATCACCGCGTAGGCGACCGCGTAAGTGATGAGCGAACCCAGGACCGCCGCCGCCTGGATGTTGGGGCTGACCGACTCGCTGGTACGGAGCAGGCCATAGACCACGTAGGGTTGCCGGCCGATCTCGACCACGTACCAGCCGGCCAGTAGCGCGACGAAGCCCGACGGCGCCATCAGGCGCCAGCCGTTGAGCAGCCACTTGGAGTCGTACAGCCACCGGCGACGCCAGGCCCAGGCCGAGGCCACCACCAGCGCCAGCATCGCCAGGCCGATCCCGACCATGATGCGGAAGCCCCAGAACACCGGTGCCACCGGCGGGCGCTCCGACGGCGGCACCGCACTCAGGGGCTCGATCGTGCCGTCCCAGCTGTGGGTCAGCACCAGGCTGCCCAGCCGCGGGACCTCGACCGCGTAGTCGTTGCGTTCCTCCGCCGCGTTGGGCCAGCCGAACAGCACCAGCGGCAAGCCGGCGCCGGCTTCTCCTTCCTCCCAGTGGCCCTCCATCGCCGCCAGCTTGGTCGGCTGGTGCTCGGCGACGTTGAGGCCGTGCAGGTCGCCCACGCCCACTTGCAGCGGCACCGCGATGATCGCGAACGCGACGGCCAGCCCCAGCATCCGCTTGCCGGCCGCGACGTGCTCGCCACGCCGCAGGTACCACGCCCCGACCCCGCCGATCACGAAGCAGGTGGTGATGAACGCGGCCAGCACCATGTGCGCCAGGCGGTACGGGAACGACGGATTGAAGATGATTGCCCACCAGTCGACCGGCATGAACACGCCATCGACGATCTCGTGCCCTTGCGGTGTCTGCATCCAGCTGTTGGCCGAGATGATCCAGAACGTCGAGATCAACGTGCCCAGCGCGACCATGCAGGTGGCGAAGAAATGCAGCCGGTCGGAGACGCGCTTCCAGCCGAACAGCATCACCCCGAGGAAGGTCGCCTCCAGGAAGAACGCGGTCAGTACCTCGTAGGACAGCAGCGGCCCGAGGATGTTGCCGGCGCGCTCGCTCAGCACCGCCCAGTTGGTGCCGAACTGGAAACTCATGACGATGCCGCTGACCACGCCCATGCCGAACGAGATCGCGAAGATCTTGAGCCAGAAGAAGTAGAGGTCGCGCCAGAGGTCTTCGCGCGTGCGCAGCCAGCGGAATTCCAGGAATGCCAGCCAGCTCGCCAGGCCGATGGTGAAGGCCGGGAACAGGATGTGGAACGAGATCACGAAGCCGAACTGGACCCGTGAGAGGAACAGCGGCGAGAACCAGTCGGCATCCACGCATCGCACCTCCGCGGCACGCGGGGGTGCGCCGCGCAGGCCATTGTACGCACCGCCCCGTGACGCCCCAAGGCACGGCGGCCGGCGGAAGCGCGACGCCGGTCACCGTGGCCATGACCGCTGGCCGGTCCCACGCGTGCACGTCGCTGATACGCTTCGGCGACTTGTCCGTGGGACCCTTGCCGATGCTCCGCTTGCTGCCGTTGTCCGCCGCCCTGTTGTTGTCCGCCTCGCTGTTGCCGGGCCACGCGTCCGCCCAGGGCGTACCGCTCAACGACACGTCCACCGCCTCGACCCCGATCACGCTCGACCAGGCGATGGCCGACCCGGACTGGATCGGCCCGCCGGTGGAACGCGCGTGGTGGTCGTGGGACGGCACCCGCGCGCAGTACAACCTCAAGCGCGCAGGCGAGTCGATCCGCGACACCTGGGAAGTCGGAGTCGACGGCGGCGTGCCGGTGCGGGTGGACGGCCCGGCGCGCGCGCAGCTCGATGCCGCCGACCCGGCCTACGACGCCAGCCGCACGCGCATGGCCTTCGTGCGGAATGGCGACATCTTCGTGCGCGACCTGCGCAGCGGTGCACTGACCCAGGTGACCCGCAGCAACGACGCCGAGTCGCGCCCGCAGTGGAGCCGTGGCGGCAACCTCGTGTTCCGCGCCGGCAACGAGTGGTTCCAGTGGCACGCCGGCCTCGGCACCAGCCAGGCCGCGATCGTCAAGGCCGAGAAGGATCCGGCGGTCGAGCCGATGCCCGACGACCTGCGCGACCGCCAGCTGCGGCTGATCGAAACCCTCGCCACCGAGCGCGCCCGGCGCGAGGCCGCGCGCGAGCAGGAGCAGGCCTGGCGCGCCGTCGATCCGACCCGCGCGCCGCTGCCGGCCTACCTCGGCGACGGCCTGGAGATCGTCGACAGCGCACTGTCGCCCGACGCGGCGTGGATGCTGGTGGTGACCGAGGCCAAGGGCGCCGATGAAGGCCAGGCCGGCAAGATGCCCAAGTACGTGACCGAGTCCGGTTACGAGGAGTTCGAGGAAGTGCGGGTGCGGGTCGGTCGCAACGCGCCGCTGCCGCATCGCCTGTGGCTGGTCGAGGTCGCCAGCGGCAAGGTCTCCGAGCTCGGGTTCGACGGCCTGCCCGGCATCGGCACGGACCCGCTCGCCACGATGCGCGAGAAGGCTGAGCTGCCCCCGCTGGAAGGCGACCGCCCGGTGCGCGTGGAAACCGACGGCGACGGCAGCGGCCCGGCGATCCATTGGCGCGACGACGGCCGCAGCGCCGCCGTGCTGCTGCGCGCGGTCGACAACAAGGACCGCTGGATCGCGACCGTGTCCCCGGCGGCCGGGCAGGTCGACCAGGCTGCCCTTGCCACGCGCCATCGCCTCCACGACGACGCCTGGATCAACTGGAGCTTCAACGACTTCGGCTGGACCGGCGACGGTGCGCTGTGGCTGCTGTCGGAGCAGACCGGGCACTCGCATCTCTACATTGCCGACGGTGCGGGCGAGCCGCGCGCGCTGACCTCGGGCAACTGGGAGGCATCCTCGCCGGTGCTGGGCGCGGACGGCCGCACGTTCTTCTTCACCTGCAACCGCAACTGGCCGGGCGACTACGAGGTCTGCGCGGTCGACCGCGACGGTGGCGCCGTCCGCGAGGTGACCGCGCTCGACGGCGTGGAAAGCTTCGCGCTCTCGCCTGACGGCTCCCGGCTGCTGGTGCGCCACTCCGACAGCTACCTGCCGACCCAGCTGGCCGTGGTCGACACGACCGGCGAGCGCACCGCCCAGCTGACCGACACCCGCAGCGCCGAGTTCAAGGCGCGCCAGTGGGTGCAGCCCGAGATCGTCCAGATTCCGTCCAGCGACGGGGCGGGCACGATTTGGGGCAAGTACTACGGGCCGGCCGACATGCAGCCCGGGCGCGAGTATCCGGTGGTGATGTTCGTGCATGGCGCCGGCTACCTGCAGAACGTGCATGACCGTTACCCGGTGTATTTCCGCGAGCAGATGTTCCACAACCTGCTGGTGCAGCAGGGCTACATCGTGCTCGACCTGGACTACCGCGCATCGGAAGGCTACGGGCGCGATTGGCGCACCGCGATCTACCGGCAGATGGGAACGCCGGAGCTGCAGGACTACCTCGACGGCCTGGCGTGGCTCGGCGCCAACCGGCAGGGCGACGTTGACCGCGCCGGCATCTACGGCGGCAGCTACGGTGGCTTCATGACCTTCATGGCGCTGTTCAAGGAGCCGGGCACGTTCAAGGCCGGCGCCGCGCTGCGCCCGGTGACGGACTGGTCGCAGTACAACCACGAGTACACGTCCAACATCCTCAACACGCCCGAGCTCGACCCCGAGGCGTACCTGCGCTCGTCGCCCATCGAGTTCGCCGAAGGCCTGCAGGACAACCTGCTGATCGCCCACGGCATGATCGACAACAACGTGTTCTACAAGGACTCGGTGATGCTCGCCCAGCGCCTGATCGAGCTGCGCAAGGACGACTGGGAGCTGGCCTCGTACCCGCTCGAACGCCACGGCTTCGTCCACCCCGACAGCTGGTACGACGAGTACCGGCGGATCTACGAGTTGTTCGAGGACAACCTGAAGTAGCCCGCCCGGCCCGGCCCCAGGTTTCCCCACCCGCGCCTGCACACCCCGTGTGCAGGCGCTTTTCTTTTGCACCGCGCAAGCCACCCCCGGTAGGAGCGACGTCAGTCGCGACCCGCCGTACGCCTGGCCAAGCCGCGCTCAACGCGTCCCGGCAATCAAATGGCCGCGAAAGCGCGTCGACCGCGCTGGAACCGGTTGTCAGTGGGGTCGCGACTGACGTCGCTCCTACGGGATCGTTTGCGTCGCTCGCCTAGAATGCGCGCATGACCGCGCACTCCCCCGACCCCGACTTCATCCGCGTCCGCGATTACCTCACCGGGCTGCAGGACCGCATCTGCACCGCGATAGAGCAGGCCGACGGCCAGGCCCGCTTCGTCGAGGACGCCTGGACGCGTGCGCCCGGGGAGGCGGGCCCGGCCGGACTCGGCGGTGGCGGCCGGACCCGCATCCTGCGCGATGGCGCGGTGTTCGAGCAGGCCGGCATCGGCTTTTCCGACGTCTCCGGTACCAGGCTGCCGCCCTCGGCCACCGCCAACCGCCCCGAACTGGTCGGCGCCTCGTGGCGCGCGGTCGGCGTGTCGCTGGTGTTCCACCCGCGCAACCCGTACCTGCCGACCACCCACGCCAACGTCCGCCACTTCCGCGCCGAACGCGACGGCAAGACCGTCGCCTGGTGGTTCGGCGGCGGTTTCGACCTGACCCCGTTCTATCCGGTCGACGAGGACGTGATGCACTGGCACCGCACCGCGCGCGCGCTGTGCGAACCGTTCGGCGGCCAGGCGCGCTACGACGCGCACAAGCGCTGGTGCGACGAGTACTTCTTCCTCAAGCACCGCGGCGAGACCCGCGGCATTGGCGGGCTGTTCTTCGACGACCTGCAGGGCGATTTCGAGACCGACTTCGGTTACATGCGCGCCGTGGGCGATGGCTTCCTCGTCGCCTACCTGCCGATCGTGGAACGCCGCAAGGACACGCCATATGGCGAGCGCGAGCGCCAGTTCCAGCTGTACCGGCGCGGGCGCTACGTCGAGTTCAACCTGGTGCTCGACCGCGGCACCCACTTCGGCCTGCAGTCGGGCGGACGCACCGAGTCGATCCTGATGAGCCTGCCGCCGCTGGCGCGCTGGGAATACGGCTACCAGCCCGAGCCGGGCAGCCCCGAATCGCGCCTGGGCGACTACCTGCAGCCGCGGGAGTGGCTGGCCGAGCCGTAAGGCGCCGGTCTACGCGCCGGCCGGGTCGCCACCACGCGCCAGTTGTTGAATGGCGTGTTGCCGTACAGCGGGGTGAACTCCGACGACAGGCCGGCTGCGTCGAACCGCGCACGCAACGCATCGGCGTCGGGGTAGCGGCTGGGGCCGGCATTCATCCAGCCCAGCGCGCGAGAGAACACGTCCACCGCGCGGGTGACCCGTGCCCGCCCGCCGCCGTCTTCAAGCCCCGTGCGGATCACCAGCTTCGCGCCCGGCGTGAGCATCGCGATCGCGGCCTGCAGCGTGCGGTCCTGCGCCGCGGGCGGGATGAACTGCAGCACGTCCAGGATAGCCACGCTGCCGCGGTGGCCGAGCGTGTCGAATGCGAACGCGGGATCGGCGAGGTCGACGTGCTCGAAGCGCGCCTGCGCCAGGGCGGCACGTCCGGCCGCGCGCCGGGCGCGGTCGATCTTGCCGGCGTCGTTGTCGACCCCGAGGTACGGCAGTGCGATCGCGTCGGCCCGCAGCGCATGCGCCAGCAAGCCCAGCCCGCAACCGAGGTCCAGCAGCGGCGCGGCCGTGCCACGCAGTGCGTCGCAGACGCCGGGGTACAGCGGGTCGCTGCCGAGCTTGGTGCGGCTGTAGTAGTAGTCCCAGCGGTTGCCCAGCGGATGGCCGGGGGCGAACGCGGCGGCGATCGCGCGTGCCGGCGCGGCGCCCATCGGTCGGGTGGCGGCCGTCACGGCGTGGCGAGCATTGCGCGTGCGACCGGCAACGCCTGCTGCGCCCACAGCTCATACATCGCGGCGGACGGATGCAGGCCATCGTCGACCACCATCGCGGCGTCGCCACCCTGCGCGCGGCTGCTGCCGGTGATGTCGACGAAGGCGACGCCGTGCTCGGCGCACAGCGCCGCGGCGATCGCGTTGTAGGCGTCCAGCTCGCGTCCGACGGTCGCCGGGTCGCGGCCACTGGCGGCGCAGAAGGGTGTCACCCCCCAGTCGGGAATGGACAGCACCAGCACGCGGTCGGCGCGCCCGTGCGCCAGCGCGATCGAGCGGCCCAGCAGCTCGTGGAAGTCGCCGCGGTACTCGGCGGTGCTGCGCCCGCGGTACTGGTTGTTGACGCCGATCAGCAGCGAAACGAAGTCGTAGCGGCCGAGCGGCGGCTGCGCGGCGTCCATCGCGGTCGACAGCTCGTCGGTGGTCCAGCCGGTGGTCGCCAGCGTGCGAGGGAACTCCAGTGGAATGCCTTCCTCGCGCAGTGCCAACGTCAGCCGCACCGGCCAGCGCTCGCCCGAGGCGACGCCTTCGCCGATCGTGTAGCTGTCGCCGAGGGCGAGGTAGGTGAGGGCGGCGGGATCGGTGGCCATGGGCAACTCCGGTGGACGCGCGGGTGCGCGGTCTGTCAGGCGACGGCGGTACGCGCGCCGGTGGACGATTCGACGCGCCGCGCCAGTACCCGCTCGATGCGCGCGAACACCTCGCGCAGTTCGTCGGGCTGCGGCAGCAGGGTGACGCGGAAGTGGTTGCGGTAGGGCACGTTGAAGCTCGAGCCGGGCACCACCAGCACCCCTTCGGTCTCCATCAGCTCAAGCGCGAACGCGTGGTCGTCGAAACCGTGGGCCGCCTCGCCGCATACCGCCGGGAACGCGTAGAGCGCTCCCGCTGGTGCGACCAGCGACAGATGCTCGCTGGCGGCGACGCTTTCCACCACCGCGCGGCGCGCCTCGTACAGCCGTCCGCCAGGCGCGCACAGCGGCGCGATCGTGTCCTCGCCGTGGAGCGCGGCCTCGATCGCGAACTGCCCCGGCACGTTGGCGCACAGGCGCAGCGCGCCCAGCAGGTCCATCGCGTGGTGGAACTCGCCGCTGGCGATCGGGTCGCCCGACAGCACCGCCCAGCCCACCCGCCAGCCGCAGGCGCGGTGCACCTTCGACAGGCCACCGAACGACAGGCACGGTACGTCGCCGGCGAGCGGTGCCAGCGGCTCGAAGCCGGCGCCGTCATACAGGATCGAGTCGTAGATCTCGTCGGCCATCAGCAGCAGGCCGTGGCGCGCGGCGATCGCGACGATGCGCTCAAGGAGCGCGCGCGGGTAGGTCGCGCCGGTCGGGTTGTTCGGGTTGATGAGCACGATCGCCCGCGTGCGCGGGGTCACCAGTGCCTCGATCTCGTCCGGGTCGGGCAGGAAGCCGTTGTCGGGGTGGCAGCGGTAGTACACCGGCCGGCCGTCGTTGAGGATCGTCGCGGCCGACCACAGCGGGTAGTCGGGCGACGGCAGCAGCACCTCGTCGCCCGGGTTCAGCAGCGCACGCAGCGACAGGTCGATCAGCTCGCTGACGCCGTTGCCGATGAATACCCGTTCGGCGCTGGCATGGGGCGTGCCGCGCTGGTGGTGGAACGTGGCAATGGCCTCGCGCGCGGCCGGCAGGCCCTGCTGGTGGGTGTAGGGGTCGGTGTCGGCGATGCGCCCGGCGATCGCCTGCTGCAGATGCTCGGGTGCACGGAAGCCGAATGCGCCCGGGTTGCCGATATTGAGCTTGATCAGGGTCCGGCCCTGGGCCTCCAGCTCGCGTGCCCGGCGGGCGAGCTCGCCGCGGATTTCGTAACGGACTTCGGACAGGCGGGCGCGGGTGGCGAGGGTCGGCGGCGACATCGGTGCAGGGGCGAATGGGGGAGCCGCCAGCCTAGCGGAAAAGCCCCGGCATCCGGACCCCTCGCGCCGGGCCCTTGTAGGAGCGACGTAAGTCGCGATCCGAATCCCGGGGAAACGATCTACAGGTCGCGACTTACGTCGCTCCTACCTCGGGGGGCAACTATCGGCCGCGTATGAACGGGCGGTGCGCAACGCGCCGCACGGCCACGGCTAGAATCCGCCCCATGACCACGCCGCGCCCGGAAACATGACCCCTGAACTCGCCCTGCAGGCGATCGGCTGGCCGCTCGACGACGACGGCCAGCCCGCGGTCGCCGAATGGCGCGAAGCGCTGTTGCAGCACCCCGATGCCCGCCCGGTCCGGGTGATCGAGCAGCACCGCAGTGGCTATGTCGTCGCCGACGGCCCCGACACCGGGTTCACCGTGGAGTCGCTGCCCGAGTGGCAGCGCCCGCCGAGTTACAAGAAGGGAGGCGTCCCGCCGGAGCAGCGTGCCGCGGTCGGCGACTGGGTGTTGATCGAGCCGGCGACCGGCAAGGACCAGATCGTCGCGTTGCTGCCGCGCCGCAGCGCGATCAAGCGCGGCGCTGCCGGCGAACATTACCGCCAGCAGCTGATCGCCGCCAACGTCGACACCGTGTTCGTGGTCTGCGGCCTGGACGCCGACTTCAACCCGCGCCGGATCGAGCGCTACCTGCTGCTGGTGCAGGGCAGCGGGGCCGAGCCGGTGGTGGTGCTGACCAAGTCCGACCAGGTCGACGACGTGCCCGGCTCGCTCGCGGCGCTGGTGGAGCTGGCCGCGCAGGACATCGCGGTACGCGCGGTCAATGCGCGCGACCCCGACAGCGTCGCCGCGCTAAAGCCATGGCTCAGGCCCGGCCGCACCGCGGTGCTGGTGGGCAGTTCCGGCGCCGGCAAGTCGACCCTGACCAATACGCTGCTCGGCATCGAGCGGATGAAGACCGGCGAGGTGCGCGAGTCCGACGCGCGCGGTCGCCACACCACCACCCACCGCGCGCTGATTCCGCTGCCGACCGGTGCCTGCCTGATCGATACCCCCGGCATGCGCGAGCTCAAGCCCACCGGCGAGGAGGATGTCGCCGAGAACTTCAGCGACGTTGAGGCATTGGCGGCCGAGTGCCGCTTCCGCGACTGCCGGCACCTGAAGGAGCCGGGCTGCGCCGTGCGAGCGGCGATCGAGGGTGGCCGGCTCGACCCGCAACGCTTCGCCAACTACCTCAAGTTGGGTGACGAGGTGGCCGGCGCCGCCGACCGGCTTGCCCACCGTCGCGCGCAGAGCGTCGACAAGAAGGCGCCCGGCAAGCCGCCCACCGGCAAGCCCGACAACCGCAACGGAAAGCGCTGACAACCGTAACGGCAAACGCTGACAACGCATCGGTAGGAGCGGCTTCAGCCGCGATCGTGGAGTCGGCGCGGGCGGACGACCATCCGATCGCGGCTGAAGCCGCTCCTACAAACCAAGGCCACCGCACGCCCGCCCGGGGTAAGCTCCAGACGACGCGCACCCACGCAGAGCGAGCGCCCGCCGGATGACCCACGCGACCTTCCCGCCCGACGTCACCCACCATGCCGCGCTCGACGCGCGCATGGTGGAGGCGGCGCGGGACGTGCGGCTGCTGAACCTGGCCAGCTGGCCGGCCGGGATGGAGACCGATTTCGTCGCCCAGTACGCCCGCGGCGTGGTCCGCCTGCCGGTCATCGAGTACCCGCGGCACGACTTTTCCGCGACCCGGTCCGAGCTCGCAGCGGTCGCCGCCGAGGCAGACCCCGAACACCCGCTCGGCCAGTACCTGATCGATGCCTGCCGCAGCTGGGACACCGCCGCCCAAGTGTGCGAACACCTCGGCACCGCGGCGGTTACCGACCTGTCGATCCAACTGTACGGCAGCCCGTTCGATCCGCTGCCCGGCGACGGCCCGGACGCCCGCGTCGCCGCCCGCCACTTCCTGTCCATCGCCGACGAGTTCGACCGCGAGCTGCTGGCGCCGTCCGAGCACGTCACCATCTCCGCCACCGCGTTGCAGTTGCAGTTGCAGCGCGACCTCGACGACTACTTCGGCGAGCGGGTGATCGACGTCGAGCTCGATCCCGACCTGATCGCCAAGGCCGCCGCCGGTGCCACCCGCATCCGGCTGCGCACCACCGCATCGTTCAGCGACTACGACCGCGACCAGCTGCTGCAGCACGAGGCGTTCGTGCATTCGCTCAGCGCGCTCAACGGCCGCGAGCAGCCGGTGCTGGCCAGCCTGGCGCTGTCGTCGCCGCGCGCCACCGCCACCCAGGAAGGGCTGGCGACGTTTGCCGAGCAGATCACCGGCAGCATCGACATCAGCCGGATGAAGCGGCTGAGCCTGCGGATCGAGGCGGTGGCAATGGCGCTGGAGGGCGCCGACTTCATCGAGGTGTTCCGCTATTTCCTGGATGCCGGCCAGAGCCCCGAGGAGAGCTTCGCCTCGGCCCAGCGGGTGTTCCGCGGCGTGCCGGTGACCGGCGGCGCGGCGTTCACCAAGGACGCGGTGTACCTGCGCGGCCTGATCGGGGTGCATACGTTCTTCCGCTGGGCCCTGCGCACGCGCCAGCTGCGCCTGTGCCGCTGGTTGTTCGCCGGCAAGATGACCCTGGCCGACGTGCAGCGCTTCGCCCCGCTGTTCGAGGCCGGCGTGCTGCTGCCGCCGCGCTGGATGCCGCGCTGGGTGGCCCGCGCCAACGGCCTGGCGGGAGTCCTGGCGTTTTCGCTGTTCGCCAACCAGATCCGGCTGGACGCGGTCGACGACAGCGGATTCTTCGACATCTGAGACCGAAAGGCCGACTGCCGTGCCGGCGCATGCACCCCGCGGTGGCTAGAATCGCTGGTTCCTCCGGTCGCACCCCCAGGCAATGTCAGACACCGACTCCAAGCACGCCGACGATTTCCGCCAAGCCGCGCTCGACTACCACCGCCTGAGCCCGCCCGGAAAGATCAAGGTCACCGCGACCAAGCCGATGGTGACCCAGCGCGACCTCGCGCTGGCGTACTCGCCGGGCGTGGCGTTCGCTTGCGAGGAGATCGCCGCCGACCCGACCACCGCGTTCGACTACACCGCGCGCGGCAACCTGGTGGCGGTGGTGTCCAACGGCACCGCGGTGCTGGGGCTGGGCGACATCGGCCCGCTGGCGGGCAAGCCGGTGATGGAAGGCAAGGGCGTGCTGTTCCAGAAGTTCGCAGGCATCGACGTGTTCGACATCGAGATCGACGAGCGCGACCCCGACAAACTGGTCGACATCATCGCGTCGCTGGAACCGACCTTCGGCGGCATCAACCTGGAAGACATCAAGGCGCCGGAGTGCTTCATCGTCGAGCGCAAGCTGCGCGAGCGGATGAACATCCCGGTGTTCCACGACGACCAGCACGGCACCGCGATCATCGTCGGCGCGGCCGTGCTCAACGCACTGGAAGTGGCCGGCAAGCCGATCGGCGACATCCGCCTGGCCACCACCGGTGCCGGCGCGGCCGGCATCGCCTGCCTGGACATGCTGGTCGCGCTGGGCGTGCGCAAGGAAAACATCATCGCGTTCGACCGCGACGGCGTGATCCACACGGGCCGCCCCAACCTCGACCCCGACAAGGCGCGCTACGCGTCCGACACCGACAAGCGCGAGCTGGCCGAGATCGTGGCGGGCGCCGATGTGTTCCTCGGACTCTCGGCCGGCGGCATCCTCAAGCCGGAGATGGTCGCGACCATGGCCGAGCGGCCGATCATCCTGGCGCTCGCCAACCCGTACCCGGAAATCCTGCCCGAGGCGGCCAAGGCGGTCCGACCCGACGCGATCATCGCCACCGGGCGCTCGGACTACCCCAACCAGGTCAACAACGCACTGTGCTTCCCGTACATCTTCCGCGGCGCGCTGGACGTGGGCGCGCGCGAGATCAACGAGGCGATGAAGCTGGCCTGCGTGCACGCGATCGCCCAGCTGGCGCGGATGGAGGCCGGTGACCTGGCCGCCGCATACGGCAGCGAGATCCCGACCTTTGGCGAGGAATACCTGATCCCGCGCCCGTTCGACCCGCGCCTGCTGGTCATGCTGGCGCCGGCGGTGGCGAAGGCGGCGATGGACTCGGGCATGGCGACCCGGCCGATCACCGACATGGCCGCCTACGAGGAAACCCTCGGCCAGTTCATCTACCGCACCGGCCTGCTGATGAAGCCGGTCTACGACCGCGCCCGCCACACCCGCAAGCGCGTGGTCTACGCCGAGGGCGAGGAGCACGTGGTGCTGCGCGCCGTGCAGACGGTGGTCGACGAAGGGCTGGCGTTCCCGGTCCTGATCGGCCGCCCCGAGGTCATCAACGCGCGCATCGAGAAACTCGGCCTGCGCATGCGCGAGGGCGTCGACTTCGAGCTGACCAACATCCATTCCGACCCGCGCTTCGACGAGTACTGGCAGCAGTACCACGCGCTCACCGAGCGGCGCGGCGTCACCGTGGAGGCCGCCAAGAGCCTGCTGCGCTCGCGCCCGAGCCTGATCGCCGCGTTGATGGTGGAGCGGGGCGAGGCCGACGCGCTGATCTGCGGCGTGGTGGGGCGCTTCCACAAGAAGCTGGGCTACCTGCGCAGCGTGTTCGACTTCGACCGCGGCGTCACCGGCACCGCGGCGATGACCGGCGTGATCAACGACGCCGGCGCGTGGTTCTTCCTGGACACCCACGTGCAGCTGGACCCGACCGCCGAGCAGATCGCCGAAGCGACGATGCAGGCCACCTACCGGCTCAAGCTGTTCGGCGTGGAGCCCAAGGTCGCGCTGCTGTCGCACTCCAACTACGGCAGCCACGACAACCCGTCGGCGGCGAAGATGCGCAAGGTCCGCGAGATCCTCGCCCAGCGCGTGCCCAAACTTGAGGTCGACGGCGAGATGATGGCCGACACCGCGTGGAGCGAAGCCCTGCGCAAGCGGATCTTCCCCAACACCACCCTGCGCGGCCGGCCCAACCTGTTCGTCCTGCCCAACCTGGACGCGGCCAACATCACCTACAACATGTTCCGCGTGGCGACCGACGGCGTGGCCATCGGCCCGATCCTGATGGGCCTGGACAAGCCAGCGCACATCCTGACCTCGGACTCGACCTCCCGCCGCATCGTCAACCTGACCGCCATCGCCGCCGTCGACGCCCAGATCCGCGCCGCCCGAGAGCGGTAACGCCGCAGTACCTGTAGGAGCGGCTTCAGCCGCGATCCAACTAACGGCAACCTGTGCCGATTGACGATCGCGGCTGAAGCCGCTCCTACAGACCTGGGCCGCATCAAACCCACACCGCATCCCAATACGGGTAATCCGCGACCCGCCGCACCAGTCCCGCCCGCACCGGATTCATCACCACGTACCGCGCGGCATCCACCAACCGCTCCTCCGCGCGCAACGCCCGGTCGTGGTAGGCGGGGGCCCAGACGGTCGGCCCTATGCCCGGATGGGCCTGGCGAAGCAGTCGCGCGCTGCGGCCCTTCAGTCGCCCGACGCAGGTCGGCAGCGAGTCGAAGCCACCCAGTTCCACCAGCCCATGCCAGTGGTCTGGCATCAACACCCAGGCGAGGAGCCGCGAGCGCTGCCACGCCGGCGTAGCCGACATCACCCGGCAGGCCTCTGCGGCGACCGCCCAGTCGGCGAAGGTCCGGGCCCGATCAACGGTGGCAAAGGTGATCAGGTAAACCTGGCCGGTGAGCGATTGGCGGCCGATGCGCAGGCGGGCGTGTCCCATCCGGCAAGCGTGGTTAACCACGCGCCCGCCAAAAAGCGGGGATCCCCGCGTCCCCCCATCGGTCCAACCCCCGCGCCGTTGTAGGAGCGGCTTCAGCCGCGATCAATTGGTCAAGCGCGGGCCGGCGGCTGTTTGATCGCGGCTGAAGCCGCTCCTACAGGATGGGCCCCCATACGCCCCCGCATCCCCATTCCGCCAGCCGCGGCCAGCCCCGCCGCGACCCCCGCTGATAGAATCGAAGCAATCTCTCCACCCCCATTACGAGGCGCGGCCAAGGGGCCGCGAGGCGCATGACCACGACCTACGAAAGCCCGTTCACCGACCTGCTGCAGGACGATCCCGACCCCACCGAGACCCAGGAGTGGATCGAGTCGATCGAGGCGGTCATCGCGCGCGACGGCACCGACCGGGCGCACGCACTGCTTGAGGGCATGGTCGAAGTCAGCCGACGCGCCGGGGCGCACCTGCCGTTTGCGCCGACCACCGAGTACATCAACACCATCCCGCCGCACCTGGAGGCCAAGAGCCCGGGCGACGCCGCGATGGAGTGGAAGATCCGCTCGATCATCCGCTGGAACGCGATGGCGATGGTGGTGCGCGCCAACCGCAAGCCGGGCGACCTGGGCGGCCACATCGCCAGCTTCGCCTCGGGCGCCACGCTGTACGACGTCGGCTTCAACCACTTCTGGCGCGCCCCGTCCGAAGACCACCCGGGCGACCTGCTGTACATCCAGGGCCACAGCTCGCCGGGCATCTACGCCCGCTCGTTCCTTGAAGGCCGCATCAGCGAGGACCAGCTCGACTGCTTCCGCATGGAGACCGGCGGCAAGGGCCTGAGCAGCTACCCGCACCCGTGGCTGATGCCCGACTACTGGCAGACCCCGACCGTGTCGATGGGCCTGGGCCCGCTGGCGGCGATCTACCAGGCGCGCAACTGGAAGTACCTGGAAGGTCGCGGCCTGATGCCCAAGACCGACCGCAAGGTCTGGTGCTTCCTCGGCGACGGCGAGACCGACGAGCCCGAGAGCCTGGGCGCGATCTCGATCGCCGGCCGCGAGGGCCTGGACAACCTGATCTTCGTCATCAACTGCAACCTGCAGCGCCTGGACGGGCCGGTGCGCGGCAACGGCAAGATCATCCAGGAGCTGGAAGGCAACTTCCGCGGCGCCGGCTGGAACGTCATCAAGACCATCTGGGGTAGCTATTGGGATCCGCTGCTCGCCCGCGATACGTCCGGCAAGCTGCGCCAGCTGATGATGGAGACCGTCGACGGCGAGTACCAGAACTGCAAGGCGTTCGGCGGCAAGTACACCCGCGAGAACTTCTTCGGCAAGTACCCGGAGACCGCCAAGCTGGTCGCCAACATGAGCGACGAGGACGTGTGGCGCCTCAACCGTGGCGGCCACGACCCGCACAAGGTGTACGCCGCCTACCACCAGGCCGTGAACAACACCGGCATGCCCACCGTCATCCTGGCCAAGACGGTCAAGGGCTACGGCATGGGCCTGGCCGGCGAGTCGCTCAACCCGACCCACGGCACCAAGAAGATGGACGACGAGGCGGTGCGGGTTTTCCGCGACCGCTTCAACGTGCCGGTGACCGACGAGCAGCTGGCCGAAGGCAAGGTGCCGTTCTACCACCCCGGCGAAGACTCCGAGGAAGTGCAGTACATGAAGGAGCGCCGCGCCGCGCTCAACGGCTTCCTGCCGCAGCGCCGGCGCAAGTCGAGCGAGTCGCTCGCCGCGCCCAAGCTCGAGGTGTTCGAGCGCCTGCTCAAGTCCACCGGCGAGCGCGAGATCAGCACCACCATGGCGTTCGTGCAGGCGCTCAGCATCACCCTGCGCGACAAGCAGGTGGGCCCGCGCTGCGTGCCGATCGTCGCCGACGAGGCGCGCACCTTCGGCATGGAGGGCATGTTCCGCCAGCTGGGCATCTACTCGCCGCACGGCCAGAAGTACAAGCCGGTCGACCGTGACCAGCTGATGTACTACCGCGAGGACGTCGCCGGGCAGGTGCTGGAGGAAGGCATCACCGAGGCCGGCGCCTTCGCCAGCTGGATGGCCTGCGCCACCAGCTACAGCACCAACAACCTGCAGCTGCTGCCGTTCTACATCTACTACTCGATGTTCGGCTTCCAGCGCATCGGCGACTCCGCCTGGCAGGCCGCCGACATGCGTGCGCGCGGCTTCCTGCTGGGCGCCACCGCCGGCCGCACCACGCTCAACGGCGAAGGCCTGCAGCACGAAGACGGCCACAGCATGATGCAGGCCGGGCTGATTCCGAACGTGCGCAGCTACGACCCGACCTTCAGCTACGAGGTGGTCACCCTGCTGCAGCACGGCATGAAGCGCATGCTCGAAGACCAGGTCGACGAGTACTGGTACATCACCCTGATGAACGAGAACTACACCCACCCGGACATGCCCGAGGGCAGCGCCGAGGGGATCATCAAGGGCATGTACCTGCTGAAGGACGCCGGCAAGGCCAAGAAGGGCGAGCAGCGCGTGCAGCTGATGGGCAGCGGCACCATCCTGCGCGAGGTCATCGCAGCGGCCGAGCTGCTGGAGAAGGATTTTGGCGTCACGGCAGACATCTGGTCCTGCCCGAGCTTCAACGAGCTGGCGCGTGATGGCGTGGACGCCGAGCGCTACAACCGCATGAACCCCGAGTCGAAGGCCCCGCGCAAGCCGTACATCACCAGCCTGCTGGAAGGCCGCCAGGGCCCGGCGATCGTCTCGACCGACTACATCCGCGCCTACCCCGAGCAGGTCCGCGCCTACGTGCCGATGCACTACACCGTGCTGGGCACCGACGGCTTCGGCCGTAGCGACACCCGGGCGAACCTGCGCAGCCACTTCGAGGTGGACCGGTACCACGTCGCGCACGCCGCGATCGCGGCGCTGGCGGCGGAAGGGAAGATGACGGCGAAGGATGTGACGCGGGCGGTGAAGCAGTACAAGATCGATACGGACAAGCCAAACCCGATATCAATCTAAGCAACGATCGCGAGTACCAAAGGGGCGGCCGAAATGGCCGCCCTTTTTTGTGCAATTTGTCAGAGTCGACTTTGGCTGCGTCGCCTTGATGACGACACCCTCGGTACGGTCGTGCACTTGGCTCTGCGCGTGCGGGCGTCGTTGATGAGGCGCCGAGGCTCTACGCAGAGGCGCTTGGCCTCATCGGTCTGGCTCTAACGCTCGGCCGTCAGGCTGGTTTACTTCGGCGTTCAGACGATTGGACTCACGCGAGACCTTCCGAGCCCCAACGTCGAGGCAAAAAGCCTCACCCCTGAAGCAAAGAGCCTGACGGATGAGGCTGTTGCACCTCACCCGCCAGGCTTCAACACTCAACGGCGACGCTTTGGGCGTCGCGGGTGACTCATTCGGCCAAGGCGGCCTCCGGTTCGGGGGCGCGGGTGCCCTTGGCGAAGCGGGCAGACAGCTCGCGGCGGGCGCCCTTCAGCGCTTCGCCCTTGCCGGACACCTTGAGCAGGGCGTAGCCCTCCAGCGCGACGCCGATGATGTCGCTGCCCAGGGCCATCTCGGTGTCGTCGCCGCGCTCCAGCAACTGCCGCTGCTGGATCAGCCGCGGCCGAAGCGCGTCCAGCGCCACCAGGTCGGCCTGCGCCTCGGCCAGCCCCAGGTTGGGCGGCACCATCTGCGGGTTGGCCGCCAGCAACGCCAGCGTCTGCCGGCAGAAGGTCTCTGATTTGCTGCCCATCTTGTACAGGTCGCGACGCTGCGCCGGCTGCAGCGCGATCAATGGCGCGAACACACGACGCAGGGTCTCCAGCGCGCCATCAAGGTCGGCCAGGTCCTGCTCGGACAGGGTGAGGGAGAGGAGGTTTTGCATTGCAGTGTCCTTACGTTCCATTTGCGAGCCCGGCAATGCCAGAACGGCTGGGCCGGGCGGTCCATGCTCCGCCGCAATTCCGTGCGGGCGGTTGCCACAAGCCGACACGTCGGCGATGGAGCGGCGCGGAGTTTCGCAGAGGTGGCGGTGTGCGCCACCGTCTTGGCTGTGCCGCGCCGAAATTGCCGCTTCCAGCGAAGCGAAGCGACGTCAGGAACGTGAGCCGGGCGCCTCGGGCGTACCGTTGCGATGGAACAGCTCGCTGCTCCCGCACTGAGCGCACTCGCGGTAGAACGCGCCGCGCTCGCCTCTGAGGCGGGGCGTGTGCCCCGGCGCACACGTAAAGCGGATTGCAGTGTTTGTGCCGCAGGCTGCGCACTTGAAGTAGTAGCCGTAACGTCCCGAAAGCACACTCCCTTCGCTGGAACGGCAGCTCTTGCAAGCGCACTGTGCAACGTCTGTGCCGCTGTTGGTCGCACCGTACTGAACCCCGCTTGGAATCGTCGAGCTGCCACGCGCCGTGGCAAAGCCACTCGCAAAGTCGATAGTGGGTTCGATTCGACCGTCGGGCCTCACGGAAGCGCGAAGCGGCTGGCCGGTCACATCATCTTCCCTGCCAGCGGCACGCTGTCCGCTCTCTTCTTGTGGTTGATGAAGAGCCGCCAGCTGTCGCGCGACATACTCAATCGTGTCGCCTGACACGATCTTGGCAGCGGTCTTGAGGAGCGCTATGAGTCCGTTCTCGCTGTCGATGTCCCGCCAGATCGCTTTCTTGAGCTGGTCGGCTTTGATCACGCGCGAGGTGTCAAATCGCTTGGGCCGGTAGATCTTTGCATTAGGGCTGACCAACACAAAGGAGTGGAATGCCGGGGCTATGCGGACCCCAAGCCGTGTAGGCAGGGCGATCCCAGCCACCACGTCTCGCAGCACTTGAATGTGGCGTTCGCTCTGTTGGAGGGGCGAGGCCATGCCTTCGTACGTCTTGCGGTAGTTGTTCCAACGCAGGAACTCGCCGTCGTCGTTGATCTTCACTCCTGAGTGAAACGACTTCGTTTCCAGCGCGTATATGTCCATCCATCGATTGATCAGCAGGTGATCGATCTGTGCCACGCGGCCAGCGTGCTCGATGCGAAGGTCATGGATCACCGCCCAGTTGGGAGACGCCGCGTAGTCAAAGTCGATCAGGTATGCGGCTTCGCGTTCGGCCCGCTCGCCCGCGCGCCGCGCACGAAGCTCCTGCTCAATGCGTAGAGCGTTTGGTCCCCCCTCTCGTGCACGTGCTTCGAGTGCCTCGAGCCTACTTTTTTGATCGTCGGCCGCTTTGATCAACATCCTTCCGCACCGTCTCCCTTGAGCTTGAGCAGGATATCGGATGACCCACGGTCATCCTTGGGCGCAATTCAAAGCGCAAACCGGCGACTCACTTGGTCGCCCCAAGGAATCGTTCGAACCGGGCCTCCAACCGCTGGATCGACGGGCGACTCGCGCGGGATTTGGGCAGCACCATCTGCTCGCCGTGTAGTGCCTTGATCCCGTGCTGCAGCATCGGGCCGTCGATCTCATCCAGAAGTGCTTGCCGGACTTCAACGCGGAAGGCCGGCGTAATGCCCAGATAATTTAAGTCGAACGCGGCATGGTGAATCTTGCATAAGGCAAGGCCGTTGGAGACCTCGGGCTCACCGCCGGGCTCACCATCAGGGATGATGTGGGCCGCATCCAGGAGCGCGCCATGTCGAAGCCTGCATAGCGCGCAGCGAGTTTCGTAGGCGGTAAGTACTCGTTCCCGGAACGCAACCTGGTGAAGACGCCTCTTGGCGGTAGTCGTCACGTAGCGACGATGAAGCACCGCCTCATCAGCGACAGCAGGCTCCGGCTTTGCGGCCATATAGCGCGCAAGGCCAAGGTCGTCGTCCAATTGGATGTCGAACGTGAGGCTGCCTGGATTGTCGCCGCACACGAAGACGGGGAATGAGACTGCGTACCTGCCGGGCATGACCCGGTAGCAGTAGATGAGCGGTGTCCGGGTTTCCATTGCCCGCCTGACACCGACATTGTCCGGGTGGTTGGTGTTGGTTCCCCGGTAGCGATAGTGGATTACTGAGGCACCATCCCGCAGGTCGTCGTCATATGGACCGCCCGGGATCGTCGTTAACGAAAGCGGCATACCCGCGAGTAGGCCTGGCTTGAAGATGCCCTTGGGCCCAACGATCGGGACCCGAACACCCTGAAAGTCGAAACCTTGCTCCAGAACGGAGCGGGGAAGCACCTCGCCGTGCAGTGCCTTCTGCAGCTTCAACCACTCGAATGCGGCGATTCTGACGGCCCTATCAATTTCCACGTCGCTCGACATGACTTTCTCCCGGCTGGCGCCAGGGTACCCGAGGAAGATTCGCAGTCGCGGATCTCGAGCCAGACCAGCGTCATCGGGCAAGGCCAGCTCGCGCTATTTCGTATCCCGCCGCTTCGCATACCAGAGCGACAGGTGCTGGCGCGAGGCCAGCATCCCGCGTCCGTGTCGAAGGAACCGTCCGGCCAGACGCAGGTGTTCGCGGACCCCGAAGGTCCGCAGCTTGCGGTCTGAGGTGTGGACGGCTTCGCGCAGGATGGTGAAGGTGCCCTGCGCGGCGAGGGCGCGGCTCATGGCGACGTCTTCGCCGGCGTACCAGTGTTCGTCAAAGCCGCCGGCCCGGTCGAAGGCGTCGCGGGTGCAGAACAGAAAGCAGCCGGGGGCGATGGCGGTCCAGCGGAACATATGCATCACGCCCGCGGTGAAGACGCGCTCGTGCCAGCGCACTTTGCCGTCGAACCGCACGGCGCAGCCACCGCCCACCACGCCGCGGTCCAGGGCCGCCATGGCGGCGGCGAGCACTTCGGTATCCACAAGCGTGTCCGCGTCCAGGAACAACAGCCGATCCCCGCGCGCCACGGCGGCGCCGGCATTTCGCGTGGCCGCGATCTGCCGGTGCTCGACGCGCAACACTCGCGCGCCCCGTTCCGCGGCGATGTCGCCGGTGCGGTCGGATGAGGCGTCGTCGACCACGATCACTTCGTGTGGCAGCTCAAGCGCTGTGGTCGCCCGTGCCAGCGCGTCGAGCGTGGCACCGATCAGCGCGGCCTCGTCATGGGCGGGAATGATGATGGAGAGCATGGCCGCAGGATCGCACGTGGGGTGGTCAGCACTGCGGCAAGCTCGGGCTGATCCAAGGGCTTCCAAATGGGATCACTCACATCCCAAGCCGGCGGCGATGCCCTATAGGGCGAGTGGGTTCATCACGCCGCCATCCGGTGCCCGTAATAAGGCCGCTGGCGGTCATCCAGGATCGCGTACTGCGCCGCCAGGTGCGCCGGGTCGGGGTTGAGCCACGCATCCAGGTGCTCGGGCTTGATCGGGATCACGCAGCGGTCGTGGCCGGCCGCGGCGACTTCGGGCGGCGGGTCGTCGGTGATGGCGGCGAACGACAGCAGCTCCTCGCCATCCGGGCCGGTCCAGCGTGACCACAGGCAGGCCACCAGCATGTCCTGCGGCGGGTCGGGCCGGAACTCCAGCACCACGGTCGATTCCTTCTCGCCAGGCTCCAGGGCGCGGCCTTCGGCGGCGTGCCGCGGCACGTGTTCGTGGAAGGCCGTCAGCACCGCGACGCCGTGTGTGCGGCCGAACTGTTCCTTCCAGAAGCCTTCCAGGTTGTCGCGCCGGGCGTTGTAGGTGCCGGGGTACTTGCGGTCGTAATCGGCCGGCTTGCCGCAGGGGCGGCATTGGTAGCGCATCGGCCTGACCACGCGCTGGCCGCGCTCGGCCACCATCACCGGTGCGAAGTAGCCGGGGTAGATGCGTGCGTCGTCGTCGCCGGGCGGGCGCTTGAGTTCAGCCATCCGTGCCTGTGCCTTCGCGATCTTGCTGGTGGCGATGCGCTGGTCGTCGGCCGCCTTCTTGGTCGGTTTGGTAGCCAGCACGCGCTCTGCCTTGACCAGCCGCGCGCGCTGGGCGAACAGCTCCTGCTCCAGCCGGGTGGCCTCGGCCGCGGCGTGCGCGTGGATCAGCGGGTGCAGCCGCGAGGCGGCCGGGTCGTCCAGGAACGCGGCGTCCAGCGCCCGCGGCACCTTGGCCTTGCCGTCCTGCTGGCGCAGCCAGTACAGCTGGAAGAAGTCTTCCAGGCTGACCGAGGCGTCGTACTGGCGGACGAACTTGGCGTAGTCAGCGCGGATCCGGGCCGAGTAGCACATGGCGGCAATTCCATGGGTAGCGGAACTGGGAAGGTTAAGACGCCGAGGTATCACGGAGCGCGAATGGCATGAGCGGGCAGGCGTGCCCGGGGGCGGGCGTCCGATCTGCCGGCCCTCGCGTTGGTCTAGGCCATCCACCTCCGAAACGGCATGGTGAATGAAGCAGCAGGTGCACTACGTCGAACCGCCGACCACGTCCTGCGAAGGGCGATGTCGCGCTGCTGCGGTTGGCGCAACATTGTTCTCCCCGGGCAGGGCAGGGATACTGCAGCCGCGACACCCGATCTCAATGGAACGTGATGAACACGATACGAGCCGCTCTGACCCTCGGCATTGCGATGAGCTTCATGGCCAGCCCGGCGCAGGCCGACGATTGGCCCAGCCAGATGTCCCGGGTGCCGGTGCTGGCATGCGATTCCCCGGAGATCCAGGGTGTCGTCCGTGACTGGCTGGCGCGCGAGCCGGGCTTCGAGATCACGATGCAGACGACGCGATGGAACACGAACTGCTCGTGGCGGTCCAAGGATGGAAGCGAGCATCTGACGGTCAAGATCGTGCCCACGCTGGAAGGCAGCAGCGACAGCGAGGCGCGGCAGAGGTTCTACGAGATCCTGGAAGGAACCGGCGCGGTGCGCTCGGCAGATGCACGGGTGGCCTATCCGATCTGGACCCGTGACGAGAGTACCGCCAAGAGCAAGCGGCTCTCGGCCATGATCACGGTGCCCGGGTCGGAAGGGTTCAGCGCTCTTGCGGAAAGCGTGCAGGAGCCACCATTTGCGGGTCCGCAGATGAAGGACCTGAAGGACATGGCGGTCGAGTTGAACGCGCTCATTCCGCCGAAGGCACTGCGCACGCCAGGCTCCGACCGCTGAGCCGGGGCCCGGCACTGCAAAGCAGGGTCGGGGTGCACTTTCGAGTACGTCGATATCGCGGCGTAGTACCGGTCGCCTAGACCGAACCGGAACCAGACTCCATGGAATTTGGCGTCGATGTCATTGTTCTGCTGATGGGGGTGGCCTTCATCGCCGGTGTGATCGATGCGATTGCCGGTGGCGGCGGGCTGCTCACCATCCCCGCGCTGATGGCCGTCGGCGTGCCGCCGGTGCAGGCGATCGCCACCAACAAGCTGCAGAGCAGCTTCGGCACCGCCAGCGCGGTGGTCGCCTTTGCGCGCAAGGGGCGCATCGACTTCCGGCGGTTCGCGCGGCCGGCGATCGGCGCGTTCGTCGGTTCGGTGGTCGGCGCGTGGACGTTGCAGCGCATCGATCCCGCGTTCTTGGCCGGTTTGATCCCGGTGCTGCTGGTCCTGATGGTGATCTACTTCACCGTCGCGCCGAAGGCGTCCGAAGAGGACCGCCACAGCCGCTTCGGCACCGGTGCGCTGGTCGGCATCGCCACGGCAATCGGCTTCTACGACGGCTTCTTCGGCCCGGGCACCGGGTCGTTCCTGACGACCGCGCTGGTCGCACTGTTCGGCATGGGGCTGGTCTCGGCCACGGCGCACACCAAGTTCCTCAACCTGGCCAGCAACATCGCCGCGCTGATCACGCTGGTGATCGGTGGCTACGTGTTGTGGGCGATCGGCCTGCTGATGGCGGTGGCGAGCATCGCCGGTGGCCAGGTGGGGGCACACCTGGCATTGCGCGTCGGTGGCCGGGTGATCCGGCCGCTGCTGGTGGTGATGGCGCTTGCGCTGACGGTCAAGCTGCTGGCCGACCCGGGTAACTCGCTGACGGCGTGGGTGATGGGCGCGGCCGCGTAGCCCACCGCGCGCGGCATCGCATCACGCCGGCGAGAACAGGAACGCCAGCGCCGTGGCCAGCGCCACCACCGCGCCGTTGACCAACAGGTGCGGCACCGGCGAGGTGCCCGAGCGGCGCAGGTCGCCGGCGCGGGTCGCTACACGGCCCAGCGGCACCACCGCCACCAGCCACGGCACCCACGCCAGCGGCAGGATCAGCGCGAGCACCAGGACCATCGCCGCGATACCGACGACGTGCAGGTCCAGCGATTCCAGTAGACGGGTCATGCGGGGATTCTGACCCACATCGCGTCCGCACCATGCCTTCCGGCAGGCTGCGCCCGTCCCGACCCTGCGGCATGATCGGCGTTCCCGGGGGCCTGGCTCCCGTCCGACCACGGAGTGCCCATGCGCCGCGTTCTTGTCGTTTCCGCCCTGTCCCTGGCCCTGCTGGCCGCGTGCGCCAGCACCCCGCCGTCCTCACTCGAGACTGCGCCGGCCACCACCACCGCGCAGGCTGCCGCCACGTCCGAGGACGCGCGCATCAATGCGTGGTTCGAGCGCAAGTACGAGGAGCAACTGCAGTTCAGCCCGATCCAGATGACCTTCCTCGGCCGCAAGGACCGCTATTCCGAGATCGACGACATGTCGCGCGAGGCCGGCAAGAAGCAGCTGGCCTGGATGGTGGCGGCGCTGGACGAGATGAAGTCGACCTTCGACTACGACGCGCTGGGCGACACCGCCAAGCTGTCGTGGGACCTGTTCGAGTACCAGGTGCAGAACGCGAAGGCCGCCGACCAGTTCACCGCGCACGGCTACCCGTTCGAGCAGATGGGCGGCATGCAGTCGCAGATGCCGACCTTCATGATCGGCTTCCACAAGGTTGACGACGAGTCGGACTACACCGCCTACATCGCGCGCCTGCGCCAGGTGCCGCGTGCGTTCGGCCAGCTGATGGACCACGTGCGCGATTCGGCCGAGCAGGGCATCCGCCCGCCGCGCTTCGCCCATGAAGGCGTGATCGAGCAGGGCACCAAGGTGATCACCGGCGCGCCGTTCACCGACGGCGCCGACAGCGCGCTGTGGGCCGACGCGCAGGCCAAGGCCGATGCGCTGGTCAAGGCCGGCAAGATCGACGCCGCCCGCGCCACCGAGCTGAAGGCAGAGGCCCGCGCCGCGCTGGTGGAGGCGGTCAAGCCGGCCTACGACGAGGTGCTGGCATGGTTCAAGGCCGACCTGCCGAATACGCTGGTCAATCCGTCCGGCGTGGGCACGACCCACCCCAACGGCAAGGCGTACTACGCCCAGCGGCTGGCCGCATCGACCACCACCAACCTCACCCCCGACCAGGTCCACCAGATCGGCCTGGACGAGGTGACCCGCATCCGCGGCGAGATGGAGGCGCTGAAGGACCGCGTCGGCTTCAAGGGTGATCTCAAGGCGTTCTTCCAGTTCATCCGCACCGACCCGCAGTTCAAGTACCCCGACACCGACGCCGGCCGCCAGGCCTACATCGACGACGCCACCGCGGCGATCGATACGATCAAGAAGCAGCTGCCGAACTACTTCGGCCTGCTGCCCAAGGCCGACCTGGTGGTCAAGCGGGTCGAGCCGTTCCGCGAGGTGGCCGGCGCCGCGCAGCACTACTACCCGAGCACGCCGGACGGCTCGCGCCCGGGCATCTACTACGCCCACCTGTCCGACATGAACGCGATGCCCAAGACCGAGCTGGAGGTCATCGCCTACCACGAGGGCCTGCCGGGCCACCACATGCAGATCGCCATCGCGCAGGAGCTGGAAGGCGTGCCGGAGTTCCGCAAGCAGGCCGGCTTCAGCGCCTACTCGGAAGGTTGGGGCCTGTACTCGGAGTGGCTGGCACGCGAGATGCCGGGCACCTACACCGACCCGTACTCCGAGTACGGCCGGCTGACCTCGGAGATGTGGCGCGCGATCCGGCTGGTGGTCGACACCGGCCTGCACGCCAAGGGCTGGACGCAGAAGCAGGCGGTCGACTACTTCGCCGCCAACAGCTCGATCCCGCTGGAAGCGGTCGAGGCCGAGGTGCGCCGCTACATCACCTGGCCGGGCCAGGCGACCAGCTACAAGATCGGCATGATCAAGATCCAGGAGCTGCGCGCGCGCGCCGAGAAGGAGCTGGGTGACGACTTCGACATCCGTGAGTTCCACGACGCCGTGCTCGGCGGCGGCGCCCTGCCGCTGACCCTGCTGGAGCGCAAGATCGACCAGTGGATCGCGGACGAAAAGAAGGCCTGATCCGCCTTCAGCAGAACCAGGAGGCCCGGGTGGAAGCCCGGGCCTTTTGCATGCCACGCGCCGCCGGGTGCCACCGGAGCCCCAACCTCTGGGGGATGAACCGGGGTCGGGATAGGTATCTACTGCCTGACAGGTCCCATCCCGGGACCGCCGCACCCATGGAGCCGCACATGCAAAAGCAATTGCCCCGGATCGCCGGACTTGTCCTGGCGATGTCGATCTCCACCGCGCTTGCCCAGACCGCGCCGACGGCGCCGAGTGCTGCCGAGCGCGTCGCCGATGTCGAGCTGATCTCGCGCGATGCCCTGTTCGGCAACCCCGAGCGCGCGCTGGTGATGATCAGCCCGGACGGGAAGACCCTGAGCTGGATCGCGCCGGTCGACGGCGTCATGAACGTCTGGGTCGCCCCGGCCGACAATCCGGCGCAGGCGCGTGCGGTCACCGACGACGATGCCCGCGGCATCCGCCGCTATTTCTGGTCCTACCAGCCCGACACGCTGCTGTACCTGCGCGACACCGGCGGTGACGAGGACTTCCACCTCTACAGCGTCAACATCGCCACCGGCGAGGAGACCGACCTCACGCCGTTCCCGAAGACCACCGCGCAGGTGGTGGCGGCCAGCCACTCGCAGCCCGGCACGATCCTGGTCGGCATGAACGACCGCGACCCGGCCTGGCACGACCTGTACAAGGTCGACCTGGCCACCGGCGAGCGCACCCTGCTGGAGAAGAACGACGACAGGATCGGCAACTACCTCGTCGACGACAGCTACACCCTGCGCTACGCGACCCGCGCACGGCCCGACGGCGGCAGCGACATCCTGCAGCCCGACGGCCAGGGCGGCTGGAAGGTGCAGTCCGACATTCCGTTCGAGGACTCGCTCACCACCGCGCCGGCCGGCCTGACCACCGACGGCGACACCCTCTACATGCTCGACTCGCGCGGCCGCGACACCGCCGCGCTGTACGCGGTCGACGTCGCCAGCGGCGAGCGCACGCTGGTGCGCGAGGATGCGCGCGCCGACGTCGGCCAGTCGCTGACCCACCCGCGCACCGGCGAGGTGCAGGCGGTGTCGGTCAACTACCTGCGCGAGGAGTGGCAGGCGGTCGACCCGGCCATCAAGGCCGACCTGGAGAAGCTGCAGGCGATCGGGCCGGGCGAGATCGGCGTCAACAGCCGCACCCACGACGACAACACCTGGATCGTGACCTACGCGGCGGCCGAGGACCCGGTGTCGTACTACCGCTACGACCGCGGCGCCGGCGGCACGCTGACCAAGCTGTTCTCCGCGCGCCCCGAGCTGGAAGGCAAGCCGCTGGTGCCGATGTGGCCGCAGGAGATCCGCTCGCGCGACGGCAAGACGCTGGTCAGCTACCTGTCGCTGCCCAGCAGCGCCGACGCCGACAGCGACGGCAAGGCCGATGCGCCGGTGCCGATGGTGCTGTTCGTCCACGGTGGCCCGTGGGCGCGCGACAGCTACGGCTACAGCAGCTACGACCAGTGGCTGGCCAACCGCGGCTACGCCACGCTGTCGGTCAACTTCCGCGGCTCCACCGGCTTCGGCAAGGACTTCACCAACGCCGGCAACGGCGAGTGGGCCGGCAAGATGCACGACGACCTGATCGACGCGGTGCAATGGGCGGTCGATGCCGGCGTCACCACCGCCGACCAGGTCGCGATCATGGGCGGCAGCTACGGTGGCTACGCGACGCTGGCCGGGCTGACCTTCACCCCCGACGCGTTCGCTTGCGGCGTCGACATCGTCGGCCCCTCCAACCTCAACACCCTGTTGGGCACGGTACCGCCGTACTGGGCAAGCTTCTACGAGCAGCTGACCAAGCGCATGGGCGACCCGCGCACCGAGGAAGGCAAGGCGTGGCTCACCGAGCGTTCGCCGCTGACCCGGGCCGACCGGATCAGCAAGCCGCTGCTGATCGGCCAGGGCGCCAACGATCCGCGGGTCAAGCAGGACGAGTCCGACCAGATCGTCAAGGCGATGACCGCCAACGACATCCCGGTGACGTACGTGCTGTTCCCCGACGAAGGCCACGGTTTCGCGCGGCCGGAGAACAGCAAGGCGTTCAATGCGGTGGCCGAAGGCTTCCTGGCGCAGTGCCTCGGCGGCCGTGCACAGCCGATCGGCAGCGACTTCGAAGGTTCCAGCATCAGCGTGCCGACCGGCGCCGATGGCGTGCCGGGCCTGGCCGAAGCGCTGGACGCGCATGAGCAGGTGATCCGCAAGTAGGCCGACGCCGGATCGCCAACGGATCGCGGTCGCAGGCAAGGCCTGACCGTCGAGGTTCGACCGCTTTGCCGGACAAGGCCCGGGTGACGCCCGGGCTTTGTCGTTGCCGGCTACAGCACAGTCTTGCCCGCGGGGCTGATCCGGCCATCGCGCCGGGATGACACCCGCGCCGGGCACAATGCCCGCCCCGTCGCACCACGGAGTCCGCATGGCCGGCGCCACCCTGTTCACGCTTCTCGACGACATCGCCACCCTCCTCGACGACGTCGCCATCCTGACCAAGCTCGCCGCCAAGAAGACCGCGGGTGTCCTCGGCGACGACCTGGCGCTCAATGCCCAGCAGGTGACCGGGGTGAAGGCCTCGCGTGAGTTGCCGGTGGTGTGGGCGGTGGCCAAGGGCTCGTTCAAGAACAAGGCGATCCTGGTGCCGGCGGCACTGGCGATCAGCGCCTGGCTGCCGGTGCTGATCACCCCGTTGATGATGATCGGCGGCACCTACCTGGTGTACGAGGGGATGGAAAAGCTGGCGCACCGCTTCCTGCACTCCAGGGAAGAGGACGCCCAGAAGCACGGCGAGCTGGTCAAGGCGGTCGCCGATGAGAAGGTCGACCTGGTCGCGTACGAGAAGGACAAGATCAAGGGCGCCATCCGCACCGATTTCATCCTCTCGGCGGAGATCATCGTGCTGTCGCTGGGGGTGGTGGAAGGCCGTCCCTTCCTGCAGCAGGCGCTGGTGCTGGTGGCCATCGCGCTGGCGATTACCGTCGGCGTGTACGGACTGGTCGCCGGCATCGTCAAGATGGACGATGCCGGCGTGCATTTGACCGAGAAGGGCGGCGCGCGCGCAGTGATTGGCCGGGCACTGGTGTACAGCGCGCCCTGGTTGATGAAGTTCCTGTCCATCGCCGGCACCGCCGCGATGTTCCTGGTGGGCGGCGGCATCCTGGTCCACTCGATCCCGGCGCTGGCCCACTGGCTGGAAGCGTTGGTGCCCGAAGGGCTGGCCGGCACCCTGCTTGCCTCGCTGGGCAATGCGGTGGTCGGCATGGCGGTGGGAGCGCTGGTGGTCGCCATCGTCGCCGTGGTGCGCCGGATGCGCGGCGGCTCCACGCAGCCCGCGCACTGACGATCGGCCTGCCGTGGGGGCGGCAAGGTGACAAGTGCCGGTGCGAGCGGCGATGATCCGGTGCGGCCGGGCGCCATGGGGATGGCGCGCCGCACATCGACGGACTGACTGACAGGGGAAGGGGAATGAAGAAGTTTCTTGCGGCCGCAGGGCTGCTGGCAGTGCTGTGGACGGGCGGTACGGTGCAGGCGCAGGAAGGGGGCGCGCCGGCGGTCGAGTTCGACTGGCAGCGCGGGCCCTCGACCGGTGCCATCGGCAAGCGCGCGGCGATCCAGATCCCGGAGGGCTATGTCTTCCTCGATGCCGACGAGACGCGTCGCTACGTCGAGTGGACCGAGAACATCCCGTCCGGCGAGGAGTACCTGTTCGGGCCGACCACGGACGAGTGGGAGGCGTACTTTTCGTTCTACGACGAAGGCTACGTCAAGGACACCGAAGCACTCGATGCCGATGCGCTGCTCGCCACGCTGCGCGAAGGCCAGGAAGCCTCCAACGAGGAGCGCCGCAGCCGCGGCTGGCCGGAGCTGCATATCGACGGCTGGCAGGTGCCGCCGCGTTACAACGCCGAGACACGCGCGCTGGAATGGGCGACGCGGCTGACCGAGCCGGCGTCGGGCAACGTCACCATCAACTACAACACGCGCGTGCTGGGGCGGAAGGGCACGATGAGCGTGCAGGTGGTCGCACGGCCGGACAACTTCGAGACCGGCCTGGCCGAGTTCAAGTCGAGCATGGACGGCTTTGCCTACAACGCCGGCGAGCGCTACGCCGACTACGTTCCCGGCGACCGCGTTGCCGAGTACGGACTGGCCGCGCTGATCACCGGCGGCGCGGTCGCGGTGGCGGGCAAGAAGGGCTTCTTCGGCGCGATCGCGGCGTTCCTGGCGGCCAGCTGGAAACTCCTGCTGGCCGGTCTGGTTGGGCTGGGCGTCTGGCTCAAGTCGTTGTTCAAGAAGAAAGACCAACGGTGATCCCGGCCGGCGAGCTGCTGCTGGTGGCGGGCGCGTTCGCGCTGTACGCGTTCGACGCCGGCCGGCTGCTGTATGCCGACGAGTTCATGCTGGAAGGCCGGGGCAACCGGTGGCGCGCACGCGATGGCGCCGCCGTGCTGGTTTCCGGCCGCCGCCCGCTGCTGCCCGACCTGCTGCGACCGTGGCGGGCGCTGCTGCCGGTTTCGGTCGAGCGGCTCGCTTGTGAGCGCGTGCCGCCCGGCAACGACACCCGGCATTTCCTCGCCGCGCTGCGCCCGTTCGGGCGGCGCGCGACGGTGCTGCTGATGCTGTTCTTCCCCGGGTTGCCGCTGGTGCTCCGCACCTTTGGCACCGGTGCCGAGCTGCTGGCATGGATGGTGGCGGTGTATGCGGTGATCGGTTCGATCGCGTGGCGGTTGTGGCGGTACCGGCACGTGCTGGAACTGCCGACGGCGGCGGTCACGTCGCTCGCGCTGGAGTGCGCGCTGTGTGCGCCGTTCGCGATCAATATCGTCCGCAAGCTGAGCGGGCGGATCGAGCGGGTCCGCTTGCACGATGCCCGGCGGGTGTTCGGCGAGGAAGGCCACCGCCGTCTGCGCCGGGCCGCGGCGCACCGCATCGACGACATGCTGTCCTACCTGCCGCCGGACGGCGCGACGGTCGGCCGCCTCGGCGAACAGCGGGCGCGCCTGCAGTTGGAGGCGGCCCCATGACCGGGACCGAGATCGTCGTGGTCATCGGCGGACTGGTGGTCGGCTACTGGATCGTTGCGGTCGTCCTGCCAATGCTCGGGCGCACCGATGACGAAGCTGGCAACCAGGATGCCGGCGCGTCGGAGGAAGCTGCCGACGCGCCCGGCCTCGACGCGGATACCGAAGGCGACGAGCCGACGGTCCGCCGGGAAATGTGAGTCAGGCGCGGGCGATGTGCCCGGCGTAGCAGCCCCGCGTGGCGTAGTGCGCCTGCAGGTACTCGACACGCGCGTCGGCCAGCAGGCGCCGGATCGCGGCTTCGCTCTCGCGGCCATCAACCAGTTCGGCATCGACCATCAGGTGCGCGCGGTCGAAGGCACGCAGCGAAAGCATGCGGCTGCGCATCACCTCGGGTACGACACCGACCCGGTCGTAGGCCTGCGTCGCGCCCTCGCGCACGAAGATCGCGTGGCTGGCGCGGTACGGCGTGTCGGCCGGCTGGTGCACGTGGTTGACCAGCAGCAGCGTCTCGCCCGGCTCGGCGTCGCGCATCCCGATGCGGTCCGGCAGGCGCGAGTCGGGTCCGGCGACCCAGCGTTGCGCGCCATGCCGGATCAACGCTGCGTCGGACAGGCCGAACAGCGGCTCGAAGGGTTCAGGGGAGAGACCGGTAATGCGGTAGTCCATGTGCGTCGGTTCGCGTGGGTTGGGGTGCGACCACGGTATGCGCGGCGGGCCTGTGGTTCTCGCCGTTTCCGGACATGGCATCCGGCGGGTGACATTGAGTTCCGGCGGCGGGTCCCCATCCATCCAGGACCCCCGTCGTTGCAGGATCACGCCATGCCCGACTACCGCAAGGACCCCGACGCCATCGCCCGGCTGACGCCGGAGCAATTCCGCGTCACCCAGCAGAGTGGCACCGAACACCCCGGCACCGGCGAGTACCTCGCCAACAAGAAGCCCGGCATTTATGTCGACATCGTTTCGGGCGAGCCGCTGTTCGCCTCCAGCGACAAGTTCGAATCCGGCTGCGGCTGGCCGAGCTTCACCCGGCCGATCGAGCCGGCGCACGTCAACGAGATCCGCGACACCTCGCACGGGATGATCCGCACCGAGGTGCGCTCGACCCATGGCGACAGCCACCTCGGCCACGTGTTCCCGGACGGCCCGATGGATCGCGGCGGCTTGCGCTACTGCATCAATTCCGCGTCCCTGCGGTTCGTCCCGCGCGAAGAGATGGAAGCGCAGGGCTACGGCGCCTACCTCGACCAGGTGCAGGAGGGCGAGGGATGAACACCGAGCGCGCCGTGCTGGCCGGGGGATGCTTCTGGGGCATGCAGGACCTGATCCGCAAGCAGGAAGGCGTGGTGTCCACGCGCGTGGGGTACAGCGGCGGCGACGTGCCCAATGCGACCTACCGCAACCATGGCACCCACGCCGAAGCGATCGAGATCGTGTTCGACCCGCAGCGGACGAGTTTCCGCCGGTTGCTGGAGTTCTTCTTCCAGATCCACGACCCGACCACGCCGGACCGGCAAGGCAACGACCGCGGCATGTCCTACCGCTCGGCGATCTACTACACCTCGCCGGAGCAGCAGCGCATCGCCGAGGACACCATCGCCGACGTCGAGGCGTCCGGCCTGTGGCCGGGCAAGGTGGTTACCGAGCTCGCACCGGCCGGCGACTTCTGGGAGGCCGAACCCGAGCACCAGGACTACCTCGAGCGTTACCCCGAGGGGTACACCTGCCACTTCATCCGGCCCGACTGGGTACTGCCCGCGCACAAGCGCGATTGAGCGTTTCGGCTGTTGCGTCAGGGTGTCGGCGGCGGCCCAGGCAGCAGGGTCAGCGTCTGGGTTGGCTTCACCGGCACCCGCCCCGGGTTGTCCGGCGCGGGCTGGTAGGAGAACGCACTGATCGCGTCCACCGCCCAGCCGGCGTAGGCGTTCGCTGGTTCAGCGGAGACCACGCGCGCGTCGTGCACCCGGCCGTTGGAATCGATCAGGTAGGTGACCGTGACCTTGTCCGCGTGCGGCCGCACTTCGCCCGACCGCAGCCGGGACTGGCCCATGGGGCGCATGATCGTGTCGTGGACCGGGGTCCAGTACTCCGTCACCTGCTCTCCGGTGATTTCGACCGGGGGTGCTTGCAGGACCGGTGCACTTGCGCAGCCGGCCAATGCCAGCACGGCCGCGGCGATGGCGGTACGGGTCAGACGCATGCGATGTCTCGCGAATGGCGGACCGGCAAGCCTACAAGATGCGTCGACAGCGGTGGCGTGCGCCCCTCTCAATCGGTTGCGGTGATCGACGCGATGACATCGTCGGTGGTGACGACGATGCCGAATTCGGCATGCAGCGTGGCCAGGTGCGCACGATGGAGGTCGGCCGCCGGAACGGTACTGCCATCCGGGCCGGCCAGGTCGAAGCACGCGGTCGCATCACCGACGATGACGGTGCGGTAGCCGAGGTTCGCGGCCACGCGCGCGCTGGTCGAAACGCACATGTCGGTGGTCATGCCGAACAACACGACCTGCTGCACGCCCAGGCGACGCAGCCGCAGGTCCAGGTCGGTGCCGATGAAGGCGGCATTGACCGACTTGCTCACCAGTGGCTCGTCGTCGCGTGGTTCGAAGCCCGGGCGCAACCGGTTGCCGGGCTGGCCTGGCTGGAACGGCGAGCCCGGCTGCACCGAGTCATGGCGCACGTGGATCAGCGGCCGGCCGGTGTCGCGCCACGCCGATAGCAGCCGCAGGCCGTTGGCTTCCATCGCCGGGTTGCTGCTGGCCTCCATGTCGAACGCCTGTTGCACGTCGATCGGAATCAATGCGGTGGGTACGTCCAGGACAAGGGTCATCGGGATCAGTCGCGTTCTGGTTGGTCCGCCACGATGCGCGGCTACGCGCGCCGGTCTCAACCCGGCAGAATGCCGGTGACGCCACCGCTCTGCCGGCCCATGAAGACCCTCGACGCCACCGACCGCAAGCTCATCGCATTGCTGCAGGACAACGCGCGGTTGTCGACGGTCGCGCTCGCGAAGGCGGTCGGGCTGTCGCGCAGCGCGGTGCAGGAGCGCGTGCACCGGCTCGAATCGGCCGGTGTCATCGCGCAGTACACCGTGCGCCTGGGCAGCGGCGGCGACCCGCTTCAGGCCTGGTTGCTGCTGCGTTACGCCGACGGCTTCAGCTGCGACGACGTGATGCCGCTGCTGGTCGAGCTGCCGGCGGTGCGGACCTGCCACAGCGTCGCCGGGGAGATCGACATGCTGGTGCTGGTGCAGGCCGACACGCCATCGATGCTGGCCGACCTGCGCGAGCGCATCGCGGCGTTCAAGGGCATCGATGACGTCACGACGATGCCCGTGCTGCGTGTGACCCTGGATCGCGGCGGGTAAGGCGGCGCCGCGCTAGCGGTCGCGACGGCGCTGCTCGCGGATCAGGGTCAGGCCGATCACCCGGCCGACCACCGCCGCGATGTAGCCCACGCCGGCGAACTGTTCGAGCATCACCAACGCCCGGGCCTGTGCGCCGATCGGCAGGATGTCGCCGTTACCGGTCCCCGACAGCGTGGCGAAGCTCAGGAACAGCAGTTCGATCCAGCGGCGCGGCCGCTCGGGTTCGACCATGCCGGTGAAGCTGCCGGGGTAGAGCGCCTCGCACACGAGGAACGCGTAGGCGAAGCCCCACGCGAGCAGGGTGAACGTTGCCGCCGCGGCAAACAGCTCGTCGACGCTGACGCGGTGGTCGTCGAGCATGTAACGGATCAGCGCGGCGGCCGCGTAGAAGTACAGCGCCGACTCCAGCGCCGCCGAGCCGGCCACCAGGCCCGGGCGGTCGAGCGCGATCGCCGTCAGCGACAGCACGATCGCGGGGATCGCCAGCGCCCAGGCGACCCAGTTCACCGAGCGGCTGCTGCGCACCACCCAGACCGTGAGCGGCACCACCACCAGCGCAACCGCGCCGAACACCACCCGGCCGTCGCGCGTGGCATCCATGGCCGGGTACAGCAGCAGGCTGAGCAACTGCGCCGCCAGCAGCATCGCAGACGGGTGCGACGCGGCCAGGAGGAACAGGCGCCGGGGCGAGCGGATCAGCGGATGCAGTGGCATCGCGCAAGGATGCCGCATCCGGCGGCCACCCGCGCGGTAGGGTCGCGGTCAGCGTTGTGCGAGGGCGCGTGGCGGCTTGCAGGTCCGCTGTGGCGCCGGGTCGTCGGGCCCGACGCACAGGCGCACGTGGGCCAACCCCGTCACCTGCCGGCTGTCGCCACTGTCGAGCGCGAAACGCCGGAGCGGATGCTCGCCGCACTCGGCCGAAGGTTCGCAACCCCGCGGGTAGACGGTGTAATGGCAACGCCCGCTGGCACTGCGCACGCACTCGAAATGGCCCACGCCGGCCTGCACCACCGCACGGCTGTGGAGGATCTCGGCGCCCCCTTCGCGCAATTGGTGGACGAACGTGCCCGCGCCCAGGTCGACACCGGCCAGGGACAGCACGAAAGCGCACAACGCAAGCAACGTGTTCATGGATCACCTCGGGAAAGCGGATTCACATGTGCCGGAACAGCGCCATGAACGGCGCACTGACGGCGAGGGTCTCGGGGCGCGACTTGAGCCGCACGGTGCCGCGGCCGCTGTCGTCGCGGACCACGCCGGCGACCGCGCGCAGGTTGACGATGGTCGAACGGTGGATCTGCTTGAACGTGGTCGGGTCCAGCGCGGCCAGCAGGTCCTTGATCGGCGTGCGCAGCAGCGCCTCGCCGTCGGCGGTCACGACGGTGGTGTACTTGTTGTCGGCGCGGAAGTACGCGACCTCGTCGACCAGGATCAGGCGGGTCTCGCGGCCGGCGCTCGCGGTCAGCCAGGTCAGCGGCGGCGCCGCGTTGTCGTTGTGCTGGTTGATGCCGGCATGCGCGCCCAGGCGTTCCAGCAGGCCCGCCAGCGCCGCGGCCTCGTTGTTGCCGGTGCGCGACTGCAGGCGCTCGACCGTGGCGGCCAGGCGCTCGGGCTTGATCGGCTTGAGCAGGTAGTCGACCGCGCCGCGCTCGAACGCATCCACCGCGTACTGGTCGTAGGCGGTGACGAACACGATCTGGGTCGCCGGGCTGGCATCGACCGCGGCGGCGGCGACGTCCAGGCCGGTCAGGCCGGGCATGCGGATGTCGAGGAAAGCGACGTCGGGGCGGTGCCCGGCCAGCGCCTCGACCGCGCTGGCGCCGTCCTCGCATTCGGCCAGGACCTGCAGTTGCGGCCACGCGACGGCGAGCTGGTCGAGCAGGGCCCGCCGCAGCAGCGGTTCGTCCTCGGCGACGATGCAGGTGGGCACATGCTCAGACATGGGACGCCTCGCGCTCGTAGCGGGCCGGCACCGAGAGCGTGGCGGCGACACCGGTCGGGAAGTTGGCCACCACCGCCAGCGAGGCGGCGCCCCCGAACGCCAGCCGCAGGCGCTCGCGCACGTTCTTCAGGCCGATCCCGGTGCCGCTGGTCTTGGTGTTGAAGCCGTCGCCGTCGTCGGCCACGGTCACCGCCACGTCGCCGTCGGTGGCGCGGGCGCGGATCCAGATGGTGCCGCCGCCGGTGCGCGGCTCCAGCCCGTGCTTGATCGCGTTCTCCACCAGCGTCTGCAGCATCATCGGCGGCAGCAGGGTGGCGCGCAGCGGCTCAGGCACGTCCACCTGCACGGCCAGCCGCGCACCCATCCGGATCTTGAGGATCTCCAGGTAGGCGATCGCGCGCTCGAGCTCCGCGCCCAGTGTCGACATGGATTCGTCGGCGCTGGGCAGGGAGCGGCGCAGGTACTGGATCAGGTGGCCGAGCATCTGGTCGGCGCGGGCCGGGTCGCTGCGCGTCAGCAACTGGGCGCTGGCCAGCGTGTTGTAGAGGAAGTGCGGCTCGACCTGCGCGTGCAGCAGGCTCAGCCGGGCCACGGTGAGTTCCTTCTCGGTGGCGGTCTGCGCGGCGTCGGCCTTCTCGCCGCGGCGGCGCTCGGCGACCCGGCGGCTGATCGCGCGGGTGATCGCCTCGGCGTTCTCGTAGTTGGTGGCGTCGTCCACCAGGAACCAGTCACTCCACGCCGGACTCTCGGGCTCGCAGATCAGGGTGACGCTGCCGCTGTCGTGGCTCGGGGTGACGGTGGCCAGGATCTGGTTGCGCGGGATGCCGAACCACCACAGCAACGGGTTCCAACGCCCCATCGAATGCTCGCCGTAGGTCTTCGGACGTCCCACCCGGGCGCGCACCTGCAGGCTGTCGCGTGCACTCTCGACGTGTTCGATGCGCGGCAGTTCGCGGATGGCGGCGTCGAGCAGGTCGAACGCCTCGCCGGCCTCGAACGGGATCTCGATCTGGCGGCGCTGCCGGTTGGCCAGGGTCGACTTGTCGATGCGGCCCGTGATCAGCCGGACCCGGCCCAGGTGCGACAGTGCGCCCGCCACCACCAGCGCCATCGTGATCATGCCCGCGAGCACGATCGGCCATTCGATCCAGCCGATGAGCGGCAGGTTGGACCACAGCGCGGCGACCAGGAAGATCGCCAGCATCCAGGCGATGGCAAGGCGCAGGACGAAGAAGGTGCTCTTGATCACGGGAATGGCCGATGGGAGTGATTGCGGCGGAGCATAGCGAGCAGGGACGCGAGGATGGCGGCTGGTGTGACGAACCGTGGGATGCGCCGACGAAACGGAAGGTTGGCGGACGAATCACGCCGCCGCTGCGCGATTTGCTAGCTTCCGCAGACAGACAGTCCATCGAAGGAACCGCCATGGCCGCCGCCACCCAGGAACTCGAATTGTTCGTCCGCGAAGCGCTCGGCCGTGGCGCCAGCCGCGAGGCGGTCGAAGCGGCCCTCGCCTCGGCCGGCTGGGCACCCGAGCAGGTGCGCAGCGTGCTCGCCGGCTACGCGGACATCGACTTCCCGGTGCCGGTGCCACGCCCGCAGCCGTACCTGTCACCGCGCGACGCGTTCCTCTACCTGCTGCTGTTCGCCGCGCTGTACCTGTCGGCCTGGCACCTGGGCAGCCTGCTGTTCGACCTGATCAACCATGCCTTCCCCGACGCGGCCGATGCGGCGTGGATGGTGGACGGGCGGATGCAGTCGATGCGCTGGTCGGTGGCGTCGCTGGTGATCGCGATGCCGGTCTTCCTGTTCGTGGCCCGGCTGCTGGCTCGCGAGGAGCGGGCCAATCCCGCGCGCCGGCTGTCGGCGGTGCGGCGCTGGCTGACTTACCTGACGCTGTTCGTGGCCGCGACGGTGCTGATCTGCGACCTGATCGCGCTGGTCTACAACGTGCTGGGTGGCGAGATCACGGTCCGGTTCCTGCTGAAGGTGCTGGTGGTCGGGGTGCTTGCCGGAACCGTGTTCGGCTTCTACCTGGGTGACCTTCGGCGCGAGGAGCAGGTGCGTACGGGCGAGGCGGAGCAGCCGCAGCCCGCGCCCGCGCGACGGGCCGGCCCGGGCGGTCGCACGCTGGCGCTCGCCGCGGTCGCGGTGGCGGCGGCAACGGTAGCCGTCTCGGTGTACCTGATCGGGTCGCCGACAACCCAACGCGAGGTGCGCATCGACCAGCGCCGCGTGCACGAGCTGCAGCAGATCGGCCAACTGGTCGAGCTGTACGCGCGCGAGCACGGCACCCTGCCGACCGACCTCGCGACCCTGGCCGGGCAACCCGGACAGCGGATGGCGACCGCCGACCCCGCGTCCGGGCAGGCCTACCGGTACGAACCCGTCGGTGAGCGGCAATACCGCCTGTGCGCCACCTTCTCCACCGACACCGCGCAGCCGCAGGCGCCGATTGGCCGCGCCCCGTCGGCGGATTCCGCGGACTGGAACCATCCGGCCGGTCCGCATTGTTTCGAGCGTCGCCTCGATCCGGCGGTGCGCCCGGACTAGCGCCCCGTTCATCTTTGTTGACGCTCGCGCCGGCGGCTGCCTACGCTCGCGTATGGCCGGCGCCGGGGAAAGCGCCGGCCGCGTCCACGCGTGCCGGCCATCCCGGCCCCACGGAGCAGGACGGAACCAGGGGAAGAAAGATGATCAGTTTCAAGATGGCACCCGAGAACCACGCGAAGCTTTCGCGCCTGTCGAAGAAGTTCTTCATGGTCGTGTTCGTGGTCGGCGCGGCGCTGCTCGCCTACAAGGGCGTCGAAAGCTACCGCTATGCAAACTCGATCCTGGCCGACCACACGGTGGTGACGGTGCCGGTCGTGCTCGTCGACGTCAGCGAGGAACGCGGACGCAAGGGTCGCACCAGGAACATGTACAACTTCGGCTACGTTTTCGAGGCCGATGGCCGCGAGTATGAAGGGAGCTTCACCACGTCCGAGTCCAACGCGGACCCCTACCTTGCCGACCTGGCGACGATCGATGTCGCCTACACCAACGCCGACCCGTCGCGGTTCGACCGGCTGGAGCGGCTGCAGGGCCAGGCCGGGTTCGGCAGCCTGATGATGCGGTTGCTGGTCGCGATCTCCGGTGCGGCGCTTCTGGCCGGCCTGATGCACCTGTTGCTGGTCGCCAAGCTCATCGTCCCGCGCCCGGTTGAAGCCGCACCCGCGGCCTGACGCTCGCTCACGCAGTGCCACATGGCGCCGGGCGCAACTGCGACCCGGCGCTTTTCATTCGTGCGTGGCGGCATCGTCGATCGATACCGCGAACGCCAGGGCGGCCGCCATCGCGGGCCCCAGCACCGAATGGTGGGTTTCGTCCTCGAACAGTTCGAATCGGCAATCGACCCCTTGCGACTGCAGCAGAGCGGCGAACGCGCTGGCGTTATCGACCATGTGCTCCTCGCCCAGGAGGGCCGGCTCGTCGTTGCCGGCGACCGACGGCGGCTTCTCCGGTCCGACGCTCTGCTCGCGCGACCCCACCGTGATCAATACCCGCGCCCCCGTCGTGGCATCCGGCCCGCTGCGGGTGGCTTCGTCACGGATGCGCGCCCCGTCCCACCAGATGGAGGGGCTGGCGGCAACGAAGCATTCGAAGCGGTCCGGGCACTCGAGCAGGGTGTGCAGCACGAACAGCCCGCTCAGCGAATGGCCGGCCAGGCACTGGCGGCGGGGATCGGCCGGAAGCTCGCGCAGCATCCGCGGCTGCAGCTCGTCGAGCAGGAACGCGCGGAACACAGCGGCGTCGCCGTCCTCGTCCCACTCGTCACCGCCACCGCGTGGTGGCGGCGGCGTCGTGCGGGCCGGCAGGGTGAAGTCGCGTCGGCGCAGGTTCGGGTCGACGCCGCCGGTGTCATCCCAGCCGACGCCAACGATCACCGCCTGCGCGGCGTCGGACTCGCGCAACGCCTGCTGCATCGGCGCCCAGGTGGTCGGCGCGTCCAGCAACCACACCAGTGGATAACCGTTGCGCGGCGGGTCCCCCTGCGGGACGTGCAACTGGACGAGGTAGTCGCGCTTGCGCTGGCTGGTGATGCGCTCTTGCATGGGCGTGCCGCCGGTGGACTGGCGCGATCGTCCGGCATCGGCCGTGGTGAGGCCGTGGTGAGGCCGGGGTGCGCAGTTGCACCGCCTTGATTGTCGCCCGGTGCGGCGCCAAGAAAGGGGACTGTCCCCCGGAGGAAACCACGCATGAAAACCGTCCTGATCACCGGTGCCAACCGCGGCATCGGACTCGCCCTCGCTCGCCACTACACCGACCGCGGCGACACCGTTGTCGCCGTGTGCCGACAGGCCAGCGATGCGCTGCGGGCAACCGGCGCGCGGGTCGAGGCGGGCGTCGACGTCACCGACGACGCGGCGCTTGCCGACCTTGCGGCGCGCCTGGGCGACATCCGCATCGACGTTCTGGTGCTCAACGCCGGCATCCTTGGCAACGAGGCATTCGGTTCGCTGGATGCCAGTGCGTTCGACAGCATGCGCCGGCAGTTCGAAGTCAACGCGCTGGGGCCGCTGCGCGTCGCGCAGGCCCTGGAAGGCCGCCTCGCCGAAGGCGCGAAGGTCGGGATCGTGACCAGCCGGATGGGTTCGGTGGCCGACAACGGCTCGGGCGGCTACTACGGTTACCGGGCGTCCAAGGCCGCGGTCAATGCGATCGGCAAGTCGCTGGCCAACGACCTGCGGCCACGCGGCATCGCGGTGTTCCTGCTGCACCCGGGCTATGTCGCCACGGACATGGTCGGCGGGACCGGCGATGTCAGTCCTGCGGAGTCGGCGGCGCAGCTGGTCGAGCGGCTCGACGGCCTCGGCCTCGCCGACAGTGGCAGCTTCTGGCACGCCAACGGCACGCCGTTGCCCTGGTAGGGCGAACGGGACCGACGGAGTCGTATGCTCGACATCCCATCGCTGCTGCGGGCAACGCCCGATCGAGGACCTGTGCACCTTCCGGACGAATACGACCCTGACGACAACTTCGCGCATGCACGTGACGCCGGTGCCTGGGGCGAGGACGCGGACGACGCCTCGGCCGAAGGCGAGTCCGACGCCGGGATCGAGGCGCTGGCCTGGCAGTTGCTGCTGCTGGCCAATCCGGGCGACGAGGACGCTGCGCTGCAGCAGTTCCGCGTCTTCCAGGAAGCCTGGGTCGAGGCGGGTGCGGACGAGTCGGACGTGGCCGACCTGCTGCACGATGCCAGTGACTGGCGGTCCGGCTTCGAGATTGCCGAAACCGACGCTGCCGGGATGGTGCAGGCGCTGGATGAACTGGCCGCCCGCTGGAGCCTGCGGATCGACTGGGGCGTGGAGGACCCGACCGACGAGGCGTTCCTTGCCGCGGCCGAGGTGCCCGGGCTGCTGGACACCGCGTTCGACCGCCTGCGCGAGTACGGCTACACCGTCTGGGTCCGCGAGACCGATGGCGGCTACGCCGGCTGGATCACGCTCAGCCGCGACGACGAGGGGATGCGGATGCTGTCGGCCGCCCTCGGCCTGGACCTGCGCCCCGCCGGCGCCTGATCCGCGCGGGCCTCTCGCGAACCGCTAACGCGGGCTGTGCCACGGTGGCCCTGCGTCGGCCGTGGTGCCGGCGCTTCCCCTTCCCCCCGAGGAGAACGCGATGAACAACCCGAATCAAGGTACCGGCGGTGCCGGTGGCGGCGAGGCCAGCGGCAAGCACCAGGGCCTGCGCCAGCCGGCCGAGGACCACCGCACCGAGGACGCGGTCGACAACATCGGCCTGAAGGACAGTTCGGCCACGCTCGAGGACCGCCTGCGCGACAAGCGCGGCAACGGCGTGCGCGGTGGTTATGACGATTCGATCGACGGGCAGGCCGGCGACGGACCGGTCAGCGACGCGGAAGTCGCACGCGCGCCACGTGATACCTGACGCCTTCAGGAACGGCGCCTCCGGCCGATAGCTGGGAAGCGCGGCCTTCCGTCTGGTCGCCTGGAGGCGTTGTGCGGGCCGTCACTGCTGACGAAATCGAGTTGGGCGCACCGTTGGCGTGGTCGGTCTACGACCGCGCCGGCAAGCTGCTGTTCGTCCAGGGCATGGTGCTGGTGTGCCAGGCGCATCTGGACATCATCCTCGAGCGCGGCCTGGTGGTTCCCGAAAGCCGTAGCAGCGGGGGCGTCGTGCTCCCGGCAGCGGTGATCGACGCGTCCGGTGCGCTTGCCGAGGGCGCGGATGCGGCTGAAGAAGCCGACGACACCCCGCGGGTCCCCGAGGTGCCGGTGTTCCGCGCGATGCAACTGCTGCGGCGCGAGCTGCGCCAGTTGCACGACGACCTGCTGGCCTGTGAATCCGACGAGCTCGGCGGCCAGGCCCGCGAACTCGCGCTGCGGCTGCAGGCGCTGGTCGAGCGCGATGCCGACGCGGCGCTTGCGGCGATGCAGCTGGAGGTCGGCGACGATGGTGATGTCGCCCGCGTGCTGCACGCCGCCACCCTGTGCCAGGTGCTGGTCCAAGCGCAGCAGCTGGACCCGGAGGAGGGTGTCTCGCTGGTCGCAGCGGCACTGACCTACGACGTCGCGCTGGGCCCGGTCGCGGCCGTCCTCAATCGCCAGACCGGTGCGCTGACCGAAGACCAGCGGCTCATGATCGACACCCATCCGCTGGCCGGGGTCGAGCTGCTGCAAGCCGCCGGCGTGGACGACGAGGTCTGGCTCGAGGCGGTGCTGCAGCACCATGAGCGGCTCGACGGCAGCGGCTATCCGTCCGGCCTGGACGGCGACGCGATCAGCCCGGGCGCGCGCATGCTGGCAATCGTCGACATCTACTCGGCGATGGTCCGTCCGCGCGCCTACCGCGAAGCCATCCACGCCCGGCACGCGCTGCGCAGCCTTTTCCTGGAGCGTGGCAAGGCGGTCGACGGGCCGCTCGCCAGCCTGCTGGTGCGCGAGATCGGCGTGTTCCCGCCGGGTACGCCGGTGCGGCTCGCCAACCGCGAAGTCGGGGTGGTGCTGCGTCGCGGCAGTGACGCAGCGCGGCCGGTGGTGGCGCGGCTGATCAACGCCAACGGCACGCTCGCCGCGATCGCCGCGCACCGCGACACCGCGCAGCCGGAATATGCGATCACCGAGACGGTGCCGCCGTACAAGTACCAGGCGCTGGTCGCCAGCGCGAGCGAGTTGTGGAGCAGCGACCGAGCGATGCCGCGGCGCTAGCGTCGCAGCAACGGCTCAGGCGACGGCGGCGCCGACCCGCTCACGCACCGCCTGCATGTCACGCACCGGGCGCACCTCGATACAGCCGGTCTGCGCCCACGGGAACTCCGAGGCGATGCGCACCGCCTCGTCCATGCTGTCGGCCTCGATCAGGTTGAAGCCGGCCAGCACTTCCTTGGTTTCGGCGAAGGGACCGTCAAGCACCTGGGTGCGTCCGTCGCGCACCCGCACCGCGCGGGCCTTGCGGTAGGACTCGAGTTGCTGCGATTGCAGCAGCCGGCCTTCGCGCGCCATCCCGTCGGCCTTGTCGAAGCAGTCCTTCATCCGGGTATCGAACTCGCCCGGCGGCAGGGCGTCCAGCAGCGCGTCGTCGGTGTAGACCAGCAACAGGAATTGCATCGCGGTGTCCGGTGTGGGGTCGGCGCGATGATGCGCGAGCCCGGCCGGCATGTCGATTTGGCACGCCCCCGTCCGTCGAACGGTCAACAGCCACGAACGGGAGAACGAAATGCGTGTGATGGTGATGGTCAAGGCTACGGCGGATTCGGAGGCCGGCGTCATGCCCGGCGAGCAGCTGCTGGCCGACATGGGGCGGTTCAACGAGGAGCTGGTCAACGCCGGGGTCATGCTGGCGGGTGAAGGCCTGCACCCGAGTTCGCGTGGCGTGCGGGTGCGCTTTTCCGGCCGCGAGCGCAGCGTCATCGATGGCCCGTTCGCCGAGACGCGCGAGCTCGTCGCCGGATTCTGGCTGTGGCAGGTGCGCTCGATGGACGAGGCGATCGAATGGGCGCGCCGCTGCCCCAATCCGCACGCCGGCGAATCGGAGATCGAGATCCGGCCGGTGTTCGAGGAAGAGGACTTCGGCGCCGAGTTCACGCCCGAGCTGCGCGAGCAGGAGCAGCGCCTGCGCGAGCGGCTGGAGCGGCGTTGACGGCGGCGTGCGTCGCGCCGCCGGCTTGTGGCGGGACGGCGACGGTGGTGTCATCGGTTTCGATGGAAACCGACCCGGCATCCCGCGACGTCCACCGCACGATCGACGCGATCTGGCGGATCGAATCGCCGCGGGTCATCGCACGCCTGGCGCGCATGCTGCGCGACGTCGGCCTGGCCGAGGATCTCGCCCAGGACGCGCTGGTGGCGGCGCTGGAGCACTGGCCGCGCGACGGGGTGCCGGACAACCCCGGTGCCTGGTTGATGACCACCGCGCAGCGGCGCGCGATCGATCGCATCCGCCACGACACTCTGGTCCGCGAACGCCACGAGCAGTTCGGCGAAGCGCTTGAGCCGGCCCCCATGGACACGCCCGACAACACCGCGCGCCTGGACGACGACATCGGCGACGACCTGTTGCGGCTCATGTTCACCGCCTGCCACCCGGCGCTGCCGGTCGAGGCGCAGGTTGCGCTGACCTTGCGCCTGCTGGGTGGGCTGACCACCGCCGAGATCGCGCGCGCGTTCCTGCAGCCCGAGCCGACCGTCGCCCAGCGGATCGTGCGGGCCAAGAAGACGCTGGCGCGGAAGCAGGTCGCCTACGAGGTGCCGCGCCGCGCGGAGTTGCCCGAGCGGCTCGCGGCGGTGCTCGGCGTGGTCTACCTGGTCTTCAACGAGGGCTATGCCGCGACCGCGGGCGACGACCTCATGCGTCCCGCGCTATGCGACGAGGCCTTGCGGCTGGGCCGGGTGCTGGCCGGACTGGCGCCGGGCGAGCCGGAAGTGCACGGCTTGCTGGCACTGATGGAGATTCAGGCCTCGCGCGCGCGATCGCGCACCGGTCCGGACGGCGCCCCAGTCCTGCTGCTGGACCAGGACCGTTCGCACTGGGACCGGCTCCTGATCGGCCGCGGACTGGCATCGCTGGCGCGTGCAGAGCAGTTGGGGGGTACCGACGGCCCCTACGCGTTGCAGGCGGCCATCGCGGCCTGCCATGCACGTGCGCTGCGCGCCGCCGACACCGACTGGCCGCGCATCGCCGCTTTGTACGCCCGGCTCGCCGCGGTGACCGGATCACCGGTGGTCGAGCTCAACCGGGCGGTGGCGCTGTCGATGGCAGAGGGGCCGGCCGCCGGACTGGCACTGGTGGAGGCGTTGCAGGACGACCCGGCGCTGGCGGGCTACCACCTGTTGCCGGCGGTACGTGGTGACCTTTTGCACCGGCTGGGCCGCCAGGACGAGGCGCGCGGGGAGTTCCAGCGCGCCGCGGGGATGACCCGCAACGAGCGCGAGCGCACCCTGCTCGAGCAGCGCGCGCGCGAGTGCGGGGACGGGACGGTCAGCCGTGCTTGCTGACGTGCTTGCTGACGTGCTTGTTAACCCAGGCCAGGAACGCGTCCATCCAGCCCTGCAGGAACTCCCGGCTGCCTTCGCCAACCTGGCCATCCTCGGTGAACAGCCCGTCCTTGACGTGGATGAAGGCCTCCGGCTGCCCCAGTGTCGGCATGTCGAGGTAGGCCAGGATGTTGCGCAGGTGCTGCTGGGCCAGCGCGCTGCCGATCGAGCCGATCGACGCGCCGATCACCCCGGCTGGCTTGCCGGCCCATGCGCTCTGGCCGTACGGGCGCGAGGCGTGGTCGATGGCGTTCTTGAGCACGCCGGGCACCGAACGGTTGTATTCGGGCGTCACGAACAGCACGCCGTCGGAGGCACTGATGGCCGCCTTCAGCCGCTTGACCGGTTCGGCCTGGTTGGCGTCGTCGTCCTGGTTGTACAGCGGCAGGTCTGCGATCTCGGCGAACTTGAAGGTGACGTCGGACGGCGCCAGCTTGACGAGCGCCTCGGCGAGCTGGCGGTTGAACGATTCGCGGCGGAGGCTGCCGACGACAACCAGGATCTGGCTCATAAAGGGCTCCGGTGAAGGGATGGCGTGGGACGGATGAGCTTGGCCGCTCCCGGGTTACTGTCCCGTCAATGGGACGTTGCCTCCTCCATCGCGGCCTTTATCCCTATCGCCGCAGGCCCCACGCTAGGGCGTGAACCGCTGCCAGGAAAAAGGATCTCCGCGTGCAACCCGTCGTCTCCGTGCAGAACCTCACCAAGACCTACGCCTCCGGCTTCCGTGCCCTCAAAGGCATCGACCTGGACATCCGCCGCGGCGAGATCTTCGCCCTGCTCGGACCCAACGGCGCTGGCAAGACCACGCTGATCAGCATCATCTGCGGCATCGTCAACGCGACCAGCGGCACCGTGCTGGCCGATGGCCATGACATCGTGCGCGAGTTCCGCGCCGCGCGGTCGAAGATCGGGCTGGTACCGCAGGAGCTGTCGACCGACGCGTTCGAAAGCGTGTGGGCGACCGTGCGCTTCAGCCGTGGGCTGTTCGGCAAGGCGCCCGACGACGCCTACCTGGAGCAGGTGCTGCGCGACCTGTCGCTGTGGGACAAGCGCGACAGCAAGATCCTCGCGCTGTCGGGCGGCATGAAGCGGCGCGTGCTGATCGCCAAGGCGCTGTCGCACGAGCCGACCATCCTGTTCCTCGACGAACCCACCGCCGGCGTCGACGTCGAACTGCGCCACGACATGTGGCAGATGGTGCACCGCCTCAGGGAACGGGGAGTCACCATCATCCTGACCACCCACTACATCGAGGAGGCCGAGGAGATGGCCGATCGGATCGGGGTGATCAACAAGGGCGAGCTGGTACTGGTGGAGGACAAGGCCGAACTGATGCGCAAGCTCGGCAAGAAGCAACTGGTGCTGACCCTGCAGGAGCCGCTCGGGTCCCTGCCGGTCGCGCTGCGCGGACTGCCATTGGAACTGTCGCCGGACGGTACCGCGCTGACCTACACGTACGACGTGCAGGGCGAGCGCACCGGCATCGCCACCCTGTTGCGGCAGTTGGCCGACCACGGCGTGGACTTCAAGGACCTGCACTCCAGCGAGAGCTCACTGGAGGAGATCTTCGTCAGCCTGGTGCGGACGGCGCGGGAGGAGGCGGCATGAACCTCCACGGCATCAGGGCCATCTACCGGTTCGAGATGGCGCGCACGTTCCGCACGCTGACCCAGTCGATCGCCTCGCCGGTGCTGTCGACGTCGCTGTACTTCGTGGTGTTCGGCGCGGCGATCGGCTCGCGCATGGGGGCGATCGACGGCGTCAGCTACGGCGCCTTCATCATCCCGGGCCTGATCATGCTGTCACTGCTCAACGAGAGCATCTCCAACGCCTCGTTCGGCATCTACATGCCCAAGTGGTCGGGCACGATCTACGAGCTGCTGTCGGCGCCGGTGTCGTACATCGAGGTGGTGGTCGGTTACGTCGGTGCGGCGGCGACCAAGTCCCTGATCCTCGGGCTGCTGATCCTGGCGACCGCGCGCGTGTTCGTGCCCTACGAGATCGCCCATCCGGTGTGGATGCTGTGCTTCCTGGTGCTGACCGCGGTCACCTTCAGCCTGTTCGGTTTCATCATCGGGTTGTGGGCCGACGACTTCCAGAAGCTCCAGGTGATCCCGCTGATGATCGTCACCCCGCTGACGTTCCTCGGCGGAGCGTTCTACTCGATCAACATGCTGCCGCCGGTGTGGCAGAAGATCACCCTGTTCAATCCGGTGGTGTACCTGATCAGCGGGTTCCGCTGGAGCTTCTACGGCGTGTCCGACGTCAACGTCGGTATCAGCGTGGCGGCCATCGTCGGCTTCCTGCTGGCCTGCCTGGTGGCGGTGTGGTGGATCTTCCGCACCGGCTGGAAGCTCAAGGCCTGACGGCGCGTTGACGGCGCTCCCGCACACTGCGCCCCACCGTGGCTGGCGAACCGGGATGACAGGATGAACGCAGGAGCCGTGCGTGGCACTGACCGCGATTGATGCCTCGCCGGTGCTGGCCGCGCTGCTGGGCGGCTCGCTGGCGGCCCTGGCGACCGCGGCGGGGACCCTGCCGGCCCTGTTCGCGCGGACCATCGAGCGCCGTACCCAGGACACCCTGCTGGGCTTTGGCGCCGGCGTGATGCTCGCCGCGACGGCGTTCTCGCTGGTGTTGCCTGGCATCGAGGCGGCCCGCGCACAGGGCGCCGGCGACTGGAGCGCCGGCCTGCTGGTGGGCCTGGCGATCCTGTCTGGCGCGGCGCTGGTGATGGCGATGGACCGGCTGCTGCCGCACGAGCATTTCATCAAGGGCCCCGAAGGGCTCTTTTCGCCGCGGCTGCGGCGCACGTGGCTGTTCGTCTTCGCGATCGCCCTGCACAACCTGCCCGAAGGCTTGGCGATCGGCGTCGCCTACGCGACCGGCATCGACCAGGGCCATGCACTGGCGACCGGCATCGCGATCCAGGACGTCCCCGAGGGCCTGGTCGTCGCCATCGCGCTGATTGCCGCGGGCATGGCGCGGGGGCCGGCGGTGCTGGTCGGGATGGCTTCGGGGCTGGTGGAACCGGTCGGCGCGGTGGTGGGCGCCAGCGTGGTGCTGGCACTGCCGATGCTGTTGCCGGTCGGGCTCGGGTTCGCGGCCGGCGCGATGCTGTTCGTGGTCAGCCACGAGATCATCCCCGAGTCGCACCGGCAGGGTCACGAGAAGTTCGCCACCACCGGCCTGATGATCGGCTTCGTGCTGATGATGCTGCTGGACACGGCACTGGCCTGACGGCCGGTGCCGTATCCCCGCATCGGTGCCTCAGCGCTTCTTTTTCTTGGCAGCGTCCGCATCTGCGGCGCCCAGGTCGGCACCGGTCGTGGGGTCCGACTTCGGGTCCGACTTCGTACGTGCGGCCATCTGCTTGAGGGTTTCGACCTGCCCTGCCGACAGCTTCACCGAGGACAGGCCGTCGCCGCCGTCCATCGCCAGGTGCTGTTCGCGATCGGTGACGTAGTTGAAGTTCTCGTCGCTGTTCCACGAGCCGCGCATGTCGCCGTCGCCCTGGGACGTGTTGACGTAGGTGTCGGCGAACTCCGGCTTGCCCGGCAGCTTGCCCGGCGGGAAGTTCGGCTGGATCGCGTACAGCGCCTTCTCGAACGACTGCTGGTGGGCGATCTCGCGCGTCATCAGGAAGCCCAGCGCATCCTTCACGCCCGGGTCGTCGGTGACGTTGATCAGGCGCTCGTAGACGATCTTGGCGCGCGCCTCGGCGGCGATGTTGGAGCGAAGGTCGGCGGTCGGCTCGCCGATGCTGTCGACGTAGCCCGCCGTCCACAGCTGGCCACCGGAATTGATCAACGCGGGGCCACCGCCGAACAGCACCTGGGTCACGTGCGAGCTGTTGCCCGCGCCCTGCAGCTTCCGGAACAGCTCGGCTTCCTCGTCGACCGCCTCGGCCAGCTCGCCCTTGGCGCCCTTGTTGAGCATCGCCACGATGGTGCCGATCACCTCCAGGTGGCTGAGCTCCTCGGTCGCGATATCGAGCAGCATGTCCTTCCGGCCCGGATCATCCTCGGCCATGGCCTGGGTGAAGTAACGCATCGCCGCGGCGAGCTCGCCCTGCGGTCCGCCGAACTGCTCGAGCATGAGGTTGGCGAGGGCCGGATTGGCCTCCGAGACGTGGACCGAGTACTGCAGGCGCTTGTTGTGGGCAAACATGGATGGCTCCTCCGCGGGTCTGGAAGTGCCTCCCGGCGTGGGGACCGGGAAGCCGGCCGCCGATGCGGTCCACACCGACTATCCGGCCGGGCGGTTAAGCACCGGCGAACGAACCATGCGCTGCGCGTGACGACGTCCTGACCGCCCGCTACCAGTCGGTCGGGCGGTAGTCCTTCAGGAACTGGCCCCAGACGTGGGTGCCGGTATTGATGCCGTCGATGATCGGATCGACGATCCGCGCGGCGCCGTCGACGATGTCCAGCGGCGGGTGGAAGCGCTCCTCCACCACCTTGCGCGCCGCCAGGCCGGCCGGATCCTCGTCGGTCACCCAGCCGGTGTCGACGCTGTTCATGTGGATGCCGTCGCCGTGGTAATCGGCCGCCGCGGTGCGCGTCATCATGTTGAGCGCCGCCTTGGCCATGTTGGTGTGCGGGTGCCGGGTGGTCTTGAAGTTGCGGTAGAACTGCCCCTCCACCGCCGACACGTTGACGATGTGCTTGTCGCGGCCGGGGGTGCGCAGCATCAGCGGCTTCAGTCGCGCGTTGATCAGGTACGGCGCGATCGCGTTGACCAGCTGGACTTCGAGCAGCTCCACCGACGGCACCTCGGCCATGCGCAGCCGCCAGGAGTTCTTCTCGCGCAGGTCGACCTGCTGCAGGTCCTGGTCGAGCCGGCCTTGCGGGAACAGGTGCTGCTGCGCGAGCAACTCTTCCGGCAACAGCGGCAGCTGCGACAGCTCCGCGGCGCGGGTGAGCCCCGGGGCATGGCCAAGGGCATCGCGCGTTGCCGGCGTCGCGGCATCGCCCGGCAGCATCTCGGCACTGCGCAGCCCTTCGTAGCTTCCAAGCAGGCCGCGCACCTGCTCCGGCATCGCGTCCAGTGCCGCGGTCTCGCCTTCCATCATGTGGGCGTAGAACTCGGGTGGGCGACGCACGGTCTGGCAGGCGTTGTTGACGATGAAGTCCAGCCGCGACCGGGTCTTGAGCAACTGCGCGCAGAACGCCTCGACACTCGGGGTGTGGCGCAGGTCCAGGCCGAACACCTCCAGCCGGTGGCCCCACTGGTCGAAGTCGGGCTCGGCGGCGTAGCGGGCAGCAGAATCGCGCGGGAAGCGCGTGGTCACGATCAGCTCGGCGCCGGCGCGCAGCAGCTTCAGCCCGGCCTGGTAGCCGATCTTGACCCGGCCGCCGGTCAGCAGCGCGACCCGGCCGCGCAGGTCGGCCAGCTCGGTGCGCTTGTGGAAGTTGAACTCCGCGCACTCCGGGCACAGCTGGTCGTAGAAGTGATGGATCACGCTGTACTTCTTCTTGCACACGTAGCAGTGCTGCGGCTCGATCGCCTCCGCGTGCGGCGGCTGGTCGGCGTCCACGTCGCGCGGCTGGAAGTCCTGCGGCGGGAAATAGTTGGGCGTGGTGAATACCGGCTTGCGCCGCAGCTCACGGATGCCGGTGCGGTTGAGCAGCGCTTCCTCGCGGCTGACGCGTGCGGCGTGCTGTTCCTTCTTCGCCGCCTTCTGGCGCTGGCGGCGGGCCTGCCGGTCGGGATGGTAGGCGCCGGCGATCGCGCGCTGCAGGCGTTCGCGGTCGTCCTTGGGCAAGGCATCGAGCACCGAGTGGTCGGTCCCGACCAGTTCGAGCAGTTCGGCGGCCGCGCGCATGCGGTCGAGCAACGGGGTGTCCGACGGTGCGTCGGGCGGCGGCGTGGCGGTCATGGTGGTCAACAGGTGGTCCGTGGGGTTTGGTGCGATGGTTTGCCGCGGGGCAAGCCGGCTGCGTCAGGAAATGGAGCGGGCCGCGACGGTCCGCTTCCGGTCAGTGGAGGGGCAGGGCGCGCGTGCTCAGGGCGAGTGCCCGGCCAACGCGTGCTGGATGTCCTCCAGCCGGTGGCCGCGGGTTTCGATGCCGCTGCGCAGCAGCATCGCCGCCGAGATCGCCATCGGTACCGCGATCAAAATGGCCGACAGCGACAGGTGGGCGAACAGCCCGGCCACCCCGAGCCCGGCGCCCAGTATGCCGCCGAACTTCGAGCTGGCCGCGATCACGCCGGCGCCGGTGCCGCGCAGGTGCACCGGATAGATCTCGGCCGCGTAGGGAATCAGCATCGCGATCACCCCGCCGCTGCTCACCAGCAGGGCGACGGTGGCGGCGGTGGTCGCGGCGGCCGAGCGCAGCGCCGCCATTTCGATCGCGGCGAATGCGAGCAGTGACACGACGGTCAAGGCGATGAACAGCACCAGCGAGCGGATCGTGCTCCAACGGTGGTAGAGCCAGACCACCACGCCGATGCCCGGCAGTGCCAGCAGCGCCGACTGGGCCAGCAGCGCACTGGCTGCCCGGGAATCGACGCCCAGCTGGACCAGGTTGACCGGCAGCCACAGCACGAACCCGAACGTCACCAGTCCCCAGCCCACCCCACAGGCCGCCAGGCCCCAGCTGATCGCCGCGTGGCGGCCGCGCAGCAACTGGCGCCAGGTGGCGAGCGGGTGGCGCTCGTCGATCACCGGCGCGCCCGGGTGGGCGTCATCGTCGGGCTGGGCCCCGACCGTGCCGGAAAACTTCGCCAGCACCTCGCGCGCCTGCTGCTCCAGCCCGGCGTTGGACAGGAAGCGGGGTGATTCGGGGATCAGCCGGTTGAGCGCGATGATCAATGCGCCGGTCGGCAGGCCGAGCAGCCACAGCGCCCGCCAGCTCAGCAGCGGCTCCAGCCACGTCGCAGCGCCCGCGGCCGCAAGGTAGCCGGCCGAGGTGCCGATGCCCCCCAGCGCGACCAGCAGCCAGCCGCGCTGCGCCGCCGGGATGGTCTCGGCCATCAGGGTGAAGGTGATCGGCAGCAGGCCACCGGCCGACGCCCCCATCAGGAAGCACATCGCCAGGTTCCACTCGAATGCCGGCATCGCCCCGCAAATCGCGGTACCCATGAACATCAGCGCCGACAGCAGGATGGCGGCGCGGCGGCCGAACAGGTCGGCCATCCGCCCCCAGACCACCGAGCCGATCGCGGTGCCGACCAGCGCGACCAGCGCCAGCCATCCGGCCGAGCGCTCGCTGATCCCGTACTCGTCGGTCATCCCCGGGATCACGAAGCCGAGCGTGGCCGGCTTCATCACGTCGACCGTCAGCGCGACCACCAGCACCAGCACCAGCTTCCAGTGCTCGCGGTTGAGCGGCACGCCGTCGGCCACGTGGAAGTGCAGGTGGTCGCCGCCGGCCAGCGCCTGCCGCATCTGCGACAGTCGCGGCATCAGCCCGTAGAAGGCCAGCAGCAGGCCGGCCGGGATCATTGCCATGCCGGCCAGCATCCAGCCGTCCATCGGCATGCCCACCATCTGCCAGTGGGTGTGCCGGCCCATCATGAACATCGGCATGTGCGAGAACACGCCGGCCACCAGCAGTGCGCACCCGGCCCAGAAGGCGACGGGGTGGTGGAATGACAGGCCGTTGGATTTCACTCGGCGGGACTTTCGCTGTCGCCGGCCGTATCGAGGAAATAGGGTTCGACGGTGCCCTTGACCTTCATCGTCATCGGCTGGCCGCGGCGGTCCAGCGACTTGCCGACGGGCAGCTTCACCCATCCCTCGCTGACGCAGTACTCCTCGACGTTATGGCGCTCCACGCCGTTGAAGCGGATGCCGATGCCGCGTTCCAGGGTGGCGGCGTCGTGATGCGGGCTGCGCGGATCGGTGGCGAGGCGGTCGGGCGGGGTGTCGGTCATCGGCTGGGTCTCGTTGGGGTGGCGCCGGCCACGGGCGCACAGGATAAGGCGCGGGCCCCGGCTGAACAGGGACTCGGGGTCGTTCCACGGGGGCGGTTGCAATCCTGCGCGGGCCGGGCTAGGGTGCGCGTGCTGCTTGCCAGGGTCACCGTGAATCGTGGCCCGATGCCGTAGATCCCTGATCCGCTACATCGTTGCACCTCGCTTACTCCTTGCAACCAGCACACCACCGCGCAAGCGGTATTCCAAAAAAACTGTTCCAAGGAGCAAGAAAATGTCGAACCGTGAAACCGGTACCGTCAAGTGGTTCAACGATGCCAAGGGCTTTGGCTTCATCTCCCGCGAGAATGGCGAGGACGTGTTCGTTCACTTCCGCGCCATCCAGGGTCAGGGCTTCAAGTCCCTGCAGGAAGGCCAGAAGGTCAGCTTCACCGTCACCCAGGGCCAGAAGGGCCTGCAGGCTGACGCCGTCGAAGCGCTGTAAGGCATCGATCGGAGCGGACGCTTCGGCGGCCGCAACGTGATCCAGGAAAGCCCGGCTTAGGCCGGGCTTTTCTTTTGGCCGACCCCAGGGGTGACCGTCCGGCACCCGGCTTCGCCCGCGTTGACCGCGCATGGCCGGCAACAGTGGTACACCTCGGTGCCCGCGGCCTCGCCGCATCAGCAGGAGCCGAGATGAGCAAGTTCCATCCGCCGGCGTCGCCCGCCGACGAAGTCCGCACCGACCAGGGTGAACTGCGCAAGCCCGACGACCGCGCCGACCAGCCCGGCCAGGGCGCCAACCTCACGCCCGCATGGCAGCAGCGCCGTGGCGACGGCGCGCCGCCGCCGGAGGAGCTGCAAACCGAACGCCCCGAGGAGTGAACCGCCCGGCCACGCGCCCCGGTGGCGCGGCGGCATTGCGGACAGGGTCCGCCGGCCGCATCTACTGACCGACCTTCCAGGGAGCCCCGCCATGTCCACGCCGGTTCGCATCGACTTTGTCTCGGACGTCTCCTGCCCGTGGTGCGCAGTCGGGCTCAAGTCGCTGCAGCAGGCGATCGACCGCGTCGGTGATGCGGTGGACGTCGAGCTGCACTTCCAGCCATTCGAGCTCAACCCCCGGATGCCACCGGAAGGCGAGGACAGTGACGAGCACCTCGCCCTCAAGTACGGCGCAAGCGCGGAGCAACTCGCACAGAACCGCGAGGTGCTCCGGCAGCGGGGTGCCGCGCTGGGCTTCGAGTTCAACCGGCGTAGCCGCGTCTACAACACCTTCGACGCGCACCGGCTGCTGCACTGGGCAGGCACCCTCGGCCGGAGCCAGGAACTGGCGCTCAAGCAGGCGCTGCTGCGGGCGTATTTCACCGACGACCTGGACGTGTCTTCGCATGAGGTGTTGGCCGACGCGGCCGCCACCGCCGGGCTGGACCGTGACGAGGCATTGCAAGTGCTCGGTTCCGATCGCCACGCCGACGACGTGCGGGCGCGCGAGCAGCTCTATCAGCAGCGCGGGATCAGCGCGGTGCCGTCGGTGATCATCAACGACCGCCACCTGATCCAGGGCGGCCAGCCGGTGGAACTGTTCGAGCAGGCGCTGCGGCAGATCGCCGCCGAAGGGCCAGCGAACGGTTGACGGTCACTCCGGGTCCAGCCGCCGCACCTCGCGGATCCGGTCGACCCACAGGTCGCGCCAGCCGGCGGATTCGGGATGGTCCAGCGCCGGTTGCTCGATCCTCACCACCGCGTTCATTCCTTCGCGCCCGTCGGGGCCGAAGAACATCTGCGCGATCGGCCGGGCGGCGACGATGCCGGTGACCTCGCTGCCGTCCTCCAGCCCCAGCAGGACATGGGCGCCGTTGGGCAGCCGCTCGATGTTGCGCTGGATCGCGGCGATGGCGTCCGGGTCGGTATGCACGCGCTCGGCATTGCGGGTCATGGGGGTCTCCTGCGTGGCTTGCCCGGACGCTAGCGCGGGCAGCCGCAAGCCGCGGTGAACCCGGCAGGCGACCGCGCGGGCGCAACGCCGGCGATTCAACGCGCGCGTCACATTCATCTTTTGATACTCGACGGCCCGCACTGCACTGCGCAGGAGCCCGCCATGGCCCGCCCGATCTGGTCCGGCACCCTCTCGTTCGGCCTGCTCAACATCCCGGTCTCGCTGATGTCGGGCGAGCGCAAGACCGACATCTCGTTCCGGATGCTCGATTCGCGCAACAACCAGCCCATCCGCTACGAGCGCGTCAACGCCGAGACCGGCGAGGAAGTCGCCTGGAAGGACATCGTCAAGGCGTTCGAGTACGACAAGGGCAGCTACGTCGTGCTCGAGCCCGACGACATCAAGTCGGCCGCGCCCGAGAGCCACGACGCGATCGAGGTCGAGGCCTTCGTCGACGTGGAGTCGATCGGTCCGCAGTTCTTCGAGAAGCCCTATGTGCTGGTGCCGGCCAAGAAGGCCGAGAAGGGCTACGTGCTCCTGCGCGAGGCGCTGGCGCGCACGGGCAAGATCGGCATCGCCCGGGTCGTCATCCGCACGCGCGAGAGCCTCTGCGCGGTCATGCCGCAGGACAATGCGCTGCTGCTGATGATGATGCGGTATCCCCAGGAGCTGGTGGACATCGAGGAGTACCGCATTCCCGAGGGCAAGAGCGCGGACTACCGCATCACCGACAAGGAGCTGGAGTTCTCCGAACAGCTGATCCAGACGATGTCGGGCGAGTGGGAGCCGGGGAACTACCAGGACGAGTTCCGCCAGCGCCTGCAGGACGTCATCACCAAGCGCATGAAGGACAAGGGCGTGGTCAAGCACGACGACGAGGAGCCGGCGGTGCACGACCACGCGGCCACCAACGTGGTCGACTTCATGGAGCTGCTGCAGCAGAGCATCGCCAAGAAGAAGCGAACCCCGGCCAAGAAGGCCGGCAAGGCGGCCGATGCCGACGACGGGAAGGAAGCCAAGCCCAGGAAGACAGCGAAGAAAACGGCCAAGAAGGCCGCGGCCAAGAAGCCCGCCAAGAAGGCCGCAGCCAAGAAGAAGTCCGGCGGCAAGAAGGCGGCCTGAGGCGGCGCGCCGGACTGACCGATGAGCCTGCGCGAGTACGACCGCAAGCGCCGCTTCGACCAGACGCCCGAGCCGTCCAGCGACAGCCCGGGCCGGCGTGGGCACCGGCCGATCTTCGTCATCCAGTTGCACCACGCGAGCGTGCGGCACTACGACTTCCGCCTCGAGATGGACGGCGCGCTCAAGAGCTGGTCGGTGCCGAAGGGGCCTTCATTGCGTGTCGGCGAGAAACGGCTCGCGGTCGAGGTGGAAGACCACCCGCTGTCGTATGCCGACTTCGAGGGTGACATCCCCGAGGGCCATTACGGCGCCGGCCACGTCGACCTGTTCGACCGCGGGGTGTGGAGCTGCAACGGCGACCCGCTGGAGTCACTTGCCGCGGGCAAGATCGACTTCGTCCTGCACGGCGAAAGGCTCGGCGGTGGCTGGAAGCTGGTGCGCACGGCCAAGCCGGCCAGCAAGCCGCAATGGCTGCTGATCAAGCGCGATGACGAGCATGCCGCCGACACCGAAGCCGACGAACTGACCGATGCCCCCACGCCGAAAGGATGGAAAGGCCGCCGGCCGTCGGGGCCGGCGAAGAAGGCGGCCGCCCGGGCGAAGCCCCGCAAGGCCGCGGCACCGGCCCCCAGGACCCGCCGCCGCCGGATCGACTGGAAGGCCCGGGCGATGGCGCTGGACGGCGCCAAACCATTGCGCGGAACCACCGAGGTGGACCCGCAGCTCGCCACCCTGCGCGAGACGCCGCCGGCCGGCGAGGGCTGGCTGCATGAACTCAAATGGGACGGCTACCGGATGCTGGCGCGGATCGATGACGGCAAGGCCACCCTGCGCTCGCGCAACGGACTGGACTGGACCGCCGACTACCCCGATATCGTGGCCGCACTGGAATCGCTTGGTGCCGGTGACGCGAGCCTGGACGGCGAGCTGATCGCACTCGATGCAAAGGGGCGCAACAGCTTCGCCGACCTGCAACGCACCATCGAGGGCAGTGCGAGCGCGGTCCTGCGCTATGTCGTGTTCGACCTGCCGACGCTGGCCGGCGTCGACCTGACGCGCACCCGGCTCGACGAGCGCAAGGCGCTGCTGGAAGCGCTGCTGGCCGACGTCGGCCGGGACGACTTGCTCGCCTACAGCCAGCACATCGTCGGGCATGGCGACCAGGTCTTCGCGGCCAGCAAGGGCCAGGAGATGGAAGGGATCATCAGCAAGGCGGTCGACGCGCACTACACCCCGGGGCGCTCGCGGACCTGGCTGAAGATCAAGCACGCCGAGAGCGACGAGTTTATCGTGGTCGGCTTCACCGCACCCAAGCGGTCGCGGGTGGGCTTTGGCGCGTTGCTGATGGCCACGCGGGAGGCCGGGCGCCTGAAGTACGTCGGTCGGGTGGGCACCGGTTTCGACGATGCGCGGCTGCGCTCGATGACCACACGGTTGCAAAAGCTCGCGCGCAAGGAACCGACCCTGGTGCTGCCGGGGCACATCCCGTTCGCGCCGCGCGACGTGACCTGGGTCGAGCCTCGGCTGGTGGCCGAGGTGGCGTTCCGCGGCTGGGGGAAGGAGGGGCTTTTGCGGCAGGCGAGTTTCCAGCGCCTGCGCGAGGACAAGGAGGCGAGCGACGTGGGCGAGCAGGACACTTTCAAGCTGACCAGCCCGGACAAGCTGATCTACCCGGCCGAGAAGATCACCAAGCAGCAGGTCGCCGACTACTACCGCGCGATCGCACCGCAACTGTTGCCCGAGGTGGCGCGGCGGCCGCTGTCGATGCTGCGTTGTCCGGACGGCCTCAAGGGCCAGTGCTTCTTCCAGAAGCACCATGCCGACACGCTCGGTCCCAACGTGCACGCGGTGCCGATCCGGGAGAAGGGCGTCGGCGGCCTGGAGGACTACGTCTACATCGAGGATGTCGAGGGCCTGCTCGACCTGGTGCAGATGAACGTGCTCGAGCTGCATCCGTGGGGCTCGCGGGTGGAGGACGTCGAGCACCCCGACCGGCTGGTGTTCGACCTGGACCCGGGCGAGGGCGTGGAATGGCCGGCGCTCAAGGCCGCCGCCCGCGACATCCGTGCGCGGCTGGAGGAGATCGGCATGCGCGGGTTCCTGCGCCTGTCCGGCGGCAAGGGCCTGCACGTGGTGGTGCCGATCGCGCCGGGGCCCAGTTGGAGCGAAGCCAAGGCCTTCTGCGAGGCCTTTGCCGATGCACTGGCGACGCAGGCGCCGGACCGCTACGTCGCCACGGCGTCGAAAGCCAAGCGCAAGGGCGTGATCTTCATCGACTGGCTGCGCAATGGCCGCGGCGCGACCAGCGTCGCCAGCTGGTCGCTGCGCGCGCGGGCGGGCGCCGGCGTGGCCGTGCCGCTCCGCTGGGACGAGCTTGGCCGTACCAGGTCGGGCGCAGACTACGACCTGACCCGCGCGCTACGGCGCGCCGCTGGCTTGCGCAAGGACCCGTGGGAGGGTTGGGACAAGGCCACCCGGCAGAAGCTTGCCGGCTTCGACTGACGCGGAAGGCCTTGTGCTGGCGGGCGTGGCCGTCGACAACGTGAACGCAGGCCCGGCCGTCGTTCATCGCATTCAGATGCCGGCGCTCCAGTGTCAATAACATGTGAGGATGGTCCGCACCCATCCCCTTCGCGTCCTGTCGCGTGCCGCCGTCGTCCTGGCCGTTGCCACGATCGCCGGCTGCGGCAGCACCCCTGACCCGGTCGACGCGGCCGTCCGGCCTGCGCCCGTACCGGCCACCCGCACTGTCGAAGTGCCGCGGCCGCACGCGCCGACGCTGGCCGAGCGGCTCGCCCTCGCCGCGCCATCCGCCGATCCGCAGGTCATCGAGTTGGCGCTCGAGGCGCAGCGCTGCGCGACGCTGGACGGCCAGATCGGCTCGGTCGAGCGCTTGGCGGTCATCGACTACTCGCGCCCTTCAACCGAGCAGCGCCTGTGGGTGTTCGACCTCACCGCCGCCGACCTGCTGTATTCCGAGCACGTGGCCCACGGCAAGTACAGCGGCGGGAACATGACCACGGAGTTCTCCAATAGCGAGGGCAGCTTGATGTCGAGCCTGGGTCTGTTCCGCACCGCCGAGACCTACGTGGGCGGCAACGGCTACTCGCTGCGCATGGACGGGCTGGAGCCGGGTTTCAACGACCGTGCGCGCGAGCGGCTGATCGTGATGCATGGCGCCGACTACGTGGATCCGCGCCAGGCGTTGCAGCAGGGCCGGCTGGGGCGCAGCTTCGGTTGCCCGGCCGTACGCGGCGAGATCGCGCAGGAACTGATCGACACGCTCAAGGACGGGCAGTTGCTGTTCGCCTACTACCCGGACAGCCAGTGGCTGGAGGGTTCACGCTTCCTGGGGTGCGACAGCGCGGGTGCAGGCGCTGTCGCTTCAGTCGCCAGCAAGGCTGCGCGCGGGGTTTCACGCGCCGCCGAATGAGCCTCGCGCAGCATCGATCCAAACCCCATGGAATCGATCGCATGAAGCCTGTCATCCCGAGCCCTGCCGCGTCGTCCGGCATTCCTTCGCGCGTCGCCGTGCTGGCGCTGGCCTGTTCGCTGGCGCTGGTCCCGTACGCAGTGTCGGCGCAGGACGCCACCGGCGATCGCGCCACGGCCAACGATGCGGTGACGACCACCGTCGAGGCAGGCGACTCCGGGTCGGCTGTGCTGCGCGCGCAGGTGCTGCTGGACCGTGCGCACTTCTCGCCCGGCGAGATTGATGGTGCGTACGGCAGCAACACCCGCCGCGCGATCGAGGGCTTCCAGCGCAGCCGCGACCTGCCGGTCACCGGCACCGTCGACGCGGCGACCTGGGAGGCGCTCGACCTGGACACCGCCGATGTGCTGGTCTCCTACACCCTGACCGATGCCGACGTGACCGGACCGTTCAGCACCATTCCGGCGGACATGGAAGCCAAGGCCGAACTCGAGCGGCTCGGCTACTCCTCGGCGCTGGAGGCATTGGGCGAAAAGTTCCACGCCAGCCCGGCGCTTCTGAAGCGGCTGAATCCCGATGTCGCGCTGGAGGCTGGCGCGAACTGGCGGGTACCCAACGTCGCCGCAGCATCCTTGCCGGAAGGCGGCCATGTGGTGGTCGACAAGTCCGATGCGGTGGTGATGCTGGTCGACGCCGAAGGCGCGACCGTCGCCCAGTGGCCGGCGACGATGGGCAGCTCGCACGACCCGCTGCCGATTGGCGAGTGGGAGATCAAGGGCGTGGCCAACGATCCGGTGTTCCACTACAACCCGGATTTGTTCTGGGATGCGGATCCGAGCCACAGCAAGGCCAAGATCGCCCCGGGCCCGAACAATCCGGTCGGCGTGGTCTGGATCGACCTGTCGAAGGAGCACTACGGCATCCACGGGACGCCGGAGCCGTCGACGATCGGCAAGACCCAGTCGCACGGCTGCATCCGCATGACCAACTGGAGCGCGCGCACGCTGGCCGAAGCGGTCGGCCCGGGCACGCGTGCGGTCCTGCGCGAATGACCGCGCCTGACCCAAGCCGCCGCGCTGTCGGCTTCGGCACCAGCGGTCTCGTGGGGCCGCGATGCTGAGGCTTGCGCTGGTGTTCCTCGCCGGCCTGCTGGTGGGCGCAAACCTGGTGTATTTCGTGATGACCCGCGGCCAGGCCGACCCGGATGCGGCGCTGGTGTTCCAACGCGAGCGCAGCCAGCACGCCGTGCCGGCCGACACCCCGGCGGCGCCCGCCGAGCGCGTCGAGGCACCAGCCCCGCCCCAGGACAAACCCGCCCCGGCCTTCGGCCCGTTGCCGGCCGAGCCTGGTCACACGAGCGGAACACCGGCGCCGGTCGAGCGCCCGCGAACCGCGGTCCCGGCGGCCGGCGCAGGCGGATTGATCGTGCCGGTGAGTGGCATCGCGCCAGCGCAACTGTCCAACACCTTCGACGACGCCCGCGGCCAAGGGCGGGTGCACGAGGCGCTCGACATCATGGCGCCGCGTGGCACCCCGGTGGTCGCCGTGGCCGATGGCACGGTCGAGAAGCTTTTCGCCAGCGACCGGGGTGGACTGACGATCTACCAGTTCGAGCCGAGCGGCCGTTACGCGTACTACTACGCTCACCTCGACCGCTACGCCGCGGGGCTGGCCGAGGGCGACCGGCTGCGACAGGGGCAGGTGGTCGGTTACGTCGGCAGCACCGGCAACGCCAGCGATGACGCGCCGCACCTGCACTTCGGGATCTTCGCCCTCGGGCCGGAGAAGCGCTGGTGGGAGGGCACCGCGATCAACCCGTATCCGCTCCTCACCGGCCGCCCGACGCCGTAGCGGCGGCGTCAGGCGCGTTCGAAGCGCTCGATCTCGCCCAGCTGGCGTTGCGCGCGCTGCAGGTTGCAGCCCGACAGGTCGTCGATCATCCCGCGCAGCCACGGGCTGGCCGGCGGATGGCGTGACCAGCGCATGGCCAGCCAGACGCTGGCGGCCATCGCCACCACGCCAAAGCCGAGCGTTGCCGCCACCCAACCCGGCGCGGCGGCGTACAGGTCGACCCCGAGCCAGAGCTTCGCGCCGACCAGGGTGGCAACCAGCCACAGGCACCACCACGGGAGGCCGAGGGCGATGGTGCTGACGGTCGTGAAGCGTTGTAGGCGGGCCAGCCGACGCTGGATGTCCAGCACCGGGCCGGTGTAATACACCCCGCCGGCAAGCAACGCGCGGGTGACGCTGGCCCAGATCGCGGCGATGCCGTACGCGTGCAACACCAGTCCGGCGGCCAGCAGGTGCGGAGTATCCCGGTGGTCGACCCAGAACGTCGCGGCGACCACCACCATCGCAATCCAGACCAGCGCCTCCACCAGCTGCCAGACACCGAACCGCCGCAGCGACATGCGGCTGCGATCGATCCGGCGCGCGCGACGCTCTTCCAGCGCCAACGCCTCCAGGCCATCGGCACGCAGGTCGACCTGCGTCCATGCCGCGTTCAATTCCCGGTCGAGCTGGCGCCAGGCGGCCCTGAGTTCGTCGAGTTCCATCACCGTGTCCTGCGAGTGGGGGTGGGGGTATCAGTGCCGCCGGGCGCGTCTGCGAACTGCGCGGCGATGCGCTGCCGCAGCCGATGCAGCCGGGTCGCTACGTTGCTCTCGCCGATGCCAAGCACCTCGGCGATCTCGCGATGGCTGCGTTCATCCAGGTAGAGCAGCATCAATGCGCGGTCGAGCGGGCCGAGCCGGTCGATGACGGCGCGCAACGTGCGCAGGCGGTCTGCCTGGCCGGTGTCGGCGGCAGGGTCGGGCAGTGCGGCGAGGGCCTCGTCGTCGAGGCCGGCATGGTGGCGCTCGTGCAGGGTGGCCGAGCGGACGTGCGAGATCGCGACGTTCAGCGCCACCCGGTAAAGCCAGGTGGAGAATCGGCTGCGCGCCGGGTCGAAGCGGCCGAATGCGCGCCAGGCCTGGATGCTGATGTCCTGCACCAGGTCGTGCCGGTCCTCGGGGTGCCGGCAGTACCCGTGCGCGATCTTCAGGACGATGCCGCGATGCTGGTCGAGCAGGGCGGTGAAACGCGCCTGCAGCGAGTCGTCGGGGATGAGCGCGTCGATGGCGGCAGGGTCCGTCATGGTGTCCATGCCAAGGTGATTCGCACGGGCGCGCCGGTTATCACACGCGACCGCGGATTTCCTACAGGAGCGGCTCCAGCGCGGTCCACACGTGGTCCAGCAGGCGCGGTTGCGCCGCCGCCACCGGGTGCAGGTTGTCGGCCTGGAAGGCCGCCCGGTCCAGCGCGATCGGCTCGAGCAGGAACGGCAGCAGGGCCACGTCGAACCGCGAGGCCAGCGTGGAATAGTTGCCGGCAAACGCATCGGCATAGGCCGCGCCGAGGTTGGGCGGCATCTGCATGCCGACCAGCAGCACCTTCGCACCGGCGCCGTGGGCGGCGCCGATCATGTAGGCGAGGTTGGCTGCGGCCTGGGCGGTGGGCAGTCCGCGCAGCCCGTCGTTGGCCCCCAACGCGACCACCACCACCCGCGGGCGGTGCCGCGCCAGGGCGCCCACGATGCGCGCGCGGCCACCGGCGGTGGTTTCGCCGCTGATGCTCGCATTGACGACTTCCCAGCCCGGGTCCTGCTTTTCGAGGCGCTCGTCGAGCAACGCCACCCAGCCCTGCGCCGCCGGCATGCCATAACCGGCAGAGAGCGAATCGCCCATCACCAGCACGGTTGCATCGGGCGCTTCGCGTGCCGGCGTGGACTGCAGTTGCGCGGCGTGCAGCGATGGAATCGCGACCACCACCCACAACAGCAAGCCAATGGCACATTGAACCGGGCGCGACGATGCCGCATATCTGCCCGAATGGTTGTCGTTCCGCTGCATCTGTTGCTCCGATCCGCGGGCGCGCCGGACGGCACCACCCCCTTCCTGTCGAAGAATCCATGATGACCCATTCCGCCACCGCACCGGTCGACGTCCGTTCCGCCGCCGCCCGCCCGGCCCCGAACGCATCCCACCCGCCCGCGCTGGTGGTGGAGTCGCTCGGCAAGCGCGTGTCGCTGCCGTCCGGACCGCTGACGATCCTCGAAGGCGTCGGGTTCACCATCGCGCGTGGGGACACCGTGGCGATCGTCGGCGCGTCCGGCTCGGGCAAGAGCACGCTGCTGTCGCTGATGGCCGGGCTCGACATTCCCAGCGACGGCCGGGTCGTCCTCCACGGTGAGCCACTGTCGACGCTCGACGAAGATGGCCGGGCACGCGTGCGCGGGGAGAAGGTCGGCTTCGTGTTCCAGAACTTCCAGCTGCTGCCCTCGCTGACGGCGCTGGAGAACGTGATGCTGCCGCTGGAACTGCGCGGCGACGCGGAGGTGGAAGCGCCCGCACGCGCGATCCTCGGCAAGGTCGGCCTTGGCGAGCGGCTCGGCCACTATCCGCGGCAGTTGTCGGGCGGTGAGCAGCAACGCGTCGCCCTCGCGCGCGCATTCGTGACCGAGCCGTCCCTGCTGTTCGCCGACGAGCCGACCGGCAACCTGGACAGCCATACCGGCCAGGCGATCATCGAACTGCTGTTCGCACTCAATGCCGAGGCCGGCACGACGCTGGTGCTGGTGACCCACGATGACCACCTGGCCGAACGTTGCAGCCATCGCCTGCGTCTCGACGCCGGACGGCTGGTGGCCGACGAGCGCATGCATCCGGTGGCCGACGGACGGGCCGGCGCGTGAGCGCGCGGATCGGACCGGCCAACGTGTTGGCGATGGCGTGGCGGCAGATGCGCCGCGACCTCAAGGCCGGCGATGTGCGCATCCTCCTCGCCGCGCTGGTACTCGCCGTGGTGGCGGTGACCGCTGTCGGGTTCGTCACCGACCGCGCCGAGCGCGCGCTCGCGATCGAGGCCAATCGCCTGCTCGGCGGCGACGCGGTGGTGCGTGGCGACTCGCCGATTGCGGCGGAGATCGAGCAGGCGGCCGCATCGGCCGGGCTGCGGCGCACGCACACGGTCGAACTCAACACGATGATCAGCGTCGCGCGCGCGGCGGCGGGTGCCGGTAATGCGGCAGGCGAGCCGCGGCTGCAGCTCGGCGACCTGCGCGCGCTGGGTGACGGGTTCCCATTGCGCGGTGCGTTCACGATTGCCGACGCACAGGGTGTTGAGCGTGTCGCAAGCGGGGTGCCTGCGCCGGGTACCGCATGGTTGAGCCGCGCCGGCGCGGACACGCTCGATGCTCGGATCGGCGACCTGGTCACCGTCGGCGAGTTGCAGCTGCAACTCGCGGCGCTGGTGGTCGCCGAACCCGACGCGGCGCTGGACTACTTCAACGTGGCGCCGAAGGTGTTCGTCAACCTCGACGACCTGCCGGCGACCGGGCTGGTGCAGGAAGGCAGCCGGATCCGCTACCGGCTGGTGGTCGCGGGCGAGGCGGCATCGGTTGAACGCTTCGTCGCCGCCACCCGGCCGGCACTCGCGCGGGGCCAGCGGCTGGAGACGGTCGCCGACGCGCGTCCCGAGGTCCGCTCCGCACTCGACCGCGCCAGCCGGTTCCTCGGGCTGGCGGCGCTGGTCTCGGTGGTGCTGGCCGCGGTGGCCGTGGCGATGGCCGCGCGCCGGCACAGCGAGCGGCATCTTTCGGGCACCGCAGTGATGCGCTGCCTCGGCGCGAGCCAGTCGACGCTGGCCGGCATCCACATCGGCGAGCTGGTGCTGCTGGGCCTGCTTGCAAGCACCGTCGGCGTTGCGGTCGCGTTCGTCCTGCAATGGGGCATCGGCGCCTGGCTGGAACCGGTGCTCGGCATGGCCATCCCGCCGGCGGGGTGGCTGCCGGCCGTGCAGGGATACGGGGTCGGTCTGCTGGTCCTGCTCGCGTTCGGCGCGCCGCCGGTGCTGGCGCTGCGGCGGGTGCCGGCGCTGCGGGTGCTGCGGCGCGACCTCGACCCGACCGAGCCCAGCGCATGGCTCGTGGCGCTGGCGGGACTCGGTGGCCTGGCCGCGCTGCTGTGGTGGAAGTCCGGTTCGGTCGAGGTCGGCACGGCGATGCTGGTCGGGCTCGTGGCCACCTTCGCGGTGCTCGCGGCGCTGGCCTGGGGGTTGATCGTGGTGTTGCGCCGGCTGCGGTCGCGTCTGCGCGGGAGCCTGCGCTACGGGCTGGCCAACGTCAGCCGCCGGCCAGCGACGAGCATCGCCCAGGTGTCATCGCTCGGGCTGGGGCTGATGGCGTTGCTGCTGCTGACCTTCGTGCGGACCGACCTGCTGGACCGCTGGCAGCTGCAGCTCGCAGCCGAAGCACCCAACCGCTTCATCATCAACGTGCAGGACGACCAGGTCGACGACGTTCGCGGCTTCATCGCCGCGCAGGGCCTGGATGCGCCGACGCTGTATCCGATGGTCCGCGCGCGGCTGGTCGAGCACAACGGCGAACCGGTCACCGGCGACGACTACGCAAGCGCCGACGAAAGTGCGGACGACGAGGAGGCCCGCCGCGCGCGGCGTCGCGCCGACCGCGAGTTCAACCTGTCCATGGCGGCGGCGTTGCGCGAGGACAACCGGGTGGTCGCCGGCGACTTCTGGAGCGCTGCGACGCCGCCGGTGACACCGGAGATCTCGGTCGAGCAGGGCTACGCGGAGTCGCTGGGCTGGAAGATCGGCGACACGGTCGCATTCGACATCGCCGGGCAACGCTTCGTGGCGACGCTCACGAGCCTGCGCGACGTCGACTGGGAGAGTTTCCGGCCGAACTTCTTCGTGGTCGCCTCGCCCGGGGCACTCGATGGATTCCCCGCCAGCCACATCACGGCGGTGACGGTACCCCCGGAGCAGATGCGATTCACCGCCGACCTCGTCGGGCGCTTTCCCAACCTGACCGTGATCGACATCGATGCGGTGCTCGACCAGGTGCGTGGGACCGCCGACCAGGTCTCGACCGTGGTCGAAGTGGTGTTCTGGTTCTCGCTGGGCGCGGGCGTGCTGGTGCTGATGGCGGCGGTCAGCGCCAGCCAGGACGAGCGACTGCTGGAAGGCGGCGTCATGCGAACGCTCGGCGGCAGCCGGCGCCAGTTGCGGCTTGCGCAAGCGTCGGAGTTCGCAGCGATCGGCCTGTTGTCCGGGCTGGTCGCGGCGATCGCGGCGTCGGTATTGGCTGGTGTCGTCGCCGAACAGGCCTTCGACCTGCCATGGGAACCCAACTGGGGGATGGCCGCCGCCGGTGGCGCGCTCGGCATGGTCGCCGCCCTGGTGGCTGGCCTGTTCGCGACGCGCCGCGTGCTGGACGCGCCGCCCTCGGTGGTCCTGCGCGAGCTGCAAAGCTGATCCCGCGCGGGCCGATGCCGCGCACGGCTCCCGCCTGGCTTCAGGGCGCGGTCAGGCGGTCGGTCACCTCGGTGGCGCCGAAGCGGCGCGCATAGTCGCGCTCGCTGGCGATCCGCTCGACTTCATCGTCCGGGGTTTCCGGTGCGGCATAGACGGCGTACGCGGTGGTGCCGTCGTTGCGCCCGACATGGTGCAGCCGGTACCGGGGGCGCCCACCGCCGGTGTTTTCCGGATAGTGCGCGGGCGGGGCGCCATCCATGTCCAGCTCGCTGTTGTCGACCGTGCCTCCGACGAATAGGGCGCGCATGGCGTTCTCCGTTGCGGGTGTGCAGGCAGGTTGGCCGCCGGTGTGTTGGGAGGCGATGAAGTGATCGTCCAACAACCGTTTTGCGTTGGGGCGCGAGCCACGTAGATGAACCCGGGAGGCTAGCCGTAGCGCTTCTGGCAGTGGCCGCAGAAGAACGCGCGCCGCTGGGCGCGTCCGAGCTTGGCGCGGAACTCCAGCCGCCGCCCGCATCGCGGGCACTCGGTGCGGGTGTGGACCTGGTAGTGCTTCTTGAGCACGTAGTCCTTCTTCCAGCGATAGAAGTCGAAGCTGTACTCGCGCGCCTGGGTGACGAGTTCGCCGAGCTTTCGCGGCGACAACGCGCCCACCGGCGTTTCCGGATGCACGCGGATCCGGAACAGCACCTCGTTCTTGATGATGTTGCCGACTCCGGCAAACACGTCCTGGTCGAGCAGCGCGTCGGCCACCAGCGTGTCCGGCATCGCCCGCAGCTTGCGGCGCGCTGCCTTCGGGTCCCACGCGTCGGACATGACGTCCGCACCCCAGTCATAGAGGTCGTCGAGGTCGCCCTCGTGGAACTTCAACGAGCTCGAATACAGGTTCAGCTCGCCGTTCGGAAAGCCGAGCGCCAGCCGCTCGGCGCTGCCCTCGCGACGTTCGTCGATCCGGTAACTGCCCCACAGCAGGAAGTGGACCCGCAGGGTGAAGCCGTCGAACACGACCAGGAAGTGCTTGCCCCAGGTCCGCAGGGCCTGGACGCGCTGGCCCGCCATCCGCTGGATGTCGAGCCGGCTGTTGCCACCCACGTGCTTCACCCGGCGGCCGGCAAACTTCGCCGCCTCCTCGCGCAGGATCACCAGGGAGGGACCTTCGGGCATGGGTGCAGCCTGCGATCGGCCCGGTCATGGCGACGTGCACGCACCCATGCTCGCTAAACTGCGCGCCCAGACCCCCGCGAAAACCAACCGATGGCCCACGACGATCCCGCGCTGCAGGCGCTGATGCTGCCGTTCGAACAGGGCCTGCTGCCCTGGCCGGAGGCGGGTGGCGTGCTGTTTCTGCGGGCTCGCGACGGCGCGCCGTTGCACCGGGGCGCGTGGCCGGGCCTGGTCTGCGAACAGGGCTTCAAGCCCGAGGCGGATGCGCTGCGGCAGGCCGGGCTGGTCGTCGTGGACAGCCCGGATGCAGGGTCCGCCGGGAGTCGCCATCCGCTGGTGCTGGTGTTGCCGCCGCGCCAGCGCGACGAGGCCCGCGCGCTGTACGCGCACGCGGTATCGCGGGTCGCCCCCGGCGGGCGGGTGGTCGCCTGCCTGGCCAACAACGAGGGCGCCAAGTCCGGCGAGGCAGACCTGCGTCGCCTGGTCGGCCCGCTGGGCGGGCTGCTCAAGCACAAGAGCCGCTGCTACTGGAGTGCGCCACTGCACGTGGCCGACAGTGCGGCCGTCATCGACCACGCCTTGCTGGCCGAATGGGAAGCCCTGGACGCACCCCGGGCGATTGTCGGTGGCCGGTTCCGGAGCCGCCCGGGCGTATTCGCGTGGGACCGGATCGATCCGGCGTCCGCCCTGCTGGTCGAGCAGTTGCCGGCCGACCTGGCCGGACGGGCCGCCGACCTCGGCGCCGGGTTCGGCTACCTGTCGGCGGAACTGCTCGAGCGTTGCCCGGGGATCGCCGCGCTGGATCTTTTCGAGGCGGACCGCCGCGCGCTCGACCTGGCGCGGCACAACCTGGCGGCGTTCGAGTCGAAGGTGGCGATTGGCTACCACTGGCACGACGTGACCACCGGGTTGCCGGCGCAGTACGACGTTATCGTGACCAACCCGCCGTTCCATACCCAGGGCAGTGCCAACCGGCCCGACATCGGCCGGCGCTTCATCGCCGTCGCCGCCGATGCACTCAAGCCGGGTGGGCGCCTGTGGCTGGTCGCCAACCGGCACCTGCCCTACGAGTCGGTGCTGGTCGAGAGCTTCGGGCAGGCGCGGGCGGTCGCCGAGCGCGACGGCTTCAAGATCATCGAGGCGGTGAAGGCTCGTCCGGTGCAAGCCCCGCGGCCGCCGCGCCGCGGACGCGAGGATTGGCGATGAAGCTCGTCCGGCTGATCGCCAACCTCGGCTACGGCAGCCGCAAGCAGGTGGCGCTCATGTTCCGCGAGGGCCGCGTGACCGATGCCGAAGGCGAGGTGCTGTACGCCGACGACCAGGTCACGCACGACGCGGTCCGCATCGATGGCGAACCACTCGACCCGCCGTCGGGGTTGGTGCTGATGCTGCACAAGCCGGTCGGCCATACCTGCTCGACCCGCGATCCCGGCCGGATCGTCTATGACCTGCTGCCACCGCGCTTCCGCCTTCGCTCGCCGTTGCTGTCGACGGTCGGCCGGCTCGATCGCGATACCAGTGGCCTGCTGCTGATGACCGACGATGGCCAGCGGCTGCACCGGATCGTGTCGCCCCGCGCCAACCTCGCCAAGGTGTACGAGGCGACGCTGGCGCAGGACCTGCGCGGCGACGAGGGCGCGGTCTTCGCCAGCGGGACGCTGATGCTGGAGAACGAGAAGACCCCGCTGGCGCCGGCGTCGCTGGAGGTGGTCGACCCCCGCCATGCGCGCCTGACCCTGACCGAGGGTCGCTACCACCAGGTGCGGCGCATGTTCGCCGCGGTCGGCAACCACGTGGAAGCGCTGCATCGCAGCCGGATCGGCGGGCTGGACCTGGGCGGGTTGCCGGTGGGCGAGTGGCGCCAGCTGGACGCCACCGACCTGGACCGCCTGTTCGGCGCAGGCGCCTAGCGCTCCAGCAGCTTCAGATACCCGTCGACCCCGAGCCGCTCCATGGTCTCGATGTTGCGGTCGACGATGGCATCGGGGTCGGGGAATGCCTCCACCGCGCGTTCGACGCTCTCCTCGCGCAGCAGGTGGAGCATCGGGTACGGCGAACGGTTGGTGCAGTTGGCCGGGTCCGCCGCGGACGTCCCGGCGAACCGGTAATCGGGGTGGAAGCTGGCGACCTGGATCTCGCCTTCCAGCCCGAGTGCGTCCACCGCCGCATCGGCCTGGTCGAGGAAGTCGTTGTAGTCGTCGAACTCCTGCAGCACGTGCGGATGGACCAGCAGGGTGGTGTCCACCACGTCCGGGTCGGTTTCCGCCAGCCAGGCGAGCTCGCTGGCTAGCTCTTCCAGCAGATCCCCGGGCGTGGTGGCCGGGCTGAGCACGTAGCGGATGCGGTCCTTGACGTGCACGGCCTTGGCGAACGGGCACAGGTTGAGGCCGATGACCGCCCGTTCCAGCCAGCGGCGGGTGGCGGCGATCGGGTCCTCGTCCATGCCCATGGCCGCCGGCCGGTCAGTCGCGGAAGTTGTCGAACTGCAGCGGCAACTCGAACTCGGCGCCCTTGAGCAGCGCGATCGCGGCCTGCAGGTCGTCGCGCTTCTTGCCGTTGACGCGCAGCTTGTCGCCGTTGATCTGGCTGTCGACCTTGAGCTTGGCGTCCTTCAGCGACGACTGGATCTTCTTGGCGAGCTCGCGCTCGATGCCCTGCTTGACGGTGACCTTCTGCCGCGCGCCGGCGACGTTGGTCTCGACCTCGCCGAACTCCAGGCAGCGCACGTCGATGCCACGCGCGATCAGCCGCGCGCGCAGGATCTCCGTCATCTGCTGGAGCTGGAAGTCGCTCGGCGCGGACTGGGTGATGACCTGTTCGTCGAGCGCGAACTTCGCATCCACGCCCTTGAAGTCGAACCGGTTGCCCAGCTCGCGGTTGGCCTGGTCGACCGCGTTGGTGAGTTCGTGGCTGTCGACTTCGGAGACGACGTCAAAGGAGGGCATGGCGATGTCCGTGGTTCGTGGGCGTCAAAGGTTAACGCAGAGCCGCCGCACGCATTCCCGGCGCGGAGGCGAAGCCTTCGCCCGTCATCGCGGGCGGGTCGCGCGCGGCGGCGGGTCTTCGGGGTGGACCGGAGAATCGGCAGGCTCCGGCCTCGCCGGGGCATCGCGGGACATGCCTGCCGGGGCCCCGAGACCGCCGGGGAGTGCGTCGTCCGGCCCCAACGTGGGCACGGGCCGGCCGTTTGCCGGTGCGGCGAGTGCCGGTTTCGGGGCCGATGGGCTGCAGCCGCCTGCAACCAGCAGGGCAAGGGCCGCGACCCATGCCGGGAGGAGCAGGCGAACGTGGAGGCTGCAGGCAACGGACATCGCGACGTCCTGCCGGTCAGATCGGATCGGCCTGAACAGGGCAAACGCGGAACGGAGGGTTGCGGGGACGGATTCCGGGCCGGACGCGACGGCCGGCTATCCTGCGCGTCCCCCGCCGTCGCCCGCGTATGCAGGCGGCGACCTCATGGAGTCCGCCACCATGCCCGTCCTGCTGCTGCCTGCACTGCTACTGGTCATGGTGCTGGTGTGGGCGTTGCTGCTGCCGGTCGCGCTGTGGCAGCGCTACCGGCGCGGCCGGGCGCGCCGGCGGGCCACGCCCTGGCTGGTGCGCGCCAATGCCTGGGCCCTGCTCGTATCGACGGTCGTGTTCGTGGCCGGTGCCTGGGTGGCCGGATTCTGGGTAGAGGGTGCCTTGTCCCATGCGGCCGTCGGCTTGGCCGCTGGCGTTGCACTCGGGATCGTTGGCCTCTGGTTGACCCGGTTCGACCGCGAGGCCTCGGACAGGTTCGTCCGAACCGGCTGGGCGCTCCCCCGCGGGGTGGCGGTGCCCGCCGGGCTGCGTCTGTACTACACCGCCAACCGGTGGCTGGTGCTCGGGCTCACCCTGCTGGTGGCCGGCCGCGTGGCGCTCGGGCTCTGGCAGCTGGGCCGGCTCTGGCGCGTCGACGGTTCGGAGCACGCGTGGCTTGCGCAGCAGGGTGGCTTGCTGGCGGTCGCCGGGGTCCTGCTGGGCCACTATCTCGCCTATACCTGGGGCCTGCGCCGGCGCCTGCCGCGTTGACCGCCCGATGACCGGAACGACGCCACTGGATACCGACCCCTCCCGCACCGCCGCCTCGGGCTCCCCGATGCGGGCGGCGATGATCATGCTATTCGCGGTCGCCGCGTTCTCGCTGATGGACGCCGGCCTGAAGTCGCTGGCCGCGACCTACCCGCCGTTGCAGGTGGCGACCCTGCGCGGCGCCGCGTCGCTGCCGTTCGTGCTGGCCTGGGTAATGGCCACCAGCGGGCTGGCACCATTGCTGCGCGTGCGCTGGCCCCTGCACCTGCTGCGCGGTGGCATCGGCATCGGGATGATGGCGGCATTCGCGTATGCGTTGCAGACGCTGCCGCTGACGACCGCCTATTCGATCTTTTTCGTCGCCCCGCTGCTGATCACCGCACTGTCGGTGCCGCTGCTGGGCGAGAAGGTCGGCCCGCGGCGCTGGGCGGCGATCGCGATCGGCCTGCTCGGGGTGCTGGTGTTGCTGCGCCCGACCGGCGAGGGGCTGCGCAGCTGGGCCGCGCTGGCGGTGCTGGTGGCGGCGCTGGGCTACGCGGTCAGCGCCATCACCGTGCGCGTGCTCGGGCGCACCGACTCGACCGCATCGATGATGGTCTGGCTACTGGCCTTGCTGGCCGTCGGCGGCGGGCTGCTCGCGTGGCCCCAGTGGGTACCGATCAGGTCGGCGGACGCCTGGGTGATCCTGGGGGTCGGCATCGCCGGAGCGCTTGGCCAGTACGCCATTACCGAGGCCTTCCGCATCGGCGAGGCATCGCAGATCGCCCCGCTCGAGTACACCGCGCTTATCTGGGGCGTGCTGCTCGACATCAGCCTGTGGGGCGTACTGCCTGACGCGGTCACCTGGCTGGGCGCCGCCATCATCATTGCCAGCGGCCTCTACCTGCTGCGCCGCGAACGCGTGCACATCGAGGCCGAACATCCCTGACCATCGCCGCTGGCCCGGCGACCGGCACCGCGTGCGCTATTCCTGCAGGCTGCCCTGGAGGGCGGCCGCAATCGCGGCATCGCCGTTGACGATGTCCTGCCAGCGCAACTCGTGGCCCTTCCGGTGTCCCTTCTGGACCAGCTTCAGGCCGTCGGGATCGATGGTGAGGGTGTAGGCGACGTCACCGACGGTGACTTCGCGGCGGACGGGCTTGTCGAGCTTGGTCGTCATAGCGTTCTCCGGGCTCAAGTGTCGACCACCGTAACGGCCGGGGTCGGGGGTTTCATGAACGGGTGTGACCCGAAAAGCGGACGGCGGACCCGCAGGCCCGCCGTCCAGGTCATCGGTCCCGCACGGTCAGAAGCGGGCACCGAGGCCCACGCCAACCACCACCGGGCTCGGTTCGGCCTCGCCGACGGTCTCGCCGTCGACCATCACGTCGGAGCTGCCATGCAGGTAGCGCAGGTCGGCCCGGGCGAACCAGCTCGGGCTCAGCTTGACGTCGACGCCGGCGGTGGCCATGGCGCCCTTGGCGGTCTCGACGCCAAGGCGCTGGCCGGCGAGGTCACCCGTCGGCTCGACCTCCTCGCCGTCGTAGTTGCTCTCGTAGTAACCCAGGCCGACGAACGGCCGCACGGTTTGCGCGCTGGTGCCGAAGTGGTACTGGCCGCTGACCGCATACGGCTGGGCTTCGACGCTGCCGGCCTTGCCGTTGGCGGTATTGACGCGGTGGCTGAACTTGTCAGCCGCGCCCCAGGCCTCGACGGCGATGTTGTCGGTCACGTAATAGGACGCGCTGAGCGTCGCGGCGCCGTCACCGTCCAGCTCGGCCTGCTGGCCGGCGACCGTGGTGTCGCCGATGGGCTCGGCCAGTGCATAGCCGCCGACCACGGCCCAGCGCTTGTCGCTGGTGTCGGTGGCGTCCTGTGCGAACGCGGCGGCGGGGGCGATGGCAAGCAGGGCCAGGGTCAAGGTGTGGATGCGTTTCATGGGAGTTGTCTCCTCGTTCTGTGGGGGCGCCGGCCGGTGTCCTGGCAGGCGCGGCCAACCTAGCGAGGGACGCATGAACCGCGCTTGCCCGGCGGACGCGGCCTCAATGGAACCTTCATCGGCGGTCGTGCTATCGCGCGGCGCACGTGGCCGGGCCGCGCTCCTGAACAAGCGCTGGACGGGCCGGGTGCGGAGCCGGCCATTCCCGCAAGGCGGGCCGGCGCGGCGTGATTGGCGCCCCTGCACCACTGCGGCCACAATAAGGGTCTTTCGCGCAGGTCGGAGCCGAGCATGGCTGAGTTGAAGGAAGCACGCGTCCCCGATATCGGCGGCTACGACGGCGTGCCGGTGATCGAGGTGCTGGTGGCGGTGGGCGATACCGTCACGGTCGACCAGGGGCTGGTGACGCTCGAGTCCGACAAGGCGACGATGGAAGTGCCGGCGCCGTTCGCGGGTGTCGTGCGCGAGCTGAAGGTCAAGGTCGGCGACGAGATCGGCGAAGGCGCCGTGGTCGCGATGATCGAACCGGCCTCCGACGGGGCGGCCGAGGGTGGCGAAAAGCAGGCCGCGGACGCTTCCGCCGGCACGGACGGGGCGGCGGACAAGGCCACCGACGCCGCCAAGGCCGACGCGCGTCGCGCCGAGCCGGCGTCGCCCGGGCAGCAGGTCCGCACGAACGAAACGGCGACAGCCACCGAGCCGGCCAACGTGGGTGAACCCGACAACCTGGCAAAGCGCGAAGCCGCGCGTGCCCAGGCGGGTGCTGGCGCCGATGCCGGCGACAGCGACGCCGCCGCGCCGCGCTCGCCGCCGGTGGTGTTCGATGCCGACGAGCTGCTGCCCGACAAGGTGCCGTACGCGAGCCCGGCGGTGCGCCTGTTCGCGCGCGAACTCGGCGTCGACCTGGCGCGCGTGACGGGCAGCCAGCGCGGCGGCCGGATCGGCCGCGAGGACGTGCAGAAGTTCGTCAAGGGCGTGATGTCCAGCGGCGGCGCGACGGCGAAGGCCGGCGGTGGCGGTGGCGGACTCGATCTGCTGCCCTGGCCGAAGGTCGACTTCGCCAAGTTCGGTCCGGTCGAGACCCGCGCGCTGTCGCGGATCCAGAAGCTGTCCGGCGCCAACCTCGCGCGCAACTGGGCGATGATCCCGCACGTCACCCAGTTCGACGACGCCGACATCACCGAGCTCGAAGCACTGCGGGTGCAGCTCAACAAGGAAAACGAGAAGGCGATCGCCAAGGGCAAAGCGACCAAGCTCACGATGCTCGCCTTCCTGATGAAGGCCTCGGTGGCCGCGCTGAAGAAGTTCCCCGACTTCAACGCCTCGCTGGACGCCACCGGCGAGAACCTGGTGCTCAAGCAGTACTTCCACATCGGCTTCGCCGCCGACACGCCCAACGGTCTGGTCGTGCCGGTCGTGCGGGACTGCGACACCAAGGGCGTGATGGAGATCGCTGCCGAGACCGCCGAACTGGCCGCCAAGGCGCGCGACGGCAAGCTCGGACCGGCGCAGATGAGCGGCGGCTGCTTCTCGATCAGCTCGCTGGGCGGCATTGGCGGCACCGCGTTCACTCCGATCGTGAACGCGCCGGAAGTCGCCATCCTCGGCGTCTCGCGGTCGGACATGAAGCCGGTCTGGAACGGCAAGGCGTTCGAGCCGCGGCTGTCGCTGCCGCTGTCGCTGAGCTACGACCACCGCGTGATCGACGGCGCAGCCGCGGCGCGTTTCACCACCTACCTCGGCCAGATCCTCGGCGACATGCGCCGGGTCCTGTTGTGAGGGCACGCGCGCTGCTGTTGCTGCTGTTGGCGGTGCCGGCGGCGCATGCGGCCGAGTGCGAACTCGGGCTCGGGCACGGCTGGCCGCCGGCCACCGGCAACCACGGCGACGCGGTCGAAGCACTGCTTGCCAGTGGGACCCCGCCAGCACTGCAGGTCACCTGGTTGCCCACGCGAGGCGTCGAAAGCGCCCTGATGCTGGTGCCGCCGGCCAACGGTGGCGCGTGGACGTTGCGCCATGCGACCCCGGCCCAGCGTGTCGACCACCGCGAGTCGATCTCCAACGGCGTTCGCCGCGTCCTGCTCACCGACCAGCAGCCCGAGGTGCGCGAAGTCCCGATACCGGAAACGTTGGCCGGCCGCCTGGTCGAAGGCTGGACACGCACTCTCCGGTCCGGCGTGGCGGCCGACCAGGAAGCCCGCTTCCACGACGGTGAGGTGCTGAGTTTCCGGATCGGCGACGACCGCTTCAGCGGCCCCGAGCCACGGTGTGGCGCGGGCGAGTTGCTGATCGAACAGGCCGAGGCGCTGATCGACGCGGCGGGTGAGCGCGATCCCGACGATTTCCCCAAGCGGTGGAATGCGTTGTGGCGCCTGCTCGACGAGCTTGACCGGGAACTGGCCACCGCCGGTTGACCGGGCGCGCGCCGGCAGTGCCGGCCGCAATCCACGACGAACAACAAGGAACAGACATGGCCAACACCATCGAGATCAAGGTTCCCGACATCGGCGACTTCGACGCGGTTCCGGTGATCGAGCTGCTGGTCGCGGTCGGCGACACCGTCGCGGTCGACCAGGGTCTGGTGACGCTGGAATCCGACAAGGCCACGATGGAGGTGCCCTCCAGCGCCGCCGGCGTGGTGCGCGAGCTGAAGGTCAAGGTCGGCGACGAAGTCGCCGAGGGCGCGGTCATCGCGATCCTCGAAGCGGAGGGTGAGGGCGAAGGCGAGGGCGGCGGGGCGGCTGAAGCCAAATCGTCAGCCAAGCAGGGCTCGGACGGCGGGAAATCGACGTCCGGGCCCGCCGATGCCAAGGCGCCGACCGCCGCGAAGGCCGAGCCGGCCGCACAGGCAGCCGGGGCCGGCAGCGCGCCTGCACCTGCCGCGGGTGCGCTGCCCCGCAAACCGGCCGCCAATGCGCCGGATGCTGCAGCGGCGTCGGGGCGAACGCCCGATGTTGAATGCGCGATGCTCGTGCTTGGAGCCGGCCCGGGCGGCTACACCGCCGCGTTCCGCGCCGCCGACCTCGGCCTGGACACGGTGCTGGTGGAACGATACGAAAGCCTCGGCGGCGTCTGCCTCAACGTGGGCTGCATCCCCTCCAAGGCCCTGCTGCACGCCGCGGCGGTGATCGACGAAGCCGCGCACGCCAGCGACTTCGGCATCGACTTCGGCGCGCCGAAGATCGCGCTCGACGCGTTGCGCGCCTACAAGGACAAGGTCGTCGGCCAGTTGACCAAGGGCCTGGCCGGCATGGCCAAGCAGCGCAAGGTGCGCGTGGTAACCGGCACCGGCAGGTTCATTTCCGCCAACGAGGTCGAAGTCGAACACGACGGCAAGACCCAGCTGCTGCGCTTCGAGCAGTGCATCATCGCCGCCGGCTCGCAGGCGGTGAAGCTGCCGTTCTTCCCGTGGGATGACGAGCGGGTCATGGATTCCACCGACGCGCTCGAGCTGGCTGAAGTGCCGAAGAAGCTGCTCGTGGTCGGCGGCGGCATCATTGGCCTGGAGATGGCGACGGTCTACCGTGCGCTCGGCAGCGAGGTCACGGTGGTCGAGTTCATGGACCAGCTGATGCCCGGCGCTGACCGCGACCTGGTCAAGCCGCTTGCCGATCGCCTGCGCAAACAGGGCGTGGCCGTGCACCTGGAGACCAAGGTGGTCGAGGCGAAGGCGCAGAAGAACGGCATCGCCTGCACGTTCGAAGGCGCCAGCGAGCCGGAGACCAAGCGTTTCGACCGCGTGCTGGTCGCGGTGGGCCGCGCACCCAACGGCGGCAAGCTCGATGCGGAAAAAGCCGGCGTGGCGGTCACCGACCGCGGCTTCATCCCGGTGGACCGGCAGATGCGCACCAGCGCGCCGCACATCTTCGCCATCGGCGACCTGGTGGGTCAGCCGATGCTCGCGCACAAGGCCACCCACGAGGGCAAGCTCGCCGCGGAAGTGGCTGCGGGCGAGAAGAAGGAATGGGTCGCGCGGGTGATCCCGTCGGTCGCCTATACCGACCCCGAGATCGCCTGGGTCGGCGTCACCGAGACCGAGGCTAAGGAGAAGGGCCTGAAGGTCGGCGTCGGCCGGTTCCCGTGGGCAGCCTCCGGCCGCGCGATCGGCATCGGTCGCACCGAGGGCTTCACCAAGCTGCTGTTCGACGAGGCCACCCAACGCATCATCGGCGGCGGCATCGTCGGCGTGCACGCCGGCGACCTGGTCGCGGAAATCGCACTCGCCATCGAGATGGGCTGCGAGGTCGCCGACATCGGCCACACCATCCACCCGCACCCAACACTGAGCGAGTCGGTGGCGATGGCGGCGGAGGTGTTCGACGGCACCATCACCGACCTGTACATCCCGAAGAAGAAATAGTGCGGGGCCACCCCGCTCGGCGCGCGGGCCCTGGAAAAGTGAAGCCCCGGCGGATCAGGCCGGGGCTTCTTTGTTCCCACCGCTGCTGTTTGCCTTGACGAGGAGAGAGACGCGGCGGGACGTACAGCTTCATTGACCGACCCCCGCGGGGAAGGTTCCCCGTCTCCCTGTCCCGTTCAGCTCCCGCTCCGGGGTTCGCCCGCCCCCGAGCCACCGCGGCGGTTGCCCGCAGCGCCCGTCCTGCCTATAATTCCGCGGCTCCATCGGGCGCTTGTCGCCCAGCCCTCCGGACCGACGAACCCCGCGTGCACGATCCCATGTCCGCAGGCCGCCGGCTGGCGTTGCGCGCGACTGTCTTCCAGGCGGGTGCGACGGCGCTGGTCGCGCTGACCTTCCTTCCCCACGGCTTGCCTTCGGCGCTTGGGGCGCTGGTCGGCGGTGGCGCGCTGGTGGCGGGGAGTGCGATCGCCGCCCTGGTGGCGCTCGGTGGCGGGGTTGGACCCGCAGGCGCGGCAATCACGCGACTGCTGGCGGGAGTGGTGTTGAAGTGGGTGGTGGTGCTTGTGGTGTTCGTCCTCGGCCTGGCCGGGTTCGGGTTGCCCCCGCTGCCGATGCTGGCCGGCTTGCTGGCTGCGACGCTGGCCTTCGTGCTGGCCCAGATTCTGAAACGATAAGGTGTCTTTCGTGAGTGAACAGACCGGTTCGGGCGGCCTGAACGAATACATCCAGCACCATCTCGGCCACAACACCGTCGAGGTGCTGGGCGGGCAGTTCAACCTCGATTCGTGGTTGGTCGGCCTGGCGCTGGGGTTGGTGTTCATCCTGTGGTTCGGACTCGCCGCGCGTCGCGCGACGCCGGGCGTCCCGAGCAAGGGACAGGCCTTTGTCGAGATCATCGTCGAGTTCGTCGACGGCCAGGTCAAGGACACCTTCCACGGCGACCGCCGCTCGGTGACCCCGCTGGCGCTGACGATCTTCGTCTGGATCGTGTTCATGAACACGATGGACCTGGTCCCGCTGGACGCGGTCGGCTGGGGCATCCACACCGTCGCCGGTGAGGAGGCCGCCGCCCACACCTACTGGCGCCTGGTCCCGACCGCCGACCTCAACACCACCTTCGGCATCTCCGCCTCGGTGTTCCTGATCCTGATCGGCCACGCCTGGTCGGCCAAGGGTGGCTTCGGCTTCGGCAAGGAGCTGCTGAGCTCCCCGTTCCACGCCAGCGGCTTCATGGCCATCGTGCTGGCGCCGGTCAACCTGCTGATGAACATCATCGAGTGGCTGGTCAAGCCGATCTCGCTGGCGATGCGACTGTTCGGCAACATGTACGGCGGCGAGCTCGTTTTCATGCTGATCGCCGGCATGTTCGCCAGCTGGATCACCTTCGTGCCGGGCATCATCGCCAACGCGGCGTGGGCGATCTTCCATATCCTGATCATCCTGCTGCAGGCCTTCATCTTCATGATCCTCACGGTCGTCTACATCGCCGGCGCCCGCGAGAGTCACTAGTCCTGACGCAACACCGGTTTCCAGTTCCAACCTTCGTTCCATCCACTTCAAGCAACAGCCTTTACCCAGGAGAAGCACCATGGAGTTCATCGCCAACGTTCAGGGTCTGACCGCCATCGCGATCGGCATCATCATCGGCCTCGGCGCGCTCGGCGCCTGCCTCGGCATCGCGATCATGGGTGCCAAGTTCCTTGAGTCGGCCGCCCGCCAGCCTGAGCTGGTCCCGATGCTGCAGGGCCGCATGTTCCTGCTCGCCGGCCTGATCGACGCGGCGTTCATCATCGGCCTGGCCGTCGCCCTGTTCTTCGGCTTCGCCAACCCGCTGATCAGCGCCCTGCAGGGCTGATGATCCGCGCGGCGACCCGTGCCCCGGCACGGGTCGTGCCCCCGGGCCGGCCCTCCAGGCCGGTCCATGCCAGTAACGTCGAGGACCCGTCATGAATCCCAACATGACTTTCTTCGGTCAGATGATCTCCTTCGCGATCCTTGTCTGGTTCACGATGAAGTTCATCTGGCCGCCGCTGAATGCGGCCATCGAAGAGCGCCAGAAGAAAATCGCCGAGGGCCTGGCGGCTGCCGAGCGCAGCCAGAAGGACCTCGCCCAGGCGCAGCAGAGCGCCGACGCCGCGCTGCGCGAGGCACGGGTCAAGGCCAACGAGATCATCGAGCAGGCGCACCAGCGCGCCAATCAGATCGTCGACCAGGCCAAGACCGATGCCGCGGTGGAAGCCACCCGCCAGAAGGCGATGGCCGACGCCGAGATCGTCGCGGCGCAGAACCGTGCCCGCGAGGACCTGCGCAAGCAGGTGTCGGTGCTGGCCGTCAGCGGTGCCGAGAAGCTGCTCCGCCGCGAGATCGACGCCAACGCCCACAAGGCGCTGCTCGACGAACTCGCCGCGCAGCTCTGACCGCGCACTGACCCGATGCCCACAGCGATGAGCCCCAAGCAATGAGCCAGTCCCTGACCCTCGCCCGACCGTATGCGCGCGCCGCGTTCGCGGCCTCGCGCAACGACGGCCGTGCCGCGTCGTGGTCGCAGGCGCTCGCGTTCGCCGCGCAGGTCGCGGCCGACCCGCACGTGCAGGCGCTGCTGTCGCACCCGCAGCTCTCCAACGACGACGCGGTCGCCCTGCTCGCCACCGACGGTGCCGACGAGGAGCTGAAGCGCTTCATCGGCCTGCTCGCCGACAACCACCGCCTGGTGCTGTTGCCGGAGATCGCGGGCCTGTTCGAGCAGCTGCGGGCCGAGGCCGAGCAGATCGTCAAGGCGCGCGTCACCGCCGCAAGCGAACTGCCGGCGGCCGAGCTCGAGTCGATCCGCGCCGGCCTCAAGCGTCGCTTCGGCCGCGAGGTCGAGATCGAGACGGCGGTTGATCCGTCGCTGATCGGCGGCGCGGTGATCGATGCGGGCGACGTGGTGATCGATGGTTCGCTCAAGGGCAAGCTCGAGCGGCTCCAGGGCGCACTGGCCCACTGACAAGGCAACACGTGGGCGGACGATGTCCGCCGAACGCGAAGGCGGGTCCGACCCGCCCAACCAGGAAAAGAAGATGGCAACCACCCAGCTCAACCCGTCCGAAATCAGCGAACTGATCAAGACCCGCATCGAGAAGGTCAAGCTGTCCGCGGAGTCGCGCAACGAAGGCTCGGTCACTTCCGTGTCCGACGGTATCGTGCGCATCCACGGCCTCGCCGACGTCATGCAGGGCGAGATGATCGAGCTGCCGAACAACACGTTCGCGCTCGCGCTCAACCTGGAGCGCGACTCGGTCGGCGCCGTGGTCCTGGGTGACTACGAGCACCTGGTCGAGGGCGACGTCGCCAAGACCACCGGCCGCATCCTCGAAGTGCCGGTCGGCCCCGAGCTGCTGGGCCGCGTGGTCAACGCGCTGGGCGAGCCGATCGACGGCAAGGGTCCGATCGACGCCAAGCTGTCGGCGCCGGTGGAGCGCGTTGCCCCGGGCGTGATCTGGCGCAAGTCGGTCGACCAGCCGGTTCAGACCGGCTACAAGTCGGTCGACGCGATGATTCCGATCGGTCGCGGCCAGCGTGAGCTGATCATCGGCGACCGCCAGACCGGCAAGACCGCGATGGCCATCGACGCGGTGATCAACCAGAAGGGCACCGGCATCAAGTGCGTGTACGTCGCGATCGGCCAGAAGGCCTCGACCGTCGCGAACATCGTGCGCAAGCTCGAGCAGAACGGCGCGTTGGACCACACCATCGTGGTCGCCGCAACCGCCTCCGAGTCGGCCGCGATGCAGTACATCAGCGCCTACTCGGGCTGCACCATGGGCGAGTACTTCATGGACCGCGGCCAGGACGCGCTGATCGTGTACGACGACCTGTCCAAGCAGGCCGTGGCCTACCGCCAGATCTCGCTGCTGCTCAAACGCCCGCCGGGCCGCGAAGCCTACCCGGGTGACGTGTTCTACCTGCACAGCCGCCTGCTCGAGCGCGCCGCGCGCGTGTCCGAGGAGTACGTCGAGAAGTTCACCAACGGCGAGGTCAAGGGCCAGACCGGTTCGCTCACCGCGCTGCCGCTGATCGAGACCCAGGCCGGCGACGTCTCCGCGTTCGTGCCGACCAACGTGATCTCGATCACCGATGGCCAGATCTTCCTCGAGACCGACCTGTTCAACGCCGGCATCCGCCCGGCCGTGAACGCCGGCATCTCGGTGTCGCGCGTGGGTGGCGCGGCCCAGACCAAGATCATCAAGAAGCTGTCGGGCGGCATCCGCATCGCGCTCGCCCAGTACCGTGAGCTGGCTGCGTTCGCGCAGTTCGCCTCGGACCTGGACGAAGCGACCCGCAAGCAGCTCGAGCGCGGCCAGCGCGTCACCGAGCTGATGAAGCAGAAGCAGTACGCGCCGATGTCGATCGCGATGCAGGCGCTGTCGATCTACGCCGTCAACGAGGGTTACCTCGACGACGTCGCGGTCAACAAGATCATGGCCTTCGAGGAAGGCCTGCACGCCCACTTCGCCAACACCCAGGGCGAGCTGGTGAGCAAGATCAACAGCACGGGCAACTGGAACGACGAGATCGAGGCCCAGTTCAAGAAGGGCATCGAAGAGTTCAAGCAGACCGGCACCTGGTAAGGCGGGCACGACGATGGCAGGCGGACGCGAAATCAAAACCAAGATCAAGAGCGTGCAGAACACCCGCAAGGTGACGCGCGCGCTCGAGATGGTCTCGGCCTCGAAGATCCGCAAGGCGCAGGATCGGATGAAGACCTCGCGTCCGTATGCGCGGGTGATGAAGCAGGTGATCGGCCACCTGGCCCAGGCCAACTCCGATTACCAGCACCCGTACATGGTCGAGCGCAAGGATCCCAAGCGGGTCGGCTACCTGATCGTGTCGTCCGACCGCGGGTTGGCCGGCGGCCTCAACAACAACCTGTTCCGCAAGCTGCTGGGCGAGATCCGGCAGTGGAACGAGCAGGGCGTCGAGGTCGACGTCGTTACCATCGGCCAGAAGGCCTCGGTGTTCTTCCGCCGGATCAAGGTCAACATGCTCGGCTCGGTCAGCCACCTGGGCGATGCACCTCACCTGGAGCAGCTGGTTGGCGTGGTCAAGGTGATGCTGGACGGGTACAGCAACGGCGGCATCGACCGCGTGTTCCTGGCCTACAACGGCTTCGTCAACACGATGACGCAGAAGGCCACCTTCGACCAGTTGCTGCCGCTGCCGGCACCGGAAGCGCAGATCGCCAGGCACGACTGGGATTACATCTACGAGCCCGACGCCGAAGGCGTGCTGGACCACGTGCTGACCCGCTACGTCGAGTCGCTGGTGTACCAGGCGGTGCTCGAGAACGTCGCCTCCGAGCATGCCGCGCGCATGGTCGCGATGAAGGCCGCGTCCGACAACGCCAACAAGCTGATCGACACCCTGCAGCTGGTCTACAACAAGGCCCGGCAGGCGGCGATCACCCAGGAAATCTCGGAAATCGTCGGCGGCGCCGCGGCGGTCTAACCCCATCATTGCGGACGCGCCGTGCGGGCCGCAGAGCAGCAATTAGAGCTACGAGGAAACATCATGAGCCAGGGCAAGATCGTTCAGATCATCGGTGCCGTCGTCGACGTGGAGTTCCCGCGCGAGTCCGTGCCGCACGTGTATGACGCGCTGAAGGTCGAGAACACCGCCATCACGCTGGAAGTGCAGCAGCAGCTGGGCGACGGCGTGGTCCGCGCGATCGCGCTGGGTTCCACCGACGGCCTCAAGCGCAACCTGCTGGCGACCAACACCGGCCGCGGCATCTCGGTGCCGGTCGGCAAGGGCACGCTGGGCCGCATCATGGACGTGCTTGGCCGCCCGATTGACGAGGCCGGCCCGGTGGACGCGCAGGACCAGTGGGAAATCCACCGCGACGCGCCGAGCTACGAAGAGCAGGCCGCGACCAACGAGCTGCTCGAGACCGGCATCAAGGTCATCGACCTGATGTGCCCGTTCGCCAAGGGCGGCAAGGTCGGCCTGTTCGGCGGCGCCGGTGTCGGCAAGACCGTCAACATGATGGAGCTGATCAACAACATCGCCAAGGCGCACGAAGGCCTGTCGGTGTTCGCCGGCGTCGGTGAGCGCACCCGCGAGGGCAATGACTTCTACCACGAGATGAAGGACTCCAACGTCCTCGACAAGGTGGCGATGGTCTACGGCCAGATGAACGAGCCGCCGGGCAACCGCCTGCGCGTCGCGCTTACCGGCCTGACCATGGCCGAGTACTTCCGTGACGAGAAGGACGCATCGGGCAAGGGCCGCGACGTGCTGTTCTTCGTCGACAACATCTACCGCTACACCCTGGCCGGTACCGAGGTGTCCGCGCTGCTTGGCCGCATGCCGTCGGCGGTGGGCTACCAGCCGACCCTGGCCGAGGAAATGGGCGTGCTGCAGGAGCGCATCACCTCGACCAAGACCGGCTCGATCACCTCGATCCAGGCCGTGTACGTGCCCGCAGACGACCTGACCGACCCGTCGCCGGCGACCACCTTCGCCCACCTCGACGCCACCGTCGTGCTGTCGCGAAACATCGCCTCGCTGGGTATCTACCCGGCGGTCGACCCGCTCGATTCGACCTCGCGCCAGCTCGACCCGAACGTGATCGGCAACGAGCACTACGACGTCGCCCGCAAGGTCCAGTCGACCCTGCAGAAGTACAAGGAACTGAAGGACATCATCGCGATCCTCGGCATGGACGAGCTGAGCGAAGAGGACAAGCAGGCCGTGTCGCGCGCGCGCAAGATCGAGCGCTTCTTCAGCCAGCCCTTCCACGTCGCCGAAGTGTTCACCGGTTCGCCGGGCAAGTACGTGCCGCTGAAGGACACGATCCGCGGCTTCAAGGGCATCGTGGAAGGCGAGTACGACCACCTGCCTGAGCAGGCGTTCTACATGGTCGGTTCGATCGAGGAAGCGGTCGAGAAGGGCAAGAAGATCACCGGCGAAGCCGCCTGATCACCCGCCGGCGCCGCGCCACCGCGTGACGCCGGCAGCGGTCTTCCCCTACGAGTAAAGCGAGACACCAGATGGCATCCACGTTCCGTTGCGACATCGTCAGTGCCGAGGAAGAGATCTTCCACGGCGAGGCCGTACTGCTGGTCGCCACCGGCGAGCTCGGCGAGCTCGGCATCGCGCCCAAGCATGCGCCGCTGATCACCCGCCTGAAGCCGGGCAAGGTCGTGGTGACCCTGCCCAACGGCGAGCAGCTGGACTTCGCGGTGTCCGGCGGCATCCTCGAGGTGCAGCCGCAGGTCGTGACCGTGCTGGCCGACACCGCGATCCGCGCCCAGGACATCGACGAAGCGGCCGTGCGTGCCGCCAAGGAAGAAGCCGAACGCGTGCTCGCGCGTCGCGCCGAGCCGATGGAGATCGCCGAAGCCCAGGCCAAGATGGCCGAGGTCATGGCACAGCTGTCGGCACTCGAGCGCCTGCGCAAGAACGTCAAGCACTGACCCCCGTTTTTCCGGGGTACCGCAAACGCCGGCTTCGTGCCGGCGTTTTGCTTTTTGCGGTCAGCGCCGGTAGATCCAGTGCCGGGACACCAGGAAGCCGAACCCCCCGAGCAGCACCTCGATGGCGGGCTTCGCCAGCCACGACCACTTCAGCCCGGCCACGTCGTCGATGACGCCCATCGACCAGGTGCTGATTGCGGTGGTCAGCAGCCACAGGAGGATGAAGCGCAGGAACTGGCGGCGGCCCACGGCGGTATCGTCGCCGGCGAAGGTGAAGCGGCCGTTCAACCAGAACCCCAGCAGCGCCCCACTGACGCGGCCGGCGATGTTTGCCGGTTCAACCGGCAGGCCGTTGTGGCTGAGCAACACCATCACGCCCCAGTCGACCAGGTACTGCAGCGCGCCGACCAGCACGAAGGTGCGGCCTTGCCGGGTCAGGCTCATTCCGATCCGCTCCTTGCCGGGACGTGCCACCACTCCAGCGGGGCGGCGCTGGCCCTGGGCGCCGCGCCTGCCCGTTGCAGGCCGGCGTGCCGTGCCGGCGACGTCGTGGCGGGGTCAAGCACGACTTCCGATATGCGGTGGCGTCGCAGCAACGCCTGCCACTCCGCGCCCGACGGGTCCTGGTCCGCGCGCGCGGCATCGGCCTGCAGCACGGGCGCGTACCAGTCGACGGTGCGTCCGCGCCCGGCGAGCTCGGCGTGGAACGGGTTGCTCAACAGCAGGACCACGGCATCGGGGGGCGCCTGTTCGCGGATGCGCGCGATCAACACGCGCTCGGGCGCGCGTTCCTCGAACAGGGCGGTGTCGTTACCCAGGCCAAGCAGGCTGCGCTTGACCCCGCCGGTGTGCAGCAGCCACTGGGCATTGGCCTGGAAGGCTAGGTCGAGCACGCACAGGCCGACCAGCAGCGCGGCCGCCCGGCGGGGGACGAGCCACGCCTGCACCGCCAAAGCGGCGGCCGGCAGGAGCAACACCATGCCCGGGTGGACGTAGCGGGCGTACTGCAGCGGCAACAATGGCAGCACGACCGCCAACCCGGCGCAGATCGCCAGCCCGCGCCCGCGGCGTTCCAACAGGCCCGCCAGCCACGCACCGGCCAGCGCGATCAGCACGAAGCCCGCGCCGCCGTCCCAGCCTTCCAGGTAGCGGTCCGTGTCGAAGGTCAGTTGCCACGGCAGCAACGGCGACAACCCGGCCTGCCAGCGGGGATCATCGAAATCCACCGCGGGGAAATAGCCGGACTCGAACCAGCCATTGAACAGCGGCAGCACCGGGTTGCCGCTGACCCACCATGCCTGCGCGTAGCTGGGCAACGCGACCACGAGCATCGAAAGCAGCGCGAGTGCCCAGCCGCCCGGTCCGGCGCCGCGACCGATTCCGCGCGCCACGCCCCATGCCAGCAACGGCGCGGCCGCAATGCCATGAAGCGGCTTCAACGCGACCAGCAGTCCGAACAGCAATGACGCGACCAGCAGTCGTCTCTTGACGGTGGGGTCCAGCACCACGACCGCGAGCGCCACCATTGCGGCGGTGGCAGGGCCTTCCGTCTGCATCCCGCCGAGCAGGCCAGCGGTCATCGGCAACGTGGCGAACAGCGCCAGCGTGGCCCAGCGTGCCCAAGGCTGCAGCCCGACCAGGGCGCCTACCTGCCACAGTCCGGCGGCGGTCGCCAGCAGCCAGCCCAGGTTGACCGCGCTGCGCGCCTCGGCGCCGGACACCACCTGCGCGACCGCCTGCAGGACATCGCCGGCCCATGGCGCCAATGCCCAGACCTGATGGGTCGGGTCCAACGCGTACCGTCCGTTGACCAGCAACTGCCACGGCAGGCCGAGGTGATAGGCCAGGTCGTCGTACTGCATCGTTGGCAGCCACGCGGCGGCAGACCCCAGGCCGAGCGCCACGACGGCCCAGCCCGCGGCGCGCGGACTGGCCGCAACCGCATCCCGCCAGGCGGCGGCGCACTGCGCGGCCTGCAGCCGCAGCGCGCCCCGGCCCAGATAGACGACCAGCAACAGGGCGGGCAGGTAGACCCACCACCGGTGGACCGGCAAAGAGATCAACCACCCGAGTACCGCCGATAGCACCGCCAGCCCGCTCGACACGGCCAGCACCGGATGGCCGGTCCCCGCCAGCCGACTGCCAAACGCCATCGCGGCGACGAACAGGAGCACGCCGGCCAGAGCCGGGACCGGTCCGGTCAGGGCGACGAAGACCAACAGCCAGACCGCGGCCAGCGCATAGGCCCACGGCCATTGCCGCCATGCGCGCAGCGGCCAGGCCACCAGCGCCACGAGTCCGGCCAGCAACAGGCTCTCGCCAAAGCGCCCCCACGGCAGCACCTGCCATGACCGGTGCGCGACCAGGCCAAGGAGACAGGCCAGCGGGCCACTCCAGATCAGGCCTTCGAGGAGGATGTGGCGACGCGTGGCGTGGGTCGGTGACAGGGTCGGCACCGCGGCATCCTAGCAGGCGTCAACGTTAGAATTGGCCGCTGAAGCCGATCGCGCCGGAGTTCCGATGCCCGCCCCACTGCACGTCGTCATCCTCGCCGCTGGCGAAGGCAAGCGGATGAAATCCGCGCTCCCCAAGGTGCTGCAGAAGATCGCGGGGCAGCCGATGCTCGGCCACGTCATCGCGACGGCGCGCGCGTTGCGGCCGGCGGGGATCCACGTGGTCTACGGCCACCATGGCGAGCGCGTCCGCGATGCCTTTGCAGACCAGCCCGACCTGCACTGGAGCGAGCAGGCCCAGCGGCTCGGCACCGGCCACGCGTTGCAGCAGGCCATGCCGGACGTGCCACAGGACGCCCGCATCCTGGTGCTCTACGGCGACGTGCCATTGATCACCGCCGATACGTTGCAGCGGCTGCTTGACGCGCCGGGACGGATCGCCGTGCTCGTCGCCGACCTCGAGGACCCCACCGGGTACGGCCGTATCGTCAGGGACGCACAGGGCAACGTCGGCCGCATCGTCGAGCACAAGGACGCCGACGAGGAACAGCGCGAGATCAGCACGGTCAACACCGGCATCCTGGTCGCCGACGGCGAACCGCTGCGGCGTTGGCTGTCGCATCTGGACAGCGACAACGCGCAGGGCGAGTACTACCTCACCGACGTGTTCGCCGCCGCCGCGGCGGAGTTCAGCGCGGCCGAGATGGTGCATGTCGAGGACCCGGTCGAAGTCGAGGGCGCAAACGACGCGTGGCAGCTGGCGCAGCTGGAGCGGGCGTTCCAGCGCCGCGCCGCACACGCCCTGTGCGTCACCGGGGCGCGGCTGGCGGACCCGGCCCGGATCGACGTGCGCGGCGAGGTGACGGTCGGCAGCGATGTGGAAATCGATGTCGACGTGGTGTTCGAGGGACGGGTGGAACTCGCCGACGGGGTGCGGATCGGCCCGTTCTGCCGGTTACGCAATGTCAGGCTGGGCCCGGGGACCGAGGTGCGGGCGCACTGCGACCTGGATGGCGCGGTGGTCGAGGGCGCCGCGACGATCGGCCCGTTCGCACGGCTCCGGCCCGGCACGGTGCTCGCCGATGGCGTGCACATCGGCAACTTCGTCGAGACCAAGAACGCCAAGGTCGGCGTGACCAGCAAGATCAACCACCTCAGCTATGTCGGCGACGCGCTGATCGGGGTCGGCGTCAACGTCGGTGCGGGCACGATCACCTGCAACTACGACGGCGTGAACAAGTCGACCACGCGCATCGAGGACGGCGCCTTCATCGGCTCCAACAGCTCGCTGGTGGCGCCAGTGACGATCGGTAAGGAAGCGACCATCGCCGCCGGTTCGGTGGTGACCCGTGAAGCGCCCGCCGGCCGGCTGACAGTGGCGCGCTCGCGGCAGGCCGTGGTCGAGGGCTGGCAGCGGCCAAAGAAGAAGTAGGCCACCCGCCGCGGTTGGCAGCCCGCCCGGGCGGCGGGGTCACAGGCCCCGGCGATACTGCGCCCGCGGGTTTGCGCCGCTAGACTGCGCGGATACCTGCAGGAGCTGCTTCCCATGTGTGGAATCGTTGGCGCGATCGCGGATCGCGACGTGGTACCCGTCCTGATCGAGGGCCTCAAGCGGCTCGAGTACCGCGGCTACGACTCGGCCGGCATCGCCGTGCTCGACGGCGCGGACGTGCGCCGGGTGCGCCGTACCGGGCGCGTCTCGGAGATGGAGGGCGCGGCGCAGGCGGAAGGCTTCCACGCGCAGGTCGGCATCGGCCACACCCGCTGGGCCACCCACGGCGGCGTGACCGAAGCCAACGCGCACCCGCACGTCAGCCACGGCGTGGCGCTGGTGCACAACGGCATCATCGAGAACCACGATCAGCAGCGCGAGAAACTCCGCGCGATGGGGTACTCATTCGAGTCGCAGACCGACACCGAAGTCATCGCGCACCTGATCCATTCCTTTCTTACGCAGGGCCTGAACCTGCTCGCGGCGGTCCAGCGCGCGGTTGCCGAGCTGCACGGCGCGTATGCGCTGGCGGTGGTGAGCCGCAAGGAGCCGGGCCGGATGATCGCCGCGCGCATGGGTTGCCCGCTGCTGGTCGGCCTCGGGGAAGGCGAGAACTTCGTCGCCAGTGACGTCTCCGCGATCATCCAGGCCACGCGCCGGGTGATCTTCCTGGAGGAGGGCGACACCGCCGAGATCACCCGTGAGTCGGTGAACGTGTTCGACGAGGCCGGTGCCCCGGTCGAGCGCGATGTGCACGTCTCGGACGTGTCGCTGGCCTCGCTCGAGCTCGGCCCGTACCGGCATTTCATGCAGAAGGAGATCCACGAGCAGCCGCGCGCGATCGCCGACACCATCGAGGCGGTGATCGACAACGCCGGGTTCTCCCCACAGCTGTTCGGGGCCGACGCCGCCGACGTGCTGCGGGGCGTCGAAGGTGTGCAGATCCTGGCCTGCGGCACCAGCTATTACGCCGGCCTGACCGCGCGTTACTGGATCGAAGCCATTGCCGGGCTGCCGTGTTCGGTCGAGATCGCCAGCGAATACCGCTACCGCGCGGCGGTCGCCAACCCCCGCCATCTCGTCGTGACCATTTCGCAGTCGGGTGAAACGCTCGACACGATGGAGGCGCTCAAGTACGCCAAGTCGCTCGGCCACGACAAGACGCTGTCGATCTGCAACGTGCCCGAGAGCGCCATCCCGCGCGCCAGCCGGCTGGTCTATTACACCCGCGCCGGTGCCGAGATCGGTGTCGCTTCGACCAAGGCGTTCACCACCCAGCTGGTCGCGCTGTTCACCCTGACCGCGACGCTGGCCAAGCTCAACGGGCGGCTCGACGAAACCCGGGAAGCCGATTACCTGGAGGCGCTGCGCCACCTGCCGGGCAGCGTCCAGCACGCGCTCAACCTCGAACCGCAGATCATGGCCTGGGCCGAGCGGTTCGCGTTGAAGGACGACGCGCTGTTCCTGGGCCGCGGGGTGCACTACCCGATCGCGCTGGAAGGCGCGCTCAAGCTCAAGGAGATCTCCTACATCCACGCCGAGGCGTATCCGGCTGGCGAGCTCAAGCACGGCCCGCTGGCGCTGGTCGACGAGGACATGCCGGTGGTGGTGATCGCCCCCAACGACAGCCTGCTGGAGAAGGTGAAGTCGAACATGCAGGAAGTGCGTGCGCGCGGCGGCGAGCTGTTCGTGTTCACCGACGAGGACAGCCAGTTCGGTCCGTCCGAGGGCGTGCACGTGATCCGCGCGCCCCGCCACGTCGGTGCGCTGAGCCCGATCATGCACACCATCCCCGTGCAACTGCTGGCCTACCACGTGGCGCTGGCCCGCGGAACCGACGTCGACAAGCCGCGTAACCTGGCCAAGTCGGTGACGGTGGAATAGCCGCCGGCCGACAGGCGTCCGCGGAGGTACGAAGCCCGGCATTTGCCGGGCTTCGTGTATGGCGGTTGCGATGCCGCGACCGGTCAGTCCGCCGGGGCGTATCGCAGGGTCACGAACCACTCGCGTCCGGGCTGGTTGTAGAACGCCACGGTCTCGTAGTCGCGATCGAACACGTTGGCGACGCGGCCCTGCAGGGTGAGGGCGCGGGTCAACGCGTATTCCGCGCGCAGATCCAGGGTGGCACGCCCGGCCAGCCGCATCGTGTTGGCGACGTCGTCGTAGCGCGGCCCTTCAGCGATGCCGGTCAGTCCAATGCGCAGGTCGCCGAAGGCGCGGTCGAGCTCGACCCGCGCGCCGTGGCGGGCGCGGCGTGGCAGTTCCAGGTCGGTATTGAAGGTCCGGTTACGGGTGTCGAGCCAACTCAGGCTGGCGGCCACCTGCCAGTCGGCGACGTCGGTGGCGATGCCGAGCTCGGCGCCGCGCATGCGCGCACGCTCGACATTGTTGGGCAAGCCGATCGCCGCGTCGAAGGCGATCAGGTCCTCGACCCTCGTGTCGAATGCATCCAGGCGCAGGTCGACCGTGCCGTTCTTCCAGCCGACGCCCAGCTCGGCCGTCTCCGACTCCTCCGGCCGCAGGTCCGGGTTGCCGAAGAACGGGTAGTACAGCTCGTTGAAGGTCGGCGCCTTGAACGCGGTCCCCCAGCCCGCACTGACCCGCCAACCGCCGGCGAAATCGAGGCCCCAGGCGAGGCTGCCGGTGGTGTGCCCGCCGAACTGCTCGTTGTCATCGCGGCGCACCGCCGCCTGCAGGCCATGGCGCCCCGCGCGCGCCTGGTACTGGGCGAAGGCGGCGCGGTTGTCGCGCTCGTCGGTGACGTACACGGTGTCGCCGTCGACACGGTCGCGTACCCAGTCCACGCCCACGCTGAGCAGGTGGTCGCGGGCCAGGCCGAAGTCGCCCTGCAGGCCGGCGCTGTCGCGGTCGGTGTCGAAGAAGCCGATGTAGGTGCCGTGGTTGAACTGGTCGGAGGCATCGACGTTGCGGCCGGCCGTGAGCTTGAACTGGGCGGTGTCGGATGGTCGCCAGCGCACGCTGCCGCCGACCACCTGCTGCAGGGTCTCGGAGCGGTTGCTGTAGTCGCCGTCGAAGTCGTTCTCACCCTCGCTGCGCAGCCCCTGGGCCGACAGTTGCCAATGGCCGAGGTCGATGCCCGTACGCAACGAGAGCGCGTGCTGGACGTAGCCGTCGAGGTCGGGTTCGGGGGTGCTGATGAAGCACCCGCCCGAGAACGGGGTGGGCTCGGCGACGTCGCAGGCGTTGAATCCTTCGGTGCGCTGGAACGCGTAGTCGGCGCCGAACCAGGCACGCCCTTCGCGGCCGGCGAAGCCGACGCCGTACTCGTGCGCGCCGTGGCTGCCGCCACCGATGTGCATGCGCGGCGCCCAGCCGGCGGCGTCGCGGCGGGTAAAGATCTGGATCACCCCGCCGATCGCCTCGCTGCCGTACAGGCTCGAGCGCGGCCCGCGGACAATCTCGATCCGCTCGATCAGCGCGACCGGCAGGTTCTGCAACGACACCAGGCCGGAAGTCGGCGAGCCCACGCGGATGCCGTCGACCAGCACCACGATGTGGTCGGACTCCGCGCCCCGCAGGAACAGCGTGGTCAGCTTGCCGGTGCCGCCCTGGTTGGCCAGCGATACGCCGGCGCGGCCGGCGAGCAGGTCCGGCAGCGAACGCGCCTGGCTGCGCTCGATCGCATCGCGGTCGATCACCTCCACCGGCGCCAGCACGGCGTCGACATCGAGCAGGGTGCGGGTGGCGGTGACGACCACTTGGTCCAGGTCCTTCGCCTGCGGTGGCGCCGCGGCCTCGGCATGGGCGGGGGCGGCCGACAGGGCCGGGATGAGCAGCGCCACGGCGGCGGCGAGCGGGGCAAGGCGGAATCGCATTCGATAGGTCTCCAGGCGCACGGCGGCCGTCCCCGGCATCGACCGTGCAGTATCGGGAAGTCGCGTGGAGAGGGTGGTCGAACGGACTCGGAGGGCGGACAGGCGCCGACGTCGCCGCCGCCATGCCCGCCGCATCGCAACCAGTCAGCTCCGCGGCCGGTCTCCGGACTCGCGAGGGTGTCGTTCGACACAGCCGTGGCGCCTTCCCATGCGATTGCACAGTGGCGGTGAGCCTTGGCCGGACCCGCCTGCGCGGATCCACTCGCTTACCGTTGCGGGGGCAGTGCCGGAATGGTCCGGGTGCTGTGCACCCGACGTCACCGGCTTCCCGTTTCAACCCGCCGGCAGGACGCCGCCGGGTCACCTCGAAGCGCGGGCAGTGTACGCGATCGGACCGGGTGCGGGCCGGGGATGGTCGTTACGCCTCGTCCGGGCGCTCGGGCACCGTGTCGGCGGTCAGCACGGTGGTGCGTACCGGCCCCGCCGGGGGCTTGTGGCGCGGCGCCGGCAAGCCGGCGATCGCAGCTTCCGCCGCGCTCACCAGCTCGGTCCGGCGGGCATCGGGGACTTCCTGCCAATGGCAGTCCTGCAGGGCGCCTTCGATCGCGTACAGCAGGTTGAGGGTGGGTTTGAAGCCCGCGCGCTTGACCCGCATGAAGGCTTCCACCGGCCCGGCCTCGGCGATGTCCTCGCGCGTGCGCAGACCGACCTGGCGCAGCCAGGCGGCCGACTTGGGCCCGATGTTGCGCAGCTTGGCGGCCTCGTTCATGCGAGCGACTCCAGGTAGACCCGGGCCAGTGCTTCCATGCCGCGCTGGTCGTCCTCGTCGAAGCGACCGGTGCGCGGACTGTCGATATCGAACACGCCGACCAGGCTGTCGCCGTGCACCAGTGGCACCACCACTTCCGAACGCGACGCCGAATCGCAGGCGATGTGGCCGGGGAAGGCGTCCACGTCGGCCACGCGCTGGGTCTGGCGACTGCTGGCGGCGGCGCCGCAAACGCCCTTGTCGAGCGGGATCCGCACGCACGCCGGCTGCCCCTGGAACGGCCCGACGACGAGCTCCCGGCCGTCGAAGAAGTAGAAGCCGACCCAGTTGAGGTCCGGCAATGCGTGGTAGACCAGCGCCGACAGGTTGGCGGCGTTGGCGATGCGATCGGATTCGCCGGACAGCAGCGCGCGGGCCTGCGCGGCGAGCTCGGCGTATTGCTCCGGCTTGCTGCCGGACAGGGCGCTGGCGGTGAACATCGCGCGAGTGTAGCAGCGGTGCACACGCGACTCCGGCCCCGCGAATCCCTACGATGCGCGGATGATCTCCCCACCCGCGACTCCCCCCCGGCTTCCCGCGCGCTTCTACGTCACCGGCACCGACACGGGTGTAGGCAAGTCGGTCGCATCGGCGGCGTTACTGCATGCACTGCGCGCGCGTGGCGGCCGGGTGGTCGGGATGAAGCCGGTCGCCAGTGGTTGCGAGGTTGTCGAGGGCGGTTGGCGCAACGAGGACGCGCTGCTGTTGCAGGCGGCCAGCGACCCGCGGCCGGCGTATGCAGACGTCAACCCGTACGCATTGCGTGCGCCGGTGGCGCCCGAGCTGGCGCTGCGAGACGAGGGCATCGAACTGTCGCTGGCGCGGATCCTCCAGGCCTACGAGCGGCTTGCCGCGCAGGCCGACCGGGTCGTGGTCGAGGGTGTCGGTGGCTGGATGGCCCCGTTGTCGGCGACGCTCGACCAGCTCGACCTGGTACGCGCGCTGGACCTGCCGGTGGTGCTGGTGGTCGGGATGCGGCTGGGATGCATCAACCATGCGCGACTGACCGTGCGCGCACTGGCGGAGGACGGCGTCAGGCTTGCCGGCTGGATCGCCAACGAGGTGGAACCGGCGATGCCGCGGCTGGACGAAAACGTCGCGATCCTGCGCATGCGCCTGCCCGCACCTTACTGGGGGCGGCTGCCGCATGCCCCGACGCCCGACCCGGCCCGGCTTGCCTGCCACCTGCAGCTGCAGGCGGTCTGAACTTTCGCGCCGGCGTAACCCTGCGGCGTTAGCGTTCCGCCACTGCGACGGGCGCCATGGGCCGGGCTGACTTCCGGCATGGGGACATGGCAAGCGTCATCACTAAACTGCGCGGTACACGAAATGGATGACGAGGCCCCCATGCGCCGCAACCCCCTGATCACCGCACTGTTGCTCGCCGGCGCACTCGCCCTTGGCGGGTGTGGCGACGATCCCGCGGCCGAAGGCGCCGCTGCCGGTGGTCCGCCGGGCGGCATGCAGCTCCCGGTCGAGACCGTGACCCTGCAACCCGAGCCGCTCGAGGGCGGGCTGCAGACCGTCGGCAGCCTGCGCGCGGACGAGTCCGTCGTGGTACGCCCGGAGGTGGGTGGCCGCATCGAGCGCATCCATTTCGAGGAGGGCGGCAGCGTCCGTGCCGGGCAGCCGCTCTTCAGCCTGGACGCGAGCCTGGCGCGTGCCAGCCTCAACGAGGCAGCCGCCAACCTCGAGAACAGCCGGCGCGCCAACGCGCGTGCCGCCGAGCTGGCCGAGAAGCAGTTGATCGCGCGCTCGGACTACGACCAGACCCGGGCCAACTACGCGGTCGACCAGGCCCGCGTGGCCTCGGCCCGCACCGCGCTCGACAAGATGACGCTGCGGGCGCCGTTCTCGGGCCGGATCGGCCTGCGCGAGGTCAGCGTCGGCGACTACGTCAGCATCGGCCAGGACCTGGTCACGCTGGTGCGGATGGACCCGATCGAGGTCGACTTCAGCGTGCCCGAGGGCGCGCTGCCGCAGCTGCGCCAGGGGCAGTCGATCAGCATCACCGTCGACGCGTTCCCCGGCGAGACGTTCGGCGGCAAGGTGGTCGCGATCGCGCCGGTGATCGACCCCAACAGCCGCAGCGTCCAGCTGCGCGCGCAGATCGCCAACCCCGACGCACGGTTGCGCCCGGGCCAGTTCGCCAAGCTCACGCTCGACACCAGCACCGGCGGCGACGCGATCCTGGTGCCCGAACAGGCCCTGATGCAGGAGGGCGAAACCCGTTTCGTGTTCACCGTGGTCGATGGCAAGGCCGTCCGCACCGAGGTCACCACCGGGCGTCGCGTGCCGGGCAAGGTGCAGGTGCTCGACGGGCTGCAGGCCGGCGACGTGGTGATCGTGGCCGGGCAGGGCAAGCCGATGATGCAGGACGGGATGCCGGTGATGGTGATGTCTGCCGAGGGCGCCGGGGCACCCGCCGCACCCGACGCGGCACCGGCGAACGCGCCCGACGACGACGCCGGCCAGGGCTGACGGGAGCACGCGATGGTCCTCTCCGACATCTCCATCCGCCGCCCGGTCTTCGCCACCGTCATCAACCTGGTGGTGCTGCTGCTGGGCATCATCGCCTACGACCGCCTGGCCGTCCGGCAGATCCCCAACGTCGACACGCCGGTGGTGACGGTCAACACCAGCTACCCCGGCGCGAGCGCGCAGGTGATCGAGTCGCAGGTGACCCAGCCGATCGAGGACGCGCTGTCCGGGGTCGAGGGCATCGAGTACATGCAGTCGGTCAGCCGCGAGCAGTCCAGCCAGGTGACCATCCGGTTCCGGCTCGACCGCGACCCCGACGGTGCCGCCAGCGACGTCCGCGACCGTGTTGCGCAGGCTCGCCAGCGGCTGCCGGACGAGGTCGATGAGCCGATCGTGCAGAAGCAGGAGGCCGACGCCGAGCCGATCATCTTCCTGGCGTTCTCCTCCGACCAGCACTCGCAGGTCGAGATCGCCGACTACGCCGAACGCCTCGTCAAGGACCGCATCCAGCAGATCCCCGGCGTCGCCCAGGCCCAGGTGTTCGCCAGCACCTATGCGATGCGCGTGTGGATCCAGCCGCAGCGGCTGGCGGGCTTCGGCCTGACGCCGGGCGATGTCGAGCAGGCGCTGCGCAGCCAGAACGTGGAGATCCCGGCCGGCCGCGTGGAAGGGACCGACCGCGAGTTCACCGTGCTGCCGCAGACCGACCTGCAGACCCCGGAGGAGTTCGGCAACGTCATCCTCGGCGAGTCCAACGGCTACCTGGTGCGGCTCAAGGATGTCGCCAGGATCGAGCTGGGCGCCCAGCAGGAGCGGTTCCGGGCGCGCTACAACGGCGTCAACGCGGTGCCGCTGGGCATCACCAAGCAGGCCGTGGCCAATCCGCTGGAGATCTCCGAAGCGCTGGAGGTGCTGATCCCGCAGATCCAGCGCACGCTGCCCGAGGGCCTGCAGCTGGACATCGCGTTCGACTCGACCATCTTCATCGAGAAGTCGATCGAGGAGGTCTACAAGACCGTGATCGAGGCGGTGCTGCTGGTCGTCGTGGTGATCTTCCTGTTCCTTCGCAGCTGGCGCGCCACGCTGATCCCGCTGGTGACGATCCCGGTCTCGCTGATCGGCGCGTTCGCGCTGATGCTGGCGTTCGGCTTCACCATCAACACGCTGACGCTGCTGGCGATGGTGCTTGCGATCGGCCTGGTGGTCGACGACGCGATCGTGATGCTGGAGAACATCTACCGGCACATCGAGGAAGGCATGCCGCCGTTCCAGGCGGCGCTCAAGGGCAGCAAGGAGATCGGGTTCGCCATCGTGGCCATGACCCTGACGCTGGCGGCCGTGTACGTGCCGCTGGCGTTCTCGACCGGTCGCACCGGCAAGCTGTTCGTCGAGTTCGCGATGACCCTGGCCGGCGCCGTGCTGGTCTCGGGTTTCACCGCGTTGACGCTGTCGCCGATGATGTCGTCCAAGCTGCTGCGCCACGAGAAGAAGCATGGGCGCTTCTACGAGGCCGGCGAGCGCGTGTTGCGGCGGCTCGACGACGGTTACCGCGCCGTGCTGACACGGGCGCTCAAGCTGCGCTGGGCGGTGGTGGGCGTCGGGCTGGTGGTGTTCGCACTGGCCGGCGTGCTGTTCATGACACTGCCGCGCGAGCTGGCACCCCAGGAGGACCAGGGCGTCATCATCGGCTTCGGCCAGGCGCCGGAGGGTTCGACCGTCGGCTACACCGACCGCTACGCGCGGATGATGGAGCAGGGCTTCGCGAGCGCGCCCGGCGTGGTGAGTTACTTCCAGCTGGTCGGCTTCCCGTCGGTGACCAACACCATCGGGTTCGTGATGCTCGAAGACTGGGACCAGCGCGACGCCGCGGTGCAGGAGGTGCAGGGCGCGCTGTTCCCGCAGTTCATGGGCATCCCGGGGATCATGGCGTTCCCGACGCTGCCGCCGCCGCTGGGCCAGGAAGGCTTCGGCCAGCCGGTCAACTTCGTGGTGCAGAGCACGGGCACCTGGGAGGAGCTTGGCGTCATCGTGCAGAAGATGATGGCCAGGATGGCCGAGAACCCGAACCTCACCAACCCCGACAGCGACCTCAAACTCAACAAGCCGCAACTGAGCATCACCGTCAACCGCGAGAAGGTGGCGGCGGTGGGCAGCGACGTGGCGACGGTCGGGCGCACGCTCGAGTCGTTGCTGGGCGGGCGCAACGTGACCCGCTTCAAGCGTGGGAGCGAGCAGTACGACGTGATCGTGCAGGTCGAGGACGCCGACCGCCGTACCCCGGGCGACCTGTCCAACATCTACGTACGCGGCGGCGACGGCCAGATGGTGCAACTGTCGAACCTGGTCGACGTGCGCGAGACGGTCGCGGCCAAGGAGCTCAACCACTTCAACAAGCTGCGCGCGGCGACCATCAGTGCCGGTCTCGCGCCGGGCTACCCGATGGGCGAGGCGCTCGACTGGATGGAGGCGGCGCTGGCGGAAGTCGCGCCGGAGGCCACCTACGACCTGTCCGGGCAAAGCCGCGAGTTCCGCGAGTCGTCCAGCGACTTCGCGATGATCTTCGGGCTCGCGGTGGTATTCATCTTCCTGGTGCTGGCCGCCCAGTTCGAAAGCTGGGTCGACCCCATGGTGATCCTGCTGGCGGTGCCACTGGCGGCGTTCGGCGCGTTCCTCGCGCTCACGCTGAGTGGCGGCAGCTGGAACATCTACTCGCAGATCGGACTGGTGACACTGGTGGGCCTGATCGCCAAGCACGGCATCCTGATCGTGGAGTTCTCCAACCAGTTGCAGGAGCAGGGCCGGACGAAGTTCGACGCGGTGGTCGAGGCGGCGGCGCTGCGGTTGCGCCCGATCCTGATGACCACCGGCGCGATGGTGCTCGGCTCGCTGCCCCTGGCGATCGCCAGTGGTGCCGGTGCCGAGGCACGCAACCAGATCGGCTGGGTGGTTGTCGGCGGCATGGGCATCGGCACCTTCTTCACCCTGTTCGTGGTGCCGGTCATGTACCTGCTAATCGGTCGCGACCACCAGAAGGTTGCCGCCCGCCAGGCGCGGCGCGAAGCCGAACCCGCGCCGGCCGACCCCGCGGGCTGATCGCGCGCACAAAAAACCCGGCAGCGCGGGCTGCCGGGTTTCGTGTTCCTGCCGAAGCCGGAGAGAGAGACGGTGGCGGCTGCGCTTACTTCGCCGGCTTGCTGCCCTTGGTCGCGCTGTCGACGTAGGCTTCGGCCTTCTGCGTCGCGTTGCGGGCGGCCTGCTCGACGTTGGCCTGCGTGGTGCGGGCCGTCGACTCCAGCTGCGCCTTGGCGATGCTGGCGATCTGCTCGTTGGTGCTGACCGTGCGGCCAATCACTTCCTGGCCGGTGGCGACGCCGCGCTCGATGTTCTCGCGGGCGACCTGCGCGGCCTTCGGCCACAGGTCCTTCAGGCCTTCGGCGTCACGGACCTGGGTGGCTTCGCCGAGGAAGGCAAACGTGGCGTTGGCGCGGTCCTCGATGGCCGCCAGCTGCAGGCCGAACACGGCCCCGGCGTTGTCGAGGGCGAGGCGGTTGACCTGTGCCGCGGTCTCGGCGAACTGGCGCGTCGCGGCGGCGAACTGTTCGTTGAACTGCTGGTACATGGTGGGCTCCTGCTGCTGCGCCGACAAAGGGTTTGCCGGTTTGTGCGATGCAGCATAAACCCGTTTTTGTTGCAATGCAACATCCCGCGCTCGGGGCCGTTCAGGCGGCCGCCCGGGGGTCATTGACCCCGGTAGCGGCACCCCGAGGTGCAGGTCTCATGCACCACCACCTCGCTCAATAGCGGCAGGGCCGGCTTGAGCCGCTCCCAGATCCACACCGCAAGCCGCTCGCTGGTCGGGTTCTCCAGCCCCTCGACGTCGTTGAGGTAATGGTGGTCAAGGCGCTCGTACAGCGGCTGGAACGCCTGCTTGACGTCGGCGAAGTCCATCACCCAGCCGCTGTCGGCGCCGATCGCGCCGCTGAGGTGGATCTCCACCCGGAACGAGTGGCCGTGCAGCCGCGCGCACTTGTGCCCCTCGGGGACGTTGGGCAGGCGGTGCGCGGCTTCGAGGGTGAAGATCTTGAAGATGTCCATCCGCGCATTCTATCGTCCGCCCGCTGTACACCACCGGTCGATCGGCCCGGGAACGCCCCGGTGCCGGCCTGTCGCGTGGCACGATGGCGGCATGGAAACCAACGTGGTCGACCTGGCCCAGCTGCGTCGCGGTTGCGCGCAGTGCTCCCTCCAGCAGCTGTGCCTGCCCGCGGGTATCGGGCAGCAGGATCTGCAGCAACTCGACGATATCGTCAGGCGTCGCCGCCCGGTGGCCACGGGGGAGCGCCTGTTCCGCCCGGGCGATGCACTGACGTCGGTCTACGTGGCCCGCGACGGCGCATTCAAGACCGTCAGCACGAGCGAGGACGGCGGCGAGCAGGTGGTCGGCTTCCACCTGCCAGGCGAGTTGATCGGTCTGGATGCGCTGGGCCACGGCCGCCACCGTTGCGAGGCGGTGGCGCTGACCACGGCGAATGTCTGCGAGGTCCCGTTCGAACAGCTGGCCACCGTCGCGGCCCAGGTCCCCAGCCTGCAGCAGCAACTGCTGCGCGTGATCGGCCAGAGCGTGGGTCGCGACCAGGACCACCTGGGGATGCTGGTGCGGCGGCAGGCCAATGAGCGCATCGCGTTGTTCCTGCACGGCCTCGGCGAGCGATTGCGCAATATCGGTGAGTCGGGCAGCCGCTACCGGTTGCCGATGAGCCGCGAGGACATCGCGCGCTACCTCGGCCTTGCGCTGGAGACGGTGAGCCGCGGTTTCACCCGGCTGCAGGAGGACGGCGTGGTCGCCGTCACCGGGCGGCGGATCGAGATCCTGCAGCCCGACGAACTCGCGCGCCTTGCGCATGGCGGCGAACCGGCCCCGCCTGTCCAGCGCCGCGCGCGGTCCTGATCCAACGCGCCATCCCGGTAGCCTCCCGCCCGGCGCGCTTGCCGCGCGGCTAGACCGTCCGCGGCAGGCAGCCCAGTGCGGCCAGCCAGCCGTGCACGGCCGGTACCTGCATCAGCCACGGCGAGGCGATGGTCAGTACGCCCGCCAGCAGGACCAGCACGGCCGCCGCGTGGCGCCAGCCGCGGCGTTGCAGGCGCTGGCCCAGGCGCGCGCCCGACCACGTCAACGGCAGCATCAGCGGCAGGGTGCCGAGCCCGAACGCCGCCATCGTCAGTGCACCGTTGCGCGCGTCGGCCTGCAGCCAGGCCGCCGCAAGCAGGGTCGTGCTCAGCCCGCACGGCATCCAGCCCCACAGCATGCCCAGCCCGATTCGCTTGGCCGGCGTGTCAGCCGGCAACAGCCGGCGCTGCAATGGTCGCAGCCAGCGCCACAGGCCGGCGCCCGGTCGCGGCAGGAAGCCGAGTCGGCCGCGCGTATCGAGCAGCCGCAGGGCCACGATGACCAGGACCACGCCGACGGCGGCGCGCACGCCGATCGCGAGCCAGTCGAGCCTGGCCAGGTCGACGATGCCATGGCCGAGCCCGCCGGCGATCGCGCCCGCCAGCGTGTAGCCCAGCACGCGCCCGGCATTGGGCTCGAGCGCGGCGATCCAGCTGGTGCGGCCGCCCGCGGCGGAAAAGCCGGTGGCGATGCCGCCACACATCGCCGCGCAGTGCGCGCCACCCAGCACGCCGCTGAGCAGCGCGGCCCCCAGGGTCAGCCAATCGACCGGCACGGCTCAGTCCCTGCCGCCGGCACTGTCGTGGCCGGGGGCGTCGCCATCAACCTCGCCCTCGCGCGTGTCCCCACCGGCGCGCGCGGCGCGGTCCAGCCGCTGCGAGCGCTCTTGCGGGTCCTCGCGCAGGATGTCGATCGCCGGGGTGTCCAGGTCCTCGAACTGCCCGCGTCGCACGGCCCACACGAAGGCCCACACCGCTGCGGCAAGCAGCAGCAGGCTCAGCGGGATCATCACCAGCAGGATGTTCATGGGGTTTCTCCCGTCGCCGGCACCCGTGCCAGTCGCAGCGCATTGGCGGTGACGACCAGCGAGGACAGCGCCATGCCGAGCGCGGCGATCCAGGGGGTTACCAGCCCGGCCGCGGCCAACGGCAGCGCGAGGACGTTGTAGCCGGCGGCCCAGGCGAGGTTCTGGCGGATCACCCGGCGGGTCCGGCGCGCCACCGCGACCGCCTGCGGGATCCGCGACAGCGAATGCCCGGTGAGCACCAGGTCGGCGGCGCGCTGCGCCAGCGCCGCGCCATCGGCGACCGCCAGCGAGACGTCGGCGCCGGCCAGCACCGGGGCGTCGTTGAGGCCGTCTCCGACCATCGCCACCACCCGGCCGTCGCGCTGCAGGCCGCGGGCAAACGCCAGCTTGTCCTCCGGACTCTGCCGGGCGTGTGCGCGTTCGATGCCGACCGTCTGCGCGAACCGTTCGACCGGCCCGGCCGCGTCGCCGCTGGACAGGTGCACCGTGAGGCCGGCATCGCGCAGGGCGGTTACGGTGTCGCGTGCGTCGGGCCGCTCGGACTCGCGCAGGGTGAAGCGAGCGATCGCCCGCTCGCCGTCACCCAGCCAGAGCCGCCCGTCGTCCCCGGTGCTGGCGGCAAAGCCAGGCCGGCCCAGCCGCCAGCGCTCGCCGTCGACCGTTCCGACCACGCCCTCGCCGGGGATGGCCTTGAGCCGGCTCGCTACCGGCGCCGCCGCCACGCCGGCGAAGGCACGTGCGATGGGATGGCCGCTGTCGCGCTCGAGCGCCGCCGCGATGCCGAGTACCTGTTCCTGCGAATAGCCGGCAAACGGCTCGACACGCACCAGCGCCGGCTGGCCGTCACTGAGCGTCCCGGTCTTGTCGAACACCACGTCGGTGGCCTGGGCGAGCCGGTCGAGCGCGTTGTCGCGCACGGCCAGCACGCCGATCCGCGCCAGCGCGCCGTGCGCGGCGGCCAGCGCGGCTGGGACCGCGAGCGACAGCGCGCACGGGCAACTGATGATGAGCAACGCCAGGGTGACCTCGAATGCGCGCGAGGGGTCATGGATGCGCCAGCCGATGAACACCACCAGCGTCGCCAGCAGCAGGCCGGCGACGAAGCGGTGCGCGACCCGGTCGGCCGCGATCGCCAGCGACGGACGCTCGGACTGGGCGCGCTCGACCAGCCGGGTGAGCTGCGACAGCCGTGTCCCGCTGCCTGTCCCGGTGACCCGCAGGCGGGCCGGCTGCTCGCGACAGACCGTGCCGGCATACACCGGCGCGCCGATGTCCTTGGCCACCGGGTGCGGCTCGCCGGTCAGCAGTGCTTCCTCGAACCGCGCAGCCACCAGCAGCTCGCCGTCGGCCGGCACCACCTCGCCCACCGCGACGCAGGCGACATCGCCCACCGCCAGCGCGGCCAGCGGCACCGACTCGCGGCTGCCGTCGCTTCGCTCGCGCGTTGCGAACGCCGGCCGTGCGCGGGCGAGGGCATCGACCTGCGCGCTGGCGATCCCCCGCGCGCGCTTTTCCAGCATGCGCGCGGCCAGCAGCAGGAAGACGAACATGACCGCCGCGTCGTACCAGACATGGTCGCCGCCGCGCATGGTCTCGAACACGCTCGCGCCCCATGCCAGCAGGGTCGAACCGGCGATCAGCAGGTCCATCCCCAGCCGGCGCTGGCGAAGCTCCCGCCAGGCACCCTCGATGAACGGCCAGCCGGCGTAGAACACGACCGGCGTGGAGACCAGGAAGGTGATCCAGCGGAAAAAGTCGCGCGTGGGCAACGGCATGGTGTTGCCGAAATCCAGGTACAGCGCCTCGGCCAGCATCATCGCCTGCATCGAACCCAGGCCGGCGATGCCGATGCGGATCAGGTCGCGGTTGCGCTCGCGCCGGCGCTCTGCCTCGCGCGCCTGGCCGCCGGCGAGGTAGGGCCGGTAACCCAGGGTGACCAGTTGCCGCAGCACGCCCGAAAGGGCGGTGCCGGCGGGATCCCAGGCCAGCCGGATCCGGCCGGTCACGGCGTTGGCGCTCGCTTCGAGCACGCCGGGCTGGCGTGCGAGCGCGCGGTCTATCAGCCACGCGCAGGCCGCGCAGCGCATGCCGTCGGTCAGCAGCGTGATCTCGCGCCCGCCGTCGACGTCGTGGGCGTGCTCGGCGAGCAGCTCGTCGCGATCCCAGACCGCCAGGTCCACCGGCTCGGTGCCGACCCGGGTCGCGCGTTCACTGCGCAGGCGGTAGTAGTCGCCCAGGTCGGCATCATCGATCCATTGCGCGGCGGCGGCGCAGCCTTCGCAGCAGAAGCCGCGCGGCTCGCCTTCGAACATGACACGCACCGGATCGGACGGCAGCGCCTCGCCGCAGTGGTAGCAGGCGCCGTCCGCGATTGCTGTCCTCGTTGCCGGCATGCGGGTGCCGCCGGCGTCCGCCATCGAATCGGTCAGGGAGACCACCGGACCATCACCTACGGCGCCTGCAGCGCCGGACGCAGGCTCGCGGCCTGCTGGCCACCGGGCAGGCGGCCCTGCAGCCGCCACTGGCCGTCGACCGGGCCCAGTCGCACGTTCCAGTCGTGGTCGCCGGTGACCTCGGCCTCGACCCGCCAACCGGTGTCGGTCGGCGGCAGTTCGAGCACGCGGTCCTGGCCGGCCAGGGTGGGGTGCAGCAGGTCCAGCCGCAACGGCGCGGACCGGTCGAAGTCGCCGCTGACCGGCAGTACCTCGACGATGCCCAGCTCGGCGTCGATACGCACGATCGCGCTGAGCTTGCGCTCCTGCGCCAGCGCGTCCGGTCCGAGGTCGGCGGTCTGGACCTGGGCGGTGCGGCTTACCTGGTCGGGCACCGCATCGGTGCTGCCATCGCCACTGGCGATGACCACCATGCTGATGCCGCCCACGACGGCCGCCGCCACCAGCGCGATCACCAGCCACACCACCGGCTGCCGCCACGGCGACGACGGGGCTTCGCCGGTTGGCTCGGTGCGGGGCGTGTTCGGTTCGCGGGTCATCACATGGGTCCGAAGAAGGTGCTGTCGGCGACTTCGCGCACCGAGCCGTCGGCGGACTCGACCACGAAGCCGACTTCGTGGCGTCCGGTCACCGTCGCCGGCGCGGTGAGCTCCACCGGGATCGACAGCACGTCGCCGGCGGCGGCCTCGACCGTGCGCGTGCCACCACGCAGCGTGATCGCCGGGTCGGCCTGCAGTTCGACCGTATACACCTGTGCCGTCTGCGACTTGTTGACGAGCTTGATCGTATAGCCGTTGTCCACGCCGTCCTCGACCACCCGGTACAGCGCATTGCGGTCGCGCAGAACGTCGACGATCAGCGGGCTGCGCGCGGCGATGCCCCAGGCCCAGCCGGCCACCAGCACGAGCAACAGCGCGCCATAGATGAACATGCGCGGACGCAACACCCGGCTCGGCTTGCCGTCGATCGCGTTCTGGGTGGAGTAGCGGATCAGGCCGTGCGGATAGCCCATCTTGTCCATCACGTCGTCGCAGGCGTCGATGCAGGCGCCACAGGCGATGCACTCGTACTGCAGGCCGTTGCGGATGTCGATGCCGACCGGGCAGACCTGCACGCACATCGTGCAGTCGATGCAGTCGCCGAGTTCCTCCGGTGCGAACCTGGGCAGCGGGGCAGCCTCGGCACCGGCGTCGAAGGTGATCGTGCCGGCCGCCTGCAGCCGGTTCTGCGCCGCGCTCGGGTGGCGGCTGGCGCGGAACACGTAGTCATAGGCGCTGCGCACGTCCAGCAGGCCGCGCGCCCGCTCCAGCACGCTCGGCAGGCCTCGCTTGCGCGGGCCGCGCGGTTCGCCGCGCATCGGGTCGTAGGCGATGATCAGCGTGTTGCGGTCGAACATCGCGCTCTGGAAGCGCGCGTACGGGCACATGTACTTGCACACCTGCTCGCGCAGGAAGCCGGCGTTGCCCCAGGTGGCCAACGCGTAGAACAGCACCCAGAAGATCTCCCAGCCATTCCAGTCGAACGGCCACAGCCGCGCGCCCAGCCCGGTGATGGGGGTAAAGAAGCCGACGAAGGTGAAGCCCGTCCACAGCGCGAAGACCAGCCACAGCACGTGCTTGGCACCCTTGCGAAGCACCTTCTCGCGGGTCCACGGGGCGGCGTCGAGCTTCATCCGCTTGGGCCGGTCGCCCTCGGTCCAGCGTTCCATCCACAGGAACACCTCGGTCCAGACCGTCTGCGGGCAGGCATAGCCGCACCACAGCCGTCCGGCCAGCGCGGTCACGAAGAACAGCGTCAGCGCCAGGATGATCAGCAGCACGGCCAGCAGGCTGAAGTCCTGCGGCCAGAAGGTCAGGCCGAAGACGTGGAACTTGCGCGCCGGCAGGTCGAACAGCACCGCCTGACGCCCGTCCCACTTCAACCATGGGAACAGGTAGTACATGCCCAGCAGCCAGAACACGGCCACCTTGCGCAGCCGGTCGAAGCGGCCGGACACGTCGCGGGGGTAGACCTTGCGTTCGCTGACGTAAAGCGAGTCGCCGCCGGGGGTGTCGCTTTGACCCAGCAGCTCGATGTCGATCTTCTTGCTCACCGCGGGGGGATTACTCCAGTGGCAATGATTTGTTGAAACGGCTCGCCGGGCGCAGCAGCAACCAGGTGAACAGGCTGGCCGACGCGGTCGCCAGCCAGAACATGAAGAAGCCGATCGTGTAGCCCATCGAACGGGTGATCGCGACTTCCGGGAAGGTCATGTCACGCAGTGCCAGCGGGTCGACGAAGGCGAAGAACACCATCGTCGCCACGCCGGCTGCGAAGAAGCTCGGCCACAGGATCGCGCCAAGCCGCTGCGCCATCGGGCGCGGCGGATGGTCGAACGGCGGTGGCACGTGGACACTCAACGGGCAGGCTCCGCCGCCGCGGCGCTGGTCGCCGGGCTGCCGCCGGCGCCGGCCGGGTTGGACAGCGACCAGACGTAGGCCGCCACCAGCCGTGCGCGGGTCTCGCCCAGCAGCTCGCGGTGGGCCGGCATGACCCCGTGGCGGCCGTTGGCGATGGTCTCGTGCAGGCTGGCCTTGCTGCTGCCGTACATCCAGTACGCATCGGTCAGGTCCGGCGCGCCCATCGCCTGGTTGCCCTTGCCGTCGACCCCGTGGCAGGCGACGCAGACGCCGTCGTACAGCGTCTTGCCGCGCGCGGCCATGTAGTCGTTGCCAAGCGACTGGCCCGGGCGTGCAAGGGTGCGGACATAGGCGATGACGTAGTCGATCGCGTGCTCGCCGCCCATGCCGGTCAACACCGTGCCCCACTCGGGCATGATGCCGTCGCGGCCATCGAGCACCGTCTGCAGGACCTGCTCGGGCTCGCCGCCCCAGTGCCAGATGTCGTCGGCCAGGTTGGGGTAGCCGATCGCGCCCTGCGCCGAGGAGCCGTGGCAGGTGGCGCAGGTGTTGGAGAAGATCGAGCGACCCAGCTGCAAGGCGGTCTCGTCGGCCGCCAGGGCCGGCAGCGACGCGTTGCGGTAGGGCGCGAACGTCTCTTCCAGGCGTGCGTCGGCGGCAGCCTTGTCGAGCGCGTGCTCGCGCGCCGAACTCCAGTCGCTGGTACCCGGGATCGTGCCCAGGCCGCCGTACCAGACCAGGTAGCCGATGCCGAACGCGATCGCGATGTAGAAGCCGTTGATCCACCAGCGCGGCATCGGCTTGTTGTATTCGGTGATGTTCTCGTCCCAGTAGTGGCTGGTCTCCTCGGGCTTGGGATCGCCCGGGCGGCGCTTGGCCGTCCACCACAGCAGCCAGGCCACGCCGAGGATGTTGAGCGCCGCCAGCGCGGCGACGAACCAGTTCCAGCCCATGCTCATGCGCGCGACTCCCGCTCACCCGCGTCCGGCGCGTCGTCCAGCGCCAGCCGCGCGGTCTCCTCGAAGCTCTGCTTGTGGCGCGGCTGCCAGGCCCAGGCCCAGATGGCCACGAACAGCAGCGTCAGTACGATCGTGATGATTCCCGACAACATGGTTCAGCCCCCGCGCGGTGCGTGCTTGCCGAGCGCCTGCAGGTAGGCGACCACGGCATCGAGTTCGGTCTTGCCGGCGACATCGCCGGCGGCGCTGGCGATTTCCTCGTCCGAGTACGGATCGCCCAGACGCTGCAGCGCCTTCATGCTCACGGTGACCTGCGCCGCGTCGACCGCGGTTTCCTGCAGCCACGGGAAGGCCGGCATGTTGGATTCCGGGACGACCGCGCGCGGGTCGACCAGGTGGACCCGGTGCCAGTCGTCGGAATAGCGGCCGCCCACGCGGGCCAGGTCAGGCCCGGTGCGCTTGGAACCCCACTGGAACGGCCGGTCGTAGACCGACTCGCCGGCGAGCGAATAGTGGCCGTAACGCTCGGTTTCGAAGCGCAGGGTCCGGACCATCTGCGAATGGCAGTTGTAGCAGCCCTCGCGTACGTAGATGTCGCGCCCGGCAAGCTCCAGCGCCGGGTACGGCTTGACGCCCGGCAGCGGCTTGATCGCCTCGGCCTGGTACATCAGCGGGACGATCTCCGCCAGGCCGCCCAGCGATACCGCCACCGCGACCAGGACGGCCATCAGGCCGATGTTCTTCTCGATTTTTTCGTGTCCGAATGCCATCTGTCTTTCCTCAGGCCCGCGCCGACTCGGGGTGCGGTGCCAGCACCGGATTCAGCACCGGCTCCTTGGCCGACTGCCACGTGCGGTACAGGTTCCACGCCATCAGGCACATGCCGGCGACGATCATCAGCCCGCCGAGCAGGCGGCCCAGGTAGTACGGGTAGGTCGCGACCAGCGACTCGACGAAGCTGTAGGTCAGCGTGCCGTCGGCGTTGGTGGCACGCCACATCAGGCCCTGGGTGATGCCGGCGATCCACATCGAGACGATGTAGAACACCACGCCCAGTGTGTGGACCCAGAAGTGCGCGTCGATCCACTTGGTCGAGAACATCTTCTCCACGCCGACCAGCCGCGGGTACAGCGAATAGATCGAGCCGACGGTGATCATCGCCACCCAGCCCAGGGTGCCGGCGTGGACGTGGCCGACGGTCCAGTCGGTGTAGTGGCTCAGCGAGTTGACCGTCTTGATCGACAGCAGCGGGCCTTCGAAGGTCGCGATCATGTAGAAACTGATCGCCACGATCAGGAACTTCAGGATCGGGTCGGTGCGCAGCTTGTGCCACACGCCCGAGAGCGTGAGGATGCCGTTCATCGCGCCACCCCAGGACGGCGCCAGCAGGATCACCGAGAACACCATGCCGACCGACTGCGCCCAGTCCGGCAGCGCGGTGTAGTGGAGGTGGTGCGGGCCGGCCCACATGTAGATCGAGATCAGCGCCCAGAAGTGCACGATCGACAGGCGGTACGAGTAGATCGGCCGCTGCGCCTGCTTGGGGACGAAGTAGTACATCATCGCCAGGAAGCCGACGGTCAGCAAGAACGCCACCGCGTTGTGGCCGTACCACCACTGCGCCATCGCATCGACCGCGCCGCTGTAGACCGGGTAGGACTTCCACATGCCGGCCGGGATGGCCAGGTTGTTGACGATATGCAGCAGGCCGACGCCGATGATGAAGGCGCCGTAGAACCAGTTGGCGACATAGATGTGCTTCACCTTGCGCTTGGTCACGGTGCCGAAGAACAGCCAGCCGTAGGCGACCCAGACGATCGCGATCAGGATGTCGAGCGGCCACTCCAGCTCGGCGTATTCCTTGCCCTGGGTCAGGCCCATCGGCAGGGTGACCAGCGCGCCGACCATCGCCGCCTGCCAGCCCCAGAACACGAACGCCGACAGGCGGTCCGAGATGAGGCGTGCATGGCAGGTGCGCTGCACCACGTACAGGCTGGTGCCGATCAGGGCGGTACCGCCGAAGCCGAAGATCACGCCGTTGGTGTGCAGCGGCCGCAACCGGCCGTAGCTGAGCCACGCGGTGTCGAAGTTCAGCGCCGGCCAGTACAGCTGGGCCGCGATGAGCACCCCGACCAGCATCCCGGCAATGCCCCAGAACATGGTCGCCACCATGAACTGGTGGACCACCTTGTCGTTGTAGAAGGCATGCGCGGCATCGCGCACGTGGTTGCCCGCGACGGTGGGTGCCGACGCACCGACCTTCGTGGCGCTTTCAAACGCAGTCATGGGAGGGCCTTGGTTTTACGGTCGAGGATATTTTCGCGGCCGCCATCGCCCGCCGGCTTGATCCAGATCAATTCACCGGGAGCGGAGGGGGTGGCGGACAGGTTTGGAGTCCATGGTAAGCAAAGTCAGGCACCGACGCCGTGCGCGTCGATCACCCCCGTGAAGATCCCGGCCGCGATCAGCCCGACCAGCACGATGGAAAGCACGATGCGCCGGGTCAGCGCGTTGACCGTGCGTTTGCTGCGGCCGGTGTCGACCAGCATGTAGTACAGCCCGGCGCCCAGGTTGTAGACGATCAGGCCGAGGAATCCGAGGATCAACAGCGTCTTCATCGCGCCGCCTCGCCCGCGGCCAGCGCGGCAGGGCGCGCGGCGGCCGCGTGCACGCGCAGCCAGCGCCAGCGCACCACCATCGCGAGCGTCATCACGCCCAGAAACACCCCGTACGACACCGTGGTGGCCAGGACCTGCTGCCACATGTGGTGCTGGGGGTCGGCGGTGTCGATGCTCCAGTACATGCCCAGCGCCGATAGCGACGTGGCCAGCACCAGACTGGCGGTATCGAACGCCTTGCGGGCAAAGGTGCGCGGCTGGCGGGGAAACAGCCAGAACAGCACGGCCAGGATGGCGTACCAGGGAATGAACAGGATGAGTGCGAGGTTCAGTTCGACCAGCGGGTTCATCGGCGGGCGGGTGATCCATTGGGGCGACTGGCAGGATAGGACGACCGGATCAGCCGGCCTAGACTCAGAAATCCGTCAGAAAACCATATCAGTTGGGACCGTTCAGGCGCGTCCGACGCACCCATGAAGCGCTACGAAGCCCTTGCCGAGGAAGTGGCCGAATCGATCCGGCGCGGCCTGCTCAAGCCCGGCGACCGGTTGCCGTCGGTCCGTCAGGCCAGCGCAGCGCGTGGGGTCAGCCCCTCGACCGTGTTCCAGGCCTACTACCTGCTGGAAGCGCGCGGGCTGGTCGAGTCGCGACCGCGCTCGGGCTATTACGTCACCCGCGCGGCCGGCGCCCAGCCGCCCGAGCCCGAGCAGGCCTCGCGCCCGGACGGCGAGTCGCGCAGTGTCGATGTCAGCGACCTGGTGTTCGAGGTCATGCAGGCCTCGATGTCGCGCGAGGTGGTGCCGCTGGGATCGGCGTTCCCCAGCCCGTTGCTGTTCCCGCTCGACCGCCTCGGCCGCGCGCTGGCCGCCACCGCGCCGCAGCTGGATCCCTGGAGTACGGTCGACGACCTCACGCCGGGCAACGCCGGCCTGCGCCGTCAGATCGCGTTGCGCTACCTGCTGGGCGGCATGCAGGTCGATGCGGAGGCGATCGTCGTCACCAACGGCGCGCTGGAAGCGCTGAACCTGGCGATCGGCGTTGTCACCGCGCCGGGCGACGCCGTGCTGGTGGAGTCGCCGTGCTTCTATGCGGCGCTACAGATCCTGCAGCGGCGCAACCTGCGCGCGATCGAGGTGCCGACCCATCCGCGCGAGGGCATCGACCTGGATGCCGTCGAGGCGGCCATCGCGCGCCACGCGCCCAGGGCCTGCTGGGTGATGGGCACCTTCCAGAACCCGCTGGGGGCCAGCATGCCGCCCGAGCGCAAGCGCGCGCTGGTCGAACTGTTGGCCCGCCATGCGATCCCGCTGATCGAGGACGACGTGTACGCCGAGTTGTATTTCGGCAGTGAGCGGCCGGTGCCGGCCAAGGCGTTCGACCGCGAGGGGCTGGTGATGCACTGCTCGTCGTTTTCCAAGTGCCTGGCCCCGGGGCACCGCATCGGCTGGGTCGCCGGCGGGCGGTTCGCCGGGCGGATCGCGCGGCACAAGCTCACCACCACCCTCAACACCAACGTGCCTTCGCAGATGGCGATCGCCCATTACCTGGAGCGCGGCGGGTTCGACCGCCACCTGCGGCGCCTGCGCAGGACGCTAGCGGCGCAGCAGGCCGAATACCTGGCCGCCGTCGGTCGGTACTTCCCGAGCGGCACCCGGGTGACGCGGCCGGCAGGGGGGTATTTCCTGTGGCTGGAACTCCCGGCCGGGACCGACGCGCTGGCGATCCAGCGTCAGGCCGCCGCGCAGGGCATCAGCGTCGCGCCCGGTCCGATGTTCTCGGCCAGCCGCGGCTTCGGCCATTGCCTGCGGCTCAACTGCGGCCATCCCCTGGATGCGCGCACGCAGGCGGCGCTTGCAACGCTGGGGAGATTGGCCACCGCGCACGCCGGCTGAATGCGCGCGACCGGCATGTTGGTCGTCACGACGCCTCTTATACGGCCGGGTAACGCGTTACCGCCGAAGATGCGGGCCAAGGCCCGGCGATGCGGTATCCGCATATCCCCGGTCGCCGCACCCTCGTCCGAGGGCGGCGCCCGCGGTCGAAGCGCCCGCCCCGCAAGCCCACCTTCCGGTGCGGCATGACGCGAGGACCTCCGTTGCCAGGCCGCCTGCCCATCCCCCAAAGGAGAGGCCCATGAGCACATCCCAGCAACCCCCCTCGCCATCCACGCGACAACCCCAAGGCGTCAACACGCCGGGTGCCGCAGGCGCCCCGTCCGGCACCGGGCATGCGGGCGACACCAAACTTAAACATTCCGCACACGAGCTTGGCGAGCAGGCCAAGGCGGAAGGCAAGGTACGCGTCGCCGAAGCGCGACGCACTGCCGCAGACAAGGTCGACACGCTGGCCGACAGCACCCAGGCGGCCGCCGCGCGGCTCCAGCAGGACGACATCGGCCATCTGTCCGAGTACGTCGCCAGCCTGGCCGACAGCATGACCCGCCTGTCGACCTCCCTGCGGGAAAAGAGCGGCGACGAAGTCCTGCGCGACGTCGGCCGGCTCGCCCGCGACAACCCGGCGCTGTTCGTGACCGGCGGCGTCGCCATTGGTTTCGGCCTCGCGCGGTTCGCGCGGGCCTCGGAGAAACGGCGTGCGCGGCAGGACACCGAGGACGTGTACTCGGCCCACGATTATCCGGTCCCCGTTGACGACACGGCCAACCGGTCACGCCAGTCGACCAGTGCCAGCGGCACAACCTACACCAGCGCCCCGGGCGCGACGGAAGCCCGCGGCACGTCGGGTGCCAGCGACCGCCAGGCCCGCCCCGAAGGCACGAGAGGAGGAATCCACTGATGAGCGCGCAACCCAACCCCACCGGGACATCCGGAACCCACACGGCGGGCGCTTCCACGGACGCCCCACATATCGAACCCTCCGTCGGCACCCTCCTGAAGCAGCTCATGCGTGAGGTGCCGGCGCTGCTCACCAACGAGATCGCGCTGGCCAAGAGCGAGATGCGCGAGAACATGCAGCAGACCAAGGCCGGCATGGCATCGGTCGCCACCGGCGGCGCGGTGCTGATGGGTGGCTTCGTCATGCTGCTGCTGGCCGGCGTCTATGCGCTCAGCAACGTGGTTGCACCCTGGCTGGCGGCACTGATCGTCGGCGCGGTCGCGACCCTGATCGGCTTCGCGATGGTGCAGGCCGGCAAGAAAAAGCTGCAGAGCGAGTCGTTGCGGCCGGACCGCACGATCGATTCGCTTCGCCGGGACAAGGACACCATCCGCGGGAGGACCCCATGAACACCGCAGACACGGTCCGGGCGCAGTCCCGGAAGGACCCCGCCCAGCTGGAGCACGAGATCGACCAGCAGCGCGACCATATCGGCGAGCTCATCCACGCGCTGGAGAACCGGCTGTCGCCGGGCGATTTGTTCGAGCGCGTGCTCGGAAACGGCCATGGCCGCGAGTTCGCCGGCAACCTGGCCCGAACGGTAAAGGACAACCCGATGCCGACGCTGCTCACGGTCGCCGGCCTCACGTGGCTCTACGCGGGCAGCCACGACGGCGCCCACGACGGCGCCGCGGACCCCAACGCCTCGGACAAGCCTGGCGTCGGCGAGCGCGTGGGTCAGGCCCGCGAGCAGGTTTCCGGCAAGATGCATTCGGCCAAGCAGCGTGTCGGCGAATCGGCCCACCATGCGATGGACTCGGCACGCTCGCGCGCCCGCCGTGGCAAGCAGGGCTTCGAGCACATGCTCGACGACAACCCGATGGCGATCGGCGCGATGGCGATTGCGGCCGGGGCGTTGCTCGGCGCGATGCTCCCGCCTACGCGCAAGGAGGACGAATTGCTCGGGCCGGTGCGCGACCGGTTTGCCGATGACGCCAAGCATGCCGCCCGGAGCGGTTATGACGCCGTGGCCGAGACCGGTCGCGAAGTGACCGCGGGCGAGCACGACCACGACACGGCGGGGGTGCGTTCGACATCCACCGCATCGACGACGTCCACGTCACCGTCGGCGCAACCGGGTCTCTAGCCGGGGAGCCTGCGATTACCCGGACGCCACGCCGTGGCGTCCCGGGGTTTGCATGCTGTGTCGGCGCCGCAGAGCGACCGCGCTACCGCAGCGCCTGCTTCACTGCGACTACGAACTCCGGATCCGGCCGGGTGCCCATCTGCTCGGTCCGCGCGAGAATGCGGCCTTCGGCGTCGACCAGTACCAGCGCGCTGGTGTGGTTGAACTCGCCGTCGGCCAGCGCACGGTAGCGGATACCGAGCACACCGGCCACGCCGCGCACGTCATCGGCCTTGGGGCTGGCGAGGGTCCAGCGGGCGGTATCGAGCTTGCGCTGGTCCGCCACCTTCTTCAGTGCGGCGGGATCGTCGCGCGCAGGGTCCATGCTGATCAGCACGATGCCCAACCGGTTACGTTCGGCCGGGGTCAGCTGCTTTTCGATCGCCTTGCCGCTGTCGACAATCAACGGGCAGATGTACTGGCACGACGTGTAGAACATCGCCACCAGCCTCGGCTTGCCGCGCAGGGTCTTCCAGCCGTAGGTGCCGCCGGCCTGGTCGGTCAGCTGCACCGGCAGCTGGTAGATCGAGTCGCGCGGCGGCGGCGTATCGGCGGCCGACACGGGGAGGCCCGCCACCAGCATGGTGCAGGCGGCGAGGAGGACGATCAGCAGGCGGTTCATGGCAAATCCCTGGCGCAACGGAAGCCGAGGTTGGCGGTCGTGTCGGGGGCGTTGAGCGATGACAGCATCGCCACCCGCATCAGCACCGCATAGTTGTCGCGGTCGTCCATCGACAGCGCGCCGGCGCCGCAGAAGCGGGCGTTGTCCGGGTCACCCTGGTTGCGGTTGTCGGCGTCGACCAGCAGCGAGGAGAAATCGTCTGTCCATTCCCACACGAGACCGTGCAGGTCCTGCACGCCGTACACGTTGGGCGTCTGCAGGCCGGCACGGGGCAGGGCGCTGTTGGAGGGGCGCGAGTACCAGGCCAGGATGCGTTCGCGCCACACCGGGTCCTTGCGCGCGTCACGACGGGTTTCGTCGGCGGCGGCCGCGTACTCCCATTCGTTCCATGTCGGCAGCCGTGCGCCCTGGGCCTCGCAATAGGCCGAGGCGGCGAACCAGCTGACCTGGACCACCGGCTGCGCCGGGTTGGCCTGCCCGAGGTCGGTCGGCCCCGCCCAATGCGACAGGTACCGCGGCTCGGCCATTACGGTCGCCACGCGGCCGCGCTGCCACTGTGGATTGGACTTCACGAACGCCAGGAACTCGCCGTTGGTCACCGGTCGCTTCATCAGCGCGAAGGGCGCGACGTCGACGTTGCCGACGACGTCCTCGTAGTTGAGCGTGCTGCGGAAGCTGCCGCCCGGAACGGTGGCGTAGTCCCCACCGCCGGCGACCAGGCCGGCGGTGGGGGTTGCGAGCAGCAGCGCGGAGGCGAGCGCGGTTGCCAGCATCCGGGTCACGTCAGTGACCGGCGGACGCGTTGGCCGGCTTGACCTTGCGGATCGCGGCCGCCTCGTCCTTGGTCACGCGGCCACCCGGGTTGCCCCAGCTGTTGAGCACGTAGGTCGAGATGTTGGCGACCTCGTCGTCGGTCAACTGGCTCATCGGCGGCATGATCGAGTTGTAGTCGGTGCCGTTGACCGTCACCGGGCCTTCCAGGCCGTGCAGGATCACGCGCGGCAGCGCGCTCGGATCCTTGGCGATGTAGTCGGAGTTCGCCAGCGGCGGGAACACGCCTTCCATGCCGGCGCCGTTGGCCTGGTGGCAGGTGGAGCAGGTGCCCAGGAACAGCGCCTCGCCGGCCTTGACCTGCTGCTCGACCGTCAGGTCGCCGGTGCTGGCCGATTCGGCCGCCACCGTCACCGCTTCCATGTTGGCCTGCGCACGGTCGCCGATATAGACCGCGTCGACTTCAAGGCCGGAGTAGATCTCCTTGTTCTCCGGGCCACTGGCCTGGAGGATGCCCAGCGCGCCCTTGTTGAAGGCGCGGAACAGGCTGTGGTCGACCAGCACGTAGCTGCCCGGCACTTCCATGTGGAATTCCATCATCGCCGCACCGCCCGAGGGGATCAGCGTGGTCTGCACGTTCTCCTGGTACTTGGTGCCGCCTTCGTACCAGACCTTGTCGAAGATCTCGCCGATCACGTGGAAGCTCGACACCAGGTTGGGGCCGCCGTTGCCGACGTACAGGCGCACGTTCTCGCCGGTGTTGGCGGTCAGCACCTTGTCACCGGTCAGCGAGCCTTCCGAGCCGTTGAACAGCACGTAGGTCGGGTGCTCGTCGATCGCCTTCTCCATGTCGAAGCCCTGCAGGCCCTTCTCCCGGTACTTGCCGGTGGTGTAGAAGTCGCCCTGCATGACGTAGTACTCCTTGTCGACCGGCGGCAGGCCTTCCGGCGGCTCGACCAGGATCAGGCCGTACATGCCGTTGGCCACGTGCATGCCGACCGGCGCGGTCGCGCAGTGGTAGACGTACAGGCCGGCGTTGAGCGCCTTGAAGGTGAAGCGGGTGACGTGGCCCGGCGCGGTGAAGCTCGAAGTGGCGCCGCCGCCGGGGCCGGTCACGCCGTGCAGGTCGATGTTGTGGGGCATCTTGCTGTCGGGCATGTTGCGCAGGTGGAATTCCACCGTGTCGCCCTGGCGCACGCGGATGAAGCTGCCGGGCACGGTGCCGCCGAAGGTCCAGAAGGTGTAGTCCACGCCTTCGGAGATCGGCATGACCTTCTCGACCACGTCGAGCGAGACCACCACCTTGGCCGGGTAGTCGCGGCCGGTCGCCGGCGGCACCAGCGGCGGGCTGGTCAGCACCGCGTCGATCGGCTTGCCCTGCGGCGGGCCGAAGTCGCCCTTGCGCGAGCCGCCGGTTTCACCTTCGCCGGCATTGGCGCGCGGGGTGTCGGTGTCGGTGGCGTTGCTGGCGTTGTCGCGGTCGCAACCGGCAAGCAGCAGGCCGGCCAAGGCCAGTACGGCGGCCAGGTAGCGTGTGGGACGGGTCATGCGCACTTCCCCTTTTTTTGGATGGCTTGGCCGATGCCCGGGCCAGGTTTGCAGAGTGCCGCATTGCGGCTGCGCGGTTCTGATCCGGATCAAAAAACGCGGATCCGGCCGCGGGCGATGCCCGTCGATGGTGTACAGCGCGCGGTCAGTATCGGGTGAACCCGGCCCGAGCACCATCCGCAGGCGGCCAGCCCTCCGTCCCTTGACCCACGTCAATGCCGACGAACCCGACAGGGCGCCTGATGGCGTTGTCTGGAACCGAGGGTGCGACATGAGCAGCGACTTCGAGATCGGTGATTTCGAGCTGGCCCAGCCGGCGATGTTCGAGGCCATGCATGCGGCCGGCATTCCGACCAGTCTGCTGGCCGGACAGGCCGAGGCGCGCCAGTGCGCCCAGGCCGTTGAACGGGAACGGCGCGAACAGGCAATCGACGCCGCGCTGGATGACAGCTTCCCGGCCAGTGACCCACCCGGTTGGACCCTGGGGCGCGCGCGCCGGTGAGTGTTGCGGCGGGTGTTGCGCTGGCCGAGCTGCGCCGCGCGATCGACCTGGTGGATGGCGGCGCGCTGGCGCTGCTGGCCGTGCGTGGCCGTCTGGCCGCCGCCGCCGGGCGCTGCAAGCGCCGCCAGTGCCGGCCCGTGCATGACGGCCCGCGCGAAGCGCAGGTGCACGCGCGCGCGCAGCGCCTGGCCGCCCGCTGGGGCCTGGCGGCCGACACCGCGCAGGCGGCGATGGAGGTGGCGATCGTCGACGGTCGTCGCCGGCAGGGGCTGGCGGCTGACCTGGATCAAGGCGCCGCGTGGGCAGCCACCGGCACGATGCCCGCCATGCCCAATTCCACGTCGCGGTCCTCCCGTATCCACGCCCTGCTGGGTCGCCTGCCGCCACCGGTTCGGCTGGCCCGCTGGTTGCGGGTGATGCCCGTCCAGGCCCGCCACGGCGCCATCCAGCGCGCCTGTACCCGGGTGCTGGCACCGTCGATCGCGCGCGGGGACCTGGATTTCATGCAGGGCCGCCGCCTCGGCGTCGAGGTGACCGACCTGGGCCTGCGCTGGGTGATCGAGCGCCGTGGCGATGCGTTGCATGTCGATGACGGCGCGGCCGAAGCCAGCGTCCGTGGCACGGCCACCGACCTGTTGTTGCTGGCGGCCCGGCTGGAGGACGCCGACACCCTGTTCTTCCAGCGACGGCTGGTGCTGACCGGCGATACCGAGCTCGGGCTGACCGCCCGCAACCTGCTCGAACGCCTGCCGTGGGAATCGGTGCCGTTGGGCCTGCGGATCGGCCTGAACCGCGGCGCGCGACTGGCCCGTACCGCACGAGACGCCCATCGGGCCCGCGCCGCCGCCTGACCCGGCGTCCCGCACCGGGCACGGCACGACCCCACCACCTTTGAAGCACACACCCGAATGACTGCAAACGCCGCCCTTGCCACGCCGCGCTGGCGCGATGGCCTCGAGTCCGACTACGCCCCGCTGGTGGAGACGCTCGAACAACTCATCCCCTGCATGGAGGTGCCGCTGCACCTGCCGTGGATCGATGCGATCAACACGCTGAAGAAGCAGCGTGGCGCGGTGATCATGGCGCACAGTTACCAGTCGCCCGAGATCTTCCACGGCGTGGCCGACATCACCGGTGATTCGCTCGCGCTCGCGCAGGCCGCGACCGATTGCGACAGCGACCTGATCGTGTTGTGCGGAGTGCACTTCATGGCCGAGAGCGCGAAGATCCTGGCGCCCGACAAGACCGTGCTGATTCCCGACCTGGAAGCGGGCTGTTCGCTGGCCGCCTCGATCACCGCCGCCGACGTACGCGCGCTGCGGGCCAGGCACCCGGGCGTGCCGGTGGTCAGCTATGTCAACACCTCGGCCGAGGTGAAGGCCGCCTCCGACGCCTGCTGCACCTCGGCCAACGCGGTGCAGGTGGTCGAGGCGATCGCAGCCCAGAGCGGCTCGCGCAAGGTGATCTTCCTGCCCGACCGGTATCTGGGCAGCTGGGTCGCAACCCAGACCGATGTCGAGCTGGTGCTGTGGACCGGCACCTGCGAGGTGCACGAGACGTTTACCGCGCAACAGGTCCGACACACCCGCGAGCAGTTCGACACCAAGGTGGTCGCGCACCCCGAGTGCTCGCCGGAAGTGCTGGCCGAGGCCGATTTCGTCGGGTCCACCAGCGCGATGGGGCGCTGGCTGGAGAAGGAGAAGCCGACGCGGGTGGCGATGATCACCGAGTGCTCGATGGCCGACAACCTCAAGAACAGGTTCCCGCAGGTGCAGTTCATCAAGCCCTGCAACCTGTGCCCGCACATGAAGCGGATCACGCTGCCCAACATCCATGCGTGCCTGCGCGACCTGCGCTACGAGGTGCACGTCTCGCCCGAGGTGTCCGTGCGCGCACGCGCCGCGCTCGACCGGATGCTGGCGGTGGGGCGTCGCGAGACCGTCTGATGGGTGATCGCACGCCGCTGGTGGTGGTGGGCAGCGGCGTCGCCGGGCTTTGCACCGCGCTCGCGGCGGCGCCCCGACCGGTGCTGCTGCTCGGCCGTGGGCACCAGGGGGAGGGCAGCGCGACGTCGCTGGCGCAGGGCGGCATCGCCGCCGCGATCGGGCCGGGCGACAGCATCGAATCGCATGTCACCGACACCCTCGTCGCCGGTGCCTTCCGCAATGACGGTGCCGCGGTGCGCGCGCTGGTCGGCGCGGCGCCGGACGCCATCGCGTGGCTGCAGGGGCTTGGCGCGGCGTTCGATCGCGACGCCGCCGGCGTGCGACTGGGTCGGGAAGGGGGCCACCGTGCCAGCCGGATCGTCCACGCCGGCGGCGATGCGACCGGCGCCCACGTGCTCTCGGTGCTGTCGGCGGCGGCCGCATCGGCACCGCACATCCAGTGGCGGGGCGGGATCGACGTCGATGCGCTGCAGCTGCGCGGGCAGCGTGTCTGCGGCGTGCGCCTGGGGGCTGCGGGGGGTGGGGAGACCGTGGCCACCGACGCGGTGGTGCTGGCCACCGGCGGCATCGGCGCGCTGTTCGCGCGCACCACCAACCCGGTCGGTGCCGAGGGCTCCGGCCTGGCGCTGGCGATGGCCGCCGGCGCGCGGGCGCGCGACCTGGAGTTCGTCCAGTTCCACCCGACCGCGCTGGACCTGCCGGCGCATTCGCTGCCGCTGCTCACCGAAGCACTGCGCGGGCGCGGCGCGCGGCTGGTCGACGCCCGTGGGATGCCGCTGATGGCCGGCCTGCATCCGTTGGCCGACCTGGCCCCGCGCGACATCGTCGCCCGCCGCGTCTGGCAGGCCGGCCGCGATGGCGGCGCGTGGCTGGATGCCACCGCGCGTGGCATCGAATGGGGGGTCGAATTCCCGACCGTGCTGGCGGCCTGCCAGTTGCACGGCATCGACCCGTCGCGCGAACCGGTGCCCGTGACGGCCGCCGCGCATTTCCACATGGGCGGGCTGGCCACCGACGCACTCGGGCGCACCAGCTTGCCGGGACTGCACGCGGTCGGCGAGGTCGCATGCACCGGTGTCCACGGCGCCAACCGGCTGGCCAGTAACTCGCTGCTCGAAGGAGTGGTGTTCGGCCGCCGGTTGGGCGCGCGGTTGGCCTCCCTCCCGAGTCCGATCGCCGGCGGCGGGCCGGTCGCGCTGGCCGCACGCGGGCCGGCGCTCGAGGCCGGGCGTTTGCAGCAACTGCGCACCCTGATGTGGCAGGCCGCCGGGCCCCAGCGCAATGGCCCCGGGCTGGCGGCGGCCATCGCCGCGATGCGCCCACTGGCCGCTGCGGGCTGGCAAGGGCGGCTGGCCCTGGCGGTGCTGGAGGCCGCGGCCCGCCGCCGCGTCGGCATTGGTGCCCATTGGCGCGACGACGAGCCGGTCGGGGCCTTCGCTGACCCCGGCGGGGGTAGCCGTGCGCTGGCGTACGGCGCCACGTATTGACCGCTGTCAACGCAGGCTTCGCGACAAACCGGCAGAATCGGGGTTTGTGAAAACCGCGGAATTCCTGTGCCCGACCCGATGAGCCGTCCTTCCTCCTTCGACTACGACCAGTTGCTGGCCTGCGCCCGCGGCGAAATGTTCGGCCCCGGCAACGCCAAGCTGCCAGCGCCGCCGATGCTGATGTTCGATCGCATCACCGAGATTTCCACCGAGGGTGGCAAGTACGGCAAGGGCGTGATCCGCGCCGAGCTCGATATCCGCCCCGACCTGTGGTTCTTCCAGTGCCACTTCGAAGGCGACCCGGTGATGCCCGGCTGCCTCGGCGTGGACGCGATGTGGCAGCTCTGCGGTTTCTACCTGCCGTGGCTCGGCGAGCCCGGCCGCGGTCGCGCGCTGGGCGTCGGCCAGGTCAAGTTCACCGGGCAGGTGCTGCCGGACGCGAAGGTGGTCAGCTACGAGATCGACATCCGCCGGGTGATGCGCGGCAAGCTCGCGCTGGTCATCGGCGACGGCCGCACGCTGGTCGACGGCCGCGAGATCTACACCGCCTCCGACCTGCGGGTCGGGCTGTTCACCTCGACGGAGGGCTTCTGAACATGGCCGCAGCAAGCAACGTCGCCGGGGCTGCCCCGCGCCGCATCGTGGTGACCGGCATGGGCGTGGTGTCGTGCATCGGCAATGCGGCGGCGAGCGTCACCGAGTCGCTGCGCGCGCTGAAGTCGGGCATCCGCTTCATCCCCGAATACGCGCAGATGGGTCTGCGCAGCCATGTCGCCGGCGCGCCGCAGATCGACCTGGTCGAGCAGATCGACCGCAAGCTCAAGCGCTTCATGGGCGACGCCGCGGCTTACGCCTACGTGGCGATGCGCGATGCGATCGCGCAGGCCGGGTTGGGTGACGAGCAGGTCCGCGGCGAGCGCAGCGGGTTGATCGCCGGCTCCGGCGGTGGCTCGCCGGAATGGCAGATCGCCACCGGCGACCTCATGCGCGAGAAGGGCGTGCGCAAGGTAGGCCCCTACATGGTGCCGCGCACGATGGGTTCGACCGTGTCGGCGGCGCTGTCGACCGCGTTCGGTATCCGCGGCCTGAGCTACTCGATCTCCGCTGCATGCGCGACGTCGGCGCACTGCATCGGTGCAGCGGCCGACCTGATCCGCCACGGCGTCAAGGACGTGATGTTCGCCGGTGGCGGCGAGGAGCTGCACTGGGGCATGACCTCGCAGTTCGACGCGATGGGCGCACTGTCGACCAAGCACAACGACACTCCAGAGACCGCCTCGCGCCCGTACGACATCGACCGCGACGGCTTCGTCATCGCCGGCGGTGGCGGGATGCTGGTGCTGGAGGAATACGAGCACGCCAAGGCGCGCGGCGCGGAGATCATCGCCGAGCTGGTCGGCTATGGCGTCACTTCCGACGGCGTGGACATGGTGGCGCCGTCGGGCGAAGGCGCGGTGCGCTGCATGAAGCAGGCGCTGGCCGGCCTCGATGGCCGCGGTGTCGGCACGATCGACTACCTCAACACCCACGGCACTTCGACCCCGGTTGGCGACGTGGTCGAGCTGGGCGCGGTGCGCGAGGTGTTCGGCACGGACGTGCCGCCGCTCTCGTCGACCAAGGCGCTGACCGGCCACTCGCTTGGTGCGGCCAGCGTCCACGAGGCGATCTACTGCCTGCTGATGATGCAGGGCGGCTTCGTCGCCGGCTCGGCCAACATCGAGCACCTGGACCCGAAGGCCGAAGGGTTCCCGATCCTGCGCGAGAGCCGCGAGGCAACGCTCAAGACCGTGATGTCCAACAGCTTCGGCTTCGGCGGCACCAATGCGACGCTGGTGTTCGCGCAAGCCTGATCGATACCGGCGGCCGTAGGAGCGACGCGGGTCGCGACCTGTACTTGTTCGACAAGATCGTCGCGACTTGCGTCGCTCCTACGTTGGCCTTCGCGTGCAAGTGGCCTTGATGTGAATCATGGGCGCGCTGCTTCGAAGCAGCGACCATGCCTCCATGCCGACGATCGCCTACCCGTACCTGTTGCTCCTGCACCTGTCCGGTGCGATCGCGTTCGGCGGCACCGTTTTCTTCGAGGTGCTGATCCTGGAAGGCGTCCGCCGGCGCGTGCCGGCGCGGGTGATGACACTGGTCGAAGGCGGGATCGGCGTGCGCGCGCGGCAGGTGATCCCGTGGGTGCTGCTGGTGCTGTACGGCAGCGGCGCCGGCCTGGCGTGGCACCACCGGGCCGCACTTGCGCACCCGCTGCAAGGCAGCTTCGGCCTGCTGCTGACGCTCAAGATCACCCTGGCGCTCAGCGTGTTCGGCCACTTCCTGCTGGCGATGGCGCTGCGGCGGCGCGGCCGGTTGGTGTCGAACGTGTTCCGGAACATCCATCTGAGCGTCTTCGCGCACGTGGTCGGCATCGTGCTGCTGGCCAAGGCGATGTTCTACCTGCAGTGGTGACCCGACCTGCGGCCTGGCTGATCCAGGTCAATGGCGTGCGTGCGGGCGGGCGTCATCCTGCGGGCCTCCCAACAGGCAGGTCCACCATGAGCGCGATTACCCCGCTGACGATCCAGGTCCACCCCTTCGATGCCCGCGGCATCGGCAAGCGCTTCCGCCACGCCGCCATCTTCGGCGCGCTCGAGGCGCTGCGTCCCGGCGAGGCGATGCGCTTCGTCAACGACCACGACCCGCTTCCGCTGCTGGGCCAGCTGCGCGAGCGCTACGGCGACCAGGTCTCGATCGAGTACCGCCAGCGCGAGCCGGGCGCCATCGTGATCGATTTCGCGGTGACCGGCGTCGCCGGCGACGAAGGCGGTTGCGGTTGCGGTAGCGGCGGCTGCTGAGTCCCGTGCGGTAACGGCATCCGGACGACGCCTGTCGTCCGGGTGCTCAGGCGGGCATGGCCTGCGGCTCGACCGGGCGCATGCCGGGTTCGCCGTGCCAATAGCCGTTGCGGGCGCCCATGCGCGGCGGCGGTGTCATCGACTGGCGTGCCAGGTCGAAGTGTTCGACCACCTCGCGGCAACCCCGGGCCTGCGGGTAGATCCTCAGCAGGTCGACCCCGAGCGCCCGCAGCGACGGCAGTTCCGGACCGAGATCGGTCACTTCCTCGCCCTGCACCTGGATGCCATTGATGCGCAGGAACGGCCGCCCCTCGCGCGTCGCCAGCGGCATGCCGTCGGGATAGTCGATGCAGCGGAAACCGCACTGGTCCTTGGGTACGTCCAGTGCGCGCGCGGTGAAGCAGCGGGCCGACAGCGCCAGCGGCAACCGGCCCCAGGCGATCACCTCCAGCTCGGGCATCGCGTGGCCGGCCGCCAGCATCGCCTCGCGCAGTTCCCGCACCAGCACCTCGCCCTGTTCCACGCCCGGCACCCAGCGGCGAAGGCCGTCCTCGACCAGCATCGCCATCGCCTCGTGGTTGTAGACGTTGAGCGTCGGCCCGGCGACGAACGGCAACCCCGCCTGGCGGCACAACTGCACCGCCGACAAATCGTTGGCCTCGATCCAGCAGCCGCCCTCTTCGACCAGGCGGGCGAGCACGCCGAGTTCGGATTCGGCCTCGATCAATGCCAGGCTCGACAGCACCACCTGCTTGCCGCCGGCGACGAGCTCGCGGCCCAACTCGATCCAGTCACGAGTGCCCAGCTCGCGGCGCTTGCTGCACACCGTCTCGCCCAGGTAGACCACGTCCAGCGGCCATTCCACGGCTTCGCGGTAGAACGCGTAGGTCTGTTCGCGCGGCCAGAAATACTGCAGGGGGCCAAGGCTGAGCTTCATCGATGCGTCCTCAATGCCAGGCACGGTGGTAGGGGCCAAGCGTGGTCTGGTGCCCTTCGGCGTGCGCCGACAGGTTTTCCTGCCAGTCCGCGCGCACATGCCAGTCGCCTGCCTCACGGCGGTAGCGGTCGATCGCCGTGCGCCAGGTGCGCGTAACCGACGACACGTAGGCGACGCCGCGCTGCCGGCCTTCGATCTTCAGCGCCACCACCCCGGCCTGCGCCAATCGCGGCAGCAGTTCGAGGGTGTTGAGGCTGGTCGGCTCCTCCAGCGCGTGGAACGTCTCCCCGCCGACCTCGAAGCGGCCCTTGCAGACGGTGGGGTAACCCGCCGGCTCGTCGGGCTGGAAGCGGTCGATCAGCACCTCGTTGAGGCGGGCGGTCCGGCTGCCGTCGTCGAACTCGTCCCAGCGCACGAACTTCGCCGGGGAGCAGACGCCATGGCGGTTGGGCGATGCGCCGGTGACGTAGCTCGACAGCTGGCAGCGGCCTTCGACCATGATGCACAGGCTGCCGAAGGCGAAGACTTCGATCGCGACCGGCGACTTGTCGCACAGTCGCTCGACCTGCTGGATCGACAGCACCCGCGGCAGCACCGCTCTGGCGATACCGAAACGTTCGTAGGCGAACTGCAGCGCAGGGGCGGTGGTTGCCGAACCCTGCACCGACAGGTGCCGCGGCAGTGCCGGGTAGCGGCGCGCGGCGTAGGCCAGCACCGCCATCTCGGCCGCGATGATCGCGTCGCAGCCCAACTCCGCGGCCTTGTCGATCGCGGCGTGCCACTGGGCCAGCCGCGCGCTGTCAGGGTAGGTGTTGAGCGCGAGGTAGACCTTGGCGCCCTTGGCATGCGCGTAGCGGATGCCCGCGCGCAGTTCGTCGTCGCTGAAATTCAGCCCCGGGAAAGCACGCGCATTGGTCTGGTCGCGGAAGCCGGCGTAGACCGCGTCGGCGCCGGCGTCGACCGCCGCCTGCAGGGCCGGCAGGTTGCCGGCGGGACAGACCAGTTGCATGGGCCACTCCTGAACGGGGAGCCGCATCGTCACCGGCGGGCGCGGCGCGGTCGTTGACCTGGATCAGGTCCGCGCCTACCCATCGCGGCTAGCATCGTGGCAACGGCCGCGGCGTCCCGCCGCGCGCGCTGCATCGAGGAACCACGCCATGTCCCGATTGACCGCCCTGCTCGTTGTTCCGCTGCTCGCGTTCGCCCACCCGGCGGTTGCCGGCCACACCCCGATCGACCACGGTGATGCCGGCCGCAAGGTGGCGCACGCCCAGGTCGACGAGCACGATGCACACGCCGCGCACGCCGCCCACCCGGCCGCCGCCGCGGACATCGCCGCCGACCACCAGCGCTGGGAGCCTGACGCGCCACTGCGTGAGGGCATGCAGCGCATGCGCACCGCGGTGGACGCGCTGTCGCACGGCGAGCACGGCCACCTCGACCCGGCCCAGGTGCAGCGGCTGGCAAAGAACGTCGAGGACGCCGCCGGCTACATGTTCCAGAACTGCACGCTCGCGCCCGAACCCGACGCGGCCCTGCACGGCGTGCTGGCGCGCCTGCTCGGCGGCGCACGCGCGCTGGCGGCCGACCCGGCCGACACCGGCCCGGTGACCGGCATGCGCGAGGCGCTGGCCGACTATCCCCGCCTGTTCGACGATCCCGAGTTCGCGGAGCCCGCGCTCGACGCGGGCGGCTGAGCCAGCGCCGACCACAGCGCATCGACGCGGCGTTCGACCGCCGGGTCGGGGACGATCGGCCGGCTCCAGGTGCGCGTGGTCTCGCCCGGCCATTTGTTGGTCGCGTCCATCCCGAGCTTGGAGCCCAGGCCGGCTACCGGCGTGGCGAAATCGAGGTAGTCGATCGGCGTGTTCTCCACCAGCATGGTGTCGCGCGCCGGATCGACGCGGGTCGAGATCGCCCACACCACTTGTGACCAGTCGCGTGCGTCGATGTCCTCGTCGACCACGATCACGAACTTGGTGTAGGTGAACTGCCGCAGGTAGGACCACACGCCCATCATCATCCGGCGGGCGTGGCCGGGGTATTGCTTGCGGATCGACACCACCGCGATGCGGTAGGAGCAGGCTTCGGGCGGCAGGTAGAAGTCCACGATCTCCGGGAACACCTTGCGCAGCAGCGGCACGAAGATGTCGTTGAGCGCCATGGCCAGCACCGATGGCTCGTCGAACGGCGCACGCCCCATGTAACTGCCCTGGTAGATCGCCCCGCGCCGCAGGTGCATGCGCTCGATGGTCAGCACCGGGAAATGGTCGGCCGCGTTGTAGTAGCCGGTGTGGTCGCCGAACGGACCTTCCAGCGCGGTGTCGCCGGGATGGATCACGCCCTCGATCAGGATCTCCGAACCGACGGGTGCATCCAGCCCGGTGCGTTCGCTGTGCCAGACGCGGGTCCGCTCACCACGCAGCAGGCCGGCGAACTCGAACTCCGACAGCGTGTCCGGCACCGGCGCGACCGCGGCGAGGGTGGTGGCGGGGTCGACCCCGATCGCCACCAGCACCGGGAACGGCCGGTCCGGGTGCGCGGCACGGAAGTCGACATGGTCGAGCGCGCCCCCGCGATGCGGCAGCCAGCGCATGATCACCCGGTCGCGGCCAATCACCTGCATCCGGTAGATGCCGATGTTCTGCCTCGGCTTGCGCGTGCCGCGGGTGATCACCAGCCCCAGCGTGATCAGCCTTCCGGCATCGCCGGGCCAGCAGCGCTGTATCGGCAGTCGCGCCAGGTCGATGTCGTCGCCGGCCAGCACCTCGTCGGAGAAGGCCGCGACCGGCTCGCGCCGCGGCGCGACGTGCGCCAGCTGGGCAAGCTCGGGCCAACTCGACAGCGCCTGGCGCAGGCTCGAGGGCCAACGCGGTTCCCGGATGGCGGCGAGCAGTTCACCCAGCTCCCGCAGGCTGGCCAGCGGTCGCCCCGCGAGCGCCGCCTCGATCCGGTCGCGATGGCCGAACAGGTTGCCCAACAGCGGGTGGTCACTGCCGACCGGGTGTTCCATCAGCAGCGCCGGTCCGCCCTCACGCAACGCGCGCAGGCACAGCGCGGTCGATTCGAGGTCGGGGTCGACCGGCGCGGCGACGCGCGCCAGCTGGCCGCCGCGCTCGAGGCGGGACAGGAACGCGCGGAGGTCGTGGTCGGCCATCGGGGTATCGCGCTGGGGAGACGCGACAGCATCCTGCCCGCGAGGCAACAAGGCCCTGATGTCGGTCAAGCGTCACCACGGCAGCCGTTCGATCCCCATGGTTTCCGTAGGAGCGACGTAAGTCGCGACCACGCAGTCGTCGCACGAGGCGATGCACGCTGGCTGCGGTGGCGCTCGGTGGCGCCCGCTCCGATAGGACACCGAAAAGTGGTCGTTGCGAGGGTTCGACTTGTTTGCGCGGTCGCGACTTACGTCGCTCCTACGGATCGCTGGAGCCCCGCGCCATCCCGCGGCCTGTAGGAGCGGCTTCAGCCGCGATCCGGAGTTGGCGCGGGCGAGATGGCCACCGGTCGCGGCTGAAGCCGCTCCTACAAGAACCTGTTGCGCGGGATCAGGCGTACGGGTGCCACTCGCCACTGGCCAGCGTCGCGCGGAGGGCGGCTTCGGCGGGAACGGGGTCGATCCCGCTGCGGGCCAGCCATTGCGGGTCGTAGAGGGTGCGGTCGTAGCGCTCGCCGGGGTCGCACAGCAGGCTGACGATGCTGCCCCTCTGGCCGGCCTCGCGCATGCGTGCCGCCAGTTGCAGGCAGGCGACCAGGTTGGTCCCCGAGGAGCCGCCGTAGCGGCGGCCGAGCTGCTCTTCCAGCAGCCGCATCGCGGCGACCGAGGCGCTGTCGGGCACTTCGATCACCTCGTCGACGACTTCGAACACGAAGCCCGGTTCGACCCGCGCGCGGCCGATGCCCTCGATCACGGTGGAGTGGTCGGCGACGGCGGTGCGATCACGGCTGCGCCAGCCCGAGGCGAACGCGCTGCCGAGCGGGTCGGCCACGCACAGCCGTGTGTGCAGTCCGCGGTACCGCAAATAGCGGCCGATCGTGGCCGAGGTTCCGCCGGTGCCGGCCCCGCACACCACCCACGCCGGTTCCGGGTGGGGCTCGCCGGCCAGCTGGCCGATGATCGACTCGGCGATGTTGTTGTTGCCGCGCCAGTCGGTCGCGCGCTCGGCCAGGCCGAACTGGTCGAGATGGCAGGCGCCCTGCGCGGCGTGCCAGGCGGCCCGCTCGTAGACCTGCGACGGCTCGTCGACGAGATCGCAGCGGCCACCGAGCGCCTGCACGTCTGCGATCTTGCGCGGCGCGGTGCATGCCGGCATCACCGCGGTGAACTCGAGCCCGAGGAGGCGCGCAAACCAGGCTTCCGATATCGCGGTGCTGCCGGACGACGCGTCGACCACCGCCTGGCCCGGACGCAAGCGGCCGTTGCACAGCGCGTAAAGGTACAGCGATCGCGCCAGCCGGTGCTTCAGGCTGCCGGTCGGGTGGGCGGCTTCGTCCTTGAAGTAGAAGTCGATCCCGGGGAATCCGTCGAACTCGAGCCGCAGCAGGTGGGTATCCGCCGAACGCGCGGCTTCGCGCCGCAGCTTGGCAAGCGCCTCGTTGGTCCAGTCGCGCAGGTCGATCGTGCTCATGAGGCCAGCAGCGCGTCGATGCGTCGGCCCAGGTGGTCCAGGTAGCGCTCGATGTAGCTGATGCCGTTGGTGTGGTCGATCAGGTACGGATTCATCAGGGTGTGGCGCAGGATCACCAGCTTGTCGTTGTCGTCGCCGTCGGCGTCGAGCGTGGCTGGATCGATGCCGATCGAGGCGAGGATGCGGGCCATCTCCACCTCGCCGACGGCCTCGGGCCGCAGCGTCGTCATCGAGCCGAAGAACTGCTTGAGCTGGAGTGGCTGGCGCGGGTCGGCACGCAGTTCATCGTGCAGGCGCCGCACGAAAGCGTTGGCCGTGCCCAGGTCGGTGTTGCCGGCCGGGTTTATCGCCAGGCATACCAGGTTGCTGTCGGGAGCGAACGGCACCGACACCCGGGCGACGCCCTCCAGCGCCGCGGCCAGCCGCTCGCTGCCGGCGTGGAACGCTTCGGCCGCGAGCACGGTCTGTCGCGGCAACCGCCCGAAGTGGGCGTGGTCGAGCGGCAGCACCTTGTGGGTCACGTACACCGCGGCGGCGGCGGCGCCGGACTTGGAGCCTTCGGGCACGAACTGGCCGAGCCGGCGATAGCGGGCGTGGTAGTCGTCGTCGCGAGTGTCGTGGAAGACGTAGTCGGCAGCCTCGGCCAGCAGCGCGACCGCGCGGTGGTCGCGGCAGATGAACGCACCGGCGCCATAGGGCAGGTAGCCCAGCTTGTGCGGATCGACGGTGACCGAGTCGGTCCGGCCGAGTGCGGCGAACGCGGCGTGCACCTCCGGCAGCGGGAAGCGGGCGAAGCCTTCGCCGACCTCTTCGATCGTGCGCAGGCTGCCGTCCTCGTTGCGGAACAGGGTGGCGAGGTAGCCGCCCCACGCGCCGTCGACGTGCACGCTGAAACCCATCCCCTTTGCCGTCCACCGTTCGCGCGCGTCGACGACCGCATCGACCGGGTCCACCGTGCCGTATTCGGTGGTGCCCAGCACGGCGACGGCCAGCAGCACCGGTTGCCGCTCGCGCTCGAACCGCGCCAGCACATCCTCCAGTGCCCCGGCGTCCAGCCGCATGCCGCGCTCGGGCAGCAGCTCGAGCTGGTTGCGCCCCAGACCGAGCAGCTTCAGGCCCTTGCTCCACGAGTAGTGCGCCGTGATCGGTGCCAGCACCTTGGGCACCTTGAGCTCGGGGTGCCTGGCGAAGAAGTCGATCATCCCGAGGAACTCGAGGCGTTCCTTCTGCACCGCGCGCACCCAACGGCGCTGCTCGCGCGGCGGCTGCGCGGCCAGCCAGGCGTTCGCGCGTTCGAGCAGCGCGATGCCCGCATCGGGACCCAGGTTGAACGCGGACCAGTCGTCATCGGGCACGCCGATGTCGGGCACGCCCGCGGCCCGCAACGCCACCGGGAACGCCTTGAGTGCCAGCGCCAGCCGCAGCGCCTGGTAGTTGGCGACGGTGCCACCGGAAGTCAGGTGGCCGAAAGCGCAGTCCGGCCGCGCCGGATCATCGGGATAGCCGAGCATCCGCGCCAGCTGCAGCCCGGCCTTGACCTCCAGGTCGATGGTGACGGGCGCCGCATCCTCGCTGACGTTGTTGGGGTTGTACGGCAATGTCAGGATCTGCGCGGCCAGGCCCGGCAACAGCAGGTCGGAAGCCATGTGGCCGATGTAGCGCGGGCTGTGGAACGGCACCGAGCGCTTGAGCGCGGCCGACAGCTGGTGCAGTTCGCCACGCAGGCGCGCCTCCAGTGCCTGGTACTCGGGGTGCAGCGCGGCGTGGGTGGAGATGGCCGGGGGGTCCTCGGGGTGGAAGTTGCGGCGCCAGTAGACGTGGTCGCGCAGGAACTCTACGACGAGCTTTTCCAGCAGCGCGTCGTTCTCGCCGTAGGGACCCAGGAACAGCGCGTCCAGCCACGGCCGGTCGTCGGCGGTGCCGCTTGGCAGCGTGCCGTCAGGCGAGGAGGCCATACAGGAACCCCAGTGGGTGGTGGGCGCGCGCGATCGAATAGACCAGCCCGAAGGTCGCCAGCGCGGCGACGTAGCACACCGCCCGGGTCATGCGTGTACGGGCGCGCTTGATCGCGAAAACGCCAAGCACGACGTAGGCCACGAGCAACACGATCTTGACCGTCAGCCAGCCGTTGGAGAACAGCGCGCCCGGCAGGATCGTCAGCAGCATCAGCGCCGCGGTCAGCAGCGAGGTGTCGATGGTGTAGCTGGTCCAGCGCACCACGGTCCAGTGCGGCCAGCGCATGTTGGCCAGCACGCCGGCGCCGCGCAGCGCGAACAGGCCGCCGCTGAGCAGTGCAAGGCCGATGTGGGCCGCCTTGATCTGGGGGTAGAACTCGATCATTCGTAACCTTCCTTGTTGGGGGTCAACCGGGCTTGCCGTCGGCACGGGGAGCGAGGTAGATGCGCCCGATCCGGATCACCCAGGGCGCGAAGGCCACCAGCCAGCCGATCGCCGCAATGGCATGCCACGTCATCATGTCGGGCAGCACCTCGGCGGCGACGCGGATGGCCGCGACCACCTGGATCGCGATGAACGCGAACCAGGCTGCCGGCGGCATCACCAGCGGCCGCCCCGAGTGCCCCTGGGTCACGCGCGTGACCATCGCCACCAGCACGCTGCCGAAGAAACCGACGAACAACGCGTGTGCCGGTCCGCGGCCGAGCCAGTAAACACCGGTGAGCTCGTAGGCGATGCTCTGGCCCAGGTACAACGCGAATGCCAACGGCAGCCAGGCCAGCCCGATGAACAGCACCGAGAGGATCCCGGGCTTGTCGCCGCGCGGCCACCAGCGCCACAGCATCAGCCCGGTCAGTACCAGCAGCGGCGCATCGACCAGCCACAGCCAGCCGTACGCGTGCAGCAGCTCCAGCACCAGGTGGCCGATCGCCAGTGGCCAGAAAGCGGCCAGCAGCCACAACGGCCGCCAGGGCTGGTAGCCCGGCACCACCCGGCTTGCGAAGAACGGAAACATCCGGTGGGCGACGGTGAGGTACACCGGCAGCAGCAAGCCGAAACTGCCTATCTTGATGCTCGCGAAGGCCAGCAGCGGGGAGCCGCCGAGCACGAATGCGGCCCAGCACGCCAGGCCGACGAACCCGAGGGCAAGTGCGGCGAAGCACGAGCGTGCATGCCAGTTCCCGCTGCGGTCGCGCAGCAGCAACTGGCCCAGGATCAGCAGGCCGGCCAGCCAGCCGGCCAGGGTCATCAGCAGGCCAACGGTGATGCCCGCCTCCCAACCCGCGGCGCCGAGCAGCGTGGCGAGTTGTCCGCCAAACAGGCCGGCCCCGACCGGCAGGTAGCGCCAGCGGTCGATGTCGGGCAGCCCGATCCACTTAGGGAACGTGGTCAGCAGGAAGCCGAAGAAGAAGCTGGGGAGCATCTGGTACTGCATCACGAAGGCGTGCAGCCAGCCGGCGTATGGGTCGGTCTGCGGCATCGATGGCGCGCCCCAGCGCGCCGATGCGAGCCACGCGGCCCACCAGGCCATCGCCAGAAGCAGGTTGGTGGCGCCGATGAAGAACATCAGCCGGTGCGGTGCCTCGGCCAGTTGGCGGGGCGAGAGTCCGGGCGCGGGAGTGGGTCGAATATCCATGGTGGCTAGGGTGGGCTCCAGCGGTGGTGGGCGCATTGATCCAGGTCAGACTGCGCAAACAGGACGGGGCGCACAAGGCGCCCCGTCCAAGGTCCAGCGATAGCGACCGTCAGTGGTCGCGCGTCTCGACCACGGCATCGCCGACTTCGGCGCGACGTGGCGCGATCCACAGCCGCAGCACGAACCAGGCCAGCGCGACTGCGCCAACGCTGAAGATCGTGTCGCCCGGCACACGCATCCACACCAGCAGATCGACAATCGGCTGCTGCATGAACTCGGCCGAGCGTGCGTACGCGTAGCCGTGCTCGATCGCCGCCAGCAGCTGCATCGTGCCCAGCGGCAGCAACGTCAGCGCCGCCATCAGTGCCAGGCCGATGTTCAGTGCCCAGAACGACAGCTTGAGCGCGCCGGTGTTCCACACCATCTGCCCGCGCAGGCCGCGCATGCAGAACAGTACCAGTGCGATACCGAGCATGCCGTACACGCCGAACAGCGCGGTGTGGCCATGGAGCGGGGTCAGGTTGAGGCCCTGCATGAAGTACAGCGACAGCGGCGGGTTGATCAGGAAGCCGAACAGGCCCGCACCGATCAGGTTCCAGAACGACACCGACAGGAAGAACATGATCGGCCACTTGTAGCGGACCATCCACGGTGTTGCCTTGCCCAGCTTGTAGGTGTGGTAGGCCTCGAAGCCGATGTAGGCCAGCGGCACCACTTCCAGCGCACTGAAGCTCGCGCCCAGCGCCACCACCGAGGTCGGCGTGCCGACGAAGTACAGGTGGTGCAGGGTGCCCAGCACGCCGCCGGCCATGAACACGATGGTCGCGAACAGCACCGCGATCGTCGCCGTCGAGGTCTTGAGCAGGCCCAGGCGGGTGAAGATGAGCGCCATCACCGCCGTCGCGAAGACCTCGAAGAAGCCCTCGACCCACAGGTGCACCAGCCACCAGCGCCAGTACTCGACCTCGGAGATATGGGTGTGCTCGCCCCACATCAGGGCCGAGGCGAAGAACAACCCGATGCAGACGGTCGACAGGAACAGCAGGGCAACGATGTGCCGCGACTCGCTGGCCTTGCCGTCGGCGCCACGGTCACCACGCAGGATCGGCCACAGCGACCGCCCGACCAGGGTGAGCCACAACAGCAGGCCGATGAACAGGTACCACTGCCAGAACCGACCCATGTCGGCGTATTCCCAGCCCTGGTGACCAAACCAGAAGTTGTTCTCCAGCCCCATCTTCTGCATCACCGCGAACCACTGGCCGGCGAACGAGCCGACCACGATCACGATCAGGCTGATGAAGAGGAAGTTGACGCCGAACCGCTGGAACTTCGGCTCATGCCCCGACAGCGCCGGTGCGATGTACAGGCCGGTGCCCAGCCACGCCACCGCGATCCAGAGCACCGCGAGCTGGGTATGCCAGGTCCGGGTGATCGAGTACGGGAGCACATCCGACAACGCGAAGCCGTATGCCTCCTGGCCTTCGACCTGGTAGTGCGCGGTGATCGCGCCGAGCAGGATCTGGGTCAGGAACAGCGCCAGCACCAGCCAGAAGTACTTGGCGGTGGCACGCATCGACGGAGTGATGCGCAATGCCGCGAACGGGTCGCGCGCGGGGATCGTGTGCTCCTCTTCGCCGCGGCCGTGGGTGACCGCGTGGTGCCAGCCCAGTACGGCGATGCCGAGGATGAGGAACAGCACGCTGAAGGCCGACCACACCCACATCGACGGCGGCGGACGGTTGCCGATCAGCGGCTCGCTCGGCCAGTTGTTGGTGTAGGTGACGCGGTGCGGCTGCACGCCGGCCTGCTCGGGCGCGAGGGTCTCGCCTTCCGCCAGCGGACGCTCGGTGGCGGCCGCCCAGGCGGTCCACCAGAAGAACGCGGTCAGCGCACGCCGGTGGTCGGCGTCCGGGATCGTGTCGTTCTTCATCGCGTAGGCTTCGCGCAACTCGGCCGTCGCCGGGTCGTTGCCGAACAGGCTCTCGTAGTGCGCGGCCACGTTGGAGATCGCCAGCGCGCGGTCGCGCGAAAGCGTCACCGTCTGCGTCGACGGGTCGTAGGTGTTGGCCCGCATCATTTCCTGCAGGCGACCCTGCAGCTGCGCGCGCTCCTCGCCCGGCAACTGCGCGTAGGTCGCCGCGCCACCATCGGCGCGTGCCCACAGGTCGAGCACGCCGACCGCTTCGCGATGGAGCCAGTCCGCGCTCCAGTCCGGCGCGACGTAGCCGCCGTGGCCCCAGATGGAGCCCAGTTGCATGCCACCAATCGACTGCCAGACCTGGCGGCCGCGCTGGATGTCGTCCTTGGTGTAGATCACGTCACCCTGTTCGGTGACGACGCGTTCGGGCACCGGTGGCGCGGCGCGGAAGATCTCCGAGCCTGACCACAGCAGTACGGCGAACGACGAGACCAGCAGGATTGCGAGGGCAATCCATAGTTTGCGGGTACTGCTCATTGACGATCTCCCGATTCAGTCGACGAGATGTTCGCCCGTGCCAGCGTATTGCACCTTGATTCAGGTCAACCTGCGCGATCCAGCGCGCCGCCGGACACATGCGAACCCCGGGCGCCATGGTGTCGGCCCGGATGTTGTCGATTCATGAACGCCCGTGCACCGAACGTGCCGGACGCGGTCGCTCAACCGCGCAGGACGGGCTCGGCCAGGGCTTCGAGGCGGTCGCGGTCGGCAAGCTCGAGCTCGCGGCGGTCGACCTGCAGCAGTCCGTCCTGCTGGAACCGCCGCAGGACCCGGCTCACCGTTTCCGGCGCCAGTCGCAGGTAGTTGGCGATGTCGGTGCGTGCCATCGTCAGCTGGAAGCGCGTTGCCGAGAAGCCGCGTGCGGCCAGCCGGCGGGAAAGCGCGATCAGGAACGCCGCCATGCGCTGGTCGGCGGTCCAGTCGCCCGCCAGAAGTGCGGCCCGGCCGATGTCGCGGCTGAGCAGGCGGAACAGGTGCCGCTGCAGGCCGGGCAGTTGCGCGGCCAGCACCGAGATCTTGGGGAACGAGAACCGGCACAGCATCACGGTGTCGAGCGCGACCGCGTTGCACGGGTAGTGCTCGCCGTCGATTGCGTTGAGGCCGATCACCTCGCCGGGCAGGTGGAAGCCGAGCACGTGCTCGCGTCCTTCGCGGTCGATCACGTAGGTCTTGACCGTGCCGGCGCGGACCGCGGCGATCGCCTCGAACGGGTCGCCCTCGCGGAAGATGTGCTCGCCGGCGCGGAACGGACCGACGTGCTCGACCAGCATGTGCAGGTCCATCAGTCCGCTCTTGTCCATGCCTTCCGACAGGCAGGCCTGCGAGAACGCGCAGGTTGAGCAGAAATGCAGCTCGTCGCCGTCGTCGGCGAGCGTGCGCGTGTCCTGCCGCGGGAACGCGGTCGGGTTCACCGGGTTTTCCATGCAGCCCTCAGATCGCGCGCGAGAAGCGGGGCGTGGCGGGCTGGTCGTGGGCCGGCTGGTCGAGGTAATGGTCGAAGCACATGGCAATGTTACGCAGCAGCAGCCGTCCGCGCGAGGTCGAGACGATCCGGTCGGGTTCGATCCGGACCAGCCCGTCGTCCACCAGCGGCTGCAGGCGCTCCAGCGACGAGGCGAAATAGTCGCGGAAATCAATCAGGTAGCGCCGCTCCAGCGCACCGATCGGGATCTCGCCCTGGCACATCAGGCGCTGGATCAGATCGGCGCGCAGCTGGTCGTCCTCGGTCAGGCGCATCCCACGGAACACCGGCAGGCGCCCCTCGTCCAGCGCGATCTGCCAGCTCGGCAGGTCGCGCGGGTTCTGGCTGAAGCTGTCGCCGATATGGCTGATCGCACTCACGCCCAGGCCGACGAGGTCGGTGTCGGCGTGGGTGGTGTAGCCCATGAAGTTGCGGTGCAGGCCGCCGCGCTGCTGGGCGGTGGCCAGCTCGTCGTCGGGCAGCGCGAAGTGGTCCATGCCGATGTAGACGTAACCGGCGGCGGTGAGCTTCTCGATCGCCAGCTGCAGCAGGCCGAGCTTCTCGGTGGCCGTCGGCAGGTCGGCGGCGTCGATCTGCCGCTGCGCCTTGAACATCTCCGGCAGGTGGGCATAGCTGTAGACCGCCAGCCGGTCCGGGCGCGCGGCCACCACCGTGTCCAGCGTGCGCGAGAAGCCGGCGTGGTTCTGCTTGGGCAGCCCGTAGATCAGGTCGACATTGACCGAGCGCATGCCGCCCTCGCGGCAGGCGTCGATGATCGCAACCGTCTCTTCGACCGACTGGATGCGGTTGACCGCCGCCTGCACGGCGGGGTCGAAGTCCTGTACGCCCAGGCTGGCGCGGTTGAAACCGATCCGGGCCAGCTCGAGCACGTCGGCCGGCGACACGAAGCGCGGGTCCAGCTCGATCGACAGGTCGCGCTCGCGCGCTTCCGAGAACCGGAAGTGGTTGCGAAGGGTATCGACCACGTCGGCCAGTTGCGCCGGCGCAAGGAAGTTGGGGGTGCCGCCGCCGAAGTGCAGCTGGATCACCTCGCGGTCGCGGTCGAACAACTCCGACATCATCGCGATCTCGCGGTACAGCCGGACCAGGTAGGTCTCGCCGCGCGACAGGTCGCGGGTGATGATGCGGTTGCAGCCGCAGTAGAAACACGGACTCATGCAGAACGGCACGTGCACGTACAGCGACAGCCGGCGCGGAATCGGGTCGCCGTTGCTGGCAGCCGCCGCGTCGCGCAGCTGCGCCTCGCCGAATGCGCTGCTGAACTGCGGCGCGGTCGGGTAGGAGGTGTACCGCGGCCCGGGCCGGTCGTAGCGACGCAGCAGGTCGGCGTCGAAGGATGGGTTCGTGTGCATGGGGACAGGCTAGGCCCGGTCGGGAACGGCCGCCTTGACCGTCGTCAATTCCGCTTCTTGGTTTCAGGATCCCCGGCGATGGGCAGGCCGAGCGGACGACGTTGGCCATCCAGGCCGAGGCCGTATTTCAGGCTGCCGGCGATACGGTGGGCAAAGTCGCACAGCACGGCCGCGTTCTCCTCGCCGGTGACCTCCACGGCGGTCTCGCGCCAGAGGGCCAGCCAGTGGTCGAAGTGCGCGGCGTCGATCGGGTGTGGCCGGTGCATCGCCATCGGGTTGCCGCGGTAGCGGCCGGTCCGCAGCACCACCGAGGACCAGAAGTCCACCAACGTTGCCTTGTGCTCGTCCCAGTCGTGGACGGCGGGGTTGAACACCGGTCCGAGCTCGGGGTCGCGCTGGACCTTTTCGTAGAAGCGGTCGACCAGTGCGGCCAGGTCGGCCTCGGTGAGCGTGTGTGATGCAGCCATCGTGCTGTCAAACCTCCAAAACGAACGCGGCGGCCGCCGATGGTTCGCATCGGAGGCCGCCGCTGCCGGCCGGATGGCCGGGTCGGGGAGCGGTCAGCTGCCCAGGGTCAGCGTGCCCTTCATGATGGACGAGTGGCCCGGGAAGGTGCAGATGAAGTTGTACTGCTCGCCGGCCTTCAGCTTGGCGACCGGGATCTTGACGGTGGTGGACTCGCCGCCGCCGATGACCTTGCTGGCGGCGATGACGCGCGCGTCGCCGGCTTTGACGTAGTTCGCATCGGCGCCGGCTTTCATGCCATCGGTGTTGATGCCGGCGACGTCGGAGGCCTTGCCGACCACGAAGTTGTGGCCCATCACGGTCTTGGGCAGCTTGCCGGTGTGCTTGAGGTTGACGGTAAACTCCTTGCACGAGCTCGGCACCACCAGGCTTGCGGTGGTGAACTTCATCGCGTCGGTGCTCTCGACCGTCGCGCTGCAGGTCGCGGCCGCCGCCGGGCCGGCCAGGAACATCGCCGGGATGGCCACGGCACCAAGCACGGCGACAAGGGAAAGCTTGCGGATCATGGTTCTTGCTCCAGGGGGTTGGTCGTTTCGTTGGGCGCAGTCTCGCTCCGTACGCGCCGGTACGACTTGACCCAGATCAGGGCCGCGCCATGTCGCCGGCACGACCATGGACACCGTTCAGCAAGCAAGGACGACACCCCCAATGACCCACGTCGTCACCGAAAACTGCATCAACTGCAAGCACACAGACTGTGTCGAGGTGTGCCCGGTCGACTGCTTCCATGAAGGCCCCAATTTCCTCGTCATCGACCCGGTCGAGTGCATCGACTGCACGCTGTGCGTGGACGAGTGCCCGGTGGGCGCGATCTACCCGGAAGCCGATGTCCCCGCCGGGCAGGAACCCTTCATCGCGATCAACGCCGAGCTGGCGCCGATGTGGCCGGTGATCGACAAGCGCATCCCGGCCATGCCCGATGCCGCGAAATGGGACGGCGTGCCGGGCAAGCTGGCGCTGCTGATCCGCGATGCCACGGTAACCGGCCCCCGCGACCCCGACGCCACCTGAGCACGCCGCGCGTCTTCAGCGGTTCAACCCTGCGGGCTTTCGGCCATTTCCGGACAGTACTCGCGGAGGCTCGGCGGCAGGTCCTGCGGGCACTCGCCGCAGGCACGGTTTCCCGGCACCGCGTAATCGATGAACTTCGGGTACGGCAGGTCGAGGTTGGCCATCAGGTCGACGAATTCCTCGATGCTGCGCTCGCCGCCCAGCCGCGGGTTGCGCGCGCGTTCCTGGGCGATGCTGGAAACGCGGCGGCCGTTGTAGTCGTGCGCCGGGTACACCAGTGTGTCGTCGGGCAGCCCGAACAGGCGGCCCCGCACGCTGTGGTACAGCGCACGCGAATCACCGCTCTGGAAGTCGGTCCGACCGCAACCGTCGATCAGCAGGGCGTCGCCAGTGAACACGCGGTCGCCCGCCAGCAGGGCGAAATGGTTGTCGGTGTGGCCGGGCGTATGCATGGGGTCGATCCGCAAGCCGCCGACCTGCAGCGGGACAGCGTCATGCATGGCGACGTCCGTGCACGGCAGGCCGTCCAGCGCCGGCGTCGCGATGCGGCTGCCGGCCTCGCGGCGCAGCATCGATGCAGAGGTGATGTGGTCGGCATGGATGTGCGTGTCGATGGTCATCACCAGCTTCAGCCCGAGTGCGCTGACCGCCTCCAGGTCGCGTTGCCATGCCGGCATGACCGGATCGACCAGCACCGCTTCGCCGGATTCCTCGCAGCCCAGCAGGTAGGTGTAGGTGGAGGACACCGGCTCGAACAACTGGCGGAAGATCATCGAAGCAGTCTTCATGATGCAGCTCCCTCGCGGCCCGCCAGTTCCACCACTGCCGGCTCCAGTCCCTGGAGGCCGGCGCGGCGGCCCTGGTCGAGCGCGCTGTCGAGGTCGCAACCGCGGTTGAGGGCTTCGTCGAGGGCCACCATCGCCCCGACGCGGTTGCCGCTGGCGCAGTGGATCAGCACGGGGCCGCGCGCGCGTGCGGCATCCAGCTCGCGGCCGAACTCGCGCACGCGTTCGCGGTCGAGGTCATCGGCCCCGCGCACCGGCAGCGCAACGTAGCGCAGGCCCAGCCGTTCGGCTTCGGCCGCCTCGTCATAGTCGACCGCCTCGTCCGGCGCGCGCAGGTTTATCACCGTGCGCACACCCTCGCGTGCCAGTGCGGCCAGCTGCTCGGGCGTGGGTTGGCCTGCGGAGTAATGGTCGTCGGCATAGCACTTGGGTTGGGACATGTCGTGCCTCCTGGTGGGGGGGGGTGGAGCGGGCGGTCAGAGCCAGCCCAGTTCGGTCGCAGTGCGGTAGAGCATGTACAGCGCGACCACAACGATCAGTGCCGCGAGCACCGTGTTGAGCGCGCCCTTGCGGTCAGCCAGACGCGTCGCCAGCCGGGTGCCGAACAGGCTCCCGACTGCGCCGCCGCCGATGAAAACGGCCGCCAGCGGCCAGGCAACCAGCCCGGAGCTGGCGTAGCTGAGTGCGGTGGTCAGCCCGAACGCGGTGACCGCGACCAGCGACGAGCCGACCGCGAACAGGATCGGCATGCCGGTCGAGGCGATCAGCCCTGGCACCACCAGGAAGCCACCGCCAATACCGAAGAAACCCGACAACAAGCCGGTCGCCGCGCCCGAGCCGAGCAGCCGCGGCGCGTTGCCCCGGTTCAGCACCACTGCGGGGTCGCCCTCGCGGCCGCGCGAGCGGAACATCAACCCGGCCACCACCAGCATCAGCAGCGCGAACATCACCAGCAGCCGCTGTCCGTCCATCGCCTTGCCGAGCATCGCACCGAACCACGCGCCCACGACGCCGGCGGTGGCGAACACGGCCGCGCAGCGCCACTTCACGTTGCGCTTGCGGGCATGGCCGGTCAGGCCGATGAGCGCATTGGCGGCGACGGCCAGCGCGCTGGTGCCGATCGCCACGTGCGGGTCCTGCACGCCAACCAGGTAGACCATCAACGGCACCGCGAGGATCGACCCGCCGCCACCGACCAGGCCGAGGGTGAAACCCACCGCGCTGCCGGCCAGTGCGCCCAGCAGGAACTCCAGCATGGTCACTGCGCCACCTCCTGCTGGCCGCAGTAGGCGGCGTACAGCACGTCCAGCACGCTGGCGGCGGGGCCGGGCGCCATTGAATAGAAGATGGTCTGTGCCTCGCGCCGGGTCGTCACCAGTGCCATCTCGCGCAGCACGGCCAGGTGTTGCGACAGCGCGGACATGCTCAGCCCGGTGATCGGCTGCAGCTCGCCGACCGAGCGCTCGCCCTCGACCAACTGGCACAGCACGAGCAGGCGCGCGGGGTGGGCGAGCGCCTTGAGCAGGGCTGCGGCCTGGTCGGCATGACGCGCCATTTCCTCAATCGAGGGCAGGCTGCGGCGGGGGACGGATGCGGGGGCGGTGTTCATCGGCATGTAGTTTAGGTATCGCTTGACAAGAGATCATGACGACACTAATTTAGCAATAGCTAAAGGTAATGGCAAGGAGACATGCATGAATCCGCTTGTCCAAAGCTTCTACGACCCGGCCACGTCGACGTTCACCTACGTGGTGTACGACCGGGACGGTGGTCACGCGGCGATCGTCGATCCGGTGCTGGACTTCGATCCGGCGGCCGCTCGCATCTCGACGGCCTCTGCCGACCGTGTGCTCGGTTTTGTTCGTGAGCACGCGCTGACGGTCGACTGGATCCTGGAAACCCACGCCCATGCCGACCACCTCACGGCCGCCGCGCAGCTGCGGCGCGAAACCGGCGCGCGGGTCGCGATCGGCCGCGGCATCACCGCGGTGCAGGCCCGCTTCAAGACCCTGTTCGGGCTGGAGCCGGATTTCCCTACCGACGGCAGCCAGTTCGACCGGCTTTTCGCCGACGGCGACGAGTTCGCCATCGGCGAGCTGCGGGCGCGGGTGGTCGCCACGCCGGGTCATACCGATGACAGCCTCACCTACGTGGTCGGCGATGCCGCCTTCGTGGGCGACACCGTGTTCGCACCGGAAACCGGCACCGCCCGCGCGGACTTCCCGGGCGGCGACGCGGGCAAGCTCTACCGTTCGATCCGGCGCTTGTTCGAGCTGCCAGCCGACACCCGGCTGTTCCTGTGCCATGACTACCCGCCCGCCGAGCGCGAGGCGCGCGCGCAGAGTTCGCTGGACGAACAGCGCCAGAAGAACGTGCATGTCGGCGGCGATGCCGACGAGGCGAGCTTCGTGAAGTTGCGCACCGGGCGTGACGCGGGCCTGGCCGCCCCCAGGCTCATCCTGCCGGCGCTGCAGGTCAACATCCGCGCCGGCGAGCTGCCGCCCCCGGACGCCAATGGCATCCGCTACCTGCGACTGCCAATCAACCAGCTGGCAGGTGCCCAATGACCATGGCCTGGTGGACTGCCCTTGCGGGTGGCGTGCTGATCGGCCTGTCGGCGACGTTGCTGTTGTGGCTCAACGGCCGGGTGGCCGGGGTCAGCGGCATTATCGGCGGGGTGGTGTTCCGGGTCCGCGGCGACGTCGCGTGGCGGGCCGCGTTCCTGGTCGGGCTGGTGCTCGCCGCCGGGTTGTACATGGCGCTGGTACCCGGCGCCCCGCAGCCGCGTGCCGGCTTCCCACCGCTGGCGCTTGTGGCCGCGGGCCTGCTGGTCGGCTTCGGCACGAGCATGGGCAACGGCTGTACCAGCGGCCACGGCGTGTGCGGCATCGGCCGGTTGTCCACGCGCTCCATCGTGGCGGTCGTGACCTTCATGGCCACTGCCGTCGCAACCACCTTCGTCGTGCACCACCTCGGGAGCTGGACATGAAGAAGTTCACCTTCGCCGCGCTGGCGTCCGGCGCACTGTTCGGGCTTGGCCTGGCGATGTCGGGCATGACCGACGCCCGCATCATCCTCGGCTTCCTCGACGTGGCCGGCGAGTTCGACCCGACGCTGCTGTTCGTGCTCGGTGGCGCGGTGATGACGACGCTGGTGCTGTTCCGGCCAGTCCTGCGGCGGGGTAGCCCGTTGCTGGCCGATTCGTTCCGGGTGCCCGGTGTCACCAGGGTGGATCGCAGGCTGCTGGGCGGCGCCGCGCTGTTCGGCATCGGCTGGGGAATCGCCGGCTACTGTCCGGGCCCGGCGCTGGCCGGGCTGGGCGTGGGTTCCACCGAAGCGCTCTGGTTCGTGCCGTCGATGCTCGGGGGCTTGCTGCTGTACCGGCTGGTCAACCGCCCCTGACCGGGGCGGCACTGCCTCACGGGTTGGCGGGCAGCACGATGTGGCCTTGTATTGACGGAGATCAAGTTCCGCGGCGTGGGGATTCAGCGTTCGTCCGTGCCAGGCTGGTCGCTGGTGAGCACCTGTTCGGATGGAAGCGTCGGTGAGTTCAACGGTCCATCCGTGATCACCAGCGTGCTGCCCGGGCGCAACTGGCTCCTGACCAGCTCTGCGAAGTGGGGTGGAACCGCGATGCGCCCGGATTCGACCGCCTCGCGGATCGTCGTATCCGGCACCGCCGCCGGAGAGGCATAGACCGACAGCCAGCGCGGCGCGACGCCCGCCCGCGCTTCCGCTCCGGGCTCGCTGCCGTTGGTGTCGAGTACGACATAGGCTCGGGTGCCCGTGGCCGGAGGGTCGTCGAGCATGACCGCGGCGCGGCCGATCTCCACCGCGTTGCGCCGGACTACGACAGCGCTGTCGGCGAGGCTGAGCACTACGGTCAGAGGACCCACCGGAGCGCGTTCCGGCGACCATGAAAAGCCGGACGGAGCCGCCTGGCCAGCCACATCCATCCCGGAAGCCGCCAGGACCCCCGGCGCCGCGGCCGCCGAGGGTGGCGTGCCGCCTTCCGCGATCACCACTACGGTGCCTACGCGGGTCTGACCGAACAGGATTTCAGCGAAACCGTGGGGCAGTCTCACGCACCCGTGGGAAGCGGGGTGACCCGGGAGGGAACCTGCATGCAGCGCCAAGCCGTCCCACGACAACCGCTGCATGAAGGGCATCGGGGCATCGTCGTAAAGGTTGGAAAAGTGCTCGCGGCGCTTTTGCAGAATGGTGTAAACCCCCGGCGGCGTCTGGTGACCGGCCTTGCCGGTGCTGACCGTCGACACCCCGATGCGAACCCCGTCGCTGTAGACATAGGCGCGTTGGGCGGAGAGGCTGATGAACACCACCAGCGGCCCGACGGGCGTCTGCTGCGGACTCCATTGGAACTCGCCGGGTTGCAGGCCGTCGCTTCCCGCTACGGATGCTGGTAAAGGCACGGCGGCATTGGCCACCAGCGTAGCGAGCAGTAGCAGGAGGGTCGGCAGGAGTGGGAAGCGCATCATCATTGCAGCATGCACCTGACTACCGACGCATGGCTTGACGTCGATCAACATCCCGCCGCCTGTTCCCGGCACAGTGCCGGGACGAAGCATGCGAACGCAGGCCGCCGCTAATTCCATAGCGCGTCGACTGGGATTCGTCGCGGAGGAACTGGGATTGCGAGTGGTATCCACCTGTCTGACGGCAGCGAGCCGGTGGGGCGCGGCATCGGGCCGACGCATGCCGAAGCCGGCATCGTGTGCACGTTGCGGGCGGGGGACATCGTGGACAACGGGCAGCCGCTGTCGAGGTACATGCGAACTCACGCGGGGAACTCGCCTATGCCCTGCAGTTCGCCGCCATGCGACCGGACGTCGTGTTGATCGCGGACTGACCGCATCTGCACCCGCGTGACTCAGGGTTCTGGCGTACCCGTGTCCTGGTTGCCCGCGGCCAGGTCTGCCCGGGCTGTAGCGGCAAGGGCGCGGTACTTCGAGCGAAACGCTTCCAGGTTTTTGTCCTCGATGTCCTCCAGGTCCAGGAGTGCATTGTGGGCGCCCTGGGTCGCGCGGATAAGCTCATCAAGCTTGATCTGGATGGCCTCGGTGTCCCGGTTCTGGGTGTTCTGGATGAGGAACACGATCAGGAATGTCACGATTGTGGTGGTGGTGTTGATCACCAACTGCCAGGTGTCGCTGAAGCCGAACAGCGGGCCGGTGATAAGCCAGCCGAGGATCAGCGCCACCGCGAACGTGAAGACAGGCGGGTGACCGCAAAAGCGCGAAGATGCCTTTGCGAAACGGGAATACCAAGATGCGTTGCGCATTCCGAGACCCTCCGGGTTGGCGTCAAGGACCCGAGTTAAGCCGATTTGTCTGGCGGATCCAACGACCAAGGCCGGCGGCGGCGCGGCAGGGGCGGGGGCGGGCCACAGGCACAAAAAAAACCCGCTCCAAGGGCGGGATTTTTTGGCGCAACGCATTGATTACGTTGATGAATTTGGTGGCTATGGGTGGACTCGAACCACCGACCCCGTCATTATGAGTGACGTGCTCTAACCGGCTGAGCTACATAGCCTCGGGGAACCGCGAATTTTTCCTGTACGCGGCTCGCTTGTCAATGACCTCGCCTGCAAGGCCCTGTCGAGCTTGTCGTCCCACGGGGCGCGTGGCAGAGTCGGGCACAGTGACGCAAGTCAGTCGATTCAGGAGTCCGCATCGTGATCGATCCGGACGGTTTCAGACCCAACGTCGGCATCGTGCTGATGCATCCCGACGGCCGCCTGTTCTGGGCCCGCCGCGTCCGGCGTGATGGCTGGCAGTTCCCGCAGGGCGGGATGAACAGCGACGAGACACCGCTGGAGGCGATGTACCGCGAGCTGCGCGAGGAGACCGGGCTGTTGCCCGAGCACGTCGAAGTGCTGGGCGCGACCCCGGGCTGGCTGCGTTACCGCCTGCCGCAGCGTGCCATCCGCCGCAACGACCACCTGGTTTGCATCGGCCAGAAGCAGGTCTGGTTCCTGCTGCGCTTGACCGGCCGCGAGACCGACCTGCGGCTGGACCTGACCGATACCCCCGAGTTCGACCACTGGCGTTGGGTCGACTTCTGGTATCCGCTGGAACACGTGGTGGTGTTCAAGCGCGGCGTGTATGCGCGCGCCCTGCGCCATTTGGCTCCCTTCGCCCAGCGGATCGCCGGGCCCACGGCCGTTCCACTGCCCGGGCCGGAACAACGCGCCCATGGGGGCTGGAACCGGCATCGCCAGCGGGCGCGCCCCGCACGTCGCGGCGACGGTGGGTCGGCTCCTGTTAATTGACAATCATTCTCATTCGTAGTCGAATCCGTCCTGCAGCGAAGGGCTGCCAGCCGGGTTCGACGACGTGTACGTCTGCATCTGCAACGGGGTGACCGACAACGACATCCGCCAGGCGGCTGAGGCCGGCTGCAGGACGATGTCGGAGCTGACCATGCGCACCGGCGCCGGGGCCAGTTGTGGTAGTTGCGTCGAGCTGGCGACACAGGTGCTCACCGAGGCCCGCGCGGGCCGCGAGCTGCCACTGCCGATGTTCCAGCAGGCCGCCTGACCAGGTTGCAGCACCGGCGACCGCGGATGCACCTGATTCGCGTTCCATCACCGGCACCCCCGGCCGCGTTAGAGTCACCGCCATCCCCGCACTAGGAGCATGGCGATGAAGGGCGACGCCAAGGTCATCGAATTCCTCAACAAGGCGCTCTACAACGAGCTGACCGCGATCAACCAGTACTTCCTGCACGCCAAGATGCTGAAGAACTGGGGCCTGAAGGAACTGGCCGACCACGAGTACCACGAGTCGATCGACGAGATGAAGCATGCCGACAAGCTGTCGGAGCGCATCCTGTTCCTCGACGGCCTGCCGAACTTCCAGGCGCTGGGCAAGCTGCGCATCGGCGAGAACCCGCGCGAGCTGCTGGCCTGCGACCTGGCGCTGGAGCTGGAAGGGCTGCAGACGCTGCGCGACGCGATCATCCATTGCGAGCAGGTCAGCGACTTCGTCAGCCGCGACCTGTTCGCCGAGATCCTCGAGTCCGAGGAAGAGCACATCGACTGGATCGAGACCCAGCTGTCGTTGATCGAGCGGATCGGCGAGCAGAACTACCTGGCGCGCCAGATAGAAGGCTGAGGCAACGCGGGTCCCCGGTCCCACCGGGGATCGGTTGCGGGGCGTTTGTTACCGCGGCGGCACCGGCTTCGGTCGGCGCCGGAACAGCACCCGCCACAGCCACCAGACCGCGGTCGCCATGGTGAGGCTGATCGCGACCACCAGGCCGAGCGCGATCCACGGGTAGGTGAATACCAGCGCCAGGCCGCCGACGGCGGCCACGTCCTCGCCCACCGACGCGGTCCAGTTGCTGATGGGCTCGGGCGAGGTATTGAGCAGTGCGCGTGACCCGGCCTTGAGCGCATGGCTGGCCAGCGCCACGCCGGCACCGGTCGCCAGTGCGCCAGCGCCCAGCTCGCCGTCCGGTGACAGCGTTGCCGCGGCCAGGAACGCGCCGGTCGGCACCCGCAGCAGGGTATGCAGCAGGTCCCAGCCCGAATCGACCCCGGGGATCTTGTCCGCGAAGAACTCCGCCACTGCCAGCACGCCGGAGACACCCAGCACCCACGGCGAACTGGTCGCCTCCAGCGCCTGCGGCAGGTCCAGCCAACCGAAGAAGCCGGCGATGCCGACCCCGAACACGGTCAGGTAGACGCGAACGCCGGCCAACCAGGCCAGAACTACGCCAATTGCGAACAGGTGCGCATCCGACATCGCGTCATCCCCGTAGACTCCGGGCCGAGTATAGGGGACCGGCGGTGCCTGCCACCGCCGCATCGCAATGAGCCGGAATACCCAAACACGCTACGTCATCGTGCCGCGTCGGCCCGACCGCCGCCCCCTGTGGTGGGTGGTGTTGGGGCTGGGCTGGGTGCTGACCCTGGCCGTCGCCTGGAGCGCCGCCAGCCGGGTGGCCGCGCCGCAACTGCCCGACCTCACGACGGCCCTGGACAGTGCTCATGGGCGCCTGCAAAAGGCCGAGCGCGAACTGGCCGAGCTGCGCCAGCGCCAAGCCACGCTGGAGCGGTCCGACCAGATCAGCCGCGCGGCCAACCGTGAGGTCCAGCAGGCGCTGGCCGAACGCGACGGGCAGATTGCCGACCTGCGTGCCAACCTGGCCTTCTACGAGCGGCTGGCCGGTGCCACCAAGCAGCCGAAGGGTCTGAGCGTGCACTCGGCGGACTTCATGCCTGAAACCGCCGGCACCTGGCAGTACAGGATCGTCCTCACCCAGAGCCTCAACCGCGGGGCGGTAACCGCCGGCAAGCTGCGGTTCGACATCGAGGGCGTGCGTGACGGCAAGCTCGCGGTTATCGACTGGGCCGACCTGCACCAGCGCGACGCCGCGCCGCCCCAGCCGTACTCCTTCCGCTATTTCCAGCAACTCCAGGGCAGCGTGATGCTGCCGGACGGGTTCGTCCCGCAGCGCGTGCGCGTCTCCCTTCGCGGCGAGAACGCCTCGCTCGAGCAGGCCGTCGCCTGGGTGCAACCTTCAGAAACCGGGGAAACCTGAACCATGTTCAAGAACAAGCCGAGCCTGCCCGAGGGGCAGGTCGATACGCTGATCGGCCCGCAGGTCGTGATCCACGGCGACCTGGTCTTCAGTGGCGGGCTGTACGTCGAGGGTCGGGTAGTCGGCCGGGTGCATGCCGAGGACGGCGCCAAGGCGGTGATGACGCTGGCCGACGGCGGCAGCGTCGAGGGTGAGATCCGCGCGCCGGTGGTGGTCATCAACGGCCGGGTGGAGGGCGACGTGCATTCCAGCGAGCGGCTCGAACTGGCCGCCAAGGCCCGGGTCGACGGCAACGTGCACTACAAGGTGGTCGAGATGGCGGCCGGCTCGCGCCTGAGCGGGCGCCTGCTGCACGTGGAGTCCGTGGCGCAGCCCGCGGAGCTCCCGGACGACGACGCCCGGGTCGACCTGGTCCGGGTCGTTGGCTGAGCGTCGACCCCTGACGTTGTAGGCTCGCCGCACCACTTTACTGCGGTGACGGCGATGCCCCTTTCCGAGACAGCAGCTGCACCCCAACGGACCCGCCGGGCGATCACCGTCGTGGTGGCACTGGCGCTGGTGTTCGGCGCGTGGGGCGTGTGGCGCGTGTTGGCGCCGGCGCCGGGTGACGCGCACCAACGCCTGGCCGCCAGCGAGGACGCCCGCAAGGCGCTGCAGGCCGACCATGCGGAACTGCAGCAGCGTGTCGCCACCCTGTCGCGCTCAGATCAGATCAGCCGCGAGGCGAACCGCGAACTGCAGGGCACGCTGGCCGAGCGCGACGAGGAGATCGCCGGCCTGCGGGCCGACGTGGCCTTCTACGAACGGCTGGTCGGAGCCACTGCGCAGCGCCGCGGGCTCAGCGTGCATGCGATCACCCTGCAGCCGCAGAGCGACGCGGCGTGGCATTTCCAGTCGACCCTGACCCAGAATCTCAACAGAGGCGCGGTGAGTACCGGCCGCCTGAGCCTGTCGGTCGAGGGGTCGCGCGGCGGACGGTTGCAGAAGCTCGACTGGGATGCCCTGCGACAGCAGGAGGACGCGCCGGGCATCGAGTACTCGTTCAAGTATTTCCAGCAGGTGCAGGGCGACGTGTTCCTGCCGGAAGGGTTCGAGCCGGTGCGGGTGACGGTGCGGTTGCAGCCGCGTTCGGGCGCCGCGGTCGAGCAGTCGTTCACCTGGGCGCAGGCGACGGGGTCGACGCCGTCGGCCACCGCCACGGAATAGGCGGCGGGGTGCGGCGCCGGCTTGATTGCCCGGCCAAAGTCCCCATGATGGGCGGATGACCGATCCGATCCTGCCCCTTCCTGGACTCCCCGCCGAGCCCGACTACCAGTCGCTCGACCGGCCGTTGCAGTTCACTTCCGCCGCCGCGGCCAAGGTGCGCGAGCTGGTTGCGGAGGAGGGTAATGCGGCCCTCAAGCTGCGGGTGTACATCCAGGGCGGCGGCTGCTCGGGGTTCCAGTACGGGTTCGAATTCGACGAGGAGCAGGGCGAAGACGATCTCGCGGTGCGCACCGACGGCGTCACACTGCTGGTCGATCCGCTGAGCCTGCAGTACCTGATGGGCGCCGAGGTCGACTACACCGAGAGCCTGCACGGCGCGCAGTTCGTCATCCGCAACCCCAACGCCAAGACCACCTGCGGCTGCGGCTCTTCGTTCACCACGTGAGCGCCGGGGCGCCGTTCGCGTTCGTCGCTGCCGGCGCCTACGCCACCGGCGTGGCCTCGCTCGAGATCGCCGATGAGCCCGCCTGCCACGGGGTGCTCGACCGCGCCGACGCATTGCGCGACGACCCGGCGGCACTGGCCGCGCTGTGGTCGGATGGACGGGTGGTGCTGCTGGACGCCGAGGGCAACGCGTCGGTGGGCCACGAAGGTGCGCTCTTTGCCCCGACCGGACGCGAGCTGAGCGAGGGCCCGGGCGGCCCTGGCGCGGCGATCTTCCTCGGACGTGACCCGGCCGGTACCGGCTGGTTTGCGCTGGATGCGGAACTGACCGCGGCCGGCGGCGCCGGTCGGCTGGACCTGCGCACCGCCGCCGCGCGCTGGCCGGCCTTCGAGGCCGGGATCTTCGCGCAGGCGCGCGCGCTGCAGCACTGGCGTCAGCGTCACCGCCATTGCGGTGCGTGCGGCGGTGCGGTCACGTTCACCCGTGGCGGCTGGCAGGGCCGTTGCGAGGATTGCGGATCGGACCATTACCCGCGCACCGACCCGGCGGTGATCGTCGCGGTGACCGACGGCCGGCGGCTGCTGCTGGGTCGCCAACGCGGCTGGCCGGCCCGCCGCCATTCAGTGCTGGCGGGGTTCGTCGAACCCGGTGAAACGCTCGAGCAGACGGTCGCCCGCGAGGTGTTGGAAGAAGCCGGCGTGCGCGTGCGTGGCTGCCGCTACCTGGGTTCGCAGCCGTGGCCGTTCCCGGGGCAGTTGATGCTCGGCTTCATCGCGATCGCCGAGCCCGACACGCCGGTCACCGGCGACGAGCTCGAATCGGCGGCATGGTTCGAGGCCGACGAGGTCCGTGCGGCGATGGCGCGGGACGCTGATGACGATGGTCGCGGCCCGCTGCTGTCGACGTCGATCTCGATCTCGCGCTGGTTGGTGAGCCAGTGGCTCGACGCGTTCGACCGCGACGCGCTGCAGGCGTGCGGGGCCGGGGGCGGCTCGCGCTAGAATCGTGGCGCATGCGGACCGGCCGCATGCATGCACCTGTCACGGCACCGCGTCGCCACGGGCGATGCCGGGCGCGGAGGAACCATCCCCCATGTCAGTCACCCTGATCGCCGCCGTCGTCGCGCTCGTGCTTGGACACCTGGCCCCGTCGCTGGCCGTTTCGGTGCGCCGCTACGGCTGGTACCGCGACTGGATCGGCTGGCTCAACGGCCAGTTCCCCGATGGCAGCTTCTGGCGCGGCCGCTGGGGCATCGCCCTGGCGCTGCTGCCGCCGCTGGTGGCGGTCGGCCTGTTCCAGTTGTCACTGGATGCACGCATGCTCGGCCTGGCCGAGCTGGTGTTCGGGGTCGCGGTGCTGTTCTACACCTGGGGCCCGCGCGACCTCGATGTCGATGTCGAGGCCATCGCGCAGGCGCGCGATCCGGCCAGCCGTCGCGAGGCCGCGGCGCGGCTGTCGACCGATGGCGCGACCGTGCCGGAAGGACCGGCACTGGTCGAGGCGGTGTTCCGCAACGCGATGCGGCGCTGGTTCGGCGTGCTCTTCTGGTTCCTGCTGCTCGGGCCGTTCGGCGCGCTGCTGTACCGGCTGCTGGTGCTGTCGGTGGCGGGCGACGCCGCGCGCGCGCTACCGCAGCGCACCGTCGGCGGTGCGCGGACCCTGCTGGCGGTGCTGGAGTGGCCGGTCGCACAGCTGATGACGCTTGCTCTGGCGCTGGTTGGCAATTTCGACAGCGTGCTGGGCGCCTGGCGCGAGGCCGGGGGCGCCTCGTTCCGTGCCGATCACCGGTTCCTGCTCGCGGCCGGTCGCGCAAGCGTGCGCAGCGAGATGGCGGCCGACGCGGCGGACGCCGACTATGCCGACGGGCAGGTGGCCATCGGCGAGTTGCCGGAGCTGCGTGATGCCATGAGCCTGGTATGGCGGTGCCTGCTGGTGTGGCTGGCGGTGCTGGCGCTGTTCGTGATCGCCGGCTGGGTGAGTTGAGCCCGATAGCCGGCGGCTTGGCTGCCGGCGCCACTGCGCGTTCCTAGGCGGCGTCTCCGCGCAGGGTGCGCACCCGCGCCTCGAGCATCGCCGCATCGACCGACGCGCCGTCCACCGGCGCGTCGGCCACCACCGCGACACGGGCCCGGAACCGGCGCGGCACCCGCATCCGGCCGAATCGCGAATCGCGCCGGCTCCACATGCTCGCCCACATCCCGCGCAGCGCCATCGGCACCACCGGCACCGGCCGGCCCGCCTGGGCGGCACGCGCCAGGATCTTCTCCACCCCGGACTTGAACGCGGCGATGTCGCCGTCCGCCGTCAGCCGGCCTTCGGGGAAGATTCCGACGACCTGGCCGTCGGCCAATGCCGCATCGATCTCGTCAAACGCACGCTGCATCAGCGCGGGATCCTCCCTAGCCCCGGCGATCGGGATCGCCTTGGCGGTGCGGAAGATCCAGCGCATCACCGGGATGTCGAAGATCCGGTAGTACATGACGAAGCGCACCGGCCGCGGAATGCTCGCGGCCAGGATCAGCGCGTCCATGTAGCTGACGTGGTTGCACACCACCAGGGCCGGACCCTCCTCGGGAATGTGGTCGATCCCGCGCGCGCGCAGCCGGTAGAGCGTGCGCACCAGCACCCAGCTGAGAAAGCGCATCAGGAACTCGGGCACGATCGTGAAGATCCATACGGCCACCAGCGTGTTGGCCACCGCCAGCGCCAGGAACACCTGCGGAATCGTCCACCCCAGCACGCGTTGCGCGGCCAGCCCGAGCAGCGCCGCAGCGACGATGAAGCCGGAGTTCTGGATGTTGAGGCCGGCGAACACGCGCGACATCTCGGCCTTCGGGGTACGGCTCTGGATCAGGGCGAACAGCGGCACGACAAACAGGCCGGTGAACAGCCCGATACCCACCAAGTCCATGACGATCCGCCAGCTGCCGTCCTGTGCAAGGAAGCCGGCGACGTCCAGCCCGGAGACCAGCGCTTCACCGGGACGGGCGACGTACAGGTCGAGCATGAAGGCGCTCATGCCAAACGCGCCCAGCGGCACCAGGCCTATCTCGACCGTGCGGGCCGAAAGCCGCTCGCACAGCATCGAGCCCGTGCCGGTGCCGATCGAGAACAGCGCCAGCGCGAAGATGTAGAGCGTCGCCGAGCCGCCCAGGTTGACCTCGGCATAGGCTGGCAGCTGGCTGGTCATCACCGTGCCGACAAACCAGAACCACGACACGCCCAGCACCGCGTTGCGCACCGCCAGCTGGCGCCTGGCCAGCCGCAGCACCGCGAGCGATTCGGGGATCGGGTTCCAGTTGATCCGCAATTCCGGCATGCCGGCGCCGGCGGGCGGGATTGCCCGGCTGACCAGATGGCCGCTGATGGCCAGTGCAACCACGGCCCCTCCGGCCACCCAGGGGCCGTGGTCGCCGGCGATGGCGAACACCGAGCCGCCCGCGACCATGCCCAGCAGGATCGACAGCGCGGTGCCCATCTCGACCAGGCCGTTGCCGCCGGTCAACTCGCGCGGCTGCAGCACTGCCGGCAGCATTGAATACTTCACCGGCCCGAACAGGGTCGACTGGACACCGGTCAGGAACAGCGCGACCAGCAGCACGGCCATGTTGGTGGTGGCAAAGCCGAACGCCGCCAGCGACATGATCGCGATTTCCATCGCGGTGGTGATCCGGATCAGCGTGGCCTTCTCGGTCCGCTCGGCGATCTGCCCCGCCAGCGCGGAGAACAGGAAGTACGGCAGGATGAACAGCGCCGGCGCGAGGTTCGCGTACAGCGCCTTGTCCGCGCTCGACACACCCAGCCAGAACAGCATGCCGATGATCGCCTGCCGGTAGACGTTGTCGTTGAACGCGCCCAGCGACTGGGTCAGGAAGAACGGCAGGAAGCGGCGCTGGCGCAGCAGCGCGTACTGGTTGGACGACATGCGCGGCCCCCGGGGTGACCGCGCGAGCCTAGCAGAACGGTTTTGCCGCCTGCGCGGTGGTGCGGCCGGTCAGCCGGCGTCCGCGGTGTTGGCAGCGTTCGCGGCCGCGATCATCTCGAACGAGCGCAGCCGCAGGCCGAAGTCGAACACGTCCGACACCACCATCAGCTCGTCGGCGTCGGTGCGTTCGGCGAACGCCCGCAACCCGGCGCGCACGGTGTCGGGGCTGCCGACGACGCTGCCGCCGAGCATCTGCGAGGCCTGCTGCTTCTCCTGCGGCGTCCAGTAGCGCTCGATGTCGTCGATCGGCGGCTGGGTCAGCCTGCGCTCGCCACGGAAGATGCCCGCGAACGACATCTGCTGGGAGGTGGCCAGGTACCGCGCCTCGTCGTCGGTCGGCGCGGCGATCACGTTGATGCCGGCCAGGACGTAGGGGCGATCCAGCTGCGCCGAGGGCCTGAAGCGCGAGCGGTATACGCTCAGCGCCTGGTCGAGCATCTGCGGCGCGAAGTGCGAGGCGAAGCCGTACGGCAGGCCGAGTTCCGCCGCCAGTTGCGCGCCGAACAGGCTGGAGCCCAGGATCCACAGCGGCACTTCGGTGCCCGACCCGGGTACCGCCTCGATGCGCTGGCCCGGCGCGACCGGGCCGAGCCAGGCCTGCAGTTCGAGCACGTCCTGGGGGAAGCGGTCGGCGCTGCCGGGGTCGCGCCGCAATGCGCGCACGGTGGCCTGGTCGGTGCCGGGCGCGCGGCCCAGGCCAAGGTCGATGCGTCCCGGGAACAGCGTCGCCAGCGTGCCGAACTGCTCGGCGATGATGTATGGCGCGTGGTTGGGCAGCATGATCCCGCCAGCGCCGACGCGGATGGTCGAGGTCCCCGCGGCCACATGGGCGATGACCAGCGACGTCGCGGCGGTGGTGACCGCCGGCATGTTGTGGTGCTCGGCGATCCAGAACCGCCGATAGCCCCAGCCTTCGGCGTGGCGGGCCAGTGCACGGGCTTCATCCAGCGCCGTGCGGCGGTCGCCGCCTTCGCGGACGCGTCCGAGTTCCAGGATGGACAGCTGGGGCATGGTGGCGGTTCCTGTGGTCGACACGGTGCCCCAGCATCGCCCATCGGGCGTGAGCGGGGCCTTGCCGTGCGCGGCCGCTCAGTCGTCCCGGCCGGCCTGCTCGCGTTCGATCGCCCGCCAGCCGATGTCGTGGCGGTGGAATTCGCCATGCCAGGAAATGCCGGCCACCGCCTCGTAGGCATGGCGCTGCGCCTCGCCGACCGTCGCGCCAAGCGCGCACACGCACAGCACGCGACCGCCGGTGGTGACGACCTGGCCATCAACCGTCCCGGTGCCCGCATGGAAGACCTTGCTGTCGCCGACCTCGGGGACGTCCCAGCTGCCGATCGGGTCGCCGGTGCGCGGCGTCCCGGGGTAGTTCTCCGCGGCCATCACCACGCCGACCGCCGGCCGCGGGTCCCAGCGCGCCTGCACCGACGCCAGCCGACCGGCGATCGCTGCCTCGACCAGGTCGAGCAGGTCCGACTGCAGCCGCATCATCACCGGCTGCGTCTCGGGGTCGCCGAAGCGGACGTTGAACTCGATGACCTTCGGTGCGCCGTCGCGGTCGATCATCAGGCCGGCGTAGAGGAAGCCGGTGAAGGGGACGCCGTCGGCGGCCATGCCGCGCACGGTCGGCTCGACCACCTCGCGCATGATCCGCGCATGCACCTCCGGGGTCACCACCGGTGCGGGCGAGTACGCACCCATGCCGCCGGTGTTGGGGCCGGTGTCGCCGTCGAAGGCGCGCTTGTGGTCCTGGCTGGTCGCCATCGGTAGCGCGACCTTGCCGTCGACGACCGAGATGAAGCTCGCCTCCTCGCCGTCGAGGAACTCCTCGATGACCACGCGCGCGCCGGCCGCCCCGAACGCATTGCCCGCCAGCATGTCGGTGACCGCCGCTTCGGCCTCGGCCAGGCTGGTGGCGACGATCACGCCCTTGCCCGCGGCCAGGCCGTCGGCCTTGATGACGATGCGCTGGTCGGCGGCGCCCTCGAGCGTGGTGCGCACGTGGGCGAGCGCCTGCGCCAGGTCGGTGTGCACCGCGTAGTGCGCGGTGGGGATGCCGTGGCGGGCCAGGAAATCCTTGGCGAACGCCTTGCTGCCTTCCAGCTGGGCCGCCGCCGCGGTCGGCCCGAAGACGCGGTGGCCGGCGGCGCGGAAGCGGTCGACCACGCCCGCCACCAACGGCGCCTCCGGGCCGACCACGGTCACCGCGATCCCTTCGCGCCGCACCAGCGCCAACAGGCCGTCGATATCGGTCGCCTCGACCGCGACGTTGCGGCAGCCGCGCTCGTTGGCGGTGCCAGCGTTGCCGGGGGCGACCAGCACTTCGCTGGTGCGGGGCGACTGCGCGAGCTTCCAGGCGAGGGCGTGTTCGCGGCCGCCGGAGCCGATGACAAGCACTTTCATTGGGGGTGATCCTGATTTTGATGGTCAGCCGGGGCAGGCGCCGGGGGGCTGCGCCCGCGTGCGGGCGTGCGGTTTCCCGGAACCCCGGAAGGCGCGTGTCGGGACGATTCTACGGACTCGCCGATGGCCGGGCGACCGGCTGCTAGCATCGCCGCATCCCACCAGCCCGCCGCCGATGCAAACACCGCTGCAAGCCATCGAATCCGTCCTGGCCCCGGCCGTCGCGCTGGTCAACAGCGTGCTGTGGGACTACGTGCTGGTGTACGGACTCATTGCGGTGGGCCTGTTCTTTACCGTGCGTTTGAAAGTGCTACAGGTGCGTCGGCTCCCGCACATGCTGCGGGTCATCGGCCGCGGCACCGATGGCGACGAAGCGGGCATTTCGCCGTTCCAGGCGCTGTGCACCAGCCTGGCGTCGCGTGTCGGTACCGGCAACCTGGCCGGCGTGGCGATCGCACTGAGCCTGGGCGGGCCGGGCGCGCTGTTCTGGATGTGGGTGGTGGCCGCGGTCGGCATGGCCACCGCGTATGCGGAGAGTGCGCTGGCACAGCTGTACAAGGTCCGCGACGAGGATGGCCAATACCGCGGCGGACCGGGCTACTACATGTCCCGCGGGCTGAAGATGCCGTGGCTGGGCGTGGCGTTCTCGGTTTGCCTGGTGTTCTCCTACGGGTTGATCTTCAGCAGCGTGCACGCCAACGCGATGGCGCAGTCGCTCAACCTCGCGTTCGGTTTCAGCGAGGCGCAGATCGCGACGGCGCTGGTGCTGCTGACCGCGCTGATTATCTTCGGCGGGGTGCGCTCGGTCGCGCGCGTGGCCGAGTGGGTGGTGCCGTTCATGGCGCTCGCCTACCTCGGGCTGGCGGTCTGGGTGGTGGTCACCCACATCGCCGAGGTGCCCGCGGTGCTGGCGCTGGTGGTGCGAAGCGCGTTCGGACTGGAGCCGGCGGCCGGTGGCCTGATGGGTGGCCTGGCCGCGGCGATGCTCAACGGCGTCAAGCGCGGGCTGTATTCCAACGAGGCCGGCATGGGCAGTGCGCCCAACATCGCCGCGGCGGCCACGCCGGTGCCGCACCATCCCGCCAGCCAGGGCCTGGTGCAGTCGCTCGGTGTCTTTATCGACACCCTGCTGATCTGCACCGCGACCGGGCTGATGATCCTGCTGTCGGGCGTGCTCGGCGACGGCGGCGACGGCGTGGTGATCACCCAGAACGCGCTGGTGGTGTTCTTCGGTCCGTGGGGCAGCTGGTTCGCCGCGATCGCACTGTTCTTCTTCGCCTTCACCACCATCCTGGGCAACTACGCCTACGCCGAGAACGGCCTGCTGTACCTGGGCGGTGGCGACGTTGGCCTGTTCCTGCTGCGCGCCGCGGCGCTGGCGGTGATCGTCTGGGGCGTCCACGCCCAGGTGCCACTGGTGTGGAGCGCGGCGGACGCCGCGATGGCGATGATGGCCACGCTCAACCTTGCTGCCCTGCTGGGCCTGTCGGGGGTGGTGGTTAAGCTGACCCGCGATTACGACCGGCAGCTCGATGCCGGGCGCTGGCCGGTGTTCCATATCGCCGACTACCCCGAGCTGGGGGATGGCGTGGACCACGAGATCTGGCGCGAACGCGATTAGGCGGGCGGGACTCGGCGCGCGCGGGACCAGGCGCGGGCTGGTGGTAGCCGATCGCGGCTGAAGCCGCTCCTACGGGGCGGGTGGACGCGGGCGGCTTCCCGTAGGAGCGACGTGAGTCGCGACCTGTACATGGCCCCGTCCGTTCGGCGGGTCGCAACTTGCGTCGCTCATCCCAGCCGAGTGGGGCGTCGGCTTCCCGTAGGAGCGGCTTCAGCCGCGATCCGGCGACGGCGCCACCGGACCACCTGGCGTTGCGCCGAACGGTCAGTGCCGGAAGTGCCGCACGCCGGTGAACACCATCGCGATGCCGTGCTCGTCGGCGGCGGCGATCACTTCGTTGTCGCGCATAGAGCCGCCGGGCTGGATGACGGCCTTGATGCCGGCGGCGGCGGCGGCGTCGATGCCGTCGCGGAACGGAAAGAACGCGTCGCTGGCCATCACCGAGCCCAGCACCACCAGCCCGGCCTCCCCGGCCTTGAGCCCGGCGATCTTCGCAGACACCACCCGGCTCATCTGGCCAGCGCCAACGCCGATGGTGCGCAGGTCCTTCGCGTAGACGATCGCATTGGACTTGACGAACTTGCCGACCCGCCAGGCAAACAGCAGGTCCGACAGCTGCGCTTCTGTCGGGGCCAGCTTCGACACCACCTTCAGCTCGTCGCGCCCCACCTCGCGGTTGTCGCTGGTCTGCATCAGCAGGCCGGACCCGACCCGCTTGATGTCGAAGTTGTTGCGGCCCTCGCCGTGCGGGATCTTCAGCACCCGCACGTTGGCTTTCTTCCTGGCGTACTCGAGCGCGGCCGGCTCGTAGTCGGGCGCGATCAGCACCTCGACGAACTGGCGGTCGAGGATGACCTTGGCGGTTGCCGCATCCAGGGGGCGGTTGAACGCAATGATCCCGCCGAACGCGGAGGTCGGGTCGGTCGCGTAGGCCGCCTCGTAGGCCTCGCCATTGCCGGCGCCGACCGCGACCCCGCACGGGTTGGCATGCTTGACGATCACACAGGCGGGCGCATCGAACTGGCGTACGCATTCCCACGCCGCGTCGGAGTCGGCGAGGTTGTTGAAGCTCAACTCCTTCCCCTGCAGCTGGGTAAACGTCGCCAGCGTGCCCGGCACCGGCCACAGGTCGCGGTAGAAGGCGCCCTGCTGATGCGGGTTCTCGCCGTAGCGCAGGTCCATCATCTTCACGAAACTGCTGTTGCTCTGCGCCGGGAACAGCGCCTGGGTGCCGTCGTCCTGCAGGGCGGACAGGTGGTTGCTGATGCACGCGTCGTAATGGGCGACGTCATTGAACGCAGCGACCGCGAGCGCGAAGCGGGTGCGGCCCGACAGCGCGCCGTCGTTGGCGCCCAGCTCGGCGACCAGGCCGTCGTACTGCGCAGGTGCAGTGGCGACGGCGACGCGGGCAAAATTCTTCGCGGCCGAGCGCAGCATGGCCGGGCCGCCGATGTCGATGTTCTCGATGACATCCTCGAAGCTGCTCGACGGATCGGCCGCGACCCGAGCGAACGGGTACAGGTTGAGTACCAGCAGGTCGATCGCGCCGATGCCGTGCGCCTCCATCACCGCCTCGTCGACGCCCGCGCGCCCGAGCAGGCCGCCGTGCACCAGCGGGTGCAGCGTCTTGACCCGGCCGTCCATCATTTCCGGGAAACCGGTGAAGTCGCTTACATCGCGCACGTCCAGCCCTGCGTCGCGCAGTGCGCGCGCGGTACCGCCGGTCGACAGCAGCTCGACGCCGTACCCGGCCAGCGCCCGGGCCAGTTCGACCAGACCGGTCTTGTCGGAGACGGACAGCAGCGCGCGGCGGATCTTCACCGGCGGCAGGGAGGCGGCAGTCATGGGGTGGTCCAGGCTTCGGGGAAGCCCGCGATTATAGCGGCCGCGTCGATGCGGCCCCGCGCCGGTCAGGCCAGGCCGTACTCGCGCAGCTTCTTGCGCAGCGTCGCGCGGTGGATGCCGAGCATCCCGGCGGCGCGGCTCTGGTTGCCCTCGCAGTGGGACAGCACCTCGGCGAACAGCGGGATCTCCAGTTCGCGCAGGGCGATCTCGTACAGGTCGCCGTTGTCGCAGCCATCGAGGTCGCCCAGGTAACGCCGGATGGAAGTCGCGACGTGGTCGCGCAACGGCACCTTTGGTCCGGAGCGGCTGGATTCGGTACGGTCGGCTGCAGCATTCAAGAGTCGTCCCCCCAAGGACACAAGACGGCCGTCGAGCGGCATTGCACCGCAAGCGTCCTGCGACGACGGGCGACGAGTCTAGCGCGTGGGCGCCGACAGCGACACCGCCGCGGCCAACCGGTTCAGCGGAAGTCGAAGGTGAACGCCACGATGTCCGGCGCCGGCTCCACCACCTCGAAGCGCACGTTCGCGCTCTGCCCGGGCGCAATCAACGCGTCACCGCCGGCGTCCGCGCCACGGTAGTCGACCGGCGCGAACACGCGCGCGGCGACCGTGATGCCGTCCACGTCCGACAGCCCGAGTCGCAGCGACGGCCACGGCTGCGGCCAGCGTGCGTCGTTGCGGAAGCTGGCGGTGACCGCGAGCACGCCGGGCGCGCCGGCCTGCTCGACGTTGCGCGCGAGCATCGTGAACGCCGTCGGCTCGCCCCAGGCCGGCACCTCGCAGCGGAGCACGGTGCAGGCGCCGACGATGACCGGCCGCCACGACGCGCTGGCCGCCAGCGCCGCGCGCTGGGACATCAACAGTTGAACGACCAGCACCAGCGCCAACGCGCAGATCGCGAGCCATTCGGCCCTGCGCCGCCTGCTTGCCGGCCGCGGGGCACGCGTGCGTGCGAAGGCCGGCGCCAGTCGACGTGGCTTCGCGGGTGCGGCGGCGGGTTCGGATGCAGGCGCCGGCGTGGGTGCTGCCACAGGAGTGGGCGTCGACGCCGGTGTCGCGTCGATTGTATTGACGGGTTCAAGCGGTACGTCTGCAGGGGTGGCGTCGTCGCCGGTGTCCAGCAGCTGTCCGTCCTCGTCGAGTTGCATGAGCCCTTCGCACCGCGGACAGTGCTGCGCCGCGCCGTCGCGCGAGACGATGAGCGCGACCAGGAAGCCACAGTGCGGGCAGGGGACGAACATCGCCGCAGTTTAGCCGAGCCGGTCGGGCGCCCGGCCAGCCGCGGAGGCACGCTGCCGCGTGACGTCGATCAAGCTTCGCGCGGTCAGGCGGCGGTCGCCCGGCGCGTGCCGGTAATGCGGATCCAGTCGTCGAGCCGGTCGACCACCAGCGCCTCGAACGCGTCGGAGTAGGCCGCCAGCACCTCGTCTTCCTGCCCGACGAGGATGCCCGACAGCGCGATGCGCCCACCGGGCGCGACCCGCGCGGCCAGCGGTGCCGCCAGCGCCACCAGCGCCGAGGCCAGGATGTTGGCAACCACCACCGGGTAGGTGGCAACCGGCTCGTCTTCGGGCAGGTACACGGCGAGGCGGTCGCCGACGTCGTTGCGGGCGGCGTTGTCGGCGGTGGCGGTCAGCGCCTGCGGATCGTTGTCGACGCCGACCGCGGCGCGCGCGCCCAGTTTGAGCGCGGCCAAGGCGAGGATGCCGGAGCCGCAGCCGAAATCGAGCACGGTGACATCGTCCAGCGCGCCATCGCCGGCAAGCCGGTCGAGCCATTGCAGGCACAGCGCGGTGGTCGGGTGGGTGCCCGAGCCGAACGCCAGGCCCGGGTCGAGCCGCACGATGGCCGAACCCGGGGCGTCGGCGCCGTCGGGCAGTGCGTGGTTCCACGGCACGATCCAGGTGCGCTCGCCGAACTTGAGCGGCTCGTACTGGTCCATCCATGCGCGTTCCCAGTCCTGGTCTGCGACTTCGCGGAACCGCGCGCGCGACCAGTCCACGCCTTCGTCGGCCGCCGTCAGGGCGTGCAGGAGCAACTCCGGCGGAGTGCCGCCTTCGAAGAGCGCGGTCAGTTCCATCTCGTCCCACAGCGGCGTCTGGCCGACCCCCGGCTCGAAGATCGCCTGTTCGTCGGGTGCATCGGCATGGGCGTCGGCCAGGGTGACCGCGAGCGCGCCGACGCTTTCCAGCGCGCGCTCGTGGCGCGGCTGGTCGGCTTCGCGGCAGGGGATCGTCAGTTCGAGGAAAGGCATGGCGGGCGCGCTACACGATGGACAGCGACTTCTCCTTCTGTTCCTTCAGCCGCTTCTCGAGGTAATGGATGTTCTGGCCACCCTGCTGGAAGCCGACGTCGGCGAGGATCCGCTGCTGCAGCGGGATATTGGTGCGGATGCCATCGACCACCATCTCGCTGAGCGCCACGCGCATGCGGCAGATCGCGGTCTCGCGGTCGGGGCCGTGGACGATCAGCTTGCCGATCATCGAGTCGTAGTTCGGCGGCACGCGGTAGCCCTCGTAGATGTGGCTGTCGACGCGCACGCCGGGGCCGCCCGGCGCATGGAAGTGCTGGATCAGGCCCGGGCTCGGCATGAACGTCTCCGGGTCTTCGGCATTGATGCGGCACTCGATCGCGTGGCCTTCCAGCACCACGTCCTCCTGCCGGATCGAGAGCTTCTGCCCAGCGGCGATATTGAGCTGTTCGCGGACCAGGTCGATGCCGGTGACCATCTCGGTGACCGGATGCTCGACCTGGATGCGGGTGTTCATCTCGATGAAGTAGAAGCGGCCGTTCTCGTACAGGAACTCGAACGTGCCCGCGCCGCGGTACCCGATGCGGATGCAGGCCTCGGTGCAGACCTTGCCGATCTCCGCGCGCTGCTCGGCGGTGATGCCGGGCGCAGGGGCCTCCTCGACCACCTTCTGGTGGCGACGCTGCATCGAACAGTCGCGCTCGCCCAGATGGATTGCGTTGCCCTGGCCGTCGGCGAGCACCTGGATCTCCACGTGGCGCGGGTTCTCCAGGAACTTCTCCATGTAGACCATGTCGTTGCCGAACGCGGCCTTGGCCTCGGTCTTGGTGGTCTGGACCGCGTTGGCCAGGTGGGCCTCGGTGTGGACCACGCGCATGCCGCGTCCACCGCCGCCACCGGCCGCCTTGACGATGACCGGGTAGCCGATCTCGCGCGCGATGGCGATGTTGGTCTCGGCGTCGTCGCCGAGCGGGCCGCCGCTGCCGGGCACGCAGGGGACGCCCGCCTCCTTCATCGCGCGGATCGCCTCGACCTTGTCGCCCATCAGGCGGATGGTCTCGGCCTTGGGCCCGATGAAGATGAAGCCCGACTCCTCGACGCGCTCGGCGAAGTCGGCGTTCTCGCTGAGGAAGCCGTAGCCCGGATGGATCGCCTGGGCGTCGGTGACCTCGGCGGCGGCGATCAACTGGGCCATGTTGAGGTAGCTGTCGGTCGACGGCGCCGGCCCGATGCAGACAGACTCGTCGGCCATCGCGACGTGCTTGAGGTTGCGGTCGACGGTGGAGTGCACCGCGACCGTGCGGATGCCGAGGGCGTGGCAGGCGCGCAGGATGCGCAGCGCGATCTCGCCCCGGTTGGCGATGACGACCTTATCGAGCATGGGTCACCCGATCACGAACAGCGGCTGGTCGAACTCGACCGGCTGGCCGTTTTCGGCGACGACCTTGAGCACCGTGCCGGAGACGTCCGCCTCGATCGGGTTGAACATCTTCATCGCCTCGATGATGCCGAGGGTGTCACCGGCCTTGACCGCCTGGCCGACGCTGACGAACGCAGGCTTGTCCGGCGCCGGGCTGGCGTAGAAGGTGCCGACCATCGGCGCGCGCACGACGTGGCCGTCGGGCAGCTCCGGGCCGCCCTTGCCGGGCGCGCCGCCGGTCGCGGCATCCACCGGCGACTGCATCGGCATCGGCGCGGCCGGGGCCGGGTGCGCCGGCGCTGCGTGCATCATCGGCGCGGCGACCATGCCCCCGCTGGGCATCCGGGCCAGCCGGACCGACTCCTCGCCCTCCTTGATCTCGATCTCGTTGAGATTGGATTCCTCGAGCAGGTCGATGAGCTTCTTGATCTTGCGCAGGTCCATGGGCGGGCCTCTTGGTGGTCTTGTGGTCGGAGGCCGCCGGGCCGGCGGCCGGGCAGGTCAACGGGGCGCGGTGTCGAGCCGCGCGATGGCGGCGTCGAGGGCGTAGCGGTAGCTGTCGGCGCCGAAGCCCGCGACCACGCCGACGGCCAGGTCGCTGAAATAGCTTTGGCGGCGGAAGGGTTCGCGGGCATGCGGGTTGGACAGGTGGATTTCGTAGAACGGCAGTGCCGTCGCCGCCAGGGCGTCGCGCAGGGCCACGCTGGTGTGGGTGAAGGCGGCGGGGTTGATCAGCACCAGCGCGGTGCCGTCCGTGCGGGCGGCCTGGACGCGGTCCACCAGCACGTGCTCGGCGTTCGACTGCAGCGTTTCCAGCGTGTGCCCGGCGGCCTCGGCGGTTGCGCGCAGGGCAGCGTCGATCTGTTCCAGCGTGGTGTGGCCGTAGACCTCCGGCTCGCGCATGCCGAGCAGGTTGAGGTTGGGGCCATGCAGGAGCAGCAACTTCGCCATCGCGGACCGGGACGTGGAAAGGCCGGCAGTGTGGCCGAGCAGGGGGTCGCTGTCCAGAAGTTATCGGCTGTTTCGCCGAAGTTGTCGCGATTTAATCGGTTGTTTGAAAATTTCGGCTCAGTCCGCGGCCCACGCGTCGACCTCACCGTGCTCGAACGGGCCGATCTTCTGCTTCACCAGCCGCCCCTGCGCGTCGACCAGGGCGGTGAACGGCAACACGCCGCGGACATTGCCCAATTGCACGCCCGAGTCCGCCGGGCCGGCGACGTCGAGCAGGATCGGGTAGTCGACCGGGGTATGCGTTAGGAACTCGCGCACCGCGTCGGGCTCGTCCAGCGCGATGCCGACCACCTGGACGCCCGTGCCGCCCTGGCTGGCGGCGAACCGGTCCAGTTCCGGCATTTCCTCGATGCACGGGCCGCACCAGCTGGCCCAGAAGTTCACCAGCACCGGCCGCCCCGCATAGTCCGCAGGCAGGGTAGCCTCGCGGCCCTGCAGGTCGGGCAGGCGCACGGTCGGGATCGGCTCGCCGCGCGATGCCACGGCCAGGCCCTCGGGCGGCGGTGGGGCGGTCGCGGTCATCGCGTGCTGCAGCGCCTGTTGCCCGACCTCGCTGCGCAGCAGCGGCCCGGGGCCGTTCATCAGCACGCCGGCGGCCGCGCCGAGCAGCCCGGCACCGAGCGCGACCAGCAGCACCTTCGTGGTCGACTTCACTGACCGGTCCCCGCGCTCGCACGGGCCGCGCGCGCGGCGAAAGGCTCCGGTTGCTCGAACCCGTACAGGCGCAGCTCGCGGCGCTCGACACCGTCGACGTAATACAGCGTGGCCGGCGGGCCGATGATCCCGAGGCGCTTCATCAGGGCCTGGTCGACCGCGTCGTTGGCGGTCACGTCGGCCTTCAGCAGGACGAAGTCGGCGAGGGCGTCGTGGACCGCCGGTTCGGGGAAGGTGTACTTCTCCATTTCCTTGCAGGCCACGCACCAGTCGGCATAGAAGTCGAACATCAGCGGCCGCCCGGCCGCGGCGGCGGCGGCCACCTCGCGGTCGAGGTCGGCCGACGACTTGATCATCCGGAACGGCAGCGCGCGCTGTTCGGCGGCAGCTCCTCGCAGTCCGGCGAGCGGGCGCAGGGGATCGTCGCCGCCGGCCAGCGCCCCGACCACCTGTACCCCGCCGGTGATGCCCAGCAGGCCGGCCGCGGTCCAGCCCAGCACCCTCAGGCCATCGCGCGAGCGCGAGCGGGCGGTGCCCAGCGCCAGCGCTGCCGCCGCGCCGAGCAGCAGCGCACCCCACAGCGCCAGCGACACCGGGCCGGGCAGCACCCGCGCAAGCATCCACACGGCCAGCCCGAGGAACACGAAACCGAACAGCCGCTGCACCGCGAGCATCCACGGCCCGCTGGTGGGCAGCCCCTTGCCGGCGGCCACGCCGAATGCCAGCAGCGGCAGGCCCATGCCCATCGCCAGCAGGAACAACGCCGCCCCGCCAAACGCCGGGTCCTGGGTCTGGCCGATATAGAGAACCGCGGCCGCGAGCGGCGGTGCCACGCAGGGACCGACGATCAACGCCGACAGCGCGCCCATCACCGCCACCCCGGCCAGCGAACCGCCTCGCTGGCGATCGCTCAGCGCGCCCAGCCGGTTGCGCAGGCCAGACGGGAGTTGCAACTCGTACAACCCGAAACTCGACAGGGCGAGTGCCACGAACAACGCAGCGAACGTCGCCAGCACCCACGGGTTCTGGAACGCGATCTGCACGTTGGCGCCGACCAGGCCGGCGACCACGCCGGCCACGGTAAACACCAGTGCATTGGCCAGCACGTAGACGAACGACAGCCCAAGGGCGCGCCCGGCCCCGAGGCCGCGCTCGTGGCCGGCCGAAGCACCCGCGATAAGGCCCGACAGGATCGGGATCATCGGCAGCACGCAGGGAGTGAAGGCCAGCAGCAGGCCAAAGCCGAAGAAGCTCAGCAGTGCCCACCAGCGGTTCGGACCCGACAGCGCGGCCGCCAGCCGGCTGTCCTCGGCCTGGTTGCCGGCGTCGATGTCGGACGATGCGGGCAGGTCGCCTTCCGCGGGGGAGGTATCGAACCCACCTGCCACCGGGATGCCGTCGCCGGCGGGTTGCGCGGTGTCGGCTGGGCCAGTCGCCGGGCTTGCCGGTGCAACGTCGCCACCCGGTGGCATCGCTGAATCGATGGCCTTGGCGGTGTCCGCCCCGGGCACAGGCGCCGCCGCGGTCGCGGTCGGCTGCGACGAAACGTTGCCCGCCGGCAGGGCGACCTCGACCATCCGGGTCATCGGCGGATAGCAGATACCGTCGGTCTGGCAGCCCTGGAAGGTGGCCCGTAGCTGCACCGTGGTCGCGGCAGCCGCCGCGCGGCGCAGCGGGACCGTGACCTCGACCGGGTCGAAATAGACCACTACCTCGCCGAAATACTCGTCGCGGTGCTGCCGGCCGCGCGGCCATTGTGCGCGGCCGAGTGCAACGCCGGCCCCGTCGCCCGCCAGCACCAGCCGGGTCTGGTCCCGATACAGGTAGTAGCCGGGCGCGGGTGAGAAGCGCAGCCGGAGGGTGTCACCGTCGTCGGCGATGGCTTCGAAGCCGAACGCCTGCTCGGGCGGCAGCGGTTCGTCGAAGCCGGCCGGTGCGGCGAGCAGCGGGTTGCCGGGCAGACGGACCGGGTTGGCCGCGCCGCCACCACGGCCGAGCAGGCCGGTGCCAGCCCCCGGGCCCGCCGGCGCGCCCGTCAAGGCCACGGTGATCCTGCGTGTCTGCGGCGGGTAGCAGATGCCCGCGTCGGCGCAGCCCTGGTACTTGATGGTCAGCGTGGTGCTGGCCGCGCGCGCCTGCCCCGGCAGCGTCGCGATGAGCCGGCCCCGGTAGGTCTCGACCTTCCCGAAGAACTCGTCCTCGTACGGCGTGCCGGCCGGCAGGCGCAACTCGCCGGCGGCAAAGCCCGCGTCGGCCGCCACGCTGGTGCGGTGGCGATACAGGTAGTAGCCGTCGGCGATGTCCCATCGGATCCCGATCGCGCCGTCGGGGGTCGCTTCGGCCTGCAGCGCGAAGGCCTCGTCGACCGGCAGCAGGTCGTCCGGGTCGATCGCCGCGTGCGTGGTGCCGGCCAGCATGCCGAGCAGCAATGCCAGCCAGCGGCCGGCCTTCCGGGAATCAGTCATCGTGTCGGGTCTGCTCGGCCACCCAGGCCAGGTACGGGGCGAGGCCGCCAGCGGCTTCGACCGCGACCAGTTCCGGGAGTTCATACGGATGCAGCGCCTGCACCCGCGCGGTCATCGCCGCCAGCCGGTCGGCGGTGGTCTTGATCAGCAACAGCACTTCCGTGCCGTGCTCCACCCGGTCCTCCCAGCGGTAGGTCGAGTGCAGGCCGGGCAGGCGGCTGACGCAAGCAGCCAGCCGCTCGTCGACCAGCGCGTCGGCGATCACGCGGGCGCTGGCGTCGTCGGGGCACGTGCACAGGCAGACCAGGACAGGCATCACGGAGGCTCGGGTGGGGCGCATTAGCCTAGCCCAGCGGCGTCGCCCGGGCTTGGCGGAAGCGGCCGGTCAGGTGTTCCTCGGACGCCCGACCCGGCGTTGCGCAAGCTGTTCGACCACTTCGACCAGCGGCGCGCGGGCGCGTACCGGGCTGTCGCGGAATGCGCCGATCAACCGAAGCTCGAGCGGGTCGTCGACCAGCAGCGCGTCCGCGGCCGCGATCGAGTCCATCTCGACCTCGGTCGTCAGCGTCATCTTGCCGCGCCCGGTGGCCAGCCACTCGAACTGGACGCCGGTGACCAGCGCGATCTCGCGCAGGTGCGCGGCGCTGGGCGACTTGCCGGGGTTGCCCTCCCAATGGCTGACCGCGCTTCGCTGGACGCCGACCGCGGCGGCGAGTGCGGCCTGCGACAGACCGCCGTGGCGGCGGGCGAGACGGATGCGAAGCGCGGGTGTCATTGGCGTGGCTACTCGGAGTAACGGAGCGCCCGAAATTAACATGAAGCTGCGCGCTATCGGTAGCAATATCACCGATGAACGCCGAAACCAGTGATTGCTTCGAGCCACGTCACGACTTTGTGCCACCGATGGAGACGGTTCGCCGTATGGAAAACAGTGGTCAAGGTGACTGGATTGGACCAATATCGCCCCTGGTCGACAGGACGTCGACCTGACATGGGGGTCCAGGTCAGGGGAGAGGCGCGGGACGCGCCGAGCTCGGAAAGCCAATCCCGAAACCGGAAGGACGCGTCTCCACCAGGGGGCGCGTCCTTTTTTTGCGCGTGTCCTCCGGTGCATGCCCGGCATCGGCGCCCGTTCCGACGCAGCCCCTTGAAAGCCTGCCGGCGCCCCCCATCTCCAGCGCAGTCCCGGCTTGCCGGGCACGGCCGCTCCCGGACTTGGCACTCAAGCGGGGCGACTGCTAAATTTCGCGTTCTTTCCCCACCCTTTCAACCACTTACGAGGTTGTAGCTCATGAACATCAAGCCGTTGTTCGACCGCGTGGTCATCAAGCGCATGGAAGAAGAAAAGATGTCCGCCGGCGGCATCGTCATTCCGGATTCGGCCACCGAGAAGCCGATCAAGGGCGAGGTCATCGCGGTCGGCGAGGGCAAGGCCCTGGACAACGGCAGCGTGCGCGCGCCGAAGGTCAAGGCTGGCGACAAGGTCCTGTTCGGCAAGTACTCCGGCACCGAGGTCAAGCTCGACGGCACCGACTATCTGGTGGTGAAGGAAGACGACATCTTCGCGATCCTCGGCTGATCGCGGCGCGCTTCAGTTCCCCATTTCCCTTTTTTTGAACTTCTTTTGAGGTAATCCGCAATGGCTGCCAAGGAAATCCGTTTCGGCGAAGACGCGCGCTCCAAGATGCTGCGCGGCGTCAACACGCTCGCCAATGCCGTCAAGGCCACCCTGGGCCCGAAGGGCCGCAACGTCGTGCTCGACAAGAGCTTCGGCGCGCCGACGATCACCAAGGACGGCGTGTCCGTCGCCAAGGAGATCGAGCTGGCCGACAAGTTCGAGAACATGGGCGCGCAGATGGTCAAGGAAGTCGCTTCCCGGACCTCCGACAACGCCGGTGACGGCACCACCACCGCGACCGTGCTGGCCCAGGCGCTGATCCGCGAGGGCATGAAGGCGGTCGCCGCCGGCATGAACCCGATGGACCTCAAGCGCGGCATCGACAAGGCCGTGACCGGCGCCGTCGCCGAGCTGAAGAACATCTCCAAGCCGTCGTCGACGAGCAAGGAAATCGCCCAGGTCGGCGCGATCTCGGCCAACTCCGACACCCAGATCGGCGACCTCATCGCGCAGGCGATGGACAAGGTCGGCAAGGAAGGCGTGATCACCGTCGAGGACGGTTCGGGCCTGGAGAACGAGCTGGACGTGGTCGAGGGCATGCAGTTCGACCGCGGCTACCTGTCGCCGTACTTCATCAACAACCAGCAGTCGATGCAGGCCGAGCTGGACGACCCGTTCATCCTGCTCTACGACAAGAAGATCTCCAACGTGCGTGACCTGCTGCCCGTCCTCGAGGGCGTGGCCAAGGCCGGCAAGCCGCTGCTGATCGTCGCCGAGGACGTCGAGGGCGAGGCCCTGGCCACCCTGGTGGTCAACACCATCCGCGGGATCGTCAAGGTCTGCGCCGTCAAGGCCCCGGGCTTCGGCGACCGTCGCAAGGCGATGCTGGAAGACATGGCCGTGCTGACCGGCGGCACCGTGATCTCCGAGGAAGTCGGCCTGCAGCTCGAGAAGGCGACCATCAACGACCTCGGCCGCGCGAAGAAGGTGCAGGTCTCCAAGGAGAACACCACCATCATCGACGGCGCCGGCGACACCGGCTCGATCGAGGCCCGCATCAAGCAGATCAAGGCGCAGATCGAGGAGACCTCCTCCGACTACGACCGCGAGAAGCTGCAGGAGCGCGTGGCCAAGCTGGCCGGCGGCGTGGCGGTGATCAAGGTCGGTGCCTCGACCGAGATCGAGATGAAGGAGAAGAAGGCGCGCGTCGAGGACGCACTGCACGCGACCCGCGCGGCCGTCGAAGAGGGCATCGTCCCGGGCGGCGGCGTCGCCCTGATCCGTGCGCTGGCCGCGGTTGCCGACCTTAAGGGCGACAACGAGGACCAGAACCACGGTATCCAGATCGCCCGCCGTGCGATGGAAGCCCCGCTGCGCGAGATCGTCACCAATGCCGGCGAAGAGCCGTCGGTGATCGTCAACGCGGTCAAGGAAGGCAAGGGCAGCTACGGTTACAACGCCGCCACCGGCGAGTACGTCGACATGCTCGAGGCCGGCATCCTGGATCCGACCAAGGTGACCCGCACCGCGCTGCAGAACGCCGCTTCGATCGCCGGTCTGATGATCACGACCGAAGCGATGGTCGGCGAACTGCCGAAGAAGGACGAGCCGGCGATGCCGCCGGGCGGTGGCATGGGCGACATGGGTGGCATGGGCTTCTGAGCCAGCCATCACGCTCCACCGATGCAAAAGCGAAAACCCCGCCGCACGGCGGGGTTTTCTTTTGCGCGGACGTTCGTCCCCGGCGAAGGCATTAGCAGACTGCCCAGTTCTTTTTTGCACTGCAGCGTGCAATCGGTGTAACGATTCCTTCACGATCGACCCGCATCCCGACGTGGGGGAGGGAGCAGGCCCGCAACCGGTTCGTCCGGGGCGGGCTTTTTATTTGCCTAGCCAGGGGCGCTTCCGATCGGCGGTCACCGCGACGTGGCCGGCCCGATCGCCCGATTGCGTGCGTTGCGGGCCGGTCCGGCTCTGCTATCTTCGTGGCGCGCGGGGGATAACCGTGACGCAAGTCACACGTTATCGGAGAGAGCGCTAATGAAACGTTTCAGCTTGGTGCTGGCCATCGCCGCGGCGACGGCGGCAGGCAGTGCGCACGCAGCCACTTACGTGGTGCAGGCCCGGGCCCTGGATTTCGACGCCGCGCTGGCGGCGCAGGTCGAGGCATTGGGCGGACAGGTGGTCGCCCGCCATCCCGGGATCGGCGTGGCGATCGTGGAGTCCGACACCGGCTTCCCCGCGCGCGCGCGCCGGGTGCGGGCGTTGCAGTCGGTGACCGAGGACCGCGTGCTCGAGTTCGGCCTGCCCCGGACGGGACCGACGGTCGACCTGACCGAGGCAGCCGCCAATCCGCCCGACAGCGGTGACGACGACTTCTTTTTCGACCTGCAGTGGGGCCACGACGCGATCGACGCGCCCGAGGCGTGGGAGCGGACCGGCGAGCGCGGTGCAGGGGTGCGCGTCGCGGTGCTGGATTCGGGCATCGACTGCGACCACCCGGACCTGGCGCCCAACCTCAACCTTGCCCTGAGCACGTCGTTCGTGGATGGCGAGGCGCTGTGCGACCTGCCGGCGGGCTTCAACCACGGCACGCACGTCGCCGGTACGGTGGCCGCGGCGGACAACGCCTACGGCACGATCGGGGTCGCGCCGGAAGCGGAGATCGTCGCGGTCAAGGTGCTGTCGGCCTACACCGGCTCGGGCAGCTTCGCGAGCATCATCGGCGGCATCGTGCACGCGGCCGACGTCGACGCCGACCTGGTCAACATGAGCCTGGGCGTCCAAGGCGGCCTGCCGGTGACGCCCGACACGCACACGCTCGTCGGTGCGGTCCTGCGGGCGGTGACCTACGCGCGCCAGAACGGCACCACCCTGATCGCCTCGGCCGGCAACGACGGCATCGACTTCGACACCGCGACCGACGGGTTCGGCAACAAGCTGATCGCGTTCCCGGGCGGCCTGCACGGTGTCATCGGGGTTTCGGCCACGGCGCCGGAAGGCTGGGCGCTGAGCCCGATGACCGACCTCGACCTGCTGTCGCACTACAGCAGCTTCGGCAAGGTGGTGGTCAACTTCGCCGCGCCGGGCGGCGACTGGGACTATCCAGGCAACGAGGTCTGCCTGATCGCCGGCCAGCTGCGCCCGTGCTGGGTGTTCGACTACGTGTTCAGCACGAGCAACAACGGGTGGGGCTGGGCGAGCGGTACGAGCATGGCCGCGCCGCACGTGACCGGCGTGGCGGCGCTGATCATCGGGGCGAATGGCGGTTCGATGAGTCCGAGTGCCGTGCTGTCGGCGCTGACCCATGGGGCCGACGACAAGGGGGCGGCGGGGCTCGACGCGCAGTACGGGCGGGGCCGGGTGAACGCCGACAAGTCCCTGTAGCCGGTCAGGCAACATGACCGCGGCGCCGGCGGCCCACGGGCAGCCGGCGCTTTTTTGTTGCATGCCATCATTCGCGGCGATGACCCAGTCCGCCGCACCCGACTCCGTACCCGCCGTCGCCACCGACGCCGTGCAGCGCTCGCTTGACCGCCTGGCCGAATCCGTGCCGGACGCTGCGCGCCACGCCGGGCGGCTGCGGCCGGTCGCACTGGCGAGCGACTTCGCAGTCGACGTGCTGGTGCGTCAGCCGGACTTGCTCGCGCGCCTTCTGGCCGACGATGGCACCGCCCCACTGCCCGTCCCCGTGCTGGACCCGGGCAACCGTGATGCGTGGCCGATGCTGTTGCGCCGCTACCGGGTGGCGGCTTCGACGCGGCTGATATGGCGCGACGTGCACGGGCTGGACGACGTGGAAGCGACCCTCGCCGGCAGCACCGCGCTGGCCGAGACCTGCCTGCGGCTCGCACTCGACGCGGTCGAACACGATGTCGCCAGCCGCCACGGCGTCGTCTGTGATCCGGATGGCATGCCCCAGCGGCTGGTCGTATTCGGTCTCGGCAAGCTCGGCGGCGGCGAACTGAACTTCAGCTCCGACGTGGACCTGGTCTACGGCTACGAGCACGGCGGCGAGTCCGACGGCGCGCGGCCACTCGCGGCCGAGGCGTGGTTCTCGCGCGTCGGGCAGCACCTGGCCAAACTGCTGGACGAAGTCACCGCGGACGGCTTCTGCCACCGGGTCGACCTGCGGCTGCGCCCGTACGGCAACGCCGGCCGTGTGGCCTGGTCATTCGCCGCGATGGAGCAGTACTTCCAGCACGAGGGGCGCGACTGGGAGCGCTATGCATGGCAGAAGGCGCGGCCGGTGGCCGGCGACCTCGATGCCGGCGGCCGCTTCCTCGACGTGCTGCGGCCGTTCGTCTACCGCCGCTACCTTGACTTCGGCGCGCTCGACGGCCTGCGCGCGATGAAGGCGGCGATCACTGCCGAGGTCGCGCGCAAGGAGCTGGCCGACGACATCAAGCGCGGGCCGGGCGGCATCCGCGAGATCGAGTTCCTGGTGCAGGCGCTGCAGCTGATCCGCGGCGGGCGCGAACCCGAGCTGCGCGAGCGCGGCCTGCTCGCGGCGCTGTCGCTGCTGGTCGAGGCGAACCAGGTCGAGCCGGAGGCCGGCGCCGCACTCGCCGAGGCGTACCGGTTCCTGCGACGGCTGGAAAACAGGCTGCAGATGCTGCGCGATGCGCAGGTCCACTCGCTGCCCGACAGCGATGTCGACCGCGCACGGATCGCGACGGCACTGGGCCATGCGGACTGGTCTTCGCTGCGAAGCGCGCTCGATGCGCACCGCGCGCTGGTGAGCGGGGAATTTGCCGCATTGCTGGCACCGCGCCGGCGACCACAGGCGGCCGATGCGCTTGCGGCGTACTGGCGCGACGTCGGCGCGTCGGGCGAATCGGCCGGCGAGGCCGACAGCGAGGTGCTTGCCGAGGCCGGCTTCGCCGAGTCGCGCGAGGCCGATGCGCTGTTGCGGGATTTCGCCCGCAGCCCCGGCGTGCGCGGGTTGTCGGATGGCACCCGGGCGCGGCTGGACCGCGTGCTGCCGGCATTGCTGCAGGGCGCGGCCCGCTCAAGCCAGCCGCTGCTGGCGCTGCGGCGGATGGTCGCGCTGCTCCACAACATCCTGCGCCGCAGCGCCTACCTGGCGTTGCTTGACGAGCAACCGGCGGCGCTGTCGCGGCTGGTGGAAGTGGTCGGCCAGAGCGCCTTGCTGGCGGAGCGGCTCGCGCTGCACCCGCTGTTGCTCGACGAACTGCTCGACTCGCGCGTCGCCGGGCCGCTCCCGGACCGCGAGGCGCTGATCGAGGCGTGCGTGATGGTGGCCAGCGACCGCGACGACACCGAACCCGACGACACCGAGGCGGTGCTCAACGCGCTCAACGAGGTGCGCCAGGCACTGAGCTTCCGCATCGCGATGGCCACCCGCGACGGCCGCCAGCCGGCGGTCGACAGTGCCCGCCAGCTGGCCTGGCTGGCCGATGGCGTGGTCCGCCGCGTGCTGACCCTGGCCGCGCGCGAGGTCGCCGCCGCGCATGGCCGGGTGCCGGACGCCCGGTTCGCGGTGCTCGGCTACGGCAGCCTGGGTGGCGAAGAACTCGGCTTCGGTTCCGACCTGGACCTCGTCTTCCTCTACGACGCGCCAGCCGAGGCCCAGTCCGACGGTGCGCGGCCGCTTGATGCCTCGCGCTGGTTCGCGCGCTTGGCGCAGAAGGTCGTCGCGCTGCTGGGTGCGCCGTCGGCGGCCGGCCGGCTGTTCGACGTCGACGTGCGCCTGCGTCCCGACGGCGCCAAGGGCCTGCTCGTGTCATCGCTCGCCAGTTTTGCCGACTACCAGCGCCACCGGGCTTGGAACTGGGAGCACCAGGCACTGGTGCGCGCCCGCTGCCTGGTGGGCGATGACAGCCTGTGCGCGGATTTCGGCGCGGTGCGCGAGCAGACCCTGGCACGGCCGCGCGACCCGGCACAGGTCCGCGTGGACGTCTCGAAGATGCGCGCGCGCATGCGTGCCGAGCTGGACCGCAGCGACGCGGCGGCGTTCGACCTCAAGCAGGGCGAGGGCGGGCTGGTGGACCTGGAGTTCCTGCTGCAGGCGCTGGTGCTGGACCATGCCGACGAGCACCCGTTGCTGCTGCAGCCGCGCGATACGCCGGGGCTGGTCGACGCGCTGCACCGCGCCGGCATGTTCGATGCCCGGCGCCGCGAAGACTTGCAGTCGGCCCATTCGACCCTGCTCGCGCTGGGGCTGGAATGCACGCTCGACCGGCGTACCCGCCGGGTGCCGCCGGACGCGCGTGTGGAGACCGCGCGCGAGGCGATCCGCGAGGCGGTGCGGGCGCACGGCCTGGTCTTCGACGCGCGCGCCTGACGCGGCGCTCAGCCGGCGAGATCGAGCCTTCGCCGCACCTCGGCCGAGACCCGCCCGGTCTCGCGCAGCGGGGTCGCCGCGAACGGCGCCAGCACGTCGTCGACGCCCCGCACCCGTCCCAGTCCGAGCAGGCTGTCGAGGAACCGGCGCGGCCGCCCGCGCAGTTCATCGATGCCGGCGACGAACACCGGCGCGTGGGTCGCGCAGGCCTCCGACACCATGTTGACCGAATCGGCGGTGCAGACGATGCGGTCCGCCCACGCGAGCATGCCGGGGTAGAGGTTGCCGCCGTCGCCCGGTCCGTTGAGCACCACGTGGGCCTTGCCCTGCAGCCGCCCGCGCAGCCGGGCGACAACCTCGTCCGGCGTTCGACGCGAGGTGGTGACCATCAGGCACCCGCCCTCGGCCTCGACCGTGCGGTGCAGGCGCTCGACCAGCGCGTCGATCATGGCCGGTGCGAACCGGGCGTGCGCGCTGATGCCGCCCAGCAGCAGGGCGGTGCGCGGCTGCGCCAGGGTGCCGAGCGCGGCGAAATGCCCGCGCGCGGTGGCCAACCAGGTGTCGTCCACCGGGTGCAGGCTGCCGAGCAGGCGGATCACGTTGTCGCCGTCCAGCCCGTCGTGCTCGGGCGCGATCACCAGGTCCCAGTGCCGGGTCGACAGCCGCGGATCCAGGATCTGCACGGCCCGGCTGCCGCGCGAACGCAGCACGCGGGTGGCCAGCGCCGCCTGCCGGCCGCAGCCGATCGCCAGCGCCGGTGGCTCGTCGAGCAAGCGCCCCAGTGCATTGCCCAGCCCGGCGCGCGCCAGCGGAAGGCGCCGGGGTGCCAGCCAGCGCCACGGCGCCCGCGGGTGCACCGTGCAATGGTGCGGACGTCCACCCAGCGCCGCCGCCAGCGCCTGCGCCTGGCGCAGGTTGCCGGCGTGCCCGTCGGTGACGGTCCAGATGGACGTGGCGGGTGATCGTTCCACTGGTGTCGTTAATCCGTTTCGAAAAGGCCGGGTGTTGCTGGATACGCGAGACTCTACACTTGCCCGATCCGCCGCGGCTCCCTCGCGGCTCCCGACGGAGATAGTGAATGCCTTCGACCCCGCACGCACCTGGCCACGCCCTCGACGACGCGTCCCTGGACCAGCTCTTCCGCACCGCCCGCACCCACAACGAGTTGGGCGGCGAGGTCAGCGACGAGACCCTGCGCGCGCTGTACGACCTGCTCAAGTGGGGTCCGACCAGCGCCAACATGGGGCCGGCCCGCCTGGTGTTCGTGAAGTCGCCCGAAGCCAAGGCCAGGCTGGCGCCGGCGCTGGACGAGGGCAACCGCGCCAAGACCATGGCGGCGCCGGTGACGGTGATCGTCGGCCATGACGAGGACTTCCACGAGAAGCTGCCATACCTGTTCCCGCACACCGACGCCAAGAGCTGGTTCGAGGGTCCGCGCGAGGGCCGCAGCGTCGCCGCGTTCCGCAACGGCAGCCTGCAGGGGGCCTACCTGATCCTGGCCGCCCGCGCGCTCGGGCTGGACACCGGCCCGATGTCGGGCTTCAACAACGCCATGGTCGACGAGCTGTTCTTCGCCGGCACCGCGATCAAGTCCAACTTCCTGGTCAACCTTGGCCATGGCGACCCCGCCAGGCTGTTCCCGCGTTCCCCGCGGCTCGCGTTCGACGAAGCCGCCCGCATCGTCTGACCCTCCATACCCCTTTCCGGAGTACTTCCCATGTTCAACAAGCTCATCCTCGCCGCCGCCCTGGCCACCGCCAGCACCGCCGCTTTCGCCGACCCGGTCCGCTACACGATCGACCCCAGCCACACCGACGTGATCGCCCAGTGGAGCCACTTCGGCTTCTCCAACCCCACCGCGCACTTCGGCCAGGCCGAAGGGACCATCGTCTATGACGCCGACGACGTCGCCGCCTCCAGCGTCGAAGTCACGCTGCCGCTGGCCGGTATGAACAGCTACACCGCCAAGTTCGACGAGCACCTGCGCAGCAGCGACTTCTTCGACGCCGCCGCGTTCCCGGTCGCCACCTTCAAGAGCACCAGCGTCGAGGCCGTCGGCGAAGGCAAGCTCAAGGTCGCCGGCGTGCTGACCATCAAGGACAACAGCAAGCCGGTGGTGCTCGACGTCACGCTCAACAAGGTCGGCGAGAACATGGGCGGCCAGCCGACGATCGGCTTCGACGCGACCACCACCATCAAGCGCACCGACTTCGGCGTCGGCATGTACGCGCCGGCGGTCAGCGACGAGGTGCGGATCCGCATCACCACCGAAGCCGGCGTGCCCAAGAGCGCGGAGTAACCCCGGGATGATCATCGAACGCCCATCCGCCAGCCGGGGCCACGGCCCCGCGACCGTCGCCTGGCTCGACAGCCGCCACACGTTCTCGTTCGGCGATTACTACGATCCGGCGTGGATGGGGTTCGGTGTCCTGCGGGTGATCAACGAGGACCGCGTCGCCCCCGGCGCGGGCTTCCCCACCCATGGACACGCCAACATGGAGATCCTCAGCTACGTGCTCGACGGCGCGCTCGCGCATGAGGACAGCACCGGAGGCGGCGGCGTGATCCGTCCGGGCGAGCTGCAGTGGATGAGCGCCGGCCACGGCGTGCGCCACAGCGAGTTCAACGGCTCCCGGACCGAACCGGTGCACTTCCTGCAGATCTGGCTGCAACCGGACCGGGTCAATGCCACCCCCGCATACGCGCAGCGCGCCGCCACCGGCGGCGATGGCTGGCAGCTGCTGGCGTCTCCCGACGGCCGCGACGGCAGCCTGGCGATCCGGCAGGACGCGCTGGTGCGCAATGCGCGGCCGGCCGCCGACACCGCGGTGGACTTGGTGCTCGACCCGGGGCGGCGTTACTGGCTGCACGTGGCCCAGGGCACGGTCGAGGCCAACGGGCGGGCGCTGGCCGCCGGCGATGCGCTCGGTTTCGAAGGCGAGTCGGGCCCGTTGCAGGTCACCGCACGGGGCAATGGCGCCGACGTGCTGCTGTTCGACCTGCCCGCCTGAGGACACGCACGCCTGCCGGGCCGAAGCCGGACAGGCACGGCGCCGCTGCCCGGGCGACTGGTAGACTGCGGCCCTCGCACCGCCTTGCCATCGACATGACCGCAGCCCACGACCTCCCGACCCAGGCCAACACCGAGCGCCGCTACACCGTCACCCGCGCTGACCTGCCGTTGAGTTGCCCGCTGCCCTCGATGGCGCTGTGGAACTCGCACCCGCGCGTGTACCTGCCGATCGAGGCCGAGCGCGAGTGCGACTGCCCGTACTGCGGGGCGCACTTCGTGCTGGAAGGCTGAGGACGGCCGGACCGGTCCGGTGCGCCGGCTGACCGTCGTCCAGTTGCTGCCGGCGCTGGAATCCGGCGGGGTCGAGCGTTCCACCCTGGAGATCGCGCAGGCGCTGGTCCAGGCCGGCCATCGCGCCGTCGTGGTCTCGGCGGGCGGCCGGCTGGTGCCGCGCCTGCAGGCGATGGGGGCCGAGCACGTGACCCTCGACATCGGCCGCAAGTCGCTGGCGACCCTGCGCCACGTCAGCACGTTGCGGACACTGTTGCGGCGCGAACGCGCCGACATCCTCCACGTACGCTCGCGCCTGCCGGCATGGATCGGCGTGCTGGCGTTGCGCGGAATGGGCGCATCAAGACCGCGGCTGGTGAGCACGGTGCACGGGCTGAATTCGCCGTCGCGCTACAGCGCGGTGATGACCCGTGGCGAACGCGTCGTCTGCGTGTCGGAGACCGTGCGCGATTACGTCCTCCGGCATTACCCCGCCACCGACGCCGGCAAGTTGCGCGTGATCCCGCGCGGCATCGACCCGCTGTCCTTCCCGCCAGCACCGTCGCCGGACCCTGCCGCACGCGCATGGGCCGTCGCCCAGCACCCGGCGCTGGGCGGCGACGGCCCGCTACTGCTGCTGCCCGGACGCGGCACCCGGCTCAAGGGCCATGTCGATGCGCTGGAGCTGTTGGCGCGCCTGCGTGCCGATGGCCTGGACGCGCGGCTGTGGCTCCCCGGCGCGCGCGAGGCCGGTCGCGCGGCGTACATCACCGAGCTCGAAACGCATGCATGCGCGTTGGGGATCGAGGGTGTCATCGCCTTCACGCCGCCGACCGACGCGATCGCACGGGCCTATGCCGCCTGCAACCTGGTCCTGCAACTCTCGCGCAAGCCCGAGGCGTTCGGGCGCACCGTGGTCGAGGCGCTGTCGTGCGGCCGCCCGGTGCTGGGCTGGTCGCACGGTGGCGTCGGCGAATTGCTGCGCGAGCTGCAGCCCGCCGGTGCGGTCGAGCCGTTCGACGGCGACGCGCTCGCCGTCCGCGGCCGTGCGCTGCTCGAACGCGCGTCGGTACCAGCCGGTACGATGCCCGTCTCGTCCCATCCGCTGCTCGCGCGGTACACCCTGCACGCGATGCAGCAAGCCACCCTGGCCGTCTATGCCGAACTCGCTGACTGAACCGACCGCACTGCCGCACAACGGCGCCGTTCCCGGCTGGCGCTGGGCGCCGGCGTGGATCCTCGCCTACGTCGCCCTGTGGCCCGCACCCGGCTATGCCGAGGGCGTGCTGGTGCTTGGGGCGCTGGTCGCGATCATCCGGCTGGTTACTTCGCGGTTCCGCGGTGGCGGCCAGTTGCTGAGCCACCAGGCCTGGGCGCTGACCAGCGTGCTGTTCTTCGCCTACTGGCTGCCCGAACTGGTATCGGCGTTCGACTCGGTCGACCCGGGCCGGGCGCTGCGTGAAGCTGCGGTGGACCTGCGCTACCTGCCGTTCCTCTGGCTGGTCGCGTCCGCGGTCGCCAACGGCCGCGGTCGGCGGACGACTTTCACCGGCCTGGCGGTGATCATCGGCATCTGGACGGTGGATGCGCTGCTTCAGGCGTTCACCGGCACGAGTCCATTGTTCTTCGGGATCGACTCGATCAAGCACGCGATCAGCGGCCGCGGCATGTGCAGCGCCGAGGAAGTCGCCGCGCTCGACCGGCTCAGCGGCGTGCTCGGGCCATGCAACCTCAAGCTCGGCATCGTCCTGGCGAGCCTCTCGCCGTTCGTCCTGCACGCGGCCGGGCAGCGGTTCCGCATTGCGGGCTGGCTGGTGGCCGCGGCGGCGATGGGCGCGGTCGTCGTGCTCGCCGGCTCGCGCGCGTCGTGGGTCACCTATGCGCTGGTGCTGGTGCTGTCGGGCTGGCGGATGCTCGGCTGGAAGAAGCTTGCCGGCGTGTTCGCGTTCGGCGCGGTGATGCTCGCGGTGCTGACGCTCGCCTCGCCGCAGGTGCGCGACCGGATCGTACGCACGACCCACGTGCTGACGGCGAACGAGGAGGGCGTCGACGTGGCGCTATCGGGCCGCACCCGGATCTGGGGCGCAGCGGTGTGCATGGCGGGCCGGCATCCATTCAACGGGGTCGGTGCGCGCGGCTTCCGCGAGGCGTTTCCCGCCTGCGATCCCGAGAGTGGCCAGCCGGCGGAGTGGGGCGAAGGCCCCGCGCTGCACGCGCACCAGATCGTGCTGGAGGTGGTCAGCGAGACCGGTCTGTTCGGCCTGCTGCTGTGGCTCGCTGGCGCGGCGCTGGCGTGGCGCGCGTGGCGCTACGCCGAACCGCTGCAACGCGAGCACGCACGCCCGGCGATGCTGGCACTGGTGGTGACGGTGTTCCCGCTCAACACCCACTTGGCGTTCTACTCGACGTTCTGGGGCGGGCTGACGTTGCTGCTGGCTGCGCTGTATGCCGGTAGCCTGCTGGCCAAGCCTGCGTCAGTGCCGGCATCGGTTCCGGCACACAGCGGCTGAGCAGGCAATCGCTCAGCGGTACGGCGTGGCGACGCCGGGAGGGCGCCGCTTGAAACGGCGGTGGATCCAGAGGTACTGGCTTGGGGCCTCGCGCACCATCGCTTCGATCGCCGCGTTGACCCGCGTGGAGTCGGCAACCGGATCGGTCGAGGGAAAGTCTTCCAGCGGTTCGCCCAGCCGCAGCACGTAGTCAGCGCCCTCGCGGCGGTGGAAGAACGGCACAACCGCGCACCCGGTCAGGCGCGCGAACTGGTGGGTCGCGGTGATGGTCGCCGCCGGGACGCCGAAGAACGGCGCGAACACCGTCTCCTTGCCACGCATGTCCTGGTCGGGCGCATACCACAGCAATCCGCCCTGCTTGAGGTGGCGCATCGCCGGCCGCAATTCGGCGTTGGCGAACATCGCACAGGCATACCGCAGGCGCCCGCGCTTGACCGCCCACTCCATCACCGGGCTGCGGTGGCGGCGGTACATGCCGGCCAGCGGCAGGTGGTCGCACATCAGGCGCCCGCACATCTCCAGCGTCATGAAGTGGCCCGACACCAGCAGCACGCCGCGGCCCTGCGCGCGGATCGCCTCGATCGCCTCGACGCCTTCAACTCGCACGGTCCGCCGCATAGGCGTCACCGAACCCCACCACGCGCGTGCGAACTCGAACAGACCGATTCCGAGGTCACGGAAACTCTCGCGCAGCAGGGTCTCGCGCGCCGGTTCCGGCATCGCCGGCAGGCACAAGGCGAGGTTGGCGCGCGCGGCCCTGCGGCGTTCGCCGGCGACCGCGAACGCCAGCGCACCGATGCCCGCGCCGAGTGCGCGCTGCACCGGCCACGGCAGGCGTGCCGCCAGCCACATCACGCCCAGCGCGAGCCAGGTCGGCCAGTGGCGCGGGCCTTTCGGCGGCGTGCCGGGGGAGGTCGGGGAAGCGGTGTCGGCCATCCGTCGATTCTAGCCGGCGACAACGCGACGGTCCGGCCCGCTGAAGTATCCTGCGCGGATGCGGATTGACCCCATCGAGCGCCTGCTGCGCGTGCTGTACTCGGCTGCGCTGTACCTGCTGGTGCCGGTGACGGTGTACCACCTGATCTGGCGTGGATTCCGCCAACCGGCGTACTTCCAGCGCTGGCACGAGCGCTACGCGCGCTACCACGATGCGGCCGGCCGACGTGTGCTGTGGCTGCATGCGGTGTCGGTCGGCGAGGTCAACGCGGCGCTGCCGCTGGTCAACGCCCTGCGCCGCGGCCGGCCGGACCTGCGGTTGCTGGTCACCACCATCACGCCCACCGGCTCGGAGCGGGTGCGTGCGATCTGGGGCCACGACGTCGAGCACGTCTACCTCCCCTACGATCTCCCGGGCGCGGTCGACCGGTTCCTGCGGCACTACCGCCCGCACGCCGCGCTGATCATGGAGACCGAGCTTTGGCCGAACCTGCTGTTCGGCTGCCGCGACCACCGGATCCCGTTGTTCATCCTCAATGCGCGGCTGTCGGAGCGCTCGCTGCGCGGCTACCGGGTGCTGGCGCCGCTGGTGGGACGCGCGCTGCGCACGGTGCATACGGTGGCGGCCCAATCGCTGGCGGATGCGGTGCGCTTCGTCCGCCTGGGAGCCCGGCCCGGGCAGGTGGTCGAGGTCGGCAACCTCAAGTTCGACGTCGCGGTGCCCGAAGCGATGGATGCGTTTGTCGCCGAATGCCGCCGGCATTGCGGCGACCGGCCGGCGTGGATCGCGGCGAGCACGCACGAGGAAGAAGAAGCCCCGGTGATCGCGATCCACCGCAGGCTCCGCGCCGTTTTTCCCAACCTGCTTCTGCTGTGGGCGCCGAGGCATCCCGAGCGGTTCCGGCAGGTGGCCGAGCACGCGCGTGCGTCCGGCTGGCAGGTTGGGACGCGGTCGCGCGCCCGCTGGCCGCAGCCGGGCGACGGGGTGTTCCTGGTCGACACGCTGGGCGAGCTGATGAACTTCTACGCCTGCGCCGATGTCGCGTTCGTGGGCGGCAGCCTGCAACCGGTGGGCGGGCATAACCTGCTCGAGCCGGCGGCCACCGGAACAGCGATCGTGACCGGGCCGCACCTGCACAACTTCGCCGAGATCTCGCGGCGGCTGGAGCAGGCCGGGGCGCTGCGGGTGGGCGCCGACGCCGATGGCGTGGCGAACGAGCTCGCCGCCCTGCTGGGTGATCCGGCCAGGCGCGAGCAGATGGCCGAAGCCGGGCGCAAGCTGGTGGAAACCGGACGCGGTGCGCTCGCGCAGACCCTGGTGCTGCTGCAGCCGGTGCTCCCGCCGCCCCCCCTGACGGCGACGGCGGGAGCGGGGTCGGTTACTGGATGACCGAGTCGACCTGCGCTTCGGCATCGGCGGTCAGCAGGCGGTTGATCTCCTGCACGTCCTCGACGTCGAGGGTGCCGGCCGCCTGCTCGAGCAGCAGCCGGCTCTGCAGGTAGTTGTAGCGGGCCAGCGCGTAGGCCTGCTGCGCGGTGAACAGGTTCTGCTGGTTGTTCAGCACGTCCAGCACGGTACGGGTACCGACTTCCAGGCCCACCTGCGACGCGTCGTAGGCGGCCTGGGCGGAGACCAGCGCCTGCCGGCGGGCCTCGACCTCGCTGATGCCGGCGACCAGCGTCTGGTAGGCACTGCGCGTGTTGCGCTCGAGCGCGCGGCGCTGCTGCTCCAGTTCATCGGACGCGATGTCGCGCTGGGCGATGGCCTGGCGGACGCGCGACTGGGTGTCGCCGCCGGAGAAGATCGGCACGCTCAGGGTGATGCCGATCTCGGGGCCGCGGCTCTCGCTTTCGATCGGGCTGGTGATCGAGGCCGGCAGGTCACTGCTGCTGAACGTGCGGTCGCCGGTGGTCTTGCTGTCGCCGTAGCTGCCGCTGAGGTAGAGCGTCGGCAGGTGGCCGGCTCGCGCGGTCGCGACGTTGGCCTCGGCCGACTCGACGCGGAACTGCTGCGCCTGCAGCGCCGGGTTGTTCTGCATGGCGGTCTGGACCCAGCCGTCGACGCCTTCCGACACCGGCAGTTGCGGCTGGTAGTCGGCCGGCAGGCCCTGCAGGTCGCGCACCGGGCGGCCGGTGATCTCGGCCAGCGCCTGGTAGGCATCGGCCACCGCGTTGCGGGCGATGATCGTGTTGGCACGCGCGGTGTCGTACTGCGCGCGTGCCTCGTGGACGTCGGTGATCGGTGCCAGGCCCACTTCGAGCCGCTTTGACGCGAAATCGAACTGTTTCTGCAGCGCGGTCTCGGCGGCCTCGGCCGCGGCCAGGGTCTCAAGCTGCACCAGGACGTTGAAATACGCCGCCGAGGTGCGGGTGATCAGGTTGTCGCCCGCCGCCTCGAGCTGGAAGTCGCCCGCGCGGCTGAGGGCCTTCTGCCCGCGCAGGGTGGTGAACCGCGCCATGTCGAACAGCATCTGCCGGCCGTTGATGCCGACGCTGCGCGTGGTGGTCTCGCTTTCGATGTCGCCGGTGAACTGCAGGGGCTCGCCGGTGGCCGGGTCGAACTGTGTCTGGGTCGCCGGGCCTTCGCTGCGCGAGCGGCGCACGCTGGCGCTGCCGTCGAGTTGCGGCAGCATCGCCGCGCGCGCCTGCACCGCGCCTTCCCGGGTCACCAGCCGGCTGGACTCGGCGGCGGCGAACTGCGGGTCGCCGGCCCGTGCCATCTCGTAGGTCTGCAACAGGTCTTCCGCCGCGGCAGTGGCCGGCAGCAGGGCGAAGGCGAGGGCGAATACGAGCGGGCGACGGATCATGCTGTGTCCTTGGCGTTTTAGAACTCGAAGGCGGGCTGGGGAGCCATGCCGGCGAGATAGGGGAGATCGGTCTCGAACAGGGATTCGATGCGCGGCTGGCCGGGTTCGTTGTGGACCAGCACCGCCTCCATCGCCGGTGACCGGCCGCGCACGACGAACATGCGCCCGCCCGGTTCCAGCCAATCGATGAAGCGCTGCGGAATCACGTCGACCGCGCCGGTGACGCAGACCGCGCTGAACCGCCGCGTGGTCTCCCACGCCAACGCGTCGGCGTGCACGACGTTGACGTTGGCCAGGCCCTGGGCGGCCAGTTGCGCGCGGGCGGTGTCGGCCAGGTCGGCGTGGCGCTCCAGGCTCACCACTTCGCGCGACAGCCGGCCCAGGCAGGCGGCCAGGAAGCCGCTGCCGGTGCCGATCTCCAGCACCGTGTCATGCGGGTCCAGCGCCAGCCCCTGGAGGGTCCGGCCCTCGACGACGGGCTTCATCATGCGTTCGCCATGCGGCAGCGGCAGTGGAATGTCGGTGTAGGCCAGCGCGCGGTGCGGGGCGGGGACGAACGCCTCGCGGGGAAGGCTCGAGAGCACGTCCAGCACGCGCGGGTCCAGCACGTCCCACGGCCGAACCTGCTGTTCGACCATCAGTTCGCGTGCCTTGGCGTAATCGATCGTGCTCATCAGTCTCTCTGGGGTTCGCGGTGGAGCCGCCAATTGTAATGGGCGCGGGCTTGCAAAGCCTGCCGTGCGGCGCCCGGGCGGCATTTTCGCGACCGCGACAGGATCGCCGCCGGCGGCGACCGGGACCGAGTGCCGGAAGTAACCGCGACCGCGGTCAGGGGTCATCGCGCACCCGCGTCCCGCCCATAGGCGCGCAGGAACAGGTCGACCGACGCCGTCAGATGGGCGTCCAGCTCGACCTCGTCGCACTGGCAACAGCCGAACACCAGCATGGCGTGCGGCTCGCCTTTCACCAGCGCGAAGAACTGGGTGGCGGCACGGTGCAGCGCGGCGGGGTCGGGGTCGATCGCGAGCACGCCGGTCGCCGCGCGCCGCGCGAGCAGCGCGGTGAATTCCTCGTGCACCCGCTGCGGCCCGGCCTCCCAGAACATGCGCGACAGCGCCGTGCCGGCCAGCTGCGGGGTGCACAGCATGCGGTGGCCAGCGACGGATTCGGGGCTGCTGACCATCGCGTAGAACGCCCGTGCGATGTCGAGCAGCCGCTCGCGCAACGGGGTGTCGGGCGACGGCTCGAACAGCGAGGACGGCAGCAGGTTCTTGCAGTGGGATTCCACCGCGGCGGCGAACAGCGACTCCTTGTCGCCGAAGTGGCTGTAGACGGTCAGCTTGGAGACCGCAGCCTCGGCGGCGATCTGATCCATGCTGACGCCGTCGAAGCCATGCATGACGAACATGCGCTTGGCCGCGTCGAGGATCGCGGCGCGCTTGCCCAGGTCCTTGGGTCGGCCGGGGCCGGGACCGCGGGCGGGCGTGGGGGGCGAGTCGGGTGAAATGCGCGCAGCCATGATGGAATACTAGACCAGCGGGTTCGATATTACTTACAGTACGTACTAGTTCATTAATTACGCCTGAGAGGCACCGGCATGCGCAGTCCGCGGAACCCTGCGATTCGACCCGGGCTCGCCGCCGTCCTCCTGCTGATGGTTGCGCTCGCAGTCGGATGCGGCAGTGACGAGGTCGCCGTGGAAACGGTCCGTCCCGTGCTGGTCACCCATCCGACCTCAGCAGCCGACGCTCAGGCCTCGTTCGCCGGCGACATCCGGGCGCGTGAAGAGAGCCCGCTGTCGTTCCGCGTCGGCGGCAAGATCGTGGAGCGCCACGTCGACGTCGGCGACCACGTGCGCCGTGGCGAACTGCTGGCGACGCTGGATGCCGCCGACCTGCAGGCGCGTGCCCGCGCCGCGCGCGCCCGGTTGGCGGCCGCCGAGGCCGAACTCGGCCGCGCCCGCGCCGACCAAGCCCGGTTTGCCGCACTTGCCGAAGACCAGCTGGTCAGCCGGTCCGCACTCGACGCCCAGAACGCGGCGGCCACCGCCGCACAAGGCCAGGTCGACGCCGCCCGCGCCGAACTCGAGGTCGCCGGCAACCAGTCAGGCTACAGCGAGCTGCGGGCCACCGCCGACGGCGTCATCGCCGCGCGCCACGTAGAGGCGGGGGAGGTGGTCGCGGCCGGGCAGGCGGTCTACACCCTGGCCGGCGACGGGACCCGCGAGGTCGCGTTCGCCGTGCCCGAGGGGCGCGTCGACGCCATCCGGCCCGGACAGGCGGTGCAGGTCGAGCTGTGGTCCGATCCCGAGCGGCGCTGGCCTGGCCGGGTGCGGGAGATCGCGCCAATGGCCGACCCGGCCTCGCGCACCTTTGCCGCCCGCGCGGTGGTGGAAGCGCCGGCCGGGGCGCTCGAACTCGGCCAGAGCGCCCGCGTGCACGTGGACACCAACGGCGACCGCGAAAGCCTGAGTGTCCCGTTGTCGGCGCTCCAGCGCGTCGGCGAGGACGCTGTGGCGGTGTTCGTGGTCGACCCGGCGACTTCCACCCTCAAGCTGCAGCCGGTGCAGGTGGGCGCGTACGGCAACGAGCGCGTCCCGGTCACCGGCGGGCTGGACCGCCAGGCCTGGGTCGTCGCCGCCGGCGGGCACCTGCTGCGCGAAGGCCAGAAGGTGCAACCGGTCGACCGTGACAACCGCCCGGTGCGCGGTGCGTCCGCGGCCGCGGTCGACTGAGCGGAACCGCGACGATGCGCTTCAACCTGTCCGAGTGGGCGCTGCGGCACCGTAGCCTGGTGGTCTACGCGATGCTGGTGCTGGCGATCGCCGGCGCATTCTCCTACCTCAAGCTCGGCCGGAGCGAGGACCCCGCCTTCACCTTCAAGGTGATGGTGATCCATACCGTGTGGCCCGGCGCGACCGCAGAGCAGGTCGCCCGGCAGGTGACCGACCGGATCGAGCGCAAGCTGATGGAAACGGGCGAGTACGAGTTCATCCGCTCGTACTCGCGCCCCGGCGAGTCGCAGGTGATCTTCGCCGCGCGCGACTCGATGCGGTCGGGCGAGATTCCGGATCTGTTCTACCAGGTCCGCAAGAAGGTCGGCGACCTGCGCCCCGAACTGCCGCGCGACATCGTTGGGCCGTTCTTCAACGATGAGTTCGGCGACACCTTCGGCAACATCTACGCGCTCACCGGCGAAGGCTTCGACTACGCGGTGATGAAGGACTACGCCGAGCGCGTGCAACTGGCGCTGCAGGCGGTCCCCGACGTCGGCAAGATCGAACTGTTCGGCGTCCAGGACGAGAAGATCTGGATCGAGCTTTCCAATACCAAGCTGGCGACGCTGGGCGTGCCCGCCTCGGCGGTGCAGCAGGCGCTGGAGCAGCAGAACGCGATGGTGCCGGCTGGCTTCTTCGAGACGCCGGGCAACCGCGTGCCGGTGCGCATCAGCGGACAGTTCCGCAGCGTCGAGCAGATCCGCGACTTCCCGATCCGGGTCGGTGACCGCACCTTCCGGCTCGGCGACGTGGCCGAGGTCGGCCGTGGTTTTGCCGATCCGCCGGGTCCGGGCATGCGCTTCATGGGCGACAACGCGATCGGCATCGGCGTGTCGATGAAGCAGGGCGGAGACATCCTGGAACTGGGCGAGACGCTGGAGGCGCGCTTCGCCGAACTGCAGGCGACCCTGCCGGCCGGGATGGAACTGCACAAGGTCTCCGACCAGCCGGCGGCGGTGGAGGAATCGGTCGGCGAGTTCGTCAAGGTGCTGACCGAGGCGGTGGTCATCGTGCTGCTGGTGAGCTTCCTGTCGCTGGGCGTGCGGACCGGCCTGGTGGTCGCGCTGTCGATCCCGCTGGTGCTGGCGATGACGTTCTTCGTCATGGACCTGCTCGGGGTCGGCCTGCACAAGATCTCGCTTGGCGCACTGGTGCTCGCGCTCGGGCTTCTGGTGGACGACGCGATCATCGCGGTGGAGATGATGGCCATCAAGATGGAGCAGGGCTTCGACCGCCTGCGCGCTGCAGCATTCGCGTGGGACAGCACCGCGTTCCCGATGCTGACCGGCACGCTGATCACCGCGGCCGGCTTCCTGCCGATCGCGACCGCCGCCTCGAGCACGGGCGAGTACACCCGCTCGCTGTTCGAGGTGGTGACGATCGCGCTGCTGGTGTCTTGGATCGCCGCGGTGGCGTTCATCCCGTACCTGGGCGACAAGCTGCTGCCTGGTATTGACAGGAACACTGGCGGCCACGCGGCCGCGCCCAGGCCGGGTTCGCTGGCGGCGCGCTGGCAGGGGCAGCGCGAACGCTGGGCAGACCGCTTCCCGGCGTTTGCCGACGTGATCGCGCCGATGCCGCACGACGGACACCTGCACGACCCGTACGGCACGCGCTTCTACCAGCGCTTCCGCGGCTGGCTGGTGTGGTGCGTGCGGCGGCGCTGGCTGGTGATCGGCCTGACGGTCGCCGGTTTCGTGGCCTCGGTGTTGATGTTCCGGTTCGTTCCGCAGCAGTTCTTCCCCGATTCGGTTCGGCCCGAACTGATGGTCGACATGGAGCTGGCCGAGGGCAGCTCGCTGAAGGCCACCGCCACCCAGGTCGAGCGGCTCGAGGAGTTGCTCGCCGCGCGCGGCGACCTGGTCAACTACACCGCCTACGTCGGCACGGGGTCGCCGCGGTTCTACCTGCCGCTCGACCAGCAGCTGCCGGCCGCCAACTTCGCCCAGTTCGTGCTGATGCCCGAGAGCCTCGAGGCACGCGAGGCGGTGCGCAGCTGGATGATCGAGGAGGTCGTGCCGAAGTTCCCCGAGCTGCAGTTGCGCGTGACCCGCCTCGAGAACGGCCCGCCGGTCGGCTACCCGGTGCAGTTCCGGGTGTCGGGCGAGCACATCGAGCAGGTACGCGCGATTGCCTATGCCGTGCGCGGGAAGATCCGCGAGAACCCGCACGTGGCAAACGTGAACCTCGACTGGGACGAGCCCGGCAAGGTGGTGCGGCTGCAGGTCGACCAGGACCGCGCTCGCGCGCTGGGCATTACCTCGGCGCAGCTGGCGCAGGTGCTCGGCAGTTCGCTGTCGGGCAGCCAGGTGAGCACGTTCCGCGAGGGCGACGAGCTGATCGGCATGATGCTGCGCGGCGCCGACGCCGAGCGCGTGCAGCTCGACGAGCTCGACAGCCTGATGGTCCCCACCGCCAGCGGGCAGAGCGTGCCGCTGGGCCAGGTTGCAACCATCGAGTACGGCTTCGAAGAGGGGATCATCTGGCACCGCGACCGCAAGCCGACGATGACCGTGCGCGCCGACATCTACGACGGCACCCAGCCGGCGACGGTGATGGCGCAGATCTCGCCGACGCTCGACGGGATCCGCGCCGGACTGCCTTTCGGCTACTCGGTCGAGATCGGTGGCAGCGTCGAGGACTCCGCCCGCGGGCAGAACTCCATCATCGCCGGCGTGCCGCTGTTCCTGTTCGTCGTGTTCACCCTGCTGATGCTGCAACTGCGCAGCTTCTCGCGCAGCATCATGGTGCTGCTGACCGCGCCGCTGGGGCTGATCGGCGTGACCCTGTTCCTGCTGGTGTTCCGGGTGCCTTTCGGCTTCGTGGCGATGCTCGGCACGATCGCGCTGGCCGGCATGATCATGCGCAATTCGGTGATCCTGGTCGACCAGATCGAGCAGGACCGCGAGGACGGCCGCGAGCCGTGGCAGGCGATCGTGGAGGCCGCGGTGCGGCGGTTCAGGCCGATCGTGCTGACCGCGCTGGCGGCGATCCTGGCGATGATCCCGCTGTCGCGCAGCGCCTTCTTCGGACCGATGGCGGTGGCGATCATGGGCGGCCTGCTGGTCGCCACGGTGCTGACGCTGTTCTTCCTGCCTGCGCTGTACGCGGCGTGGTTCAGGGTCAGGGTTCCGGCGGACGCGGCGCGCTGAACCCGCGCGCCCGCGGGCGCGTCAGTCGCCGGTACCGGCCAGCACTTCGCCGCCCGGTTGCGGCGGGTGTTCGAACACGATGACGTGCTCCAGGTCCAGCCGGATGCCGATCCGCTGGCCGATGGCATGGTCGTGGTGGGATGGCACCAGCGCCTCCACCAGGTCGCCCCCCTCGAGCTGCAGCGTGTAGAGGAAGTCGGCGCCGCGGAAATGCCGGCGTACGATTCGTGCCTGCAGCGGCGCGTCGTCGTCGTGGATGACGTCGTCCGGGCGCAGCAACATTTCCACCCGCGAACCCGTCGGCGCGCCCAGGCGGTGGTCGGCGGCGAGCACGCCGAAGGCGGTGTGCACGTGGTCCGCGTCGACGACGGTCGCCGGCAGCAGCACGCCCTCTCCGACGAAGCCGGCGATGAAACGGTTCGCCGGGCGGTGGTAGAGGTCGTAGCCGCTGGCCCACTGCTGCAGCCGCCCATCGCCGATCACGCCGATGCGGTCGGCCATCGCGAAGGCCTCGACCTGCGAGTGCGTCACCAGCAGCGCGCCGATGCCGGCGGCCTTCAGCGCCTCGCGCACCTGCACCGCCAAGCGCTCGCGCAAATCGGGATCAAGGCTCGAGAACGGTTCGTCCAGCAACACCAACCGCGGTTGCGGCGCCAGCGCGCGCGCCAGTGCGACGCGCTGCTGCTGGCCGCCGGAGAGCCGGTGCGGCTGGCGGTCGGCGGCGTCGACCAGGCCGACCAGCTCCAGCACTTCGCGCGCACGCGCCAGCGCCTTGGGCCGCGGCCAGCGGAACAGGCCGAAGCGGACGTTGTCGAGCACGCTCAGGTGCGGCAGCAGCGCGTGGTCCTGGAACACCATGCCGAGGCGGCGCTGTTCCGGTGGCAGGTGCACGCCGTCACCGACCAGCAGTTCGCCGTCGGCGCGGATGCGACCGCCCATCAACCGCTCGAAGCCTGCGACCGCCCGCAGCAGGGTGGTCTTGCCGGCGCCGGACGGACCGAGCAGGCAACCGATCTCGCCGTCCTCCAGTGTCAGGCTGGCATCGGCCAGTACCACCCGGCCGCCGTAGCCGACCGTCGCGTTGTCTATCTCAAGTCGCATCGCGTCCCCGTCGTGTCAGCGCGATCACCGGAACCAGGCCGACCAGCGCAATGGCCAGCGAGGGCAGGGCGGCGCGTGCGTACTCGCCTTCGTTGGTCATCTCGAACACCCGCGTGGCCAGCGTGTCCCAGCCGAACGGACGCATCATCAGGGTGATCGGCATTTCCTTCATCGTGTCGACGAACACCAGCAGCGCGGCGTTGGCGAAACTGCCGCGCAGCAGCGGCCAGTGGACCTGCCGCAGCTGGCGGGTGCCGGTCACGCCGAGCACGCGGCTGGCCTCCAGCAGGCTGGGCCGGATCCGCAGCAGGCCACCGGCCACCGGCGCATGCGCCACGGCCAGGAAGCGGATGCCGTAGGCCACCAGCAACAGCACCAGTCCCCCTTCCAGCACCAGCTCCCACCCGTGGCGCTCGAACAGCCAGGTCGAGAACATCGCGACCGGCACGTACAGCCCGATCGCGAGCAGCGCGCCCGGCAACCCGTAACCCAGGGTGGTGATGCGGGTGACCGTGCCGGTCAACAGTCCCGGCTGCTCGCGCGCGGCCAGAGCAATGACGAAGGCGGCGACCGTGGTCAGCACCGCCGCCATGGCGGCCAGCGACAGCGCATTGCGGATGCTGGCGAGGTAGCGTGCGTCGAGGTCGGCGAAGTGCCGGGCGCCGTCCCATGCGAGCTGCGCCAGCGGCAACAGCAGCGCAACGCCGACCACCAGCGCACACAGCGCGCTCGCCCACCAGCCGCGTTTGCCCAGCGGCAACCGGGTCGCACCGGGATGGCCGACCGAGGCGAACGACTGGCGGCGGCGCGACACGGCTTCCAGCCCGACCAGCGCCAGCACGACCAGCAGCATGACCGCGGCGATCTGCAGCGCGGTGTCGGTGGAAAACAGCGCAAACCACGCCTTGTAGATCGCGGTGGTGAAGGTGTCGTAGTTGAAGGCGGAGACCGCACCGAAATCGGCCAACGTTTCCATCAGCACCAGCAACGTGCCGCCGGCGATCCACGGCCGCGCCAGCGGCAGGCTTGCCTGCCGGAACGCACGCCACGGACCCATGCCCAGCGCACGCGCGGCCTCGAGCGCGCGCGCTCCCTGGGTGGCGAAAGCCTCGCGGGCGACCAGGTAGACATACGGGTACAGCGCCAGCGTCATCACCGCGACCAGGCCGCCGCGCGAACGGATCTCGGGCAGCTCCCAGCCGACGCTGTCGCGCACCCATCCCGCCAGCGGTGCGCTGTAGTCGAACAGGCCGATGAAAGCGACCGCGAGCACGTAGCCGGGCAACGCCAGTGGCAGCACCAGCAGCCAGGCGAACACCCGTCGCCCGGGGAACTCACACAGCGCGACCAGCGCCGCCAGCGCCGTGCCCAGCACGGCCGTGCCTGCGCCCACGCCGAGCAGAAGCCAGAAGGTATTGCCGGCCACCTGCGGCAGCACGTACTGCCACAGGTGGCCCAGGGTGGCCGGGTCGGGGCGGAGCAGGGCGGCCAATGTCGCCACCAGCGGCACCAGCGCCGGTAGCGTCAGCGCGACCGCCAGCCACGTCCAGGCGCCGGGCCACTGCCTGCCGGCGTGCACGTCCCACCGGTGGGGGTGCGGCGTGGGCTCAGCGGTAGCCGGCACGGTCCATCAGCTTGACCGCCTCGGCCTGCATCGCGCCAGCCTGGGAGACGTTGATGAGATCAGCGCGGTACTCGCCCCAGCCCTTGATCAGGTCGGCCATCGGGATCCCGGGGTTGGCCGGGTACTCCAGGTTCTCGCCGGCGAACAGCTCCTGCGCGGTGCCGCCCGACAGCCACTCGATGAACGCCTGCGCGGCGTCGGGCTGGTCGGAATGCTTGACCACGCCCGCGCCGGACACGTTGACGTGCACGCCGCGCCCGCCGTCGGCCTGGTTCGGCCAGAACACCGTGACCGGCAGTTCCGCATCCTGCTTCAACGCCCGGCCCAGGTAATAGGTGTTGGTGATGCCCACGTCGCAGCGGCCCGCGGCAATCGCCTCGATCACTGCGTTGTCGTTGGCCATCGGCGCGGCCGCGAGGTTGTCGACCCAGCCGCGGACCACGCGCTCGGTCTCTTCCGCGCCGAGAGTGGCCATCATGGTGGCGACCAGGCTCTGGTTGTAGACGGCGCCGCTGGTGCGCAGGCACAGCCGGCCCTTCCATTCCGGCCCGGCCAGCGCCTCGTAGGTCGAGAGCGTGTCGGCCGGTGCGCGCGTGGGGTTGTGGATGATCGTGCGGGCGCGCACAGACAGGCCGAACCAGCGGTTATCCGGGTCCTGCAGGTTGTCGGGGATGTTGGCCTCCAGCACCGGGGACTCGATCGGCTGCAGCAGGTCCAGGTTGGCCGCCTGCCAGAGGTTGCCGGCGTCGACGGTGATGAACACGTCGGCCGGGGTGCGGCTGCCTTCGGCCTTCAGGCGCTCCATCAGCGGCGGCGCCTTGTCGGTGAGGTAGGTGACCTTGACGCCGGTCTCTTCGGTGTAGCGGTCGAACAGCGGCTTGACCAGCTGTTCGTTGCGCGAGGTGTAGACGACCAGCTCGGCCGGGGCTGCGGCAGCGGCGTCGGGGGCCGACGCGTCGGTCGGCGTGGCGGGTTCCTGGCTGGAGCAGGCGGCGAGGGAGACCAGCACGGCGGAGGACAGCAGCAACGGACGCATGGGCATTCCCGGGTCTGAATGAGAATCGCTATTGTCTTCGATGTCGCGCCCGCGTGCCGTTACCCGGTCTGGCCGCTGCCGGTGGGCTCAGTCGGCGGCCGGGGCGGGCGCGCTGTCGGCGCCCCAGGGCGCGGGCGGCAGGGTCACCGGCCGGGTCAGGTCGAACGCGACGCGGAACAGGCGCGGGCTGCCCGGCCGGGCCAGTTCGTACACGAACTGCGCGCCGGGCTCGACCTCGATCGCCCAGACGTTGGTGTTGGAAACCTCCATGCCCTCGCGGCTGAACATTTCGCGCGAGAACCCGTCCACCGGGAACTCCTGACGACCGGCGCTGCCGGTGTGGGCGGTGTCACCGCCGTACATCGTGACGGCGTCGTCGCTGCCGTCCTCGTGGCGATGGTCGTGTTTCAGCCGCAAGCCGCCGTCGGTGCGGGTGACCACCCAGGTGCGCGACCGGTCGTCGCCGACGTGGAAGGGGATGCGGATCTCCGCGTCGCTGCATTCGCGCACATGCATCACGAGCGGCTTGCCCTCGAACGCGTCCGGGGTGGTGCTCGGCGGTTCATTGGCCGCGATGGTGCCGGCGAAGGCCTGGCCACACAGGGCGCCCAGCCGGTCGAAGAAGGCGTCCTGGGCGGTCGGCGCCGGGGCGTCCGTGGAGGCATCGGCGCTGGCGGTGCTGCCGGCGGGGTCCGGAGCGGCCGGATTCGGCGAACAGGCGGAGAGGGCGACGGCAAGTGTCGCGGCGAGCAGGGCGCGGGGCGCGTTCAGGGTTTTGTCCATGCCCGGACGCTACCCGCAATCACGGGGCACTGCCAGCAGGCACCAGTTCCGCGCGGGGCCCGTCCACCGGCGACACCCACGCCCGGCTGGCGAGGCCGGCATCGGCGAACGCGGCCTGCATCGCCGCCGCGCCGGAATTCGCGGTGGCGACGTCGACAAACCAGCCGAACACGCTCGGGCCCGCCCCGGAGATACTCGCGCCCAGCGCGCCGTGGGCCAGCGCCGCCTGCTTGACGGCGGCGAAGCCGGGGATCAGGTGCGCGCGGCGCGGCTCGACCAGCACGTCGCGCAGCCCCGCCGCCACCAGCGCGTGATCGCCGCGGTACAGGCCGGCGAGGAACAGCGCCAGGCATTCACTTTGCCGGACGAACTCGCCGATCGCGTACGGCGCCGCCAGCGCGTCGCGGGCGAACCGGGTCTCGACCACGTGGTCGGGATGGACCGCCGCGCAATACAGCGCCGGCGCCGGCAAGCGCACCACGCGCTCGGCGGTGGCCAATACGATCCCGCCGAACAGCATCGGCCCGACGTTGTCGCCGGCCGGGCTGCCGCTCGCAACGGCTTCACCCACCAGCGCGAGCGGATACAGCTGGTCACGCGAGAGGGGCTGGTCGAGCAGCGCATTGGCGGCGACCAGCGCCGCCACGCACGACGCCGCCGACCCGCCCAGGCCCGAACCCAGCGCGATGCCCTTGTGCAGGACCAGTTCGAAGCCATGGCCGACCTGGTGGCGTTCGCGCAGTTCGATGAGCGCGCGCCCGGCGGTGTTGAGTTCGGCCGCGGTCGGCAGGAGGCCGGCACCCTTGGCATCGCCCTCGATCGCGGCAATGCGCACGCAGGGCGCTTCGATGCGACGGACCGTCGCGCGGTCGCCGGGGCCGCTGATGGTGTGGCCGAGCAGGTCGAAGCCTACCCCGATGTTGCCGATGCCGGCCGGCGCGAAGGCCGTCGCCGTGGCCCGGTTGCGCTCCCCGCCGATCAAGCCCGCCACCGCGCCTCCCCAGGAGCCGCACCGTGCGGCCGTCCGCCCATTATCGGCCGCAACTGGCCGTGCGGCGGAACGCATGGTCAAATGCGCGCTGAAGCGGGGGTACCGGGCACACCAGCCCGGTTGAGACAGACCCTTCGAACCTGATGCGGGCAAGGTCGGCGATGCCGTCGACCCCAGCCGCCGTAGGGAGCTTCGCCGGTCCCGGCCCCGCCGTGGCCGTGCGCCGCCGCTTCGTCCACGCCGCCACAGGACGAACGCCATGAATGCCATTCCCTCTCCGCTGCAGCAACAGGCCGAGCAACTGTCGGCCGACGTCGTGCGCCCGATCCCGGGCTCGCACAAGATCTTCGTCACCGGCTCGCGCGCCGACCTGCGCGTACCGATGCGCGAGATCGAACTGGCGCGCACGCCGACCATCTTCGGCGGCGAGGAGAACGCCGCGCTCGCGGTCTACGACACCTCCGGCGCCTACACCGATGCCAACGCGCGGATCGACCTGGCCCGCGGGCTGTCGCCGCTGCGCGCCGGCTGGATCCAGGAGCGTGGCGACACCGAGGCGCTGCCCGGCCTGTCGTCGGAGTTCGGACGCCAGCGGGAGCACGACGCACGGCTGGACGCGGTCCGTTTCGGCAATCGTCCACTGCCGCGCCGCGCGCTGGCCGGTACCAACGTGACCCAGATGCATTACGCGCGCCGCGGCATCGTCACGCCGGAGATGGAGTTCATCGCGATCCGCGAGAACCAGCGCATCGACGCGATCCGTGAGGCGCACCTGCTGCGCCAGCACCCGGGCGAATCCTTCGGCGCAAGCATCCCGAAGCTCATCACCCCGGAGTTCGTCCGTGACGAGGTCGCCCGCGGCCGCGCGATCATCCCCAACAACATCAACCACCCCGAAAGCGAGCCGATGATTATCGGCCGCAACTTCCTCACCAAGGTCAACGCCAACATCGGCAACAGCGCGGTGTCGTCGGGCATCGCCGAGGAGGTCGAGAAGCTGGTGTGGTCGATCCGCTGGGGCGCCGACACGGTGATGGACCTGTCGACCGGCAAGCACATCCACGAGACGCGCGAGTGGATCATCCGCAACTCGCCGGTCCCGATCGGCACGGTGCCGATCTACCAGGCGCTGGAGAAGGTCGACGGCCGTGCCAAGGAACTGACCTGGGAGATCTTCCGCGACACGCTCATCGAGCAGGCGGAGCAGGGCGTGGACTACTTCACGATCCACGCCGGCGTGCTGCTGCGCTACGTGCCGCTGACCGCCAAGCGCGTCACCGGCATCGTCAGTCGTGGCGGTTCGATCATGGCCAAGTGGTGCCTGGCGCACCACCGCGAGAGCTTCCTCTACGAGCACTTCGAGGACATATGCGAAATCATGAAGGCCTACGACGTGGCCTTCAGCCTTGGCGACGGCCTGCGCCCGGGCAGCATCGCCGATGCCAACGACGCCGCCCAGTTCGGCGAGCTCGAAACCCTTGGCGAGCTGACCAAAATTGCCTGGAAGCATGACATCCAGACCATGATCGAGGGCCCTGGCCACGTGCCGATGCAGCTGATCAAGGAGAACATGGACAAGCAGCTGGAGGTGTGCGGCGAGGCGCCGTTCTACACCCTTGGCCCGCTGACCACCGACATCGCCCCGGGCTACGACCACATCACCAGCGCGATCGGCGCGGCGATGATCGGCTGGTACGGCTGCGCGATGCTCTGCTACGTAACGCCCAAGGAGCATCTCGGCCTGCCGAACAAGCACGACGTGCGCGAGGGCCTGATGGCGTACCGGATCGCCGCCCACGCGGCCGACCTGGCCAAGGGCCATCCGGGCGCGCAGGCCCGCGACAACGCGCTCAGCAAGGCCCGGTTCGAGTTCCGCTGGGAGGACCAGTTCAACCTCGGCCTCGATCCCGAGCGGGCAATGGAATACCACGACGAGACCCTGCCGAAGGATGCCCACAAGTCGGCGCACTTCTGTTCGATGTGCGGCCCGCACTTCTGCTCGATGCGCATCACCCAGGACGTACGCGACTACGCGGCCGAGAACGGGCTCGACGAGCAGGCGGCGTTGGTCGAGGGCATGGCGGAGAAGGCGGCGGAGTTCCGCGCGGCCGGTGCGGAGGTTTACCGCAAGGCGTGACCCGGGGGGCACTTCGCGGGCAAGTCCATTGGCACATGGGCAGTTCATGACGGGACCGTGATAATTGCCGGCTTCATGCCGACCACCCTGCCCCTGCCATCGGATCGACTGCGAATCGGCGATTGCGTCGTCGACGTGCCGCTGCGCGAGGTGCACGCGCCCGGCGCGCGACGGCCGCGGCGCATCACCCCCAAATCGATGGGGGTGCTGCTCGCGCTGGTCGACAACGCCGGGCGCGTGGTCGGCCGTGATGCGTTGCTGGCGGCCGTCTGGCCCGACACCCTGCCGACCAACGACGTCGTCACCCAGGCAATCACCCAGTTGCGCAAGGCCTTCGAGCCGGCCCGAGATGCCGGTGGCCAGCCCTATATCGAGACGATCGCCAAGAGCGGCTACCGCCTGTTGGCGCCGATCGAATGGCTGCCGCACCAGGACCATGGTGGCGCCGGGATGCCGGCTGTCGACGCGAGCGCTGCAGGTGGACGGCCCGTCGCCGGCGCAGGGCCCATGGAGGCGGTGCCCACGACCGCGCCGACGCCGGCAACTGGAGCCGCCCCAACGCCCGTGGCGTCGCCCGCCAGCGGGCGTGGCGACGGCATCCGCGGCGGCTGGGGCACCATCGCCGCGGCGGTGGCCGTCGCGCTGCTGCTCGCGATCTTCCTGGTCTGGTGGTACCGCCCGGTGCCGTCGCCCGAGCCGACGTCCTCGAACGGCAAAGCGGCCGAGGATCCGCTGTCGATCGACACGCGCCTGATCACCTCCTCGCCGGGCTTCGAGCTTGGGCCAAGCCTGAACCCCGACGGTTCGATGGTGGCCTACGTGGCGGTGCCGGACGGCCAGCGCAACGTCGCGATCATGGTCCAGACGACCGCTCCGACCGCACCGCGCCAGCTGACCCGTCCCACCGGCGGGGCCGACGACTTCTCCCCGGCCTGGTCGCCCGACGGGCGCACGATCGCGTTCCTGCGCGTGGTGCCCGAGCAGAGCTGCCAGGTGCTCGTGGTGCTCGCCGGTGGCGGCGGCGAACGGGTGGTGGGGCGCTGCGACGAACGCCACGTGCCCACCTTCGACTGGACCCCCGACGGGCGCGGCCTGGTGTTCGGCGGTCACGGCGTGTTCCACGACCGCCCGGGGTTGTTCGTGCTGGACCTGGAAAGCGGCGAGCCGCGCGACATCGAGTACGACGCGACACCGCAGAACCACGATTTCGCGCCCCATTACTCGCCTGACGGCCGCTGGATCGTGTTCGTGCGCAACACGCCGGTCGGCGACTTCTGGCGCATCCCGGCCACCGGCGGCGTCGCCGAGCGGCTCACCTGGCTCAACACCCAGATCCTGGGCTGGGACTGGGCACCCAGTGGTCGCGCGCTGATCTACGCCGAGAACAACGACGAGGCCGGCTCGCGCCTGTTCCGGCTGGACCTCGAAACGGGCGTGCGGACCGACCTCGGCATCGCCGACGCCCAGGACCCGGCCGTCGCCGCCAAGGTCCCGGCGATCGCCTTCGTCCACCGCGCGACCCGCTTCGGGCTGTACCGGTTCGACGGCTCGGGCCCGGGCACCAGCGACGGTTCCGAACGGCTGTACACGTCCTCGGGGCGCGACCGCCTGGCCGCGCTTTCCCCGGATGGCCGCCGGCTGGCGTTCGCCTCGGACCGCTCCGGCCGGTACCGCCTCTGGCTTGGGGACCTGGAGCGGAGCGGGTCTGCACCGGTGCTGCTGGACGGGGTCGAGCCGGGATCGCGGCACCTGCCGTCCTGGTCACCCGACAGCGAGCGCCTGCTGCTGGTGGGGCGCGCCACCACGGGCGAAGACCGCGGCCACGGGGTCTACGAGATCACGCCGGCCAGTGGCCGCATCACCCGCCTGTCATTGCCGGTAGCGGATGCGGTGCAGGTGCTGCATGCCCCCGATACCGCCGCCGGACAGGGCCGGATACTGCTGGTCGCGGCTGACCAGCAAGGCCGGACCGGACTGGAGGCGTTCGTCCGGGACGACGCCGGCCAGTGGACACGCGATGCCACGTTGCCGCTGGTATCACGGGTGCAGGTCGATGCAGCGCGCGGGCGGGTGGTATTCACCCGCCCGGGTGAGCCGGGCCTGTGGGAGGCCGACCTCGCTCTGACGCCGGCCAGCGTCCGCCAGCTGGACCCGGAGTTCCCGACCGTCACCAACTACCGCGCCTGGGCGGTTGCTCCCGACGGCAGCGTGCTCGGCATTGCACGACGCTCCCACTGCGCCGCCCTGCTCGAATATCGCGGCGCGACCGACGCCGGCGGCCGCTCGCGCTGCCTCGACACGACGATGCGTGCGGCCACCTACGGCATGAGCATCAACCCGCGCACCAATGAGATCTACGTCACGATGGTGGAGTACGACATCGGCGACATCGGCTTCGCCAGCTACGAATCGCCGCCCGAAACGATGTGGCCCGGCGTCGTCAAGTAATTGATGGGATTGGGAAAACTCCCTTCGTAATTCTTTCGCCACGGCTTTCGTGGCGATTTCGTGCAAGTCTCCGCGATCTTTCCTGATGCAAGCCGCCGGATCCGGCACATCCATTCACCAACTCCTGGCAATGGGTGTGGGTAATGGACAAGATCCTCTGGGCCGATCGCGGCCAGCTGCTGCAGCTCGACAATACCGACCACGAACACCAGACGCGTTGTATCGGCGTCTCCCGGCTGGGCAGCGCGCAGGCGTCGCCGCACCAGTTCAGCATTTGGGTGCAGCTGCGCGGCAGCTCCTGGGTGGACTCCCGCGAGGGCCGGTTCCACCTGAAGCGCGGTGACTGGATCGCCTTCGAGCGGGACTCCCGCCCGGAGATCCAGACCGACCGGCACGGCTTGTGCCTGGGCCTGGCGCTAGGCGCCGACGCCCAGAAGACCCTGGCGCGACTGGCCGAGATGACCCTGTTCTCCGGCCGCGGCCGGGTCGACCACCGCGACGCGCGCGTGTTCGCCCGCCTCTGGCGCGGGGCCCGGCCGCGCCTTGCCGCCCTGCAGGCGGTCGACGGCAGTGGCGAGGTCGCCGCGCTGCGGCCGCTGCTGATGCACTTGGCCACCATCCAGCACGAGCTCAGTGCCCGCATCACGCGCTGCCCGGGCCGCTCCCGCTCACGCAAGCGCCAGGTCTTCGGCCGGATGCAGCGTGCGCGCATGTACCTGGAAGGCCACTGCGACCGGGTCGTCCGCATCAGCGAGCTGGCCGAGCTGACGAGCTTCTCCAGCTGGTACTTCTCCAAGACCTACCACGCGCTCTATGACGAAAGCCCGCAGGCCGCCTCGGCGCGCCTGCGGCTGGAGCGGGCGGCGGACCTGCTGGCGGGCAGCCCGATGATGGTCGGCGAGGTGGCCGCGGCCTGCGGTTTCGACAACTGCTGCAGCTTCGCGCGGGCGTTCCGCGCCCGCCACGGCATGTCGGCGAGTACCTACCGGCATAACGCGAAGATCACCGCGGCCATGGCCGCGAGGACAGATTCGGCAAAGACACCGGGCCTCGATCGCAAAGCGGCGTAGCCCGGCGGGCCGTAGCTTGGGCGAGGCGTTTAACACGCCCATAACGATTATCTGGAGAGAGATAAATGACTCATCGCAATCTGCGTCCCGCGATGCGGCTCGGCCTGTTGCCGGCTGCCGTCGCTGTCGCACTTGTACCGGCCATTGCCGGTGCGCAGGAAGCCGCCCCGGCTGCCCAGGAAGCGACCACGCTCGATCGCATCGAAGTGACCGGTTCGCGCATCCGCGGCGTGAACATGGAGACCCAGCAGCCGATCGTCACGCTGAGCCGTGAGGAGATCCAGAAGCAGGGCTTCACCTCCGTCGCCGACGTGCTGCAGAACCTGACCTCGGCCGGCTCCCCGGCGATCTCCCGCTCCGAGGCCCTTGCCTCCGGCGAGAACGTGGGCGGTTACTACATCGACATCCGCAACCTGGGCGCCAACCGCACCCTGGTGCTGGTCAACGGCAAGCGCCTGGGCGCGACCACCGGCGGCTACCAGGATCTCAGCCAGATCCCGATGTCGGCCATCGACCGGATGGAAATCCTTAAGGACGGCGCCTCGGCCATCTACGGTTCCGACGCGATCGCCGGCGTGGTCAACGTGATCACCCGCAAGCGCTTCGAAGGCGCTGAAGCCACCGCGTACGTCGGCCAGTTCGGCGAAGGCGACGGCGAGACCCAGCAGTACTCGTTCACCGTCGGCCAGACCAGCGACCGCGGCGGCACGACCCTCTCGGTCGAGTACTCGAAGGAAGAGCCGGTCTTCGCCGGTGACCGCTGGTTCTCCAAGTGGGGCAACGCCGGTCCGGACTACCCGGGCTCGGGCTTCAGCCCGGTCAGCCAGAACGGTTCGTGGTACGGCCCGTGTGGCCCGGGCGGCGCCGACACCTGGTGCACCCTGTCCGACGGCGGCGACCCGACCAACCTGGCCGACTACCGCCCGCACACCACGGCCGACAACGCCAACTCCAACCTGCAGATGATGCTGCGCACCGGCATCGAGCGCCGCTCGGTGTTCGCCAGCACCACCTACGACGTCAGCGACTCGATCTCGTTCGACGCCGACGTGCTGTACAACCAGCGCATCACCGACCAGCAGATCGCCGGTTACCCGTACCAGTCGCTCGCGTTCGACACCCAGCTCTCCGGTGACAGCGCGTTCAACCCGGTCGGCGAGGACATCGACTTCCGCCGCCGCCTGTGGGAAGTGCCGCGCACCACCCGCAGCGAGCTCGAGACCTACCGCTTCGCCGGTGGTTTCAAGGGCTTCTTCCAGCTGGCCGACAAGTACTGGGACTGGGACGTTGGCGCGCTGCTCAACCGCAACAGCCTGAGCAAGACCGGCCACGGCGACGCCAGCCTGATCGCGACCCGCCAGGCCCTGGGCCCGTCGTTCATCAACGGTGACGGCATCGCCCAGTGCGGCACCGCCGCCGACCCGATCTCTCTGGACAACTGCCGTCCGTGGAACCCGCTGCTGCCGAACGGCGTCGCGGGCCAGGGTTCGCTGGCCGATGCCGACCTGCAGACCTTCATGTTCCCGTACTTCACCGATACCGGTACCACCCGCACCACCAGCTACACCGCCAACGTGTCGGGTTCGCTGGCCGAGCTGCCGGCGGGCGACCTGGGCATCGCGATGGGCTACGAGCACCGCAAGGAATCGGGCCGCTTCGTGCCGGACGCGTTCGCGCAGTCGGGTGAGTACACCGGCCTGGCCGCCACCACCACCGAGGGTGACTACGCGCTGGACGAGTTCTACGTCGAGCTCAACATCCCGGTGCTGGCCGACATGGCCTTCGCCAAGGAGCTGACCTTCAACGTCGCGAGCCGCTACTCCGACTACAGCAACTTCGGTGACACCACCAACAGCAAGTTCGGCTTCACCTGGCGTCCGGTCGACGAGTTGCTCGTCCGCGGCACCGTGGCCGAGGGCTTCCGTGCGCCGTCGATCGACAACCTGTACGGCGGCGTCGGCAGCAGCTTCGAGGACTACACCGATCCGTGTGGTGTGGACGCTGTCGGCAGCGTCAACGGCAACGCGGCCTGCACCGCCGCTGGCGTGCCGGTCGGCTACGTGCAGCTGGGCCAGGGCCTGGTGCCGTGCACCAGCTACCCGTGCCAGACGCCGGACCAGTTCTTCACCGGTTCCAACCCGAACCTTCTACCGGAAACCTCCACCAGCCAGACCATGGGCCTGGTGTGGAGCCCGCGTTGGGTGCAGGGCCTCGACATCAGCGTCGACTGGTACCAGTACGAGATCGAGGACATGATCATCTCGGACAGCGTCGACCGCATCCTGCGTGACTGCTACGTGCTCGGCGACGCAAGCCGCTGCGCGCAGGCCAACGTCACCCGCGCCGCGGACGGCCACATCACCGGCATGTTCTACGGCCTGGCCAACCTCGGCCAGATGGAGACCGAAGGCTACGACGTCGGCGTGCGCTACAAGCTGCCGGAAACCAGCTTCGGCAACTTCTCGGTCGACTGGCAGAACACGTACACCAGCCGTTACGACCAAGCCGGCGAGAACGCGGACGGCGACCCGATCACCGTCGGCTACGTTGGCACCCCGGGCATCTTCCGCCTGCGCTCGAACCTGGGCGTGGATTGGGAGATGGGCAACTTCGGCGCCTCGTACACCGCCCGCTACTACTCGGGCATGAACGAGTCGTGCGTCACCAACCGTCCGTGCACCGACCCCGACCGTTACTCCAATGGTGAGCCGGCCGCGCAGCGCCACACCGGTTCCAACACCTTCCACGACCTGCAGCTGAACTGGCAGGCCCCGTGGAACGCGACCGTCGCTGTTGGTGCCAACAACGTGTTCGACCACGCCGGTCCGATCATGTTCACCCAGCCGAACAGCAACTACCCGTACTACGGTGGTTTCGAAATCGGCCGCTTCGTGTACATGAAGTACCAGCAGCGCTTCTGATCGACCCGTCGATCGAAGTGAGTTGAAGGAGGCGGCCCCGGAAACGGGGCCGCTTCTTTTTTGATGGTTGCCGCGCGACATCGCGGGCAAAAAAAAGCCGCCCGGAGGCGGCTTTTCCTGTGGCGCAGGACCAGCGACTCAGAAGTTCGGCTTCTCCGCCGACGCTTCGAACCGCTGCATCGACTCGACCAGGATCTTCTTGGCCTCGCTGGCGTCGCCCCAGCCGTCGAGCTTCACCCACTTGCCCTTCTCCAGGTCCTTGTAGTGCTCGAAGAAGTGGCCGATGCGCTCGCACCAGTGCGGGCTGACCTTGTTGATGTCGTCGATGTGCGCGTAGCCGGCAAACACCTTGTCGACCGGCACCGCCAGCAGCTTCTCGTCGCTGCCGGCCTCGTCGCTCATCTTCAGCACGCCGACCGGGCGGCAGCGGATCACCGAACCGGGGATCAGCGGCAGCGGCAGGATCACCATCACGTCGGCCGGGTCGCCGTCCCCGCACAGGGTGTGGGGGACGTAGCCGTAGTTGCACGGGTAGCGCATGGGCGTCGACAGGATGCGGTCGACGAAGATCGCGCCCGAAGCCTTGTCGACCTCGTACTTGACCGGCTCTGCGTCCTTGGGGATTTCGATGATGACGTTGATTTCGTCCGGCGGGTTCTTGCCGGTCGGGACGAGGTCCAGGCCCATGCGGTGCTCCAGTGTGCGGGGGAGGCCGCGTCGGGCGGCCGGAAAGCCGGCCATTTTACCCCGCTGGCTGCTGCAGCGCAGCAGCGCCGGACGGGCGTTGCATTGCCCGCCCGGCGCGCTCCCCGGCTACATCCCTGAAGGCGGCTTGCGGTCCAGGTACTGGCTCGCCCAGCGGTCGGTCACGCGGCCTGCGGCCCCGCGGCCACCCAGCCCGAACGCCAGCGCCACCGCCACGGCCACCGCGCCAAGCACCAGGCCGAAGGCGAGGTTGACGATCTCGTCGGCCACGCCCATCGCGCGCAGGCCCATCGCGACCACCAGGCCGAGGATCGCCACCCGGGCGATGCGAGCCAGCCCGCGGCCCTCGGGGTTGGCGCGCTGGATCGCCCGCCCGGCCAGGTCCGCCAGCCAGTAGCCGACCACGAAGATCACGAGCCCCAGCAGGATGTCGGCGCCGAACGCGATGAACTGCTCCAGCAGCGCATGCACGCCGCCGAACCCGAGCAGCCCGGCCGCCTCGACGGTCGCGAACAGCATGATGAAGAACAGCGCCACCTTGCCGGCGAGTTCGGACAGGCTCGGCATCCCGGGGCCTGCCACGGGCGCGGCGTCGACACCCGGCGGGGTCACGATCCGGCGCTGCTCGGGCTGCCCGTTGGCCAGGGTGTCGGCCGAATGCACGGTGCCGGTGGCCGCGCCCGCCGTGCCATCGCTGTGCACGGTGTCGGAAGACGTGGCGAACGCATGGCCAAGGCCGATGCGTTGCGGCACCAGGTCGAAGCCGAGGTTGGCCAGCAGCCGTGTCACCAGCCCGGCCACGAAGCGGCCGATGAACCACGCCAGGATCAGGATCGCCGCGGCGGCCAGCACGTTCGGCACGGCGAGCAGGAACTCGTTGAGCATCCGCGTGAGCGGCCGCGAGATGGCGTCGATCCGCAACGCATCCAGCGCTGCGATCAGCGTCGGCACGATCACCAGTACGAATGCCAGCGTCCCGCCCAGCTGCGACAGCCGGATGCCACGGGTGTTTTCGTTGCTCTCGCTGAAGCGGTCGACGCCGGTTGCGGCGAGCAGGTTGCTGACGATCCCGCGCACCACCTTGGCGATGATCCAGCCGATCACGCCGATGATCGCAGCGGCGAGCAGGTTGGGCAGCATCGCCAGCAGCTTGGTCATCATCGCCGACAGCGGTTCCATCAACCCTTCGATCTGCAGCACCCCGACGATCGCCGGCAGGAACAGCAGCAGCACCAGCCAGAAGGCCACGTTTCCGAGGGTGTGGGACATCGGCTGGGCGTTGGCCTTCTCCGACAACTTCTCGTCGAGCTGGGTCGCGGCCAGGGCCTTGTTGACCACCACCCGGGCCAGCGTCGCCACCAGCCATGCGACCAGCGCGAGCACCGCGGCCGGGATGATGGTGCCGACGAACCCGGCCAACGGCCCGGTCACGCCGTCGACATGCATCACGCTGAGCGCGCCGACGACCGCCATCAGCAGGATCGCCCAGAACACGATACGACCGGCGATGCGCTCGATGTCGACCTTGGACTGCGTGTGCGCGGCCAGGCGCTGGTTGGCGTTGGCCGCGTCCAGGCCCTTCCGCGTCAGCGAGCCGGCGACCAGCGCGACGATCCAGCCGACCAGCAGGATCGCGATCCCGCCGAGGATGTAGGGCAGGTGCGGCCCGAACGAATGTTGCAGGGAATCTTGCCAGGTAGGTTGCATGTGAGGTCCCTCCCGATGAGGCACGGCAAGACATGCCGTGCCGAAGTAAACAGGCCGCCGCGATCCCGGCGACCCGTTGACCTTCACAAACAGGGGGTGAACACCACGTGCGTACGGCGGCGCCTCAGAACCGGTGCGACAGCCGCACGTAGACGTCGCGGTCCAGCCGCGCCCGCGTACCGACCGGGTGCTCCAGCTCGCGCCGCTCGCGCACGCGCGCCTCCATCGAGGTGCGCTCGGCGAACTTCCATTGGTAGCGGACCTCCGTCAGCCGGTCATTGGGCCGGAAGTCGGGGGAAATCAACCACCCGGCGCCGACCTCGCCGTGGGCGATGCCGATGTTGTGGCCGGGCGCCATCTCGTAGAGGCTGGCGGCGACCTGCCAGGCCAGCCCGTCGGCGTTGCCATCGCCACCGGTGCCCACCCGCGCATCCGGTGGGGTGTCGAAGGCGTACGCCAGTTCCGCCCCGGCGACCAGCTTCATGCCGTTGCCACCGACCGGCCAGGTGGCAGCCAGCCGAGCGTCCGCGGTGAGGTAGTCGTCGCGCGCGTCGCTGCCCGCGCCGGCGACCGCAAGGCTGGAGGGCATCCAGGTGAGCGACAGCATCCGCAGGCTCACCGGGCCCCAGGCCTCGCTGTTCTCGACGGCAAGGAAGGTCGACACCCGGCTGCCGGAATCGCTGAAGTCCAGCGGCGCGCGAGTGACGCCGGTGCCCCGGCGGTGGCGGTGCTCGGCGATCGCGTGGCCGCGCCAGCCGGCGCCGATCGGCATGTCCAGATGGACACCGTCGGTCCAGGTGACGTCGGTGTTGGGGCTGTCGTCGCGGTCCAGGCTCTTGGCCGCGACGCCGGGCAGGTTGAACACCGTCTGGAAGCGGCCGACGCGCAGTCGCATGCCGTCGTCCGGCGCGGCGTAGGCGAGGTAGGCCTCGTCCAGGGTTACGTCACCGAACGCGGTGCCCGTGCGCGTGCTGGCGTAGCCGCGCAGGTAGGCCTGCACGTCCTCCTGGTCGCTGCTGAAGCGACCGGCCACGCGTGCCCGCGCAGTCCAGTTGTCGGCGAAGGCGTTCTGGACCGCCACGCGCAGGCGGGCGTTGAACGCGTCGTTGTCGGTGACGGTACCGTCGCGGGCGGTGGTGCGGCCGGCGAACCAGCCGCCGCGCAGGTCGCCCGACGCGTTCCAGCCCGGGTCGTCGGCGGCAAATGCAGGCGTGGCGGCCAGGGCGAGCAGCAGGGCCAGGGAGCCAGCCGCGGCGGAGGAGGGAGCAAGGCGGATCATCGGGTTCACCGGTTGGGGCGCGGTGCGCGTCGGTCGCAGCATGCGCGCGGCGAGGCGCCGGGGGATTGATGCGGATCAAGTGTCCCGCGGGTCGGGCTGGAGAAAAGGAGGCGGCCCGCAGGGGCCGCCTCCTGGATACCGCGGTTGCATCCCTTGCCTAGAGCAACGGCACCATCAGCAGCGCGACGATGTTGATGATCTTGATGAGCGGGTTGATCGCCGGGCCGGCGGTGTCCTTGTAGGGGTCGCCGACGGTGTCGCCGGTGACGGCCGCCTTGTGCGCCTCGCTGCCCTTGCCGCCGTGGTGGCCGTCCTCGATGTACTTCTTGGCGTTATCCCACGCGCCGCCGCCGGTGGTCATCGAGATCGCCACGAACAGGCCGGTCACGATGGTGCCGATCAGCAGCCCGCCCAGCGCCTTCGGCCCGAGCAGCAGGCCGACCACGATCGGCACCGCGACCGGCAACAGCGACGGGATGATCATTTCGCGGATCGCCGAGCGGGTCAGCATGTCGACGGCACGCGAGTAGTCGGGCTTGCCTGTGCCGGCCATGATCCCCGGGATCTCGCGGAACTGCCGGCGTACTTCCTCGACCACCGCACCAGCCGCCCGACCCACCGCCTCCATTGCCATCGCGCCGAACAGGTAGGGGATCAGGCCGCCGATCAGCAGGCCGATGATCACCTCGTGGTCGGACAGGTCGAAGGCGAACACCTCGCCGGGATTGCTGGCCTGCAGGTTATGGGTGTAGTCGGCAAACAGCACGAGCGCCGCGAGCGCCGCCGAACCGATCGCGTAGCCCTTGGTCACCGCTTTGGTGGTGTTGCCGACCGCGTCCAGCGGGTCGGTCACGTTGCGCACCTCCGGCGGCAGCTCGGCCATCTCGGCGATGCCACCGGCGTTGTCGGTGATCGGGCCGTAGGCGTCGAGCGCGACGATCATCCCCGCCATCGACAGCATCGCGGTCGCGGCAATCGCGATGCCGTACAGGCCACCGAGCTCGAAGCAGCCCCAGATCGCGACGCAGACCGCGATCACCGGCCACGCGGTCGACTTCATCGAGATCCCCAGGCCGGCGATGATGTTGGTGCCGTGCCCGGTGGTGGATGCCGCGGCGATGTGCTGCACCGGCTTGAACTGGGTGCCGGTGTAGTACTCGGTGATCCACACGATCGCACCGGTCAGCGCCAGGCCGACAAGGGCGCAGAAATAAAGGTTGAGCGGACCGGTGGCGAAGTCGTCCATCAGCATCGTGGTGACCGGGTAGAACGCGATCGCTGCGAGGACCGCCGACACGATCACGCCCTTGTACAGCGCGCCCATGATCGAGCCGCCTTCCTTCACCTTGACGAACATCGCGCCGATGATCGAGGCGATGATCGAAACCCCGCCGAGCACCAGCGGATAGAGCGCGCCATTGGCCCCGACCACGTCGGCCATCAGGTAGCCCAGCAGCATGGTCGCGATCACGGTGACCGCGTAGGTCTCGAACAGATCCGCGGCCATGCCGGCGCAGTCACCGACGTTGTCCCCCACGTTGTCGGCGATCACCGCCGGGTTGCGCGGGTCGTCCTCGGGAATGCCGGCCTCGACCTTGCCGACCAGATCGGCACCGACGTCGGCGCCCTTGGTGAAGATGCCGCCACCCAGGCGGGCGAAGATCGATATCAGCGACGAGCCGAATGCGAGCCCGACCAGCGCGTGCAGCGCGGCCTCGCCGACGATGCCCATCTCCCCCAGCACCCACCAGTAGCCGGCGACGCCCAACAGGCCCAGCCCGACCACCAGCATGCCGGTGATCGCGCCGCCGCGGAACGCAACGTCCATCGCCGGCCCCATGCCCTTGCGGGCGGCCTCTGCGGTGCGCACGTTGGCCCGCACCGAGACGTTCATGCCGATGTAGCCCGCTGCGCCCGAGAGCACCGCGCCGAGCAGGAAGCCGACCGCGGTCGACCACCCCAGGAAGAAACCGATCAGCAGGAACAGCACCACGCCGGCGATGGAGATCGTCAGGTATTGCCGGTTGAGGTAGGCGCGCGCGCCTTCCTGGATCGCGCCGGCGATCTGTTGCATGCGTTCGTTGCCGGCGGGCTGTGCGCTGATCCAGCGCGCGGAGATGATCCCGTACAGGATCGCGATGACGGCGCAGACCAGCGCCAAGGCCAAACCGTACTGCTCCAGCATGAACCCCTCCCCCAATGAATGAAGTGGACTAAGTGGAATTTCGGATTGCCGCACATTCGGTTTTGGTTGGCACGGCGAACTGAACCGCCGGCAACAGCGCGACTATGGCACAGCGCCCCCCGCGCCTGTCGACGGGACATTCAGTCGGCGCATGCGAGCCTCGCCCGACGAATTCCCCGGAGCCCGCCATGCGCCCCACTGTCCTGATGATTGCCGCGGCCACGCTGGTCGCTACCGGCGCGTTCGCGGCCGAACCCGAGATCGACCGCCCCGAGGCGTCCGCCCAGGCCGTCGGGGCGGCCCACACCCTGCGTTCGATCCCGGAGGCCTGTGCCCGGCTGGAAGGCATGTTCACCGGCGAGGCCGCCGAGCCCTACCGGTTCGCCGTGGTGCGCACCAGTCCGAACTGCCAGCCGCGCGCGCGCTTCGTCGACGCGGCGGACGCGAAGCCGTCGACCGCCGACGGCTGGCTGCTCAATGACCGCATCAGTGTCCCGAGCGCCGGTTGCCCGTCCCGGAAAGCGGTGGTCGAGGTCTGGCGCAAGCCCGGTGATGCGGCGCCGCCGGCACTCGATGCCCAGGGCCGCGCGCGCATCTACCTGGGTGATTCCGCCGCCGCCGCCAAGGCCGACAAGCTGGCCACCGTCACCACGTTCGCCGCGTCGATGACGGTGGAAGGCCAGGGCTGCGACTGATCGGGCCGGCGCCCACCCCGCTCAGCCCGCCCAGGGCGCCAGCCGCGACTTCACCGCGACGTTCTTCAGCGACACGTAGGCCGGCAGCCCGTCGCGGCCGTACGGTGGTGGCGCCTCGCCGCGGATCAGCGGCTCCAGGTAGAGGCGCGCACGTTGGGTGATGCCGTAACCGTCGCGCCGCAGGAAGCCCGCCGGCATTTTCTTCTCGCGGTTGGCGATCTTCGTCAGCGGCGCTGGCTCGATGGTCCAGCGGTACGGCTCCTCGGACGTGCGCACGATGACCGGCATTACCGCATTCATGCCGGCCAGCGCGTAGTCGACCGCGGCATTGCCGACCGCGATCGCCTGCTGCAGGTCCATCTTCGAGGCGACGTGGCGGGCGGAGCGCTGCAGGTAGTCCGGCAGCGCCCAGTGCACCTTGTATCCAAGCGCATCCTTGACCCGGCCCGCCAGGTGCGAGGCCACGCCACCGAGCTGGGTGTGGCCGAACGAATCCTTGCCGCCGCCGGCGTCGGCGACGAACCGGCCATCGGCGGTCTGGATGCCCTCGCTGGCGACCACCACGCAGTAGCCGACCCGCTCGACCGTGGCCTTCACCTTGGCGAAGAAGTCCGCCTCGTCGTACGGCCGCTCGGGGAACAGAATGAGGTGTGGTGCCTCGTCCGGACCGTTGCCGGCCAGGCCAGCCGCTGCGGCCAGCCAGCCGGCGTGCCGCCCCATCGCCTCGTAGACGAACACCTTGGTGGAGGTGTCGGCCATCGCCGCGACGTCCAGCGCCGCTTCGCGCACCGACACTGCGGTGTACTTGGCCGCCGAGCCGAAACCGGGGCAACAGTCGGTCACCGCCAGGTCGTTGTCGACCGTCTTTGGCACGCCGACGCAGGTCAGCGGGTAGTCGAACTCCCTGGCCAGGCGCGAAACCTTCAGCGCGGTGTCGGCCGAGTCGTTGCCGCCGTTGTAGAGGAACCAGCGCACGTCATGCGCGCGCAGCACGTCGAGGAGGCGCTCGTACTTCGCGCGGTCGTCCTCGAGCGACTTGAGCTTGACCCGGCACGAACCGAACGCGCCGCCGGGCGTGTGCGCGAGCGCGCGGATAGCGCTGATCGACTCCTTCGAGGTGTCGATGAGTTCCTCGCGCAACGCGCCGAGGATGCCGTTGCGCGCGGCCAGCACCTTGACCTTGCGGGCGCGTGCCGACTGGATCACCGCCGACGCGGTGGCGTTGATGACGGCGGTGACGCCGCCGGACTGGGCGTAAAGCAGGGTTCCCGAGGCCATGTGGTTTCCAGGGTGGGGGCCGGGATGCGGTAAACTGGGCGCCGTTTGCCCCCGGCAGGTGGACAGTTGGCGCGAGTCTAGCGCCAGCAGGTTCAACGCCATGTGCCCCGCGCGATACCGGCCGGGCGGGGTTCGGATCTTCGGTTTCCAGGAGCGACACATGCGATTGGTACTTCTTGGCGCGCCCGGTTCGGGCAAGGGCACGCAGGCGGCGCGGCTCAAGGAGCACCTGCAGGTGCCGCACATCTCCACCGGCGACCTGCTGCGCGCCGAAGTCGCTGCCGGCAGCAAGCTCGGGCTGGAAGCGAAGGAAGTGATGGCCCGCGGCGAGCTGGTCAGCGACGCGATCCTGCTGGGGATGCTCGAAGACCGCTTCTCGCGGGAGGACACCCGCAACGGCTTCATCCTCGATGGCTACCCGCGCAACCTGGCCCAGGCCGACGCGCTGGACGCGCTGATGGAGCGGATCGGCCAGCCGATGGACGCCGCGGTGCAGCTGGAGGTGCCGACCGAGATGCTGGTCGAGCGCATCGCCGGCCGCTCCGCCGCGGAAGGGCGGGCCGACGACAGCCCGGAATCGGTGCGCACCCGCCTGCAGGTCTACAACGACCAGACCGCGCCGGTGGTCGACTTCTTCCGCCAGCGCGGCAAGCTCAGCGTGGTCGACGGCGTCGGTTCGCTCGACGATGTGTTCGCCCGCATCGTGGAGGCGCTGCGGCCGGTGCCTGCGGTCGGTTGACCGCCCACCCCCGATGAAACTCCACATCCTCGGCATCGCCGGTACCTTCATGGGCGGCGTTGCCGCGCTGGCGCGCGAGCTCGGGCACGTCGTCGAGGGCAGCGACCAGGCGGTCTACCCGCCGATGTCGACCCAGCTCGAAACCCTCGGAATCGAACTGCGCCAGGGCTACTCGCCCGACAACATTTCCGCAGACTGCGACGAGATCGTCGTCGGCAACGCCCTCTCGCGCGGCAACCCCGCTGTCGAGCAGGTGCTCGACGACGGCCGCCGCTACATCTCCGGTGCTCAGTGGCTGAGCGAGCGGGTACTGCCGGGGCGCGACACCATCGCGGTCGCCGGCACCCACGGCAAGACCACCACCACCACCATCCTGACTTGGCTGCTGCAGGCCGCCGGGCGCGAGCCGGGCTTCTTGATCGGCGGCGTGGCCGAGGACTTCGGCGTGTCGGCGCGGGTCGGGGGCGGCCGCGAGTTCGTGGTCGAGGCCGACGAGTACGACACCGCGTTCTTCGACAAGCGCAGCAAGTTCGTCCACTACCGTCCGCTGGTCGCGATCCTCAACAACCTCGAGTTCGACCATGCCGACATCTTCCCGGACGTCGCTGCGATCCAGCGCCAGTTCCACCACCTGGTGCGAACCGTGCCAAGGCGGGGGCGCCTGATCGTCAACGGCGAGGACACGCGCCTGGCCGAGGTGCTGGCGATGGGCTGCTGGACGCCGGTCGAGACCTTCGGCATGGATCCCGGCGGTACGTTCGACTGGAGCGCGCAGTTGCTGGAAGCCGACGGCAGTGCCTTCACCGTGGTCCATCGCGGGGAGTCCATCGGCAACGTGCAGTGGCCGCTGCTCGGGCGCCACAACGTGATGAATGCGCTGGCGGCGCTGGCCGCCGTCAATGCCGCCGGGGTCGACGTCGCATCGGTCCTGCCCGTGCTGTCGGCCTTCCGCAGCGTCAAGCGCCGGATGGAACTGGTCGGCGAGCACGACGGCACCACCGTGTACGACGACTTCGCCCACCATCCGACCGCGATCGCGACCACGCTGGCCGGCCTGCGCGCGCGGGTCGGCACCGGTCGCATCGTCGTGGCGATGGAGCCGCGCAGCAATTCGATGCGGCTGGGCGCCCATGCCGACGCCCTGGCGCCGTCGCTGGCCGACGCCGACGCGGTGGTGTTCCTGCACCGTCCGGAACTCGCCTGGGACGCCGGAAAGGTCGTGGCGGAGCTGCGGGGCGAAGCCGTCGCGGTGCCGGACGTCGACGCCCTGGTCGCCGCGCTGCGCGACCGGGTGCGCGCGGGTGACCACGTGGTGTTCATGTCCAACGGCGGCTTCGACGGGGCGCCGCGACGCTTCCTGGCGGCCCTGCGCGCGGGCTAGTTTTGCCGCGTCGTCACGTTGCCCTGCGCTAGGCTGGTGGTGATGCGGAGCGAATCCCTGTCCCTGTTTCCCTTGCCCACGGTGCTGGTGCCCGGCGCCGCGCTGGGCCTGCGCGTGTTCGAACCGCGCTACCTCGACCTGGTCAGCGAGTGCGGGCGCAAGGGCACCGGATTCGGTGTCTGCCTGCTGATGGACGGTGACGAAGGCAGCGAGACCACCGCGGCGGCGGCGTTCGGCACCGAGGCGCTGATCGAGGATTTCGGCACCGGCGACGACGGGCTGCTGACCCTGCGCGTACGCGGCGCGCGCCGGTTCCATGCACGCCAGTTGCGGGTGCGCGACAACGGCCTGCAGGTGGCCGAGGTGGAATGGGCCGACCCTGATCCGGTGGAACCGCTGCGTCCCGAACACGGCCTGCTGGCGACGTTGCTGCGGGGCGTGCTCGAGCAGGTCGGCGGCGAGCACGCGGACGCACTGGATGCGCGCATCGACGACGCGGCCTGGGTGGGCTGGCGACTGGTGGAAATGCTGCCGCTGCAGGACATCCAGCGCCAGCAACTGCTGCAGGTCGACGACCCGCACGAGCGGCTGGACCGCCTGCTCTCGCTGCTCCCGGACGACTAGTCGGCCTTCGCCGGGCCGCGTGCCGGCGCCTGCGTGCGGATCCTGAGCACGTGCACCGCGTTGTCGGGATGCGGAGCCTCGAGGACGTCCAGCCCTCCCAGGTGTGTCCGTACGACCGCGTGGGCCGCGCCGCCGTCGTCGACGGGACGCCACAGCACCGCGGCACCGAATGGCTTGCTGGCCTGCAACGTTTGCGCCGTGCCGAGCCACAACGGGGTGCCGTTGGCCAGCAGCGCGGGCGCCGGCCACAGGCGGATGGCCAGCTTCTCGTCCGGGCGGTTGCCGGGGCGGAGCATCAGCAGCGCTTCGGCATGCGCGTCGAGCGTCGCCGGCAGGACCGCCTGTTGCGCCTGCGGCAGGTCATCGTCAAGCAGCGCCAGCGTCGCAACCCAGTCCGCTTGGGGTTGCGCACGCCACCCCGCGCGCTCCAGCGCGTCCTGCAGCGGTTCGAGCGGACCCGCAACCTGCAGGTCCAATGGCCAGCGCAACCGACGGTCGCCTTCGTTGCGCTGGGCCGGCAGGGTGGCCCACTCGCTGTTCCACCAGTCGTCCATGGAGACGACGCGCGTCGCCGGCGCGGCGGTGAACTGGGCCAGCAGGTCGTCGGCCGCGCGCGGTGCATGCCAGAGGCCGGCGGCCACGAAACTGCCGTAGAACAGGAACGCCAGCGGGCGCATCCAGAACGAGCGCGCGACGTGGCTGCGGTAGGCGATGCCGAGCACCAGCACCCAGGCCAGCCCGAACAGCGTGCCGCCGACCAGGTCGCTGGGCCAGTGCGCGCCCAGGTAAAGCCGGGCGAAGCCGACCACGGTCGTCACCACGCCCGCAAGCAGGTATGGCCACACCCGCTTGCGGCCCGGCAATTCGCGCGCGATGAGCACCGCGAAGAACCCGAAGATGATGGTGGTCATCGTCACCGCGACCGACGGGAAGCCGAAGCCGGCCGGCGCGGTGGGCGGCCGCGGCATGTCGATCGCCGCCTCGAGCACGGCCGTCAGCACCAGCCCGAATACCAGCGCCGCCAGCCAGTGGGCGGCGGCCATCCAGCGTCGCCGCCACAGCAGGTACGCAAGCGTCACCGCCGCCGCCGAGCCCAGTACCGGTGCATCGCCAAGGCTCGCCAGCCCGGCCATCAGCCGGTCGGCCAGCGGGTTGCGCAGCGACCACATCAGGTCGTGCAGGTAATGGTCCAGCGCCAGCGGGCCGCCACTGGCGAGCAGCATCGCGACCAGGGTGAACCAGATCCAGCTAATGGCCAGCAGGCTCACCGCCAGCATCGCCAGCGATGCCGACTCCGGCCGGTTAGGGTCGATCAGCGCGCCCGCGTAGCGGCCCAGCCTCGGGTGGGCGCGGCTCCAGCGCAGCACGCGCGCGAGCAGGTGGTCGGCATGCTCGGCAAACCAGCGCCAGGTGTAGAGCACGCCGGCCCAGACCAGCGCCACCGTCAGCGCGAGGGCGCCGAGCGCCAGGGCCAACCGGTCGGCCACCGCCGCGACCGCGTCGTACGAGCGGCCCAGCGCCCAGCCCGGCGCGAGGAACAGCGCGGCCCAGGCGATGCAGGCCACCAGGCTCGGCAGTGCGTACCGCCGCAAGGGCATCTGCAGGGTGCCGGCGATGGCCGGCACGAACGGCCGCACCGCACCTACGAAGCGCGCGATGGCGATGCTCTTGACCCCGTGCCGGCGGAACAGCGTTTCGCCTCGATCCAGCCATTGTGGATACCGCGCGAACGGCCAGCGCTGGCGCAGCTGGCTTCCCCACCGGCGGCCGATCCAGTAACTGAGCAGGTCGCCGCAGAACGCGCCAAGCGCGGCGCAGGCGAGCGCATAAGGTCCATTGACGTGGCCCAGGCCGATCAGTGCACCGACGGCGAACAGCAGCGGCAGCGCGGGAACGACGATGCCGACCACCACCAGCGCGTCGCAGAACGCGATGAGGAACACCAGTGCGCCGGCCGCGATGGGGTGCGCGCTGATCCATGCGGTCGCGCTGTCGAGCCAAGCCGGATTCATCGCGCAATTATGGCAGCGCGCAACGCGATTCCGGCAGGTCGCTGGCATCCCCGTACCGGTCGCGGTCACCCACGCGGCGGCCGTCCGCCGGGCATGGTGATGGTTTGCGTACACTGCGCGGATGCCAGCGACCGCATCCATCCCGGCCGACGAAGTCGCCGCGCTCAAGGCCGACAGCTTCGGTCGGATCGCGCTGATGCGCGGCGACGACGGGCTGTTCGTACGCCGCGACCTCGGCCATGTACCGGGCTGGCTACGGCTACCGGCATGGTGGCTCGCACGCCGCGAGGCGAGGGCGTTGCGGCAGGTCGACGGCATGGCGGCGGTGCCGCAGCTGCTGCGCTGGGACGGTCGCCGGCTTGATCGCAGCTACATGGACGGCGCGGCGATGTACCAGCGCCCGCCGCACGGCGACCTGGTCTATTTCCGTCGCGCGCGGCGCCTGCTGCAGGGCCTGCACCGGCGCGGCCTGGTGCACAACGACCTGGCCAAGGAAGCCAACTGGCTGGTGCTGGCCGACGGTACCCCCGGCGTCATCGATTTCCAGCTCGCGGTCCGCGGTCATCCGCGCTCGCGCTGGATGCGCCTGCTCGCGCGCGAGGACCTGCGCCACCTGCTCAAGCACAAGCGGACGTACTGCCCGCAGTCGCTCACCCCGGTGGAGCGGCGCGTGCTGAAGCGGCACTCCTGGCTGCGCGACGCGTGGTTCGCCACCGGCAAGCCGGTCTACCGGTTCGTGACCCGGCGGCTGCTCAAGTGGGAAGACAACGAAGGCCAAGGCCCCAAGCCCTGACTCCTACAATGGCCGGCAACCCGCTGGAGCACGCCATGGCCACCCTTTCCGGAAAGACCCTCTTCATCACCGGCGCATCGCGCGGCATCGGCCGGGCGATTGCGCTGCGCGCGGCCCGCGACGGCGCCAACATCGCGATTGCGTCCAAGTCCTCGGTCCCCAACCCGAAGCTGCCGGGCACGATCCACAGCGTCGCCGCCGAGGTCGAGGCCGCCGGCGGCCAGGCCCTGGCGCTCAAGTGCGACATCCGCGACGAGGATCAGGTCGGCGCCGCGGTCGCCGCCACGGTCGACGCATTCGGCGGCATCGACATCCTCGTCAACAATGCCAGCGCGATCTGGCTTCACGGCCTGCTAGAAACGCCGATGAAGCGGTTCGACCTCATGCAGCAGGTCAACGCGCGCGGCAGCTTCCTGTGCGCGCAGGCCTGCATGCCGTGGCTCCTGCAGGCCCCCAACCCGCACATCCTCACCCTCGCGCCGCCGCCCAGCCTGGACCCGAAATGGTGGGGCCCGCACACCGGCTACACCCTGGCGAAGATGGGCATGAGCTTCGTGACCCTCGGCCTGGCGGCCGAGTTCGCCGGGCGCGGCATCGCCATCAATGCGCTGTGGCCCCGAACCATCATCGCCACCGACGCGTTGAACCTGATCCCGGGCGTGGACATCGCCGGCTGCCGGACACCGGACATCGTCGCCGACGCGGCCCATGCGGTGCTCGTCGCGCCGGCCTCCGCGCGCAGTGGCGCATTCCTGATCGACGAGGATGTGCTGCGCGAGGCAGGCGTGCACGATCTGGACGGGTACGCGGTCGAGCGCGGCCGCCCGCTGCTGCCTGACCTGTTTCTCTGAGGAGCATCCCATGCGCTATCTCCACGCGATGGTCCGCGTCCGCGACCTCGACGCCTCACTCCGGTTCTTCCGCGACGGGCTGGGCCTGGTCGAGATCCGTCGGCGCGACTACCCGGAAGGCCGGTTCACCCTGGTCTACCTGGGCGCACCGGCCAACCCGGAGGCCGAGGTCGAACTGACCTGGAACTACGACGACGAGGACTACGGCGACGCGCGCAACTTCGGCCACCTCGCCTTCGAGGTCGACGACATCCACGTGACCTGCGCGCACCTGGTGGCGCAGGGAATCACCATCAACCGCCCGCCGCGCGATGGCCGGATGGCGTTCGTGCGCTCACCCGACGGCATCTCGATCGAGCTGCTGCAGCGGGGCGAGGCGCTCGCGCCCAGCGAGCCGTGGGTGTCGATGGAGAACACCGGCCGCTGGTGACTCACCCCATCCGCGCCGGCAGCCGGTGCCCGCAGCCGCGGCAGTGGCTGGCATCGGGGTCGTGGCCTTCGAGCCCGCATTCGGGGCAGCCACGGTGGTCGTGGTGTTCGTCGCCCGAGCCGGCCTCGCGCAGGCTGCTGGCCAGTTCGGCGGTGTAGATTCCGGTCGGCACCGCGATGATGCTGTAGCCGATCAGGATCAGCACCGAGGCGATGAAGCGCCCGCCGGGCGTCTGCGGCGAAATGTCGCCGTAGCCCACGGTCGCCATCGTCACGATCGCCCAGTACATGCCGGTGGGGATGGTGCTGAAGCCACGCTCGGGTCCCTCGATGACATACATCAGCGCGCCGAAGATCACCGCGATGGTGAGTAGCGAGACCACGAACAGGAAGATCTTGCGCCGGCTCCGCCACAGCGCGCTGATGAGCACGCCGCTTTCCTCGACGTACTGGGTGAGCTTGAGGATGCGGAACAGCCGCAGCATGCGCAGTACGCGCACGACCAGCAGCGCCTGGCTGCCCGGGAACAGCAGCGACAGGTAGGTCGGCAGGATCGAGAACAGGTCGATAAAGCCCCAGAAGCTCAGCGCGTAGCGCAGCGGTCGCTTCACCACCAGCAGCCGCATCACGTACTCGGCGGTGAACAGCAGGGTGAACCCCCACTCGATCGCGTACAGCACCCGCGCGTGGTCGACGTGCAGCCACGGGTCGCTGTCGAGCATGATCACCACCACGCTGACCACGATGGCGACGATCAACAGCAGGTCGAAGTTGCGCGCCGGCGGCGTGTCGTGGCGGAAGATGATGTCGAACCAGCGACGACGCCAACCCGATTCGCTGGCCGGGTTGAGTTGCGGGGTGAACAACAGGCGCATGGGGGTTCCTGTCGGGCTGGGAGGATGTGGCCGGCCGGTCGCTGGATGCGGCAAATGCCGGCAGGACCGGGATCGGCGAAGATTGGCGCCCCGCACGATGCCACGCCACCCATGAAGAACACCACTGGATCGCAGCCCCGGGAGCGCCATTTCCTGCCCGTCTACCGCCCTGGCCGGATCGTGCTCGACCACGGCGTGGGTTCGCGTGTGTTTGCTAGCGACGGCCGCGAGTACGTCGATTTCGCCGCGGGCATCGCGGTCAACTCGCTCGGCCACGCGCATCCGGCGCTCAACGCCGCGCTCACCGCGCAGGCGGGCCGGCTCTGGCACACCAGCAACGTGTTCACCAGCGAGCCGTCCCTGCAGCTCGCCGATGCACTGGTGGCGGCTTCCGGGTTCGCCCGCCAGGTCTTCTTTTGCAATTCCGGCGCCGAGGCCAACGAGGCCGCGATCAAGCTCGCGCGCCAGTGGGCGACGGCGCAGGGCCGCGCACCCGATAGGCGAGTGATCCTGACGTTCCGGGGCAGCTTCCACGGGCGCACGATGGCGACCCTGGCCGCCACCGCTCAGCCAAAGTACCAGGCGGGGTTCGAGCCGTTGCCGCAAGGTTTCCGTTACGGTGATTTCAATGACCTGGCGGGCGCGGAGGCGGCGATGGCGGCCGGCGATGTCTGCGCGGTGCTGGTCGAACCGGTGCAGGGCGAGGGCGGCGTGATGCCGGCAACCGACGCGTTCCTGCAGGGATTGCGCACGCTGTGCGACCGCCATGAAGCACTGCTGGTGCTCGACGAGATCCAATGCGGCATGGGCCGCACCGGGCACCTCTTCGCCTGCGAGGGCTTTGGGGTGCAGCCGGACGTTGTCACGCTGGCCAAGGGGCTGGGCGGCGGATTCCCGATCGGCGCGATGCTGGTGGGGGAGCGTGCGAGCGACGGTCTTGGTTTCGGCCAGCACGGAACGACCTTTGGCGGTAACCCGCTCGCTGCCGCGGTCGCGGGCGCGGCCCTGCGCGAGCTGTCGGCACCCGCGTTGCTGGCGAACGTGTCGCGCCAGGCGGCGTCACTGCGTGACGGGCTCGCCCGGCTCGACGACGAGTTCAAGGTGTTCGGCGAAGTCCGAGGGCGTGGGCTCATGCTGGGTGCGCCGTTGCGTCCCGAACACGCCGGCCGCGCCGGTGACATCGTTGATGCGTGCATCGCCCGGGGCCTGCTGTTGCTGCAGGCCGGCCCGGACGTGCTGCGTTTCGTGCCAGCGCTCAATATCGGCGACGTCGACGTCGCCGAGGGCCTGGCGCGGTTGCGCGCCGCGCTGACGGACTACATCGCGGGCTGACCTGGCGACGGGTCAGGCGATCGCGGCGAAGGCCGCGCGCGCGGCCTCCAGGGTGTGGGCGATCTCGGCCTCGCCGTGGGCGCTCGACATGAAACCGGCCTCGAACGCGGACGGCGCCAGGTACACCCCGCGCTCGAGCATCGCGTGGAAGAAGCGGCCGAAGCGTGCCGCGTCCGAGCCCATCGCATCAGCAAAGCTCTCGACCGGCCCCTCGCGGAAATACAGGCCGAACATGCCCGGCGCGCGCGTGGTGTGGAAAGCGACGCCGGCCTCGCGGGCGGCGCCCTCCAGTCCGTCGCACAGCGCGTGCGTGCTGGCCTCGAGCGCCTGGTGGAAGCCCGGCTCGCGGATCAGTGCCAACGTCGCCAGGCCTGCCGCCATCGCCACCGGATTGCCGCTGAGCGTGCCGGCCTGGTAGATCGGGCCGCTCGGCGCGATCTGGCTCATCAGTTCGCGTCGCCCGCCGAACGCGCCCACCGGCATGCCGCCGCCGATGATCTTGCCGAAGGTGCTCAGGTCGGGCGTGATTCCGTAGCGCTCCTGCGCGCCACCCAGGGCAACGCGGAAGCCGGTCATCACCTCGTCGAAGATCAGCAGCGCGCCGTGCCGCGTGCACAGCTCGCGCAGGTGCTGCAGGTAACCGTCGCGCGGGAGGATGCAATTGGCGTTGCCGACGATCGGTTCGATGATCAGGCCGGCGATCTCCCCGCCGATGTCGTCGAACAGCCGGGTCGCGGCATCGAAATCGTTGTACGGGATCGTCATCGTGAGGTCGGCCAGTGCACCTGGCACGCCCGGCGAATTGGGCAGGCCGAGGGTCAGTGCCCCGCTGCCGGCCTTGACCAGGAAGCTGTCGCCGTGGCCGTGGTAGCAGCCCTCGAACTTCACGATGCGATTGCGGCCGGTGGCGCCGCGCGCCAGCCGGATCGCCGACAGCGTCGCCTCGGTGCCGGAGTTGACCATCCGGACCATCTCGCAGCTGGGCACGATCGAGGTGATCGCCTCGGCCATCGTCACCTCGAGCGCGTTCGGCACGCCGAAGCTGAGGCCGTTGCGCATCGTGCGCGC